>JBEKXN010000024.1:0-60856 GCA_049511835.1 Verrucomicrobiota bacterium | reverse complement strand
CCGTTCGGGGAACATCAGGGTTTGGGAGCGGTCCAGTCCACGTTGATGATTCATGCTTGTATCAGACCACCTTCCGGCGTAAATGTTTCAAATCATGTCCCACTTTTCACACAGCCTCTCGCTGCAGCCAACAGCCACCGCCCCTTCCGTTTCGACCAACAAATGAAATTTGATTGCCATTATTCCAAGCGGGAGTCAGGCTCCGGTGGCTGTGGCTGAGCTTGGACGTTAAGTTTCCGAACGCACGGTTATGAAATCAAAACAACTTGCAAATGTGCTTATCAAGATGCTGGGACTTTCTGTTTGCATTTCTGGCATTCCCGGTTGCGTCAGAGGCATAGTCATGGCTTTATCGTCTTTCGGCCTGACGAAGACTGACGCCGCTGAGATGGCTCTTGGTTATGCGATGGGTGCTGGTGTTCAAGTGCTGTTCGGTATCATTCTTATTGTCGCGAGCCGGAAGATTTCAGGTTGGATGTTTACGAAGGACGATGAGTGATTCACGGAAGCTAACACCGCCCTGGAACCAACGGACACCAGGCAGAAGGAGACATGATGATTGGCTACTGTGGACTGGACTGTGAGCAATGCGAGGCCTTCATTGCCACGCAGAACAACGACGACGCCCTCCGCATCAAAGTCGCTGAGGAATGGGCAAGGTTATACAATGCCCCCATCAAACCGGAACACATCAACTGCACAGGATGTCAATCGGCGGGTGTGAAGACATACTATTGCGATCAACTGTGTGAAGTCAGGAAATGCGCAACCAAGAAATCCATTAGCACATGCGCGGACTGTTCTGATTACCCCTGTTCCATGCTGAACGAAATTCTCCGGACGGCTCCGCAAGCAAAGACAAGGCTTGATGCACTGAGGAAGAAATAGAATGCCGAACAAGACGCTCCCGTGAACTGGAGAGTAAACCCATTCAGCAATGGCCTACGGAACCGAATGGGCCTTGGGGCACAGGTGATGCAAAGGTCGCAGATACAAAGATGGCCAGGCAGATGAGTTTTGCGGCGCGGTGGGGATCGGCCTGCGGCATGGCTTTTGATTCTCAGAAATTCCTGGCGGAACATCCGCAATATGAATGGATGAAGGACGTTTGCAGAGCCGCCCCTCGGAGCAATGAACCACGTTCGCCGCAAGCGAGGAGCGGTGATAGTAACATTGGAAAGTTGACACGTGTCTACTCCAAAAGTAATTTGCAAATGAAGCATGAATACGCTTATATGGTTTTTCTTTCATGATGCCATCTGTCGGCTGATTCCTGGAATTATTGTTATCGGACTTTATTGGAACCATTTGGTTATCCGTGCCCACGTTGCGCTAAAAAAAGAATATTCTCTCTTTCTGGCGATGTGCATCGTTTTGATCGCTTGGCTTATTGGTGCCACGCTGGATACAGTGACCTTTTCGCCTTGGTATCGTATTCCGCAAGTCGCTCAAGTTTTAAAACTCAATATACCCCAAACCAATGTAACCCAAACCGCTGGTAATAATATTGTTGATAAAGGAGATAGGGGTGATATTGAAAAATATTGGTTAGTGCAGCGCATCAGGATTACAGCCGAGATAGTGCTTTTCCGTATCATGATGGTTATTTCTGCGTTTATCATCTTGTGGCCGCCAATTAATTTAGGTGTCAAAAGCAAGTGGCTTCGATTTTATGGCTTAATTGGCACCATTGTTTTTGGCTTGTGTTGGTGGTTTGGGAGACAAAACTAGGAACTTGATACACCTTTTAGTTTAACTAACTGCGAAGTGGGGGCAGGAGTGTTTGCTTCTTGTGTGTTACAACATAGTAACTGCGAAGCGGGGTGGGGGAAAGTCTCCTTGTGAATTTGGGCTTGCCGGGTTCGCGCTTGGTAGGTTTGAATCATTCTGTGTGGTGGCCTTTGGCCTTTCGCTACCCCTCTAATCGGGTTTTTTGTCATTCCTTCATTGTCTTGGTTTGAGACACTTTCGCCTTTAAATTTAACCTTTCAGTTTTACTTGTAGAACGCATAAAAAACATGAAGGAAGTTTCACTTTGCTGAATTTCAACGACTTAAAATTGATCCCGACACCCTTTGCCTTCTACAATTATAGTTGCACAATGTTTGTTATATTTAATTCATATACAATCCAGTTGACGGCACGCAAGCCATCCGCTTTATTAAACGACAATGAAAGTTCGTCTAACCATCATGTTGGTTCTCGCCGGCCTTGGGCTGGCGATGCCTGCTTTCGCCATGGATCGCTGGGAAGCGCTTTCCATGATTGAAAGCGGCAACAACGATCACGCCATCGGGTCGGTCGGGGAAATTTCCCGCTTCCAAATCCGGCCCGAGCTTTGGCCGGGCGGAAATCCGCACAATCCGCAGCAGGCGCTGACCGCCGCACAAAAAACCATGATTCCCCGGCTGGACAGATTTCAACGCATCCACAAGCGCCAGCCAACGGACTTTGAATTCTACGTCCTGTGGAACGCGCCGTGGGTGGTGGATCATCCGAGCGCCGTCGTCAAGGACCGCGCCCAGCGGTTCGCAAATCTTGTCCAGAGCTGATTTGTTCAGCCGTCTGGTAAATCTTCAGGTACTCACCAACGGTTTGGCTCCAGGAAAAATCCGCCTTCATGGCGTTTTGGCGATAACGCCGCAACAAACCGGGTTGCTGGTAAAGCGCCAGGGCTTTCCGAACCGCCTTGGCCAGGGCGCGGGCGGAGTATTCGCGAAATTTGATTCCGTTGGCGCGCGCCGCATCCTGCGAAAGATCAATCACGCTGTCATCCAGACCGCCAACGGCGCGGACGATGGGAATCGTGCCGTAACGAAGCCCATACATCTGGTTCAGGCCACTCGGCTCGAAACGTGACGGCATGATGTAAAAATCGCACCCGGCTTCGATCCGGTGCGACAAGCCTTCGTCGTAGCCGATGCGAACGGCCACCTGGGACGGAAAACGGCGGGACAGCAAGCGATAGCCGCGCTCAAAAGCCGGCGAGCCGCTGCCGAGCAAAACGAACTGGATGTCTGCGCTCAACATTTCTTCGAGCGCGCCCAATTGGATGTCCACGCCCTTTTGTTCCGCGAGCCGGGTGATGGTGCCGAACAGCGGGGCGTCCGCCGCCACCGGCAAACCCATTTCCTTTTGCAATTCAATCTTGTTCTTCCGCTTGCCCGCCAGCCGCGCCGCGGAATAGGGATGTTTGAGGAACGGATCGTGCCGGGTGTTCCATTCCTCGTCATCCACGCCGTTGAGAATTCCGAAAAGCCGTTCCTGCCGCCGGCGCAATAATCCATCCAGCCCGCACCCGAATTCCTCCGTCGTGATTTCGCGCGCGTAACGCGGACTCACCGTCGTAATCACATCGGCAAACGCGATGCCGGCCTTGAGGCAGTTCAATTGTTTGTAAAATTCCGCGCCTTCAATGGTGAAAAATTCCGGTGGCAGATTGGTCAGCGCGAATGCGGCGGCCGGGAAAGTTCCCTGATAAGCGAGATTGTGAATCGTCAGGCACACCGGCGGCGGATTCCCCCACCCTGCCCCGCGCCGCTGGTGCAGCACCAATGCCGGCACCAGCCCGGTCTGCCAGTCGTTGACGTGGACTACGTCCGGCCGCCACGGCAGATAACGCGCCAGATTCACGACGCACTTGGAAAAGAAAATGAACCGTTCAGCATTGTCCGGGTAACCGACGTGGTTCTCCAGGTAAATGCCGGCGCGCTGATAAAATTCCGGCTGGTCAACGAAATAAATCGTCAGTCCTTTTTCAACTTCCAGCAACCACAATTCGGCCTGGACCGGCTGCGCGCCCAACGGCAGATTGAATTGCCAGTCCACGCGGCGCAGGGCCGGAAACCGCTCGTGGATGCCCTGGTACAGCGGCGTGACGATGTCCGCTTCATGGCCCGCGCGCGCCAGTGCCTTGCCCAGCGCGCCCACCATGTCCGCCAGCCCGCCGGTTTTGGAATACGGGTGGACTTCGCTGCTGGCCAGAAGAATTTTCATTCATTTACGATTCACGATTTACAATTTACGCCGCGCGCGCCAAACATCGCGTCAATCGTAAATCGCAAATCGTAAATAAAAAAAGAGCTCATCACGCGCCAATCCGGTCGGCTTTGAAGTAAGGTTGCAGCGCTTGGGGAATCTGGACGCTGCCGTCCGCCTGCTGGTGCGTTTCAACCAGCGCGACAAACAATCGCGCCAGCGCCGTGCCGCTGCCGTTGAGGAGGTGCGGGAATTTATTTTCGCCCGCTTCCGTTTTAAACCGCAGATTCATCCGGCGCGCCTGGAAATCCTCGCAATTCGAGCAGCTCGACACTTCGAGATAACTCCCCTGCCCCGGCGCCCACACCTCGAGGTCGTAGGTCTTCGCGCTCGCAAAGCCCATGTCGCCCGTGCACAACAGCACCACGCGATAATGCAGGCCCAGCAATTGGAGCACGCGCTCCGCGTTCGCCACCATTTTCTCCAACTCATCGTAGCCGTGCTCCGGCTTCACGATCTTGATCAATTCCACCTTGTCGAACTGATGCACGCGAATCATGCCGCGCGTGCCGACGCCCGCCGCGCCCGCCTCGCCGCGAAAACACGGCGTGTAGGCGCAATAATAAACCGGCAACTGGCTTTCCTTGAGAATTTCCTCGCGATGAATGTTCGCCACGGGCGTCTCGGCGGTTGGAACCAGATATAATTTCCCCAGCTCCGCCGTCTTGTCGCCCTCAACCACGCCGTAATACTGGTCCTTGAATTTGGGGAATTGACCGACGCCTTCGAGACATTGCGGTCCAACCACGAACGGCGGCGAAACTTCCGTGTAACCGTGTTCGTGAGTGTGCAAATCGAGCAGCATTTGAATCAACGCCCGCTCCAGCCGCGCGCCCTGGTTCGTGTAGAGCAGAAAGCCGCTGCCGGAAAGTTTTGTTGCCCGCGCAAAATCCACCAGCTTGAGCGACTCGCAAAGTTCGACGTGCGATTTCGGTTTGAAGGCGAAGGCGGGCTTCCCGCCATGAACCCGCACGACCGGATTGTCCGCCGCCGTTTTGCCGATCTTCACCGATTCATGCGGCAGATTCGGCAGACGCAGCATCAACTCATTCCGTGTTGTTTCTGATGTCACCACCAGTTTGTCTAGTTCTGCGATTCTTTTTCCAAAATCGCCCGCTTCTTTTTTCTTCGCTTCCGCCTCGGCGATTTTTTTCTGCCCCATTAAAGCGCCAATTTCTTTGGATATTTTATTGCGTTCTGCTTTAAGGTTTTCAACATGAGCGAGCGTTTTACGCCGCAGTTCGTCAGCATGAAGAATTCCGTCAACCAAAGCTTCATCCCCTGCCCCGCGCGTGGCGAGACGCTGGCGGACAAAATCCGGCTGGTCGCGAATTAATTTAATATCGAGCACTGGCGGATTATAGAAGTTCAACGGCCAGCGGCAAGGCGGAAGCCCGGACGTTGCCTGAGGCGGGCGCACCTCGACACCACCACCGGAACGCCGGATTTATCCGGCAGTAACACGCGCGCCGGTTGCACTGCCGGATGAATCCGGCGTTCCACAGTCGGGGCGGCCTCGTGTCTTGGTGGTGGTGCCTAGATGCGCCCGGTCAGGATGCGAGCGGGGTCAGGGATGTTCTGTACATTCGCATAAGTGGTTGGATTGATGAGAAATGTCCTTGGTGCGGACGGGAACTTTCTGACTGATTTCGTTCTCGTTCTCGTCCTCGTCCTCGAAACAAGCCCAGAGAAAAGCGATTACGAGAACGATGACGACGACGAGGACGATCCGGCTTCGGTCTTTCTCGCCCCTTTCTTTCAAACACTTGCATCGGACTTTAGAGCACCCCTGCCGGGGTTTTTAGTTTGAAATCCCGGTCAGTTATCCGTAAAAAATGGTAATGCCCGATGACGCCAATCCTTTCACGAGCGCTGATGTATTGGTTGACGCAAGGAAGCGCATAAGCATTGGACCGGTTCCCGCCTGGGTGGTTTCCTGCCCCTTTGATGTCAATTTCAAGGCGAACGAAGCGAGTCAGGTCACCCATCTGTTCGTCGGCCGGCAAATCCATGCCGAAAACCGTCAGACTCATTATCACCTGGCGATGCGGTTGGAGACCCGGCAGGCGGTGCAACACCAATCTCAATGGCAGCTTCAATTTGAGCCGCGCACTCAACGGGTGACATTGCATTGGATAAAAATCCGCCGGGGCGATCAGGAATTTGATCATACCGATCTGGGGAAAATCCGTCTGCTGCAGCGGGAAGAAGGTCTGGAAAGATTCGTCATCCACGGCTGGTGCACATTGCTGTTATTGCTGGAGGATGTTCGCCCCGGTGACATCATCGAATCCTGCTACACGATTGAGACCCGGCCCCGGCTGCTCCCCGGGAATTGTGCCGCCTTCTTTACTTTGCCGCCGGGAATTCCGGTCGGGAAATTTCACTTTTCCCTGCGGTTTAACGAGTCCCGTCCGATGAAATGGAAATCAACTTCCGCGGATTTGAAACCAATCGAGAACCGTGAAAACGGCAATGTCGTGTGGGTCTGGACCGGCGAGAATTATGAAGGACCCGGGCCGGAGTCAAATACTCCGGATTGGTACATATCCTGTCCCTGGATTCAGATATCGGATTGTCCGGATTGGGGGACCGTTGCGGTGGCGATTGCCAAAGCCTGGAAAGAAGAAAGCGATGAGACGGTCCTGGCAGAAATCGTGAAAGAAATCACTGACCAGGAACCGGATGTTTTGCTCCGGGTCGAAAAGGCGATTCAACTGGTCCAGGACGAATACCGTTATTTGAGCGTCAATATCGAGTCGGGCGGCCAGGTGCCCACAGCCCCGGGAATTGTGGCCCGCCAGCGATATGGCGATTGCAAAGACCTTTCCTTCCTGCTGGTCCATCTGCTCAAACGGTTGGGAATATCCGCGCGTCCGATATTGGTGAACACCCAATTGCGAAAATCCCTGGCGGCCATGCTGCCCATGGATGGTTTGTTCAACCACGTTGTCGTCGAATACGAAGTGCATGGTGAAACCCGCTGGGTGGATGCCACGATGAAACAACAGGGTGGTGGCGCATTAAACCGATTCATCCCTGATTATGGCGCCGGCCTGCCGGTGGACCCGGCGGCCACCCGGTTGATTGAATCCCCACGCGCTCCGGTTCAGGCCAGCCGGTATGAATTGAAGGAGACTCTCCTGCTGGACACAACGGCAGCCCCGTCATTTTTATCCGTGGTGTTGCATACCAAAGGCAGTCATGCCGAAGCCCTGCGTCAACAATTTGAAAAATCGGGAGTGGAGGGCGTGGCTTGGGAAAGGCTGCAACTCTGCACCAACCGGTTCACCAGCGCAAAGAGGATTGGCGCCCTTGAATACCGTGACGACCGTGCGGCAAACGAATTTATTCTGGCAGAAGTTTTCGAAATCAATGGCTTCCTGTCCGCACATCAAAAACCCGGGATGTGCCGGTTTCGCTTTCCCAACAATCTGGTGGTGCATACTCTGCAAATGCCCGAACAGGGCGCCCGCCGAACACCTTTTTCACTGCCTTATCCGTGTAACATCGTTCATACCATTGTGGTCGAGGCGTCCACCCTGCAGCCCATGGGAGTCCGGCGTCACAATGTGGAAAGCCCGTTTGTTAAGTTTAATCGCAATCACAAATGTTTGCATCGGTTCTGGTCAATGACACTGACCCTCTCGACTTTGGTTGATGCCGTCCCGCCCGATCGCATTGATGAGCATAGGGCCACCGTTGAAGATATCTGGCAACGTTCTTTGTGGGAGATGGCTTTGCCGGTCGGGTACGCGCATCCCGTCAAAAGAAAGGATTTTGGTTCTCTTCCGCCTGCCCCGCGAAAGCTGACGTCGAATGTCGCCGAACCTCAACAAGATCCCAAGCCCGTTCTTCCGGCAAACATCCAAACGGCAAATGGCCGGGACATGATTGGACAAAATCAGCCATCCCATCAACCGGTGAAGCACCGGCGGAAAAAACTTTCACGGCATGAAAAAAACAGGCAAAAGCAGTGGCTGATCATTGCCATCCTTCTTTGGCTTCTGGTTATCCTCGTTGTAATCTTCCGTTCCAAACGATAACCGCATTTGTGGTGATTACGTTATGGAAACGGGGACAACCCGCCATTCTGCCGCCCAAGCCGACCGGCGAAATCTGATTGAAAATTGCGTTCTTTCAGCGCACATTCCCGTCATGCAATCCGTTTTTACCGGGCCGGTTTATGTGGTGCGCGACAACATTGACACCGACCAGATCATTCCCGCGCAGTATTTGACGCTGGTGCCAACGATTCCCGACGAATACGAAAAACTCGGCAGCTTTGCGCTTTGCGGCCTGCCCGAGTCGCTCTATCCGGAGCGGTTCGTCAAAAGCGGCCAGCTTGACAGCCAATATCCGATTGTCGTGGCCGGGAAAAATTTCGGCTGCGGCAGTTCGCGCGAACACGCCCCCATCGCGCTGGGTTCAGCCGGCTGCAAAATCGTGCTGGCCGAGAGTTTTGCGCGCATTTTCTTCCGCAACTCCGTCGCCACCGGCGAGCTTTATCCCTGTGAAATCACCGAACGCCTTTGCGATACGCTGAAAAATGGCGACGGGGTCACCGTTGATCTCGACGCGGCCACGGTCACCGTCAAGGCGACCGGGAAGGTTTTTAAATTCAAACCGCTCGGCGACGTCCGCCCGGTCGTGGACGCCGGCGGCTTGTTCAATTACGCGCGAAAAAGCGGCATGATTCCGGCGCAAAAGTAAGCGGTATTAAGGTTGTGCAACCGCCCGTCTTACTCCCCTGCCCTCGTTCGTTGAAGCTGCTTCCCGGCACGCTCACGCTGGCCCGGCAGCCTGCGCTCCCAACATTCACCGTCATCTGCAGCAACTCCGCACCCGACCATCCCGAAGGCTACGCAATTACGATTGATCGCAAAGGCGTAAGGATTGAATTCCGCGAAGCCAGCGGTCTGGGGGTTGCCATGGCGACAATACGACAATTGCTGCGCCAATACGGCCGGCGTTTGCCGTGCCTGAAAATCCGCGACTGGCCGGATTTTGCGCGGCGCGGCGTGATGCTGGACATCTCGCGGGGTCGCGTGCCCAAGCTCGAAACCCTGCTCGAACTGGTCGGGCACCTTGCCGATTTCAAGATCAACGAATTTCAACTCTATACCGAGCACACGTTCGCCTATCAAAAATACCCGTCCGTCTGGCAAGGCTGGGGCGCGCTGACCGGTGAGGAAATCCGCCAGCTCGACGCGCGCTGCCAGCAACTGGGCATTGACCTCGTGCCCAATCAGAATTCCTTCGGCCACTTGCGGTATTTTTTGGAGCATCCCCGGCTTAAAAAACTGGCCGAGGTCTCCGGACCTTACCCCGACTACAGCGGCGAATTTGTCCGCCGTCCTTCGACACTCGCGCCGGATCATCCCGGCACCCTGCCCTTCCTGCGCGAGCTTTACGATGAATTGCTGCCGAACTTTTCGAGCCGTTTTTTCAACGTCGGTTGCGACGAAACGTGGGACTTGGGCCACGGCCAAAGCAAAAAACTTTGCGTGGCAAAAGGCCAGGGCCGGGTTTACCTGGATTTCCTCAAACAGATTCATCGGGAGGTTTCCGCCCGCGGCAAACGGATGATGTTTTGGGGCGACATCATCTTGAAATATCCAAAGCTCATCAAAGAACTGCCACGCGATGTCATTGCTTTGAACTGGGGTTATGAAGCGGACCATCCGTTTGACCGCGAGGCCGCGCTGTTTGCGAAGGCAAAAATGCCATTTTACGTCTGCCCCGGCACTTCAACCTGGCAGACACTGATTGGCCGGCATGATAACGCCCTGGCCAACCTGCGTGCCGCCGCCCAAGCCGGACACGAGCACGGTGCCATGGGTTATCTCATCACCGATTGGGGCGACGGCGGCCATCCGCAACCGCTCGCCGTCAGTTATCTCCCCTACCTTGCCGGCGCGTCGCTGGGCTGGTGCGCCAAAACCTTTGACGAGGCGAAATTGGTTCCAGTTTTGAGCCGCGATGTTTTCAAGGATCCGAGCGGCAACGCGGCCAAAGCGGCGTTGGCGCTCGGTCAGGCACATCGGAAGTTGAACTTCACCGTTCCCAACGAAACGCCGCTGGGAACCGCCATCGCCGTTCCACCGCCGGAACAGCACGAATTGTTTTGCCGGTACGGATGGAAACATCACGCGTGGATTTCCGGTAAAAACATTCGCGCCGCGATGAAGGAAATTGAAATACAACGAGCTGGGCTTCGCCGGGCAAAACCTTCAAGCAAAGCTGGAAATGTTTTATTGCAGGAACTGGACTTGGCCGCGTGCATGGCCGCGGAATCATGCCGGTTTATGCTGTGGCAGCAGGCGCTGGCGGCGGAAAATAATTCCGAGGCGAAACGCCTGGCCCGGACGGGCATCCGCGAACTGCGAAAACTGGAGAAAGATTTCAACGCTTATTGGCCGACACGCAACAAGGCCACGCCACAACATTGCTCGGCATTTTTGAAATGGCGGATCCGGGATTATTTGTCCGGTAGGGCGGGCAGTCCTCTGCACGCCGACGACGAGACAAAATAACCCGGCGCGCACGGAGTGACGCGCCCTACCTATTTACCTTTTACATCCCACGCGTCGCGCAGGCCGTCGCCGAGAAAGTTCAGCGCCAGCAACGTCGTCACCAGCACACCGCCAGGAAAGGCAATCAACCACCAGTAAATCCGGATGGGATTGATCTGGCTGACGCCTTCCGCGATGAGCGTGCCCCAGCTCGCCATCGGCGGCTGCACCCCCAAGCCGAGATAACTTAAAAACGATTCATACAGGATGATGGCCGGCACGGTGAGCGCCAGATAGGTGATGACGACGCCAAAAACGTTCGGGATGATGTGCCGCGCCAGGATCCGCACCGGCCCGCCGCCCAGCGCGCGGCTCGCTTCCACAAACGCCCGCGTCCGCAACGACAGCACCTGCCCGCGCACGATGCGCGCCATGGTCAGCCACGACACCGCGCCGAGTCCGACGAACAAAAGCATCACGCGTAACGCCCCCGCCAGCGCTGGCGAACTGCTGATGAAATGCGATTGCTTGAGCATTTCG
This sequence comes from Verrucomicrobiota bacterium, assembly GCA_049511835.1. Classification (GTDB taxonomy): domain Bacteria; phylum Verrucomicrobiota; class Verrucomicrobiia; order Limisphaerales; family UBA11358; genus UBA11358. Next base: position 49,763 of record JBEKXN010000024.1, on the reverse strand, counting down.
CCAAAGGTGGTGATAAGCACGATGACGAAAATAACCGTCGGCAGTGAATAAAGCACATCCACGATGCGCATCAGAACGCTGTCCACGCGCCCGCCCACGTAACCGGCGATGGCGCCCCACAGCACGCCGATGACGAGGCTCACGCCGGCGCCGACGATGCCGACGAGCAGCGAAATTTGCGCGCCAAACAAAATGCGGGAAAAAACGTCGCGTCCGTGGACGTCCGTGCCGAACCAGTATTGGGCGCCCGGCGGCGCAAAGGCCGCGTCGGAAAGCTGGTCGGGATTGTGGATTTGAGCAAAGGTTCCGCCGGATATTTTTAGGATGATCGGCCACGCGATAATGGCGAGCAGCAGGAAAACCAGGTACCACGCACTGATAACGGCGGGGCGGTTCCGCCGGAACCGCTGCCACGCGCGCAGGCCGGGCGTCAGTTTGCCCTGTGCGCATCTTGACGCCCCCGGCACCCTCTCCCCGCCCGTGCGGGGAGAGGGCTGGGGTGAGGGGATTTGAGCCGGAAAACCTTGTGCCTCCTCACCCCGGCCCTCTCCTCCTTTGGTGGAGGAGAGGGAGAAAATAGGGGCAGCGTCACGATGCATCTGGCTACCTTCAGCCCTCGGCTTTTGACTTTCGTCTGAATCATTCATATTTCACGCGCGGGTCGAGGAGGGTGTAGGCGAAATCCACCATCAGATTCAACCCGATGAGCAGCGCCGCGTAGAGCAGCGAAAGGCCGACAACGACGGTGTAATCGCGGTTCAGCGAGCTGTTGACCAGAAAAACGCCAATTCCGGGAATCTGGAAAATGTTCTCGATGACAAACGAGCCGGTCAGCAGGTCGGCCAGCATCGGACCGGAATAGGAAACGACGGGCAGCACAGCGATGCGGAAGACGTGCCGGAGCAACAGCCGGTTTTCACCCAGTCCCTTGGCGCGGGCGGCGGTGACGAATTCGGATTGCATGGCGTTTAACATTCCTTCGCGCATCAACCGGGCGACCTTGCCGGCAAAGAACAGGCCGAGGGCGATGGGCGGCAAAATCATGTGCCACGGGGTTTCCCAGAGGCCGACCGGCAGCCATTTTAATTTGATGGCAAATGTCAGAATCAGCAGCGGCGCGATGACGAAACCAGGCACGCACACGACCAGCACGGCAAAAAAACTGCCGACATAATCCGGCCAGTGCCCGCGCCGGGCCGCGGTGAAAAAGCCGACGGGCAACCCGACGCCCATCGCAAAGCCGAAGGCCAGCGCGCCCAGCAGCAGGGAAACCGGCAGTCCCTGCGCGATGATGTCATTGACCGTGTGGTTGCGGTATTTAAGCGAGACGCCGAAATCGCCGTGCGCCAGATCGCCCAGGTAGCGGAAGTACTGTTTCCAGACCGGGTCATCGAGATGATATTTCGCTTTCAGAGCGCGCTCGATTTCCGGCGATGCGGGCGCGCGTTCGCGGTCGAACGGCCCGCTGGGCGCAAGATGCACCAAAGCAAACGCCAGCGCGCTGATGACCAGCAGCAGCGGAATGGCGAAAAGAAGGCGTCGGATGAAATACATGCGCTAGTCGAGGGTCGAGGGTCGAGTAATTGGAGTGCCGGCCTCGGGCACGGCACATTGGGTCATAGTTTTCGAGTAACGCGCCGTGCTGGAAGCCGGCGCTCCTGATTTTATCTTGTGGATGGATTGCAACGGATGGTTGTCGAGAATGTTCGGGTAGATGCCTTGGATCTTGTTCGTGTCGAAATAATTGATGCCGACGTAAAAATAGAGCGGGATGATGGGCAGTTCGTCACGCACGAGAATGGTTTCCGCCTGTTGAAAAAGTTTTTCGCGCGCCTTCATGTCGGTCTGCTCGTTGGCTTCGCGGATGAGCGCGTCATATCGGGCATTCTTCCAGCCGGTGCGGTTGTTGCCGTCGTCGCTGGTGAATATTCCCAGAAATGTGTTCGCGTCATCATAATCGCCGGTCCAACTGGAGCGCGAGAGGTCAAAGTCCAGATGGGCTTGCGCGGTATAAAAGATTTTCGCCTCCAGTGGGCGCAAATCCATTTGCAGGCCGAGTTCGTCATGCCACATTTGTTGCAGCTCAATGGCAATATTTTCATGAATTTTGTCTCCCCCGCTGGCCGAAGCGCTGAACACATATTCAAAGCGGGGAAACCCCCGACCGTCAGGATAACCGGCCTCCGCCAATAATTTTCTCGCCCGCGCCGGATTGTAGCCCAGCCCTTCCGGCGACGAGTAATTGATGGTGCCATCCGGCACGAGGTGTGACGCGGGTTGTTCTCCCGCCCGGGTGATTTTTTTGACAATGCGTTCCTTGTCAATTGCCAGCGCCAGTGCCTGGCGGACGCGCGGGTCATCGAATGGTTTCCGGGTCACGTTGAAACGGATGAAATAATCGCCCAGGTAGTTGAAGGCATGAAAATCCGGACGCCGGATGAGCACGTCCAGCAATTGTCCGGGAACAAGGTCTTTGTCCCATACAATGTCCGCCTGGCCGCATTCATAAAGATTCAGCGCCGTGTTGGGCGAACCGACCGGCAGCAGGTCAATGATTTCCGACCGGGTATTGGTCGCATCCCAATAGCGCGGGTTTTTTTGCAGCCGGATTTTGTCATTCAACCGCCAATAGACCAGTTGATAAGGCCCGCTGACCGGCAGCGGCTTTGCCATCAGCCAGCGGTCACCCTGCTTTTCAATCGTCGGCTGCGGCACCACGCTGGCCACCGGCAAGGCGCAGACATCGGGGAAAAAAGCCGTGGGCTGATTCAAATCAATCCGCACGGTGGATTTATCCAACGCCTGAATGCCCACGAGTGAGACATCCTTGATTTTGCCTGCGTTAAAATCCTTAGCGTTCTTCAAACAGAACAACTGCCCGGCATAGCTGGACGCAGTTGCCGGATCGAGCGCCCGAATCCACGAATAAACCACGTCGCCGGCGGTAATCGGTTCGCCGGTGGACCAGATCAGATTGGTGCGCAGATGAAATGTGTAAATGCGGCCATCGGGTGATATTTCCCAATTCTCCGCCAGACCGGGGATGGGCCGGGCGGTTTTCGGGTCAAGCCGCGTCAATCCCTCAAACAAACCCCGCACGGCGCGTATTTCGACCTGGCCGGTAACGATGGCCGGATCAAGCGATTCGGGTTCGCCGCCGTTGATGATGGTGACGTCGGCTGGCGGCTCGGGGCGAACGCAGCCGGAGAGCAAAATGACGCCGCAAAGGAAAAAAATACGGCCCGTCCCGAAACAAAAACGCGCCCGCGAAAAAATCCGCCGGGCGCGTTGGGAAATGGCCATCGCGTTATTTCGATTGCGTTGGCGCCGCCGGAGTATTGGTTGGCGCGACCGGAGCATTGTTTGGCGCAGACAGAGGCAATGACAGCAAATTGTTTGTGGGCGCAGCCGCCGGTTGGGAAACGGGTGGCGTCACCGGCCGGGGCGCGGAAATCGGCATTTGCATTTGTTTTTGTTGCACCTGTTTTTCAAACTCCAACACGTTGCCCTGGTTATGCACCTGGTTTTGCAAATAGCCGAGAACCAACGCCAACCCGAAGAAAACCACCGTGGCCCACTTCGTAACCTTGGTCAGCACATTGCCTGAACCCGCGCCAAACAACGCGTCCGCCGCCGCCCCGCCAAACGCCATGCCGGCGCCGGCGTCTTTTTTGGGCAGTTGAATCAAAATCAGCAGAATCAACAACGCACAATTGACAACCAGAAAAAATGTCAAAATCCCAACGATAAAACTCATAATCAATTCCTATATTGAATTCTTGATAATGTCAGCAAAACTTCGCACTTCGAGCGACGCGCCGCCGACCAGCGCGCCGTCCACGTCCGGCTGGCCCATCAACTCGCGTGCGTTCGCCGGCTTCACACTGCCGCCGTATTGAATGCGGACTTTTTTGGCGACGGCTTCGTCAAAAATCTTCACCAGCAGCGAACGAATGAAGGCGTGCGCGTCCTGTGCCTGCTGCGTGGTCGCCGTTTTGCCCGTGCCGATGGCCCAAACCGGTTCGTAAGCAATGATGGTCTCAACCATTTGTTCTTTCGTCAACCCGGCGAGGCTGCCGCGCACCTGTGTCTCCAAAACCTTTTCCGTCTGTCCTTCCTCGCGCTCGGCGAGCGTTTCCCCAACACAGACGATGGGTTTGAGCGAGGCGCCATGGGCCGCCGCCGCTTTTCGGGCAATGAGCGCGTTGGATTCCTTTTGATACTGGCGCCGCTCGGAATGGCCGAGAATGACATAGCGCACGGAAAATTCCTTGAGCATTCCGGCGCAAATCTCGCCGGTGAACGCGCCGAAATTCTGCTCGCTCATGTTTTGCGCGCCGAGCCGGAGGTTCGAGTCCAGGATGACCTTCGACACCGGTTCCAGCGCCGTGAATGGCGGGCAGATGACGATGTCCACTTCCCTGATATTGGCCAGTTCCAGCTTAAGATTGCCGACCAACGCCAGCGCCTCGGCCGCCGTTTTATTCATCTTCCAGTTGCCGGCGATGATCAATTTGCGTTCTTTGTTCATGTCTTAAAAATCATCCTCGTCCTCGAACACGCGCTCAGTGCGAACAGCAGCAACAGCCACCCTGGTCGCTCAGCGCCGCGACGCCGGGCAGGACCGCGCCTTCCAAAAATTCCAAACTCGCGCCGCCGCCGGTGCTCATGAACGTCACCTTGTCGCCCAGTTTGGCCTTGTTGAGCGCCTTCACGCTGTCGCCGCCACCGATGATGCTCTTTGCGCCGTTCTTTTGCGTCGCGTCAACCACGGCCTGGGCAATCGCATTCGTGCCGGCGGCAAATTGTCTATTCTCGAACAAACCCATGGGGCCGTTCCATAAAATCGTCTTCGCGTTGATGATCTCGGCCGCATACGCGAACACCGTGGCGGGACCGATGTCCAGCCCTGCCGCATCCGCCGGACAATTCATGTCCGAACTCGTGCGCGGATTCTGCCATTCGATGATTGGCTTGCCCTTTTTATCGAGCTTGTCGGTCTTCACTGGCACGGCCACCACATCGTCCACCGGCAAAAGGAATTTAACTTTCCTGGCCCTGGCTTTTTCGAGGGCCGACTTGGCGATATTGGCCGCATCCGGTTCAACCAGCGATTTGCCGGTCTGGTAACCCTGCGCCAGCCGGAACGTGTAAGCCATCGCGCCGCCAATCAAAATCGTGTCCGCCTTTTCCAGCAGCCGGTCAATCACCTTGATTTTGTCGGAAACCTTTGCGCCGCCCAGAATGACGACGAATGGCCGCGCCGGTTTTTCCAGTTCATCGCCGAGAAATTTCAATTCGCGCTCCATCAGCAAACCCGCGGCGCATTTGCCACCGCGTTTGGCGATCACGCGGGCCACACCTTCCGTCGAGGCATGCGCGCGATGCGCCGAGCCGAACGCGTCGTTCACATAAACGTCGGCGACCTTCGCCAGTTTTTCAGCAAACGCCGGGTCATTTTTCTCCTCCTCGTTGTAATAGCGGACGTTTTCGAGCAGCACCACGTCGCCGTTCTTCATGCCGGCAACGGCCTGCTCGACCTTTTCGCCGATGCAATCGTCCACGAATGCGACCGGTTTGCCGAGCAGTTCGGACAACTTTGCCGCGACTGGTTTCAGCGACATGGTTGCGTCGCGTTTGCCCTTGGGCCGGCCAAGGTGCGCGGCCAAAATGAGCTTGCCGCCTTTTTCGATGAGCAGTTTGAGCGTCGGCAGCGTTTCGACGATGCGCGTGGCATCGGTGATGACCATCTGGCCGTCCTTTTCCTCCAGCGGCACGTTATAATCCACGCGCACAAAAACGCGTTTGCCGCGGACATCCAAATCACGAACCGTAAGTTTTGCCATAAATCTGTGCTGATTCTGAAAAATTCAGAATTTGGAGGATACCCCAGAAAAGCGGCGAGTAAAGTGAATTCCAGCGTCCGGTTTTGATTACCGGCAGTTTCAACCGGTTTGCGGGGTAAGCCAGACGGTTTCATTTTCCAGCCGGACTTCGATCCGCGTCCGGTTGTCCTCGGTCTGGTAAAGAATCAGTTCTGATTTCGGTTTTATGCGCCTTCTTCTAGCCGGAAATAAACTTAAGCCTTTAGCCTTTGGACTTCAGCCTTTGCTATCGTGGGGAAGAAATTTTTTCACGAAAAGGAGGTAGCCCAGGAATGGCAACACGGAAAATGACATCAGCCAGCACATGCGGTTCCCAATCAGCAAGCCGGTTTTTTGCACCTGTTCAATTTGCGCCTCGGGATAACCCATCAGACGATACATTTCCAGCATATCGTGGTGCGCAAACGTCATCAGGGCGGACGCCATGCCCACGCACAGGGCAATCAAAACCAGCCACCATCCCCGCACATCGAGTTTATACAACAGCCAGGCGGCAGAGCCCCAGAGAGCAGCAATGGCCAGACAAAACAGCGCGCCCGGCAGGCCCGTAAGAAACATGCCAAAAAATGGCATCACGCAATGACCGGCCAACGGCATAATCAGCATCATCGGCACGGAAAACAACAACCACAAACTAAGACCCAGCACCGGCAACGGACAGGCATCGGTCCAACGCGTTGCGGGGTCGCGCGTTTCGCACATGGCCTTCACGTGCCGGCTGCTGTAGAAAAACGTCCAGACCGCCGGCAAAATGACGAACAGGACGCCGTATACCAGGAACATGCCGACCATCATCCCGACGATTATTGACGAAGTCATCGCCGGATGGTCGGTCGTTCCGCTGGAAGAGATGTTCGCCAGTATTTTCGGCAAGAAGAACGCCATAAAAATCACAATAAACAGTCCCATGCCGAGCCAGCTCCAGGAAAAAATGAGCAACAACGCCCTGGCCCAGCGTCGAGCCATGATGGAACCAATGCCCAGCCATACCAACGCCACTGCCAAAACTCCATAGATGGATATGATGGGCAGGATGGTCGAAAGAGGGGGTGACGCACCTGTGGTTCTGGCAGACGCCGCCTGCCCGGCCAGCATCACGAGAAAAAAAAGTCCGGCCAGACAACCCAGCAAAATCGTCAGTATGCCGAAAATGATCAGGCCGACCGAGCGGTCTTTATAAGGCATGGGTTGTGAAGTTGATTCAACCGGTGCGGCTCCTGAAGTTTGTTCATTCATAGGCAAAGGGGCGATTGCCTTGGATAATCCCCGACAACCCCGGATTTGTCCATCGCGGAAGTTGGAAGGTAAAGCGGGACAGGCCGCGTAAAAGGCTCCGCCTCACGCGGCTTAACTGCATCAACTTGTCGCGGCGAAGCAACGCGAAGACGGATGAAGGCGGAACCCGGCGGGCATGGTTTTGAGTGTGCGCCGAAGATTTGGCAGCGTCAATCTTCGCGTCTTTGCGGTCTTGGTTGTTGAATGCAATACCTCATATCAATTCCCAGAAACAATCGGCGCAATGGGTAGGGCGGCGTTGCCGCGCCGCCAAGTATGATGGCCGCGCAGCAGCGCCGCCCCACCGTTTGGAATATGTGCCGATTAACCTCTGAAATAGAGATAACCGCCCAGGATGACGGCCAGGACGAAAGCGGAGGCGGCCACTTCCTGCCAACCCCAGCTGGCGGCGGATTGGGCGCGGTGTTCATCCGTGACCGTGCCGAACGAGAGGTTTTTGATTTTCTCGTAATCCGGCTGGCTGGTGGCATAGCTCACCACAACCATCACCACCGCCGAAATGAGGGTGATGAGAATGCTGAAATACTGGAAGTTGATGTTGTTGACAACCCACAGGAATGAGCCTTCCGGATAGCTTTTGACCAATCCGAGCGTCACCGGTGTGTCCACCAACATGCGGAACAGGCCGACAATGAAACCGACGATCATGGCCCAAAAGCAACCCTGGGCATTGAGGCGTTTCCAGAATACGCCGAAGAAGAAGACCACGAAAATCGGCGGCGCAAGATAGCCCTGGACGGATTGCAAATAGTTGTAAAGGCCGGTGGCACCCTGAACCACCGGAATCCACGCCAGGGCGATGAGCACCATGATTCCCGTTGCGATGCGGCCCATGCGGACGATTTCATGTTGCGACGCCTTGGGCCGCAGTTTTTCGTAAATGTCCACCGTGAAGAGCGTTGAACAGGCGTTGAACACGCCGGCGAGCGAACCCATCAAAGCCGAAAGCAATCCGGCCACAACGATGCCGCGCAATCCGGGCGGCAGGAGGTGTTCGACCATCAGGGGAAAGGCGGCCTGGGCGGCGGCCGTGGCATGGCCGGTCGCCGGATCATAAATCTGTTCCAGTCCGGGCACCTTGCCGCTCTTGGCCAGCGCGAAGCAGATGAGGCCGGGGATGATAAACAGGTACACGGGGAACAATTTCAGGAAGGCGGCAAAAATGCTGCCGCGGCGGGCGACCTGTTCGTTGGGCGCGCCGAGGGCGCGCTGGACGATGTACTGGTCGGTGCACCAATACCAAAGCCCGATGACCGGCGCGCAGATGGCCATGCCCAGCCACGGAAAATTGCCATTGAAATACCACGCTTCCTTGACGATCTGCCCGGCGTCACCTTTTACCAGCACCGGGGCCCAGGAGGATTCCACGCCCGCCGGAATGAGCGGTTTCCAGAGGTTGAACATGTCCGAGCCGCAAAGGTTTCTCAGTTCGCCCCAGCCGCCCAGCTTGACCAGCCCGTAAATGGTCAGCAGAGCGGAGCCAAAGATGAGCACGGTGACCTGGACGGCGTCGTTGTAGGCCACGGCCCGCATGCCGCCAAGCATCGTGTAAAGGCCGGTGAGCACAATCACCAGCACCGAGCCGATCCAGAAACTGTTGACGGGACCGATGTGCAGTTCCGGCAACAGGGTGCTGAACACCACCCCGCCGGCGAAAATGCCCACGGCGATCTTCGACACGATGAACGTGACCAGCGAAACGATGGAGAGGACGTAACGCGAGCCGGTGGAGAAGCGGCGCTCCAGAAATTCCGGCATGGTGAATACGAGCGAGCGGGCGTAAAACGGCACGAACACCCACGCGAGCATCAGCAGGCACCAGGCATGGAACTCATAGTGCGCCATCGCCACGCCGTCCTTGGCGCCGGAACCGGCCAGGCCGACGATGTGTTCCGAGCCGATGTTGGACGCGAAGATGGACGCGCCGATGATCCACCAACTAAGGTTGCGGCCGGCGAGGAAGTAATCCGCGGCGGTGTCCTTGCGCCGTTTGATGACCCACCAAGCCACGCACAACAGGATGCCGAAGTAGAGCGCGATCGCCAGCCAGTCAAGGCCGGTCAGGGTGGAACCTCCAATGGTGGCGAAAACAGGAGTCAGAGGTTTCATGGTTTGTTGTCGCGTTTTGGTTTAAAAGCCAGGGGTTAGCGGGTGGAGAACCGGTAAAGGATGGTGTTCTGATAGGTCTCACCGGGCTTCAACTCCGTGGTGGGGAACATCGGTTTGTTCGGCGAATCCGGATAGTGCTGCGGTTCCAGGCAGAAGCCGGAGCGCTGCTGATAAACCTTGCCGTCCTTGCCGGTGATGGTGCCGTCGAGGGAATTGCCGGCATAGAACTGCAGGCCCGGCTCGGTGCTCCACACTTCCATGACGCGCCCGGTGGTGGGTTCATAAACGCGCGCCTGGAGGCCGAGTTTGCCCATCGGTTTGTTGATGACCCAGTTGTGGTCGTAACCCGGGCCGTATTGCAGCACGGGATTGGGATCGTTGATGCGCGCACCGATGGCGGTGGGCTTGCGGAAGTCAAACGGCGTGCCTTCCACGGGCGCAAATTCGCCGGTCGTGATCAATTCCTTGTTTACCGTCGTGGTTTTGTCCGAGTTGATATAGACTTCGTGGCCGAGAATATCGCCGTTCCCCTGCCCGCGCAGGTTGAAGTAGGAATGATGCGTGAGGTTGCAGACCGTGGGTTGGTCCGTCGTGGCGGTGAAGTTCAGTTGCAGTTCATTGTCGCCAGTAAGAGTATAAATCGCTTTCACCTTGAGGTTGCCGGGGAAGCCTTCCTCGCCGTCCTTGCTGACGTAGGTCAGTTCCAATGCCGGCCCGTTGGGGGTGATCCATGACTGGGCCTGCCAGACGACCTTGTCGAAGCCCTTGATGCCGCCATGCAGCGTATTGGGGCCGTTGTTGGCCGCCAGCGTATAAGTCTTGCCCTCCAGCGTAAATTTGGCGCCGCCGATGCGGTTGCCATAGCGACCGATCAGCGCGCCGAAGTAGGGCGTCTTCGCAATATAACCACCAACGTTGTCGTAGCCGAGCACGACATCGTCGAATTTGCCGTTCTTGTCCGGCACTTTAAGCGACTGGACGATGCCGCCATAGGTCATGATGCGCGCTTCCATTCCCTTGCTGTTGCGCAGGGTGTAAATTGCCACCGGCGTGCCGTCCGGAGTTTTGCCGAAGGGAGCCTGGCTGATGGTTCCGATTGTGTTGGTTGGTATTGGCATAGGGGAGCAGCCTACAATACAGGCGGCGCCAAGTCCAGCCGATGTTAACATGAGGCATTGCGTGATTTTTTTCATATTGGATCTCCAGTTATTTCTGTCCGTAATATGCTTTCGGGCCGTGTTTGCGCAGGAAATGCTTGTCGAGCAGCACGGATTGCATCGGCCCGGCTTTCGGATTGATGCGAAGCGTTTCGCTCGCCAGCCGCGCAACAAATTCGAGCACCGTCGCGTTATGCACCGCTTCATTCACCTCCCTGCCCCACGTGAACGGCCCATGGCTCGGCACCAACACGGCGGGATGCTGCATCGGATCGAGATTCTTGAAAGTATCAACAATGACCCGGCCGGTGTTCGCTTCGTAATCCTCCTTGATTTCTTTCGACGTCAACGAGCGCGTGCAAGGCACGTCACCGTACCAATAATCAGCCTGGGTCGTGCCGTAAGCCGGAATTCCCTTGCCCGCCTGGGCCCAGGCCGTGGCGTAAAGGCTGTGCGTATGCACAATCCCGCCAATGTTTTTAAAAGCGCGGTAAAGCGCCAGATGCGTCGGCGTGTCGGAGCTGGGCATGAGATAGCCGTCAACCACTTTGCCGGTTTCCAGCGAAACGACGATCATGTGGTCCGGCTTCATGCCGTTGTAGGGCATGCCGGACGGTTTGATGACGAAGAGGCCGCGGGCACGATCAATGCCGCTCGCATTGCCCCAGGTCTGCAACACCAGACCTTCCTTCACCAAATCAAGGTTGGCCTGACAAACGGTTTTTTTCAGTTGTTCGAGCATAGGATGGATATGGGGGTAAAATCTGAATTCCGAACCACTCCAGGCAGCCAGGCCGCGCATTCGGTGTTCGGACTTCGGATTTCGGATTTGAGCATGTTCATTTCCTGGCGCAGTTGCGGACTTCTAAAAGTTGCTTCATGACCTCATGGAGATTCCCGCTCCATTCTTTGGTGCCGAAGGCATCGTGGAGATGTTTGTAAAGCGCGTAAAGTTTTTTGTAAACGGCGTGCGCCGCCGGATACGGCTTGAAAATTTTCGGTTTCAAGCCGGTCATCGCCTTTTGCGCCGAGGCAAAATCCCGGTGCGCCCCGCCCGCCACCGCGCCGGCAATCGCCGCCCCCAGCGCGCAGGTTTGCGCCGAGCGGGAAATCTTCATCGGCCGGCCGGTCACGTCCGCGTAAATCTGCATCACCAGCGGATTTTTCTCGGCAATGCCCCCGCAATTCACCACCTGCTCAATCTTCACGCCGTATTCCTCGAACCGGTTGATGATGGTCAGCGCGCCAAAGGCCGTGGCTTCGATGAGCGCGCGGTAAATTTCCGCCGGCGTCGTGTAAAGGGTCTGGCCGACGAGCAAACCGGTCAGCCGCTGGTCCACCAGAATCGTCCGGTTGCCGTTGTTCCAGTCGAGCGCCAGCAGACCGGATTCGCCGGGCCGTAATCGCACCGCGCCTTCCGTCAATTGCTCATGCGTGCCGGTCTTGCCGCCGGGCTGAAGGTAATTGACGAACCAGTTGAAAATGTCGCCGACGGCGGATTGGCCGGCTTCCAAACCGAAATATCCCGGCAGCACGCTGCCGTCCACAATGCCGCACAAACCGGGAACGTCCGCCAATTTCTTCGTGTTCGGCCAGACGGCAATGTCGCAAGTGCTGGTGCCGATGATTTTCACGAGCACGCCGGGCGTCACACCACAACCCACCGCGCCGAGATGCGCGTCGAACGCGCCGACGGCAACCGGAATTTCAGCCGGCAAACCGGTCTTCGCCGCCCAGCCCGCAGTCAAACCGCCCACGGCGGAATCAATGGCGCGAACCCGCGGACAAAGCCGGTTGCGTAATTCGCCGAGCCGGGAATCAAGTTGCGACAGAAATTTTCCATCCGGGTAACCGTCCCAATTTTTGTTGAACATGGCCTTGTGGCCGGCGGCGCAAATGCCCGCCGTCAGCTTGCCGGGCGCTTCGGTGCCAGTCAGCGCGGCGGGAACATAATCCGCCAGCTCAACCCAGGAATGCGCGGCGTCAAAAACTTTCGGCGCCGTCCGCCGGCAATGGAGAATTTTGCTCCAGAACCATTCACTGGAATAGGTCCCGCCGCATTTGGCAAGATATTGCGGGCGGATTTTTTTTGCCAGCGCGGTGATTTCCGCCGCTTCCGCCACGCCGGTGTGGTCTTTCCACAGCCACGCCATCGCTGCCGGATTTTTGGCGAAACGCTGGTCAAACGCCAGCGGCTGTCCATCGGCATCCACCGGCAATGGCGTGCTGCCGGTCGTGTCCACGCCAATGCCGACAACCTGTTCCGGTTTGAAACCGCGGACAGTTTTCTTCGCGGCGGCCAGCGCCTGCTTGATGGTGATTTCCGCGCCCTTGAGATAATCCGCCGGATGCTGCCGGGCGAGATTCGGGTCGCGTGACAAAATCACACCGGCGTCACCATGCGCGTAATTCCAGACCGCCGTGGCCACTTCCCGTCCGTTGGCCGTGTCCACAACGAGCGCGCGGACTGAATTGGTCCCATAATCGAGACCGATGGCGTATTTCGCAGTCATGGATGCAAGGCGGTCCGGATTGACCGATGATATTCAATCAATTTCCAGCCGATACCGGCTGACGGAATATGGCGGCACCACCACACCGGATAGTTTAACAATCCCAACCTTTTCCTTGACGGTGGTTTGGGCGGCGAGGCTGGCGCAAAAAAACCGATGCTGGTCAAAGCCAATAATAGTCGTGCCCTCATGAAATTGCATGGTTTGCAGAAGTTGGAAACAATCCACGCGCGATTGGAGTTCGTCATTTGTCCGAACTCTCTAGCAGACCAGGGCAATCTATGCAACTAATTACCAGTCCGTGAATTTATTTTCACGGCCCGATTTGAAGGCGATAGAAGCGCGCGGCATCGGTGGAGTTGGTGTCCACCAATATGAATGGTGTAGTCGGCGAATTGGTTGTGAACAGCGGCTGCCAGCCGGTTGTGAGATTCGTTGTGGTCAACAGCGTGTAATCCGGACCCTGCGGGCCGTTCACCGTCAGATTCACCAATCCGCCTGAAATCGCCACGGAATTTACGATGGGATTGGTCACGGCATTCACCACCACCGTAAAGCTGTTGGTTGCGCTTAAAGGTGGCGAGCCGCTATCGGTGACTTGAATTTGAATCACGTTGGTCGTGTTGGCCTGGCTCACGAGCGGGCGCCAACTGAAAAGTCCGCTGGAATTGACCGTTGCATCGGCCGGGAAGGTGTTGGCGGGACCAAACGTCAACGTCTGCGCCGACACATCGGAATCGCTGGCTGTGTTGGTCACCAGCAATGTCACACCCACATTGACCGTTTGATTGGGCACGGCTCCAATGCTTGGCGGCGTGTTGCCTTGTCCCACAAACGTTACCACGCTCATGGCCGGCACATCGTAGGTAAATGAGGAATTGGTGACATTCACTGGTGTTTGCGGGGCAAGTGAAAGTTTGCTTGAAGTAATCCATGGCGTCACGGACGCCGCGGTAAAATTACTCAGATTGAAAGTTTGAATCACATCGGTTGCGGCATTGGTATTGACGACGACAATCGCAAAGGCCGTTGAAACCGAATCCTTGTAGGCACTGATCAAAGCTGATGCTTGAGTCGAAGTTGCATTGATGCGATAAAAGTTCGGGCGAACAAACCGGCTGTATTGACCGAAAGTGAACAAGCGTTTAGTCACAGCAGAACTGAGGTCCAGCAATCCTTCATTTCCCGATCCGCTGGCAACGAGCCACCAGTAGTGGTAGGCGTTGGCCTGCGCCTGGGTCATATACAGATAAATCCGTTGCGCATAATAAACGCCGTTGGCGATGCTGCTGTCGCTGCCCGAAAGCACGGCAACTTCCGTTTCCCACAACGCTTTTCCATAAGAAGAAATCGCCGCCGGAGTGGTTTGATCCCCGACTGAATTATCCATGACATAATTATGATTGGCAATAATTCCCACCTCCGCAGCCACTTTGGTATCACTCATCGCCAGACCCGTCAAATTGTGCGGGTCTGTCCAGTTCTGGCTTTCAGGAAGCATAATTTTAGTGGAACCCACGCCCTTGTTTGTCAGCGCACTATAGAGGTTGGTGACGAAATCGTGAATTTGCGCGTCGGTCCATTGGCATGCCTCGTAACCGGTAACATCCGCGTCCGGCTCGTTTTGGATGGAGATGGCATAGAGGTTGGTGATGCCCTGGTTTTTCATGCTGACGACATAATTAGCCAACTGGCTGGCGTAGGCCTGATTTGTAGCATTGCCGCCCAAGAAGCTGCCGCCGTCTATTCCGCTGGCGGTGGCCGTGTCAGTATCATAAATGTCGTTGACGCTTTTAAACCCTGCAGCCGGTGTCCAGGGCGCGCTCCAAACCTTTGCTCCACGGGCTTGAGCCATTTTCATAATGTTTGTTTCTACCGTGGTTGGCGTGTCGCTCGCAGAGGTCGTATTGGCGTAAGTGATATGATTGCGCAACAAGGAAAGACCCGCGCCATTATAGGTGCCGGATTGATAACTGATATTGTTATTGGTGGAAAACAGCAGGTCGGCCTCGGCTGTGGTCCAACTGCCATTCCAGGCCGACGAAGCGCCGAAGCCATCGATCCGTTGATGCACATTATTCCAGTCCACCGTGGAAGCGCCGCTGATTGGCGGATTGGTGACGATGGTCCCTCCGCTAAGCTGGACGTCATCCACATACATTTTTGAAGTCCCCGTCAAGGCATTGCCATACGTTTGCAATTGAATCATTATCCCGTAAATACTGGAGCTTATATTCACCGGCACCGAAAAATATACCCAGTTTGTGTTGTTGGACGGCACGGAATAATAGGAACTGCTTGTTGGTATCTGCGTATTATCCCCATAAGCGCCGCCGGCAGCCGTATCCAAATAAAAAACAATGGTGCCGAACGTCTTGCTCGAGGCATTGGTTGGAGAACTGGGATCAAAACGGATGTAACACGAAAAATTGGTGATTTGCGTGCCGTCCAACGGCGGATTGTAGTCGCCGGTCCATACAACACTTTGCTGGCTGGCGCCGCTGAAAGTGCTCGTAATTAACATGGAACCCGAACTTGGATTGTTGCTTGCATCAGTGGAACTCCATCCGTTCGTGATGTATTGCGCAACCCCGCTGTTCCAAACCCGCCAAACCGGAGGACTGGCGGAAGCAGACGTATCAAAAGTGTAATTCGTAATTATGACAGTTTGGGCCTGGCCCGACACACTGAATATCGCCAGCAGGGTAAATGATACAAGTCCTGCTATGCTTTGCCTTATGGATTTTTTCATGATTTATGGACTAAAAAATTCGCGACGACTGATTTGCTTCGCCAGACAGATTTGCCACAGCGCTGCTGTGATTGAATGCCCGGCCAGCTTGTCGCGCCGGCGATACTCCTTGAACCACAATCACACCGGCATGAGTCGGTAAAGGAAACAACAAAAAACTATGCACCTCACGTGCGAATTTTGTGTTGTTGGTCGTATAACTTTCTACATTTTATGCTTTTATTCCAAAAAAGTCAAATGGATTTTGCCCCATTTTTTGTCTCATCCAAAAAATATATGGAACGGCTTACTCGTGACAATAAACTTCCCAGCCGAGATATTTGCCCAGGGCCTCCTTCACGCCGGCGGCAATGCGCGTCGGGTTGATGGCGACATGATGTTCGAAGCTGTTCTCGCAAATGTAGCGGAGGAGCTTCTGTAAATTCGGGATTCGGACCACGCCGTAGCCGCCAAACGTTTTCAACGGGTCGTTGGTCAACTCACCTTCGCCGATGTAGGCGCGGATTTTGCCCGCCGCATCGTCCGTGCTCACGCGCAGATAGGTGAACGGCGACGCTTTCACGCGGCCCACCACGGTGCCGTAGGTGTTTTCCTTGCCCACGGTGCCCGCGATGATTTCCTGATAATCCATCACCGGTTTGCCTTCGCCTTTCTCCACGAATATGTCCTTGGGCAGGTTGCTGCAATGGAAGACGACGCCCTTGTCCGGGTCTTCGCCGTAATTGTTGTTCCAGTCCACGAGCGCACTGGGCCGACCGCTGGCCTGGGCCATCGCATACATCGCCACAGTGCCCATGATGTCCACCTCGCACGCGCTGCTCATCAGCAGGTTGCTCATCATGCTCATCAGCGTGCAGGGCACGACGCCGAAAAATTCCTCCATGGCCGTCCAGCATTGCACGGCGGTGGCGTTGAGGCGGGTCTGCTTCATCCACTTGTCCACCGCCACGCCGAACTTGGCCATTTTTAACAGGGCCACCGGCGGGATGGATTTCGCCACAACATAATTCTGGATCTCCTTCAGCTTCGCCTCCACCGCGGCGTCGCCGTCCTTCAGCTTGCCGACCCAGCCGAATAATTCGTAAAGATCGAGCGTTTCGATGCTGATGCCGGATTGCTCAAGGAGTTTTTCGCTGTAGCGGACGGTGTTGAAGTTCGTGGGCCGGGAGCCGAGCGCGCCGATGCGCAGATTTTTCAGCGCCTTGACGACGCGGCAGGTCACGACGAAGTCCTGCAAATCCTGCGCGAGACTTTTGCTGTCGGGCGCGCAGGTGTGCAGCCGGGTGAGGGTGAAAGGAATGTTGTATTGGCGGAGGTTGTTGCAGACCGACATTTTGCCGCAGAAACTGTCGCGCCGGTCCTTGATGGTCATGATTTTCGGATCGTCATTAAACGCGTGGACGAGCACCGGCACCCGCAGGCCGGACCAGCGGATGGAGTTGGCCACGGCGCGTTCGTCGCCGAAATTCGGCAGCGAGACGAGGATGCCGTCAATTTTGCCGGCGTTTTGTTTGAACAGATCGGCGCACTTCTGCGCGTCTTCCACGGATTCGACCGCGCCGAATTTGGTTGCGCTCGCCGGCAGCTTGACCACGCCGATGCCGAGCTTTTCGAGTGTGGCCAGGATTTGCTTGCGCCCGGTGTCGCAGAGGTGGGCCGGAAAGAAACCGCGATTGCCGATGATAATGCCCAGAGTTGTCATGGCTGTAATGTTATATGCTGCTGCTTTATTTCGCCATCTTTTTTTTGGGACCATCATAGGCAAAATCGGGCGGAACGGGCATTTTAAGGCAACGGTGTATCATAGCCTTCGGCCACGGTCACTTTTGATGAGCTTGTGGCGGGTGGTTATCTGCGCACAAATGACGTGGCTGCATTTGATGGCAAGCAAGCCGTGGTTTTTCTCGGAGCTGACGAATCCCATCCAGCAGCGGTTTGGATTCGTGTGCATCTGACTGACACTCGTAATGTTGTTGAGAATACGGACGGCAGCATTATGTTTGAGCCAAGATTATGACGCCTGACAAGTCGCTGCGGGCAATCCCGACAAATGCCATCGGGGTTGCGCCCTTCCGCCGCCGTTCAGAAGCTTCCACCGTCGCCAAAGCCATGCTGGACAAATTGGCAGGACCGGTTGGTTACCGCCTTCGCGGATTGCTTTTCCCCGTGTTGTTTCTTTTGGCGAATTCGTTATATGGCTACAACCTGGTGTCGTCGAATGCGCTCGTGTTCGTGAACGTGGACCACGCCGCCGTGGGGACCTATTCGACACTCGCGTATGGCGGTATGGGTAATCAATGCGGACTGGGAACGTCCTCGGCTTCCATTCCTTACTCCGGTGGCGGAGGAGGTGTGGTGATTGTTTTATCGGGAAGCAACGGCATGCAGGCCCTGCCTTTTGTGGCGTCGTCGAACAACATCTCGTCAAGCGCCACTTTTTTCGCCAGCACGAATGTGCAGCGGACACTCACGCCCTGCACGGATGAATGGAACATCAACGGCGGCGCGCTGACCTTTGTTCACTATACTCCGGCCTGGAATATGCCCGATTTGAGCACCGCCACGCTGACCGACAAGCTCCGGTTCTTCCTGCCGGCGACGTGGCTCGTGTTCACCATCAACAACACGAACGGCACCGCGGAAGATTTTTACTTTGGCCTCCGCGCGTCCGGGACGCAGCAAAGTTATTCGTCCGGCGCGTTCCAAGGGTTCAGCGTCGGCGAGGCGGCGCTGGCGGTGCAAACGGGAAGCTGTGATTTATTGAGCGGGTCCAGCCTGACCGCGGCCTTGAATGGCATGACGACCGGCTTTGCCTTTCACCTGAATGTTCCGGCGGGGCAGACGAAGAAACTGACGGTGGTGGTGGCTTATTACCGGAGCACAGTGTTGGACACGCGGGTGTCAGGCTCGTACTACTACACGTCGCTGTTCGATTCGGTGGACAGCGTAATGGACGCGGCGTTTTCCGGGGTTCTCGACGCGCGGATGCGCTGTTCGCAGCTCAAAACGGCGATGGCCAACGCCGGGTTGAACCCTTACCGCCAGTTTCTGGCAGCGCACGCGTTGCACAGTTACATGGCGGACACGGTGTGTTTGATTGACCCGGGCAGCCGGGTTTACTGGCGGGAAATGGAAGGTGAATACAATTACATCAACACGTTCGACCTCACGGTGGACCACGCCTATTACGACTCTTACATGTACCCCTGGGCGTTGCGCAATGTGCTGGACACCTACTCCGGCGCGATCAATGGCGCGGGTTACACCTTCACCCATCCGCTCTACAATGCCGGCACCGGCACGATCGTTTCCACCAACGGGTTCTCATTCCATCATGACATGGGTTCCGGCGGGACCTCCCTCGCGCCGGGAACGGATCCCACGGATTACGAGAACTGGTTTTCGTACATGGGCCAGGAGGAGTTGCAGAACTGGATCCTGTGCGCCGGACTTTACTGGAGCCACAGCGGCAACGACACATGGCTCACGAACAATGCGGCGCTGCTGCAAACCTGCCTCACTTCAATGTTGTTGCGGGATGATACCAACGCAGCGACACGCGACGGCATCACGACGTATATTAACAAGCGCGGCGGGGTGCCGGAAATCAGCACTTATGACGCCCTCGATCCATCGCTGCAATCGCCGCGATTAAACGGAATGACAACAGTCAAGAGCTGGGCGGCGTATGTGGCCATGCAGGCGATGTTCAACCGGATCGGCGATACAACCGACGCCGCGATTTGCCAAAATGCAGCGATGGCCGGTGCGCGGTCCATCACGAATGCGTGGAATACCTATCACGGGTCGCTGGGTTATATTCCGGCGTTTCTCGACGGCAGCAATCCTTCGGCGATCATCCCCATGGTGGAGGGCCTGGCCGTTCCGGTGCAGATGGGGCTGACCAATGCGGTGGACCGGACGGGCGGGCCGTACGCCGCGATGTTGCAGGCGTTGTCGAATCACATGAGCGCGGTGCTGATTTCCGGGCGATGCCTGGACGCGACAAGCGGCGGCTGGAAACTATCGAGCGCAAACGTCAATACCTGGCAGAGCAAAGTTTATCTTTGCCAGTATGTGACGGAGAAAGTGCTGGGCATCCTCAACAGCAACGTGAACGGGACGGTGGACCAGGTCCACGCCACGTTCCAAATGATCGAGGCGCCTTACCAAGGTTGGTCGGATCAGTTGCAGAGCACAGGTAGCGGCAGCCCGCTCGGCAGCCGGCATTATCCGCGCGGCGTCACGAGCGCGTTGTGGTGGTTGAATGCTGCTAACAATCCCACTTATCTGCCTCCATCCATCGGCACCAACATCGCCGTCTCTCTGGCCGGCTCGACGCTGACGGTGACCTGGCCAACGAATTATATCGGCTGGATTCTACAGACGAACTTCGTGGATTTGAGCAACGCTGCGGCTTGGGGCGACGTGCCGGGTTCCGAAACGAACAGCCAGATGAACTGGCTGGCCAACAATCCGTCGGCTCCGCAGGGATATTTCCGGTTGAAGCACCCTTGAACACAGCACGAACCCATCAAAACAGAGTCAAAGATGTCTCGACCCATTTTTGAATGCGGATTGGCGATTGTCCGCCTTTGTTGCTTGCTGTCGCGGGGAACCAAAATGCCAAGGTGGTACCCCGGCTAGGACTTGAACCTAGAACCAATTGATTAAGAGTCAACTGCTCTACCAATTGAGCTACCGAGGCAACCAGTGCTCTGAACGCTCGGACCTGTCGCGTTAAATCGGCACGGAAACATTTTATGACAGAGTGAAAACAAACGGCAAGCTCTATCCGCGCGCCAGGAAAGCTGCCTGAGATTACGGCAAGCGGATACGGTGGAATCACTGCCCGCTATTCGTCGCCTGCGGGTCGGTGAATTGGAACTGGCCGGGCGGGAAACACCACCCCGGCGCGGCCGTGAACGAATTCGTGGACCAGTTCGTGATTGGCAGAAACAAGGTCTGACCGCTTGCCATGCTGCGCCATTGCACCAAGCGCGCAAAATCTGCGTAGCGCGGAAAGGGGTTGAGCAGCAATTGCGCAGCCCGTTCATCCATTTCCCAATGAAATGGACTTTTGTGGCGCTGGTATGGTTATTGCACGGAGATGGTTTCGCAACTGACGGGCAGCATGTGTGTGCCGTCCCGCAACGAAGCAAAAAATGCAAACAACATCCCCATTGCAAGAGGAGAATGTCCGATGAAAATGAATCAATTATTGATGATATGCGGAATCGCCGCGGCGCTGTTTTTGAGCGCAGGCAGCATTTCCGCCCAAAATGACAACGGCGGCGATAATGGCGGCGGCGGCGGACGCCGTTTCGGCGGCGGCAACTTTGACCCGGCCCAGATGCAGCAGCGTTACATGGAACGCGTCCGGGAAGATTTAAACTTTACCAACGACACCGAATGGAACGCCGTCCAGCCGATGATCCAGAAAGTGATGGATGCGCGACGCGACGTCGGGTTCGGCGGCGGCATGGGCCGCATGTTCCGTGGCAACCGGGGCGGCGCCAATGGTGCCAATGCCGGTGCCGGCGGCGGCAACGGTGGCGGGCGCGGTGGTTTCTTCGGCCAGCCCAGCCCGGAGGCCGAAGCCTTGCAAAAGGCCATTGATGACAATGCGCCCAAGGCGCAAATAAAAGCTGCGTTGGAAAAATACCAGGCCTCGCAAAAAGCCAAGCAGGCCAAGCTCGTGACGGCCCAGGAAAACCTCCGCAAGGTGCTTAATACGAAACAGGAAGCCCAGGCCACCCTGTTCGGATTGCTTGAATAACCAAATCCAAGAGCATCCGGAACGCCGGCCTCCGGCACGGCACACCCTGCTCGAATGACCAATCCAAAAGAGAAGCTGACGTTCAGCCCATGAGTGAAACTCCCGTTCAAGCCATTTCGTTGAAACAGTTGCTGGATCGCATGGTCGCGGGCCGGCAACTGTCTTCCCCTGACGCGGAGTCCCTCTTGCGCGCAAAGTCTCCCGTTCAAACCGAGGAAGACATCCTGCGCTGGCTGGCCCAGGAATACGGCCTTGACTACACGACGCTGGACGACGTGGAACCGGACCGTCAGCTTCTCTCTCTTTTTCCCGCCCGCATCCTGCTGAAGGAGGAACTCCTGCCGCTCAAGCGCCTCAACGGCACCGTCGAGGTCGCCACCAGCCGCCTCTTCGCCACCCAGGGTCTCGATGCGCTGAAAACGATGACCGGCTTGAACCTCAAACCGGTGCTGGCTGCCAGCGAAGCCATCCAGCGCGAAATCAAAAAACGCCTCGGCGTCGGCGCGGACACGATCGGCACGCTCGATGAGGAAAAGGGATTCCAGGTCGTTGACGAAAATGCCGAGGACACCAATCTCGACGAAGCCGAGGAAGACGAAGCTTCGATTATCCGCTTCGTCAACCAGGTTTTGAAGGACGCCATCGAGCTGCGCGCGTCGGACATTCATCTCGAACCGTTCGAGGACGAGTTTCGCATCCGCTACCGCATTGACGGCGTGTTGCAGGACGTTTCCGTGCCCGCGCAACTCAAGCGCTTCCAGCCCGCCATTGTGTCACGCGTCAAAATTTTGAGCCATCTCAACATCGCGGAAAAACGCCTGCCGCAGGACGGGCGCATCCGCATCCGTCTCGACGACGCTGAGGTGGACATCCGCGTTTCGGTGATTCCGATGTTGCACGGCGAGGCCGTGGTCATGCGTTTGCTCCGGCAAAACGCCACCCTGCGCGGCATGGGCGAACTGGACATGGACCGGCGCGAACTGGATTGCTTCCGGCGCGTCCTCCAACTGCCGCACGGCATCATCCTCGTCACCGGCCCCACCGGCAGCGGCAAAACCTCGACCCTCTACACCGCCCTCAACGAAATCAACGATTCCGTCCGCAAGATCATCACCGTCGAAGACCCGGTCGAATACCAGCTCAAGGGTGTCAACCAGATTCAGGTCAACGAAAAGTCCGGCCTCACCTTTGCGCGCGGACTGCGCTCGATTCTGCGCCACGACCCGGACGTGATTCTCATCGGTGAAATCCGCGACCAGGAAACCGCGCAAATCGCCGTGCAGGCCTCTCTCACCGGCCATCTGGTTTTCTCCACCCTGCACACCAACGACGCACCGGGCGCTATCACCCGGCTCGTGGACATGGGTGTCGAACCGTATCTCGTGGCGTCGTCGCTCGAAGCCGTGCTGGCGCAACGTCTCGTGCGTGTGCTTTGCACGCATTGCAAACAGGTTGACGACTCGCCGACTGCCCAGGCTTTCAAGGCGCGGCTGGGTATTCCCGCCCAGGTCACCATTTACAAGTCCATCGGCTGCCGCGAATGCCGCAACACCGGCTTCCATGGCCGGCACGCGATTTTTGAGTGGATGGACAGCGACAGTGAAATCCGCCAGTTGGTCTTGAAAAACGCCTCAAGCGACCAGATCCGCGACGCCGCCCGGCACGCCGGCATGAAAACGCTGGCCGAAGATGGCTGGCGCCTGGTCCGGGCGGGCATCACCACCGTCGAAGAGGTTTTGAGCGTGACCACCGCCAAGGAGGTGGAGCGCACGACCAAAAACGAAACGCAGGATGCCGCGGCGTCCTCACCGGCCAGCATCGCGGTGGCGAGATGATAAGATGAAATCCGAATTCCTAATGTCGAATGACGAAAGAAGCTTGAATTCCGAAGCCCGAAATTCGGCAGCCACATCATCGCGCGCAAGCTCAACAAGGATTTGGGGTTTGGGAATTCATTCGTCATTCGTCATTTGTCATTCGTCATTTTAAATCATGCCCACGTTTTCCTACAGAGCCTTGCAGAGCGACGGCACCATGGCCGAGGGCCAGCTTGACGCCCCGGGCCGGCCCGACGCGCTGCGGCAGGTGGAGACGCTCGGCCTCCGTCCGGTCAGCCTGGCCGAAAAGGCCGCGGCCGCGCCGTCGAAAAACGGCTCCCCGTTGCCGGCGGCATTCGGAAACCTTTCCTTCAAGTTCGAATCGAAAAAAGTTTCCGCGAAGGACCTGGAAAATTTTACGCGCCTGCTCTCCAGCCTGCTCGCAGCGGGCGTGCCCCTGAGCCGCGCGCTGGTCATTCTTTACCAGGAAGCCTCCTCGCCCGCCGCCCAGGCCAAATGGAAGGAAGTCCACGACCTGGTCATTGACGGCATGTCGCTGGCCGACGCCATGGCGAAGTCGCCGGAGACCTTTCCACGCGTTTATACCGCGATGGTGGAAGCCGGCGAGGCGGGCGGGTTCCTCGACGTGGTGCTGGCGCAAATCGCCGATTTCCAGGCGCGGGAAAAAGACCTGAAGTCGAAAGTAACGACGGCGATGGTTTATCCCTGCATCCTGCTGGTGCTCGCGCTGGTCGTGCTCACGGTGTTGCTGGTTTTTTTCATCCCAAAATTCCAAAAGATGTTCGCCAGCGTGCATGGTTCGCTGCCGTTGATCACCCAAATGATCATCGGCATCAGCCACGCCGTCCGTTCCTACGGATTCTTTGTCGCGACGGGCCTGGTGGTCGCCGGCTTTCTCGTACGCAACTGGTTCGCTTCCGAAAAGGGACGCCGGACCTGGGAAAACCTGGTTTTGCAATCGCCCATCGTCGGCCCGCTGACCGCGCAATTTGCCATGGCGCGGTTCTGCCGGATGCTGGGCACCCTGCTCGGCGCAGGCGTGCCCCTCGTGCACGGCCTGAACGTCGCCCGTAAATCCATCGGCAACCAGATTCTCGTGGACGCCGTGGCGCAATCCATCGAACGCGTCCAGCAAGGCGGGCGGCTCGGCCAGAGCCTGGCGGATTGCAAGGACCTTTTCCCCGGTTCCGTCGTGGAAATGATTTCCGTGGCCGAGGAAAGCGGGAAGCTCGACGCGGAACTCGTCCGCATTGCGACCGTCACCGAGGCGGACCTGGACCGGCACCTGAAAACGGCGGTGGCTTTCGCCGAACCACTGATGCTGTTTTTGATTGCCGGGTTCATCGGCATCATTTTCATCGGCATGTTGCTGCCGGTGTTCTCGTTGCAGGATTACATCAAATGAAACCGTGAAATTTATGAAAATCAAAATCCAAAACTTTCGGAGGGGCGAGCTCTGTGAGCCCCTGACTGGCAAAACGCTTGAAAAAATGGGGGCTCGTATCACTCGCCCCTCCGACAGACATGTGACTTGGCGTACTGTCACCGCCTCGTCCGCCTTCACGCTGGTTGAAATGCTGCTGGTCATGACCATCATCGGCATCCTGGCGGCCATCGTGATTCCCAAAATGGTGGGCCGCAGCGAACAGGCGCGGTTGACGGCCGTCCACGCCGACCTTTCATCCATCAAGACCGCGCTCGACGCGTTCGAAGTGGACAATGGTTATTATCCCAAGAGCCTGCAGGACCTGCTTCAACAGCCCAACAACGCCAAAAACTGGCACGGACCGTATCTGGACAAATTCCCGCAGGATCCGTGGGGCAACAACTACTTATATTACTACCCCGGCAAACATAACCAGAATTCCTATGACCTCCTGTCCGTCGGCCCGGACGGCAAGGAAGGATCGGAAGATGACATTGGCAATTGGACAACCAAATAAATGAAACTGCGAATTGCAAACCCTGAATGCCGAATGCCGAATGCCGAATGCCGAATGGCAGCCGGAGCATCATTCTTCATTCGTCATTCGTCATTTTCGCGCGCCTTCACACTGGTCGAACTGCTGCTTGTGCTGGCGTTACTGGTCGTCATCACCTCGATGGTGGCGCCGGCCATGTCGAATTTCATCCGCGCCCGCGCGGTGGATTCCGAGGCGCGCCGGCTGTTCGCGCTGATGCACGCCGGCCAGAGCCGTGCGGTTTCGGAAGGCCTGCCGATGATGCTTTGGGTGGACGAAAAACAGGGCGCCTACGGGCTTACTGCGGAAACGCCCCCGTCGGGCGGCGACCCGAAGGCGGAAAATCTGACGCTTGACGAAAATGTGCAGATTGCGGTCCTGAACGCCGGGGCAACCGCCTTGACGACGTTCCAGAACCTGCCAGCCATCCGCTTTTTGGCGGACGGCACCATTGATGAAAACAGTCCGCAAACGTTGCGCCTGGCCGACGCCAAAGGCAATGCGCTCTGGCTGATCGAAGCCAGCAACCACATGGGTTATGAAATTCGCGACACAGAAAAGTGACAAGTGGCAGGTGACAAGTGACATGAAAGCGCTTGCTGTGCAACGGGGCGTCTCGTGTCACATGTCACGCGTCTCGTGTCACGTTGCGGCGTTCACGCTGATCGAGGTGCTGGCGGCGCTGCTGTTCCTGGCCATCGTGATTCCGGCGGCCGTGGAAGCGCTGCATCTGGCCAGCCTCGCCGGCGAGGTCGCCGCCCGCAAAGGCGCCGCGGCGCGTGTGGCGGACCGGATTTTAAACGAAAGCATCGTGACGACCAATTGGAATACCAGCACACAAAACGGCACGGTCACCGAAGGCGCGCAGGAATTTCGTTGGACGTTGACCAGCCAGAACTGGCCGGTGGACGCCATGAAACTCATCACCGCGGAAGTGAAGTATTCCGCCCAGGGCCGTGATTATTCCGTGAAACTGAGCACGCTGGCCAATCCGCAATCGCAGACGGCGACGAACAGTTTTTAACGATGAACATCAAAATCCAAAACCTTCGGAGGGGCGAGTTCCACGAGCCCCCGAGATTTTGCGCGATTGATTCGTCAGGGGCTCGCAGAGTTCGCCCCTCCGACAAAAATTTGTGCCGTGGGTTCACTCTCATCGAGATGATTCTGGCGGTGGGCGTCGCTGCCATTGTACTGGTGGCCATCAACGCCGTGCTTTTCAGCGCCCTGCACCTGCGCGAGGTCACCCAGGCCGCGGTGGATGGCGCCACGCCTCTGGACCAGGCGCTCACCATCCTGCGCCGCGACCTGCAATGCGCCGTGCCGCCGGAGGCCAACGGCGTTTTGACCGGCGATTTCAAGGCCGGCAATGTGACCGGCCTCGGCCTCAGCCAGCCCGTGGCCGTCGAAATATTCACCGCCACCGGCGCGCTGCATGAAAATGAACCGTGGGGTGACATCCAGCGGGTCACCTACGAATTGAAGGACCCCGCCACCCGCACCGCCGCCGGCAAGGACCTCGTCCGCAGCATCACGCGCAATCTATTAAGCTCGACCACGCTCGACGTCCAGGACCAGCCGCTGTTGAACGGCGTCGAAAGCATCAAGTTTTCATGTTTCGACGGCACACAATGGCTCGATACCTGGGACACCACCGACACGACCACGGCGGACACCAACCTGCCGGTCGCCGTCCGGGTCCTCATCCAGATGGCGGGCAACAACAGCGACAACACGCACCCGCAGCCAATTCAAATCCTGGTGCCGATAGATTCGCAATCGCGCACGAACACCTGAAATGAAACTGCGCCAGCCCAATCAGTCATTGAATGCCCTGCGTGAAGGCGCGCTTGTCGCGCCGAAGCGTAGCGAAGGCGGATCGGTGCTCATTCTCGTGCTTTGGATTTCCATCGGGCTCGTCGCCATCGCGCTTTATTTCGCAAATTCCATGACCTTTGAACTCCGCGCCTCGGACAACCGCGCCACCGGCATCGCGGCGGAACAGGCCATCGAAGGCGCGGCGCGTTATGTCGGTTACGCGCTCTCGAATTTTGCCACGAATGGCGCGGTGCCCAATAACACCCAGTTTTCCTGCGAGGCCGTGCCGGTGGGCGACGCGCATTTCTGGCTCATCGGCCGCGACCCGTCCGGCACACCTGCCACCGAACCGTATTTCGGCCTCGTGGACGAAGCCTCCAAATTGAATTTGAACCGCGCCGGCACCAACGCGCTTTCCTATCTGCCCAACATGACGCTCGATTTTGCCGACGCGATTGTGGATTGGCGCAGCACCAACGGCAGCGGTGACTATGCACTGGATTATGCGTCGTTGGGGTACACCGACAAAAATTCCCCGTTCGAAACGGTGGACGAATTGCGGCTGGTATATGGCGCGACCATTGACCTGCTGATCGGCGAAGACGTCAATCGCAACGGTGTGCTCGACGCCAATGAAACCGACGTGAACGGCAACGGCACATTGGATCCGGGCCTGTTTGAATACGTCACCGTTTACAGCCGCCAGCCGAATTTCCACTCCGACGGCACCTTGCTCACCAATGTGAACACCCGGGCCACGCTGCGGTCCTTGTTGCAATCAGCGTTTGGCTCCTCGCGCGCCACTCAAATCATGACCCGGCTTGGTTTTACCAGTGGCGGCGGCGGGGGCGGAGCAACTGCACCCACTTACAATAATTTATTGCGATTTTATCTGGTCAGCGGAATGACCTCGGCCGAATTCGCGCAAATCGCCTATGGCATCACCGACACCACCAATCTTTACACCACCGGCTTGCTGAACATCAACACCGCCAGCGCGCCCGTAATGACGGCGTTGTTTATGGGCTTGGGCGTTGACCAGAACACGGCGCAAGGCGCGGCGCAATCGCTCGTCACCTACCGCCAGCAAAATCCCAACAATCTCAACGCCATTTCCTGGATCGTGGACGCGCTTGGTAACAACAACGCGGTCGTCCTGGCCCTCGAAAACGCCGGCCGCGATTACATCACCACGGAAAGTTTTCAATTCACGGCGGACATCGCGGCGGTCGGCCCGTTCGGGCGCGGCTACCGGCGGGTGAAATTCATTTTCGACATCAGCGAAGGCGCGCCCAAAATCATTTACCGCCAGGACCTCAGCCGGCTCGGCTGGGCGCTCGGGGAAAAAGCCCGCACCACCTGGGTCGCCAAGGAAACGCCATGAACCCAATTTTGAAAATCAATTTTTCGAGACGCAAAAAGTTGACCGGCCTGCTCGGCCTCAACCTCGACGGCAACCGCCTCGACGGCGTCGTGCTCCGCTGCACCAACGGCTCGCTCCAGCTCCAGCAGTCGTTCTCGGCGACCCTCTCGCTCGACCCGCTCACGGCGGTACCCGAACTGGTCGGACGTGAAATTCGCAACCATCTCGACTCTGCCGGCGTGCGCCAACGCCACTGCGTGGTGGGCGTACCGTCGAAGTGGATGCTCACGGCGCAAACCGAATTGCCGCCGTTGCCGGAGGCGGATGCCGCAAGCCTGTTGCAACTGGAGGCGGAACGCGGATTTTCGTGCGACGTCACGACGTTGCGGCTCGCCCATTCGCGCTGCCCCTTGCCGGCCGGCAAACAGTACGTGACCCTGGCGGGAATCTTCAACAGCCAGCTCACGTCGCTGGAACAGGTCCTGGCGGCGGCAAAATTGAAGCCGGTCAGCTTTTCACCCGGCGTGACGGCTTTGCAGCCGCCGGCGGCGGAAGCTTCCAACGGCGTGTTGGCCCTGGCCATAGGCGAGAGCCAGGTGTCCTTGCAAATCACCTGCGGCGGCGGCGTGGCGGCCCTCCGCCCGCTGGAAGGCGCCATCGAAAATGAAGGCTCGCGACGCACCCTCCACGCCGGCTACGTCGCGCGCGAAGTCCGCATCACGCTCGGGCAATTACCCGCCGGACTGCGCGAATCCGTCCGCCGCATCCGCATTTTTGGCCCGCACGACCTGGCGCAGCAACTGGCCGACGAAATGGAATTGCGGTTTGAACCGGCAGGCTTGACCGTCGAACCGGTCACGAAGTATTCGCCGGACGAATTCGGCGTCCAGCTTCCGCCCGACGCGCCCGTTTCCCCGGCCTTCAGCCTGGCCGCCCGGCTGCTGACGGGACAAACGCCGGCCTTCGAATTCCTGCCGCCCAAACCGACGGCCTGGCAGCAAATCATCACGAAGTATTCCTCCGGCCGGCTGCGTTCCGCCGGCGCGACGGCCGCCGGCATCGTCGCCCTCGTCGGCGGATTGTTTTTGTTCCAGGAAATCCAGCTCCTCCGGCTGCGTTCGCAATGGTCGGGAATGTCGGCCAAGGTCAGGGAACTGGACGGCATCCAGCAGCAAATCCAGAAATACCGCCCGTGGTTCGACGAGTCGTTCCGCAGCCTGAGCATTTTAAAGCAGCTCACGACGGCGTTCCCCGAGGACGGCGCCGTCACGGCCAAGACGGTGGAAATCCGCGACAGCAACGTGGTGAACTGTTCCGGCACGGCGCGGGACAACGCCGCCCTGCTGCGGATGTTGAGCCAGTTGCGCGCGGCGGACGGCGTGTCCGACTTGAAGGTGGACCAGATCCGCGGCAAATCGCCGATGCAATTCACGTTCGACTTTCATTGGAACAAAAGAGGCGGCAATGAAAATTGAAAACCGCCAGCAACTGTTGATGATGCTGACCATCGCGGTGGTTGTGCTTTACGCGGCCGACCTGGTGGTCATTGAACCGATGTTCGGATGGTGGAAGACGCGGGCAAAAACGGTCGCCGGACTGCGCGCGCAGGTGAAAAACGGCCGGCGGTTGATCCAGCGCGAAGCCGGCCTCCGCGGCCGTTGGAGCCAGATGCGCACGAACACCCTGCCGGAGAATCCCTCGCTGGCGGAGCAGCAGACGCTCAAGGCCTTTGACAGTTGGGCCCGGGAGAGCGGCGCCGACGTCACCGGCATCACGCCTCAATGGAACAACGATTCGCCTGACCACCTCACGCTCAACTGCCGCCTCGAGGCTGCCGGCGACCTCGGCACCCTCAGCCGGTTTGTTTACGACCTCGAAAAAGACCCGATGGCGCTCAAACTTGAATCGGTGGAACTTAGCACCCGCGACAACACCGGCCAGCAACTCACCCTCGACCTGCAAATCAGCGGGCTGGTGCTCGTTGCGCAAACTCAACCCAAACCATGAACCTGGCCCGACAAAATCAAAATGTGTTCCGGATGGCCGCCGCGCTCGCCGCGCTCGGGGTGTTCCTGGCCAATGGCCGGCCGGCCGCCGCACAGACGACCAACGCTCCCGCCGACACGAATTATTCGTCGTTCCAGATCATCTTGGACCGGAATATTTTTGACCCCAACCGTTATGCGCATGCGTCGCACAGCCGCGGACGCTCCGTCTCCCGGTCGGCGCCCTACTTTGCACTGGTCGGCACGTTGAGCAGCCGGAATGGCATGCTCGCCTTCTTTGACGGGAACGATTCCGATTATCGCAAGGTCCTTTCCCCGGACGGAGTCATTGCCGGCTACAAGGTGGCGGAAATCACGCTGCACGGCGTCAAGCTGGCTTCCACCAACAAGCCGGTGGTAATGAAAGTGGGCGCGCAAATGCGGCAGGAAGGCAAGGGCGAATGG
Organism: Verrucomicrobiota bacterium; assembly: GCA_049511835.1. GTDB lineage: Bacteria > Verrucomicrobiota > Verrucomicrobiia > Limisphaerales > UBA11358 > UBA11358. The sequence continues at coordinate 18,842 of JBEKXN010000024.1, read as the reverse complement.
CAACTGGCTGAATCAGCCGAATTGCCGGCCACCACGGCCGGAAATGCAGTCCCGGCGACGGACGAGACACCCGCGGCCACCCCGGCTTCGGGCTCCGCCAATGAACCCAATGATGTCCTCAAGAAACTTATGCAACAAAGAGAACAGGAATTAAAATGAAAACCTTGATTCGACGAACCCTCGTGACGCTGTGCGTTTCGGGACTGCTCATGTCGGCGGTCGCGCAGCCGGCCCCGGGCGGAACACCGGACGACAATAATGCCATGGCCGCCCCGCCGCCACCGGATGAAGGCGCGATGAACGAACAGCCGGCAACCAACCAGCCCGCCGCGCCAACAACGGGCATTCAACCCGCCACGTCGGGAAAAACGGCAACGGCGGCGGTGATTCCCACCGTGGTGCAGGATTCCACCCTCGCGCCAACCATCGGCACGAATTTTGACGAATTGAGTCTCAACTTTCGCAATGCGCCACTGGAGATGGTCCTGAATTATCTCAGCGATGCCGCGGGGTTCATCATCGTGATGGACACGCAGGTCCGGGGCAATGTGAGCGTCATCAGCAGCCATCCCATGACCCGGAATGAAGCGGTGGACCTGCTCAATTCTGTGCTGAACAAAAACGGTTACGCCGCGATCCGCGACGGACGGACGCTGACGATTTTGGACAAGAACGACGCGAAGACGCGGAACATCCCGGTCAAGACCAGCAACGACCCGGACAGCATTCCGAACAACGCCGAGATCGTCACGCAGATCATCCCCATCCGGTTCGTGGAGGCCCGGCAATTGGTGACGGATTTGTCGTCGTTCGTTTCGCCCCAGGCGACGATTGTCGCCAATGAGGCCGGCAACTCGATTGTGGTCACCGACACCCAGTCGAATATCCGGCATCTCACCGAAATCATCCGGGCGATTGACAACAGCGCCGAGGGGGAAACGGAAATCCGCGTGTTCCATATGAGCCACGCCAGTCCGGCCGACGTGGCCGGTGAATTGAGCCAGATTTTCCCGTCGAGCAGCGGCACTTCAGGCAGCCAGGTCCAGTCGCCCTTCCGGTTCGGTGGCGGGGTTGGCGGTCTGGGCGGCGGTGGTCCGGGCGGGTTTTTTCAGCGAATGATGGCCGCGAATACCACCGGTGGCACGGGCACCAGCCAGAACTCCCGGATCCAAAAGCAGACGCAGGTCGTCGCCGTGGCGGACCCGCGCACTTCATCCGTCATTGTGACCGCCTCCAAGGATTTGATGCAGGAAATCGCCGGGATGATGGAGCAACTCGACGTGCCCTCGGACCGCGATCAGGGCGTTTATGTTTTCCAAATGAAGAACGGCGACCCGCAGCAGGCGTTGACGGTGCTGCAAAACATGTTTCAGAGCAGCAGCACTGCGCGCGGTGGCACGAGTACAAGTTCGTCGCAAAACAGCGCGCTCCAGCAACGCGCTGTGAACGGCACCACCACGATGGGCACGACCACCACCACCACTGGAATCGGCGGCACCAGCACCGGCGGCGGTGTTGGCGGCGGGCGGACATACTAAAACGTGAATCATCTTTTGATGAAAAGGCAAATTATGAAAACAAACTGTTTCAAAAAACATCTCGGCGGCGTTCTGGCCCTGCTTCTCTGCACCGCAATGGAAATCCACGCCCAGCAGCGCACCACTGGCGGCGGTGTTGGCGGCGGCTTTGGCGGCTTTGGTGGCTTTGGCGGGTTCAATAATTTCAACCGCAACAACGCCAGCAGTTCCAGCAGCAGCGAATACAACAACAACGGCCAGGTGGGCAGCGCGGTCATTTCCGTGGACCCGGTGACGCACAACATCATCGTCATCGCCGACAAGGAAACCAGCGAGCAAATCCGGCAGGTGGTTGCCAGCCTCGACGCGCCCGAACCGCAGGTGCTCATCAAGGTTGTTTTCCTCGAAGTGCAGCGCAACAACGACTTGGACATCGGCATCGAGGGCGGCTGGACCAAGGGCATCGGGGACAACCTGACCGGCAGCGCGGCCAACGCGTTCGGTCTCGCGGGCGCCAACTCGGTGGTGACCAATTTCAACGGCATGGGCCAGGCTTTTGCGCCGGCATTGTCGCCAAATTCCGGTTCGGCGAACGGTTTTTATCAGATCATGGGCCGTGATTTTCAGGCGACATTGAAGGCGATCGCGGTGGCGGGCAAGGCGCAGGTGCTCTCGCGCCCGTCCATTCTCGCGCGCGACGGCCAGATGGCGGAGATTTTCGTCGGTCAAAGCATTTATCTGCCCAGCGGCGTCAGTTTCAGTTCGGTCGGCAACAGCAGCACCACCATTCCGACCATTAACGGTACCTATCAAAACGTCGGCATCCAACTGGACGTCACGCCGTTCATCGGAGCGAATAATCTGGTCCAAATGATTCTCCAGCCGCAAATAAAATCCATTGACACCTCGACGCCCGGCCAGGTGATCGAAGGCGGCAGCCTGATTTCGTCCGCCGTGTATGCGCCCAACATCAACCAGCGTTCCGCCAACACCGTGGTCGTGACCCCCGATGGGCAGCCCGTCGTCATCGGCGGCCTCATCGCCAACACCAAATCCTCCAGCGACAGCAAGGTGCCGATCCTGGGCGACATTCCGTTGCTCGGCCAGTTGTTCCGAGCCAGCAGCAAAAGCAGCAGCAAGACCGAGTTGCTGATGTTCCTCACGCCGCACATCGTCCAGATGCCGTCACAACTCGCTGCGTTGACCGTGAAGGAAACCGGCCAGTCGCAACTCATCACCAATTCGATTTCCGAACAGGAACTGGACCGGTTCCTGGAACGCGTGCCGGTGAAGAAAAAACCGTAGGACGCGATTTTGTTATCTTTGAACGATGGCATGACAGAACCCGAAAAAACGAAGTTCGTTTCCGCCACATGGCGTAGCGCAGGCTTTCCAGCCTGCGGGTTCGGGCGACTTTCCAGTCGCCAGGAGCGGAACTGGAAAGTTCCGCCACCAGCAGACAAGAATGTCTGCTCCACAAAAATCCTGGGCGCATCCGGCTACAACATCGGTTTTCAGACTGAAAGCTATTTATGGAACTGAAACGCCGCAGCGTTTTGATCTACGGACTCCTGCTGGGAGTCTGGGTGCTGGTTGTTTTCTGGCAACTGGCCGAGCACCTGCGCGTCCGGGAAGAAGCCCGCGCCGCGCTCGTCAACCGGGCCAAGGACATTTCCACCACCCTCGGCATCGTGCTCCGGTCGCAGCGTCGTTTTGGCGGCGTGGTTTCCAAGGAACGGCTCGAAGCCTCGCTCACGGAACTGGTCCGGCAGGACAAGGCGGAATTAAACGGCATCGCGCTGTTGAACGCCGCGGGCGAAATGGTCGCTTCCGCCGGGACCGGAATTGATCTTCAAGGCCGGGGTGCCGCGGGCACGACGGAAAAATGGAATGCGCAAACCGTCACCCTCGTGAATCCGGTGGATCTCGGCACCAACCTCACCTACGACATCGAAGGCACCAATCTGCCCATCATCCTGTCCCGGCAGGATTTTACCAACCGCTTTGCCGCCACCAACCGCTTGGGTGGGCCGCCATACGGGCCGCCACCCGAACCCCCGCCCGGTAACAATCCGACCAATTTTGCCGCCGGTTCCGGAGAACCCCCGCCGCATCCGCCGGACAATGACACAAACCGGATGCGCCCCCGTGAAGGCGGCTTCCGTCCCCGGTTTGATCGTCCCCGCTGGATGAGCGAGGAGGAATACCAAGCCCTCCGTGAAAAACAGGGCGTGCACAGTTTTGTCATCGTCATGTCCACCCAGACACTCCACGAGACCTTTGACCAGGACCTCTGGCTCCGATCCATCATCGCCCTGCTGGCTGCAATTTCGGTCGTCGGCTCGGGACTGGCCTGGCGCAGCGTGACCAAATCCGCCGAACTCCAAATCCGCCTCATCCGCGCCAGCGAATTGAATTCTCACCTTCGGGAAATGAACCTGGCCGCCGCCGGCCTGGCGCACGAAACCCGCAACCCGCTCAACATCATCCGCGGCATGGCCCAGATGATTTCAAAACAAAATGAAGCTCCGGCGGAAATCAGGGAAAAGGTCCGCGCCATCGTGGATGAGACCGACAAGGTCACCGCCCAGTTGAACGAATTCATCAACTACTCGCGCCCGCGCGAAGTCCGCCGCGCGAAGCTGGCGCTGGATTCCGTCGTGAACGAGGTCGTGCGCGCGCTGGCTTACGACATCGAGGAAAAGAAAATCAAGCTGGAAACGAAGGGCGAACCGATGACCATCGAGGCGGACGAACAACTGCTCCGCCAGGCGTTGTTCAACCTGGTGCTCAACGCCATTCAGGCGGTGGGCGAGAACGGCCGGATTCAAATTGTGACACAGAAGATCAGCGCCTCCGAGGCGACCGTAAAGGTGGGTGACGACGGCCCCGGCGTTCCGCCCGAACGCCGCCAGGAAATTTTCAAGCCGTACTTCACGACCAATCAAAAGGGCACCGGGCTGGGACTGGCCGTGGTCCAGCAAATCGTTTTGGCGCACGGCTGGGAAATCGAATGCCTGCCCAACGAACCCAAAGGCGCTCTTTTTTGCATCAGTCACCTGAAAGCCATCGCCTGATTCGGGCGACACGGCGATGGCTTTTCGTTTCATGGCCGGAATGGCGAAATGGAATGGTTTTTACGTCCGCTTTTACGTCCGCCCTCAACCTGACCTTCTCCCCCGGGGAGAAGGAACAGCCGCAGTCCGGTTCTGGTTTTCCGAATGATGGTCCGGCCAAACCCATCGCAGGTTTTTGAGAGTGACGGCGAATGATTCTCCCTCTCCTGGAGGAGAGGGCCGGGGGTGAGGACGGTCGTTCAAGCTAACTTTTTCTTACAGCTTTCACCGGCCACGCGTATTCCGGCAAAGGATACGGCGCGCGCGTCTGCAACTCGTTGAAAATCGTGTCACGAATACCTTGGGCATTGCGGCGCAGATGGGAATTCCAGAATCGCAGCGTCTTGATGCCGCGCGATTGCAGAAATTTTTCCCGCTCCACGTCATGTTGGCGCTGATCGGGAAAACCATGCTGGCGACCGTCCAGTTCAATGTTCAGTTCCGCCTCCTCACAAAAGAAATCCAGATGGTAAATGCCAATGGGATGCTGGCGGCGAAATTTGTAGCCGCTGAAACGACGGGCGCGCAGCCGGCGCCAGACGAGTTTTTCCGCCCACGTTTCCTTTTTGCGAAGCTGGCGGGCGCGTTCGATGTTGGCCATGACGCGAATTTAGAAAATGGAGCTGCGCTGGAAAAGTTTGTTTTACGTTCGTGTTTTACGTCCGCCCTCACCTTTTATCCTCTCCCCCTAGGAGAGGAAATAGCCGCAGTCCGGTTCTGGCTTTGCGGATGATTGTCCGGCCATTCCAGTCACGCGATATTCCAAAAATTGCGGCGAACGATTCTCCTTCTCCTTGGGGAGAAGGCCGGGATGAGGGAGGGCGTGACGCAATCTGGGAAGCTCAATTGCTATGGACAAGCCGGAAAGCCGGGAATAAAGTCCAAATCGTGAACCGGGTCAGACAACACTTTTGTTGCATGCTTGTCAGTTAGGCATCATCGAACATATGCATCTATTACCATTTCTTCGTCATGCAGATTTTGTGGCAACGATTTGCGTTGACACGATGGTGCTGGTCTTTTCTTTTCCAGCATATCGCCGTACCAAGATGCGGGCATTCGGGCTTTTGATTTTAGGAAGTACGATAGGGATTATTTCGGAAGCAGCATACAAGTTTTACACGGCTAGGTCATATGCCAGCACTCAGGATGCTCAGACGTTTTTGGAGTTTTATCGCGCGGGATACCTTGTCGCCATTATTTCGTGGGGCGTTGCTATTTACCAACTCATCCAGCATGTGATGAGCGGAGTTGAGAAAAAGGACAAAGATGATGCCTCCTATGAGGGTTAAGATGTCAAGCGTTAGGTAAACGGTTTCATTTTTTCTTAAAAGCGGATTTTTGTTTTTCTTGCAGTGTCTTTATCCATATCTGCATTCCCCGGCTGGATGAATCAGCATGCCTAACCATGTCTTGTCATTTCGTGTCTTTGGTGTGTTTCGTGGTTTCAACTGCTTTTTTCAGGTTCAAAAACAGCCGGGAAATTTCTTTTGGCCGCCGCCCGGTTTGTCTAGCCTTGCCTCGTGGCAACTGAATTGCGCAAAAAAAACGGCGGCTCATCGCGCATCCTCATCGTGGATGACGACCCAGGCCAGCGCAGCCTGTTGAACACCTTCCTCCGCACCCAAGGATTTGAAACCGTCACGGCGGATTCCGGCCAACAGGCCCTGGAAACCCTCCGCACCGGAAAATTCGACATGATGATTTCCGACGTGCGGATGCCGGGACTCTCCGGCTTGGAAACGCTGCGGCTGGCGCGCCAGGAACACGCCACCCTGCCCGTCCTGCTCGTCACCGCGTTCACCGACGTCCGCGATGCCGTCGCCGCCATGCGGGACGGCGCGGTGAATTATCTGGCCAAGCCGATTGATCTGGATGAACTGATGGCTTGCGTCCGCCAGGCCATTGGCATTGCCGAATCCACTCCGCTGCATTTCGACCGGGAGCAGCCCTTGCCGGATTTTGTGGTCGCCCGCAGCCCGCTCATGCAGGCCGTTTTCCGTGACGCAGCGCTGATCGCCCCCTCCGAGACCCGCGTGCTGATCACCGGCGAAAGCGGTGTGGGCAAGGAAATCGTCGCCGACGTCATCCATGCGTGGAGCCCGCGCGCGGCGGGTCCGCTGATCAAGGTCAATTGCGCCGCCATTCCCGAAACGCTTTTGGAAAGTGAATTGTTCGGGCACGAAAAGGGTTCGTTCACCGGCGCGCACGCCCAGCGCATCGGCCGTTTTGAGGAAGCGAACGAAGGCACCATTCTCCTTGATGAAATCGCCGAGCTGTCGCCGCCGCTCCAGGCCAAGCTGCTGCGCGTGACGCAGGACGGGCGCTTCCAGCGTATCGGCTCCAACCGTGAAATTCACACCCATGCGCGCATCCTGGCCGCGAGCAATCGTGTGCTCGACGATGAAGTCAAGAGCGGCCGTTTTCGCGAGGATTTGTTTTACCGTTTGAACGTGGTGGAACTGAACGTGCCGCCGCTGCGCGAACGGCGCGAGGACATTTTGCCGCTGGCCGGCCGGTTCGTTGAGGAATTCACCAAGGGCCGCGCGCGTTTTTCCGACACGGTTTCCGTCTGCCTGGAACGGTATTCGTGGCCGGGCAACGTGCGTGAGTTGCGCAACGCGATGGAGCGGGCGGCGCTGCTGTCCCGCAGCGAACTGATCCTGCCGGAACATCTGCCCGCGCGCGTGCGCGAAGCCGCGGGATTGCCGGCCGCCGCACCCGCCGGCGACGCCCAGCAACTGGAGGAAATCGAGCGCCAAGCCATCCTGCAGGCGTTGAAACAGCATGACTCCAACCGCACGGAAACCGCCAAGGCGCTGGGCATCAGCCGGCGCGCGTTGATTTACAAGCTTCAGCGTTTCCGGGAGCAGGGCCACCACGTGGATTAAACCCGAATTCCGAAGCTGCCGCTGATGGCGGGGCGAACGAGGCCCTGTCGGAGTTCGCCTGAACGGCCGCACTCCGCCAACACAGAAATTCGTTGGACCAAAAGTGTGAAACAGCTCGAACACAGGGACGAATCAATCAAAGCCCCGGCTGGCAATGACCCTTTTCATTTGTCACATTGCGTGGTTTTCTCAATCATGTGTGCAATCCCATGAGTCGAAGATCAAAGAAAAAAGCCCCTGCCGTGCGCTCAAGTCCGCCCGTTTCGCAGGACGGGGAAAGGCTGGAAGTGAAAAACTCCCGCTCGCTGAAATCCGCAAGCCCTGCGACAGGTTTGAATGACCGCTGGCTGGTCACCGGGGTCTGCATTTTTCTGGCGGCGATCACGTTTGCCGTATTCGGGCAGGCGCTGCGTCACGAGTTTGTCAACTTCGACGACGACCGGTATGTGTATGAGAATCCTGTTGTCCAAAAGGGTCTGACTTGGGAGGGATTTCGCTGGGCGCTGACTTATGGCCAAATCGGCCACTGGCACCCGCTGACCTGGCTCTCCCACATGCTCGACTGCCAGTGGTATGGGTTGAATGCCGGCGGCCATCATCTCACCAATGTCCTGCTCCACACGGCAACGGTGATCCTGCTCTTCCTGATTCTAAGGCGGATGACCGGGTTCCTGTGGCGCAGCGCGTTTGTCGCGGCGGTGTTTGCCATTCATCCCCTAAGGGTGGAATCGGTGGCGTGGGTGGCGGAACGCAAGGATGTCCTCAGCGGACTCTTCTTCATGCTGACGCTCGGGGCTTATGTGCGGTATGCGCAAGGACGGTCGAGCGTCGAGCGTCGAGCGTCGAGTGCAGGAAGCGGCAGTTTGGCCCTCGACCCCTTGGCGCGGCGAAGCGAAGCGAAGATGGCTCGATTTTGGACTCTCGACTACGGTCTGGTGGTGCTTTTTTTTGCGTTGGGACTGCTCTCCAAGAACATGCTGGTGACGCTGCCCTTCGTCCTCCTGCTGCTGGATTTCTGGCCGCTGAACCGTCTTTCCGGCTTCGCTCCCCGGGTTTTGTTCCGGCGGGTGGCCGAGAAAATTCCGCTGTTGGTGCTGACGGTCGGATCGTGCGTGGCGACGGCCCTGGTGCCGGAGAAACTGACTGCTGACACGCTGCCTTTCGGGCTGCGGATGGAAAACGCCGTAGTGTCCTGCGTCACCTACCTCTGGCAAATGATCCATCCGGCGGGACTGGCGTGTCTTTATCCCAACCCGGTAAACCATCTGCCGCTCTGGCAGGTGGCCGGGGCGCTGGGGTTGCTGCTGGCCATATCCGGAGCGGTATGGGCCTTTCGCCAGACGCGTCCCTGGCTCGTGGTTGGCTGGCTCTGGTATCTGGGGATGATGGTCCCCGTGATCGGGATGGTGCAGATATCCTACTACGCCCATGCGGACCGTTACACGTATCTGCCGCAGATCGGGTTGTATCTGTTGCTGACCTGGGCGGCGGCGGACCTGTGCGCCGGCTGGCGTCACCGCCGCGTGGTGCTGGGCGGCGGCGCCACGGTCATTCTGGTGGCTTTGATTTTCTGCGCGCGGGTGCAGACTGCTTACTGGCGGGATAGTGAATCGCTGTGGACTCACACGCTTGCCTGCACGTCTGACAACTATATTGGCCACTACAACCTTGGCAACGTCCTGCTCCAAAAGGGCAATATGAACGACGCGATCGCCCATTTCCAAACGGCGCTGCAAATCAAACCCGACTACGTGGAAGCCCACAATAATCTCGGTGGCGTTCTGCTCAAAAAGGGAAGAGTGGACGAAGCAATCGCCCAGTACCAAACGGCACTGCAAATCAAACCCGATAACGCGGAAACCTACTACAACCTTGGCAACGCCCTGCGCCGAAAGGGCAAGGTGGACGAAGCGATCGCCCAGTACCAAATGGCGCTGCAAATCAAACCCGACTACGCGGAAGCCCACATCAACCTGGGCAACGCTCTGCTCCAAAAGGGCAAAGTGGACGAAGCGGTCGCCCAATACCAAACGGCGCTGCAAATCAAACCCGACCTCGTGGAAGCCCACTGCGACCTCGGCAACGCTCTGCTCCAAAAGGGTGAGGTGGACGAAGCGATCACCCGGTACCAAACGGCGCTGCAAATCAAACCCGATAACGCGGAAGCCCACAATAACCTTGGCAATATTCTGCTCCAAAAGGGCAAGGTGGACGAAGCGGTCGCCCAATACCAAACGGCGCTGCAAATCAAACCCGACCTCGTGGAAGCCCACTGCGGCCTCGGCAACGCTCTGCTCCAAAAGGGTGATGTGGACGAAGCGATTATCCATTATCAAACGGCGTTGCAAATCAAACCCGATAACGCGGAAGTCCATAATAACCTTGGCAACATTCTGCTCCAAAAGGGCAAGGTGAACGAAGCAATCGCCCAGTACCAAGCGGCGCTGCAAATCAAACCCGACTACGTGGAAGCCCAGAATAACCTGGCCTGGGTGCTGGCAACCTGTCCGCAGGCTTCGTTGCGCAATGGCAATAAGGCAGTGGAACTGGCTCAACGGGCGAATCAGCTTACGGGTGATGGAAATCCGGGCGTTCTTGGCACCCTGGCCTCCGCTTATGCCGAGGCCGGGCGGTTCCCCGAAGCGGTGGAAACGGCGCAGCGCGCTCTGCACCTGGCCCAGACACAGTCCAACACCGCACTGGCTGATGCTATTCGATCACAGTTGAAGCTCTATCAGGCAGGCCACCCATTCCACTACACTGAATAAACATCTGAAAGATTTCTCCTTCAGTTGCCTCCGGTTCAACAACTCTGGTTTTCGGGCTGCAAATTATACTCGGCGGCGGGAGGCAACCGTGATAGATTTCTTCCGGCGATTCGCCAAATCCGCGGGTCGCCCCAAAGCCCAACGAAAGGGAAATTATGGCCCAGGCAATCATGGACCCCGAAAAGGTGCGGCGGTTCGCCGACGAACTGAACCGGTTCAACACCGACCTGGAGAACCGGCTGGTGCTGCTCCAAGCCCGCTTCACGTCGCTGGGGGACACCTGGCAGGACCAGGAACACGAAAAGTTTGCCGATGAATTCAGGCTGGCGATGAAGGCGCTGAAGAAGTTCGTCGAGCTGTCCAAGGAGCACACGCCTTACCTGTTGCGAAAAGCCCAGCGCATCGAGGAATATCTGAACCAACACTGACTGATTAAAATCGTCCTCGTCCTCGTGCTCGTCCTCGATTTTTTCGATTACGATTACGAGGAGGAGGACGAGGACGAATCAATAAATATGGCCGACCGCGCCCACGTCACTTCCCTGGATGCCGTGGCATCTTTCCGGGCCGACCTGATTGTATTCCTGGGCCGGGCGCGCGCCGTTTTGGAGGAGACGAGCGATGACGTCCTGCGCACCCGGCTTTGGGTGCAAAATGATCAACGCCGCCTCTGGGAAGGCGAGACGCGCGTCCGCTACCGGAAACTCGAGGAGGCGCGGGCGGAATTGTTCAGCGCCCAGCTTTCCCAATTCCATGAATCAACGGCCTTGTGCCTCATGGCCGTGCAACGGGCGGAACGCGCCAATCGCGAGGCCGAAGCCAAAATGGCGATCCTGAAAAAATGGGACCGGGAGCTGGAGAACCGCACCGATCCGCTGGTCAAGCAGGTCACCCAGTTCCATAGTTTTTTGGCCACCGACATGAAGCGCGCGGTTGCCTATCTGGACCAGGTGGTGAAGACCCTGGAAGCGTATGCCGGCGTCCCCACCCCGGGCGCGGGCACGGCAGCGGCCCAGACCGAAACCAAATCGGCCGGCGAAGAGGAAAAACAGCCATGAACCTGAGTGGAAACAAAAACCGGCTGGTCGCCATCACGAAAGAAATTTCGAACCGGTGGAATGAAACCAAAAATCACTGGCACGACGCCAAAAGCCAGGAATTCGAACAGCATTACATGACCGAACTGTTCGCGAACGTGGACAAGACCATCACCGTGATGGACAAGCTGAATGAACTCATGAACAAGGTCAGGAAGGACTGTGAATAGTTGATTTTTTGTTTTCGCGCGAAGGGGCCGAAGGGGAAAGCCCGTTAGGGCTGACATATTTGTAGCACTGCACCGCAGTCATTTTCAAAAGCTCCGTTAGGAGCGACATCATTGGAAATACGGACGGAATATGCCGCCCCGCCGGGGCTGAATTTTATTTTGGTTTGGAGTTCTACAAAGATGTCGCGCCTGACGGCGCTGGGGCGAGTCGTCCGGTTCGCGTATTTCGCGGTTTAAATTGGCCGCGAACCATGCGAAAACGAAAAAGATGCAGCGGGGGGGGACAGGTCACCTCCTGAACTCCATCGGCGAGTTTGAGCCGGCTCTTGCCGGCTGCTACCATCCATCATCCGAATTCCAAATTGGAAAAGGGGCGGACGAGGCGCGCCGAAATCCTGGCGTAGCGGCGTCTCGGCAGAGCGCCGCAAACTGTAACGGGAATTCAAATGGCGGCTTTCCACTCACAAACACACTCGCGCACCGGACGGGTTTCGTTTAGCTTTTGAGGAACAAAGACTGTGAGCAGCCATCTGGGAGTCAACGAAATGCTCGCGCTTTTGGACCGGTTCCAAAGCGCCATCCAGGATTTTGCCGCCCAGGAGGAAAAATTAAACGGCGAGATTCGCGCCCGGACTGCCGCGGAAACGAAGGCCTTTGAAGCCGCAACCCAGCAACACGCCGCACGGTTGTCCGAACGCATCGCCGACGCGGAAACCGGCCTGGCAGCAGAAAGAAAAAATTGCCGGGCCAGGTTCGAAAGTCGAAAAGCCCGCATCACCCAGGCCCACCTCACCTGCACCCGCCAGGTCATGGAGGGAACCGACCGCGAAGGCCGCCGAAAGCACCAGCTTCAGACAAGCTCAATGGGAGCGGAACGCAAACGGGACGCCGACCTGGCCAATGCCGCCGCCATCCTGGACAATTTCAAAATCAAGCTGGCCGCAAACCGGGAAGCCTTCGTGCTGCTGGAAAAAACGGCCCGCAGCGCTTTTCGCGGTTACGGCAAATTCCGCCGGCTGCTCTCCCCGCACCGGCAATGGCCGGAACCGAATCTTCCCCCGGATGAGAATCAATTGTTCGAGGAGTTTCATCGTCTGGAGTCCCAAACGCGCGATGAGTTGGACCGGTTCAAAAAAATCCCGCTGCCGCGAATTTTCAAATACCTGCCGATGTGGCTGTTGACGATTCTGTTGCTGCTGGCTTTTGGCGTCACGGTTCCCCTGCTCCACCACCATGGATTGAAAGCCATCTCTTATTGGGTGCCGGGCGCAGCGCTGGTGTTGGTTTGGGTGGTTGTGTTGGTCATTCATCAACACGGAAAGCACCAGGCCGGGCCGGCCGCCAGCGCGATTGCCGCCAACCTGGCAAAGGCGCGCCGGCTGCATGACGGCTCGCTGGACCAGGCCGAATTGCGGTGCCGTCAGGAACAGGAACGAATCGCAAAAGAGTTTGAGCATACCAGCCGCAACCTCAACCAACAATGGAAGCAGACCTTGAAGGAGGGTTACGACACGCGCGGCATCCGGGGCCAGCAAGTTGATGAAAAAGGATCACGTGCCCTGCAAACGAACGAGCAGCTCCACTTGGCCAAACTCAAACAGATTGAACGCGATTATGAGGATACCGTCGTGCGTTTGCGCCAGGAGGCAGACGCTCAGGCGGCACAGCTCGCGGAGGCTCACGCGGCGAAAATGGCGAAACTGAACGCGGACGACCGGTCCCGGTGGCAGGCGCTGGAAACGGAGTGGAAAGATTGCCTCCAGCCGATTTATGAATCCTTCCGCGCCGCCAACGCCGCCGCCGAGGAACTGTTCCCCGACTGGCAGTCGCCCGCATGGAAAAAATGGACGCCGCCGCCGGATTTCAAAAACGTGGCGAAATTCGGGCGCCTGGAAGTGGACGTGGCGAAATTTGCCGAGGCGATGCCGAAAGACCGGCGTCTGGCGCTTCCGGGTCCGGCCACGTTTTCCGTCCCGCTGGTGCTCGCTTACCCGCTCGGAGGCTCGATTCTTTTTGAAACGGCCAAAACCGGAAGCGACGAACCGGTCGAGACGATCAACAATGTCATTTTCCGGCTCCTTTCCACCACCCCGCCGGGGAAATTGAGCTTTACCATTTTCGACCCGGTCGGGCTCGGACAAAACTTCGCCGCGCTGATGCATCTAGCCGATTACGAGGAGAGCTACATCAACAGCCGCATCTGGACGCAGACAAATCAGATCGAGGAAAAGCTCGCGGAATTGAACGAGCACATGGAAAAGGTCATCCAGATGTATCTCCGCAATGAATACGAGACGATTACGGAATACAATGCGCAGGCGGGCAGCATTGCCGAGAAATATCATTTCCTCGTCGTGGCCTCGTTTCCGGTGAACTTCAGCGACACGGCGGCGCGGCGGCTCCGGAACATCGCCGCCAGCGGCACCCGGTGCGGAGTGTACACGCTCATTCATTGGGACCAGCGGCACGCCCTGCCCCCGGAATTCGTTCCCGACGAACTCCGGAAAAACAGCATCGGTCTCGTCCGTACGGAAAAGGGTTTTGAATTGTCCGGCTGGCGCAAGGCCGGAACGCGATTGGTCCTCGACCGGCCCCCCTCCCCGGAATTCGCGACGCAATTCCTTAATGAAGTCGGCCAGAGCAGCAAGGATTCCAACCGCGTCGAGGTGCCTTTCGAGCAGGTCGCGCCCCCGGACGCCAAACTCTGGACGGAAGACACCACCGAGGAGCTCACCGTGCCCATCGGGCGTTCCGGCGCGACCAAATTGCAGCAACTCGCCATCGGCAAAGGCACGCGCCAGCACGCGCTGGTGGCCGGCAAGACCGGTTCCGGCAAGTCCACCCTGTTCCACGTCATCATCACCAACCTCGCGCTCTGGTGCAGCCCGGAGGAGGTCGAGTTCTATCTCGTGGACTTCAAGAAAGGCGTCGAATTCAAGTGCTACGGCACCCGCCGTCTGCCGCACGCGAAGGTGGTGGCCATCGAAAGCGACCGCGAGTTTGGATTGAGCGTGCTGCAACGCGTGGACGAGGAACTGCGCCGCCGCGGTGATCTGTTCCGCAAACTGGGCGCGCAGGACGTCTCCGGTTACAAACGGGCGGGCGGCACCGAGCCGATGCCCCGGGCGCTGTTGATCATTGACGAGTTTCAGGAATTTTTCGTGGAGGAAGACCACGTCTCGCAATCCGCCGCCGTCCTGCTCGACCGCATTGTCCGGCAGGGCCGCGCCTTCGGCATTCACGTCGTGCTCGGTTCACAAACTCTGGGCGGCGCCTACACGCTGGCCCGCGCCACCATCGGCCAGATGGTCATCCGCATCGCCCTCATGTGCAATGAGGCCGATGCCTACCTGATCATGGACCAGGACAACCCGGCCCCGCGCCTGCTCACGCGGCCCGGCGAAGGCATTTACAACGATGCCGCCGGTTCCATCGAGGGCAACAGCCCGTTCCAGACCGTGTGGCTGCCCGAAGATGTGCGCGACCGTTACCTGGCAAAAATCCGGGCGCGGGCCGATCAAAGCCAGAAACAATATCCGGGGCCGTTTGTGTTTGAAGGCAATGCGCCGGCGGACGTGAAGGAAAATTATTTGTTAAACGCCTTGTTGCGGAGTGCGCCCGTCCCGGGCGCAGCAGCGCAGAAAGGCAAACCCGTTTCAGAAATTTCAGAGCCGCAGCCAGGATCGAAAGTCGCTGCGCCCGGGGACGGGCGCACTCCGGCCCAGGCGCGCATCTGGCTGGGCGCGCCCAATTCCATCAAGGGGCCGACCGAAGCCGTTTTCCAAAGGCAAAGTGGCAGCAACCTGTTGATTGTCGGGCAAAGCGAGGAACGTTCCGTGACACTGCTGGCCATCGCGCTCGTGTCCCTGGCCGCCCAGTATCCGAAAAAAGCCGCGCGGTTCATCCTGCTCGACAGCTCACCGCCTGGATTTCCCCAGCGTGAATTTCTGCAACGTGTCATCAAGGCGGTTCCGCACGAAATCGTGCAGGTTAACAACGCCAACCTGGCGGAAATCATGAACGGCCTGGCGGAGGACTTGAAACGCGATGAAAAGGGCCGCGCCCCGGAGACGTTTGTGTTGATAAACGGCCTGCAAAATTACAAGAAGCTCCGGCAGGAGGATGAGTTCAGTTTTTCCAGCAGCGACGCCGGAAGCGCCGCCAACCCCGCTGCGGCGCTGATGAGTCTTATCAGCGAAGGCCCCAGCCACGGGTTCCATGTCATCGCCACCTGCGATACTTACAACAACGTGAACCGGTTCCTGGGCCGGAAGACGCTGGCCGAATTTGAGATGCGCGTGCTTTTCCAGATGAGTGCCAGCGACTCTGCCAGCCTGATTGATGCCCCGGATGCCAGCACGCTCGGCCTGCATCGGGCGCTCTATTACAACGACCGGGAAGGATACATCGAGACATTCCGGCCGTATGCGCTTCCCGGCAACGATTGGATCGAGGACATCACCCAGCACCTCAAGCGGCTGCTGGGGTAGTCAACTTCAAAGCGAATGACAGCCGCGGAGCGGCGAAAGACAATAGCCCACGGCTTGAGCCGTGGGATTAAGAAAACAAAAAATCATAAGCCCCGGCAGGGGCGACAGACCGCGAAAACCCATTCTTCCGCCCCTGCCGGGGCTTATCTGCATCAACCGTTTTTCCCACGGTTTCACCGTGGGCTATTCTCTGACGCGCCTCCGGCGCTGCCCTTCACACATACAACGCGCTTTCCAAATCGCGCACGAGCACGCTCATGAACGGGTAACGCTTGTCCGGGTCGCGCGCGAGGCACTTTAAAACGACTTTTTCGAGCACGGCGGGAATGTCCTCGTTGTGCTCGCGCGGTGGCAAGGGGCCGGAGGGGTTCATCTGCGCAGCCAAAATTTCCGAGGGGGTCTCGCCGGGAAATGGTTTATGATCGGTCAGCAATTCGTAGGCGGCCACGCCGTAGGAAAAAATGTCCGCGCGCGGGTCAATGGGTTTTTGCTGCAACTGCTCCGGCGCCATGTAACTTGGTGTGCCCGGGTTCTTCGACATTTTCTTCGGTTTCTCGGGGATCGGTTGCGCGAGGTCAAAATCAATCAGGCGCACATTGCCGTTGCGCGTCACCAGCACGTTTTCCGGCTTGAAATCAAGGTGCATGAAGCCGCTCTCGTGCACATGACTCAAGCCCAGCGCCATATCAATCAGGATTTGGGCGACGTTTTCCGTCAGCACCGGATCATGCCGCGCGAACAGTTCCTTCAAATTCGCCGCCTCGATATAATCCATGACCAGGTAAAGCGTTCCATTCTGCCGTCCGTGCTCCACATAGCCGACGACATATTCGCTTTCATTGATTTTGGAAAGCACCTCGCACCCGCGCAAAAACCGGCGGCGGGCCAGCAGATTGAACCGCAACCGGTCATTCAATTTCCGCAGCGCGTAAGGTTTGCCGCGGCTGTCCGTCACCAGCCAGATCTCGGCCATGCCGCCGCGGTTGATGAGTTCTTGCGTATAAAACCGCCCGAACCGTTCCTGCGCCACCGGTTCCGCCGCCCCTGCTTCTTGCAATTCACGCGCCATCCTGTCTATTCCTTAACATGTCGCGCCCGCCAACGCGAACAAAACTTTTTCACCGCCCAAGGATATGGACGAAATGGGATTGTAAATTGGCGACGAAAAATTCTCGCGACGACCTTGAATTCCAAGGCCACACTTCGCGATCACGATTCTCGAAGAGAACATCTTGTTTTGGCCACCCAACTGGTGGCGGCCCCGGGACGGCAACCGAACATTTCCTTTGGGGGAATCCGGAGGGCGCCGAATTCGCGCTTGGCTTGAATTGTGCGAAAACGTATTGTCGCGCCATGCGACCGCTCCGGGCGCTGGTCATTTATCTGGTCGTGGTGTTTATCGGCGGCGCTTTGCTCGCGCCGTGGCTTTACCGGCTCGCGCAAACCGTCGGGCATTCGTTCCCTCAAATCGCCGGTGTGCCGTTTCACCGCTTTGTGAATCGCTCGCTGCTGATTCTCGCGCTGGCCGGACTCTGGACGTTGCTGTGCGCGCTCGGCGCGACCTCGTGGCGCGAAACCGGCCTGGTCCAAATTCACGGCCAGTGGAAAAAGCTTTCCGGCGGCCTGCTGCTGGGTTTCGTTTCGCTGGCCGTTGTCGCCGGAATCGCCATCGGCGGCGGTGACCGCGTTTTTATTCAGGGCCTGACCGCCCACAAAATCGTGGGAATCATTTTCAATGCCATCGCCACGGCGGCCATCGTCGCCACCATCGAGGAAATTTTATTTCGCGGCGGCATTTTTGGCGGACTGCGAAGGATTCTTTACTGGCCGCTCGCTTTGATTGCCAGCAGCGTGATTTACGCGCTCGTCCATTTCCTGCAACCCGCGGAACTTACCGGTCCGGTCGCCTGGAATTCAGGACTGATCCTGCTCCCGCAGATGCTGGGCGGTTTTGCGGATTTTCATGCGCTTGTTCCCGGTTTTTTCAATCTCACGCTCGCCGGCATCCTGCTCGGCCTCGCGTATCAGCGCACCGGCAACCTCTATTTTTCCATCGGCCTGCATGCGGGCTGGATTTTCTGGCTGAAAACTTACGGCGCCTTCACCACCGGCGCGCCGCGCGCCGCGACCTGGTTTTGGGGCACGGGCAAATTGATTGACGGCTGGCTCGCCTTGATTGTGCTCGTCGTCACGCTCGTGGTTTTCAAATTTCTGCCCCTCAAACCGGCGCGCGAACCGTTTGCGATTTCGCGATGACCGCGCTCGTCGAACCAATTCAAAAGTGGTTCCGCACCGGCCTCGGTTTTTTCTATCCCGAAATCTGCCAGCTTTGCGAAACCGAACGTGCGACCGCCCGGGACGGCTTTGTTTGCGCGCGCTGCTGGTTGCAGGTGCGCTTCATCAAACCGCCGTTTTGCGGACGCTGCGGATTGCCGTTCGCGGGCGACATCACGACACCATTTGAATGCACGAATTGCCGCGAGATGGAACTGCACTTCCGTTCCGCGCGCTCGGCGGTCGTCGCCCGCGGCGGCGTCCGGGAGGCAATTCACCGTTTCAAATACCAGCGCCAGTTGTGGTTTGAACCTTTTCTCGCCGGCCTGTTCCTGCGCGAAGCGGTGCCCGCGTTGCGCGGCCAAAATTGGGATTTAATCATGCCCGTTCCACTGCATTCAGTGAAACAGCGCGAACGCGAATTCAACCAGGCCGGACGTCTCGCCGCGCGCTTGAGCGCCACCCTGCAAATTCCGATGAACGAAAAGCTGCTCCGGCGGGTCATCCCCACGGCGACCC
>JBEKXN010000023.1:0-61927 GCA_049511835.1 Verrucomicrobiota bacterium | reverse complement strand
GCTCCCGCGCTGGCGGCGCGCGCTCATCGCGACGCTGCGAATGTTGTCGCGTTACTTTGCGCTCTCGTTCGCGGCCTGGGTCGGCTCGATTCCGCTGGCGGCAAAGTATTTTCACCTGTTCAGCCCCATTTCAACGGCGGCGAACATTGTCGCCGTGCCGCTCGGCACGCTCGCGCTGATGAGCAACCTAGGCAGCCTCGTCTGTGGCTCGTGGTTCCCGTGGGCGACGGAATTGTTCAATCACAGTGCGTGGTTTTTCATGTCGGCGATGACGGCGGTGAGCGAATTCTCGACAAAAATTCCCGGCGCATTTTTCTACGTGCCGGCGCCATCCTGGCTGGAAATCGGCATTTACTACGCAGTGCTGGTCGGCGCCTTGAGCGGCTGGTTATTCGCGCCAAAACAAAGAATTTGGAGCGCGACCGCTCTGGTTCTAATTGTCGCCGGTTACCTCTGGCACTGGCAAACGACCCGCGGCGAAACCAGATTGACCGTCCTGCCGCTCAATGGCGGTCACGCGGTTTTCGTGGATGCCGCAGGACGAAAAAACGACTGGCTCGTGAATTGTGGCGACGAAAATGCCGTGAACTTCACCCTCAAACCGTTTCTCCGTGCGCAAGGCGTGACCCGCGTTCAAAGACTCGTGCTGACGCATGGTGATTTGCGAAGCTGCGGCGGTGCGGAATTGCTCAATGAACTTTTCGGTGTCGGTGAAATTTACACCAGCCCGGCGCGTTTTCGCTCGATGGCGTATCGCGAAATCATCGCGGAATTCGAAAAACAACCCCGGCGACACCGAATCATCAATCGCGGCGGCACGGCCGGTCGCTGGCAGGTTTTACATCCCGACGCCACGGATAATTTTGAGCACGCTGACGACGCATCGCTGGTGCTGTTGGGCAATTTTTACGGCACGCGCGTCCTCCTGCTGTCCGATTTGGGTCGCGAAGGACAAAGCACCCTGCTCTCACGCACGAACAATCTGCGCGCGGACATTGTGATTGCCGGTTTGCCCGGCGAAGGCGAACCGCTTTGCGATGCGTTGCTCGATGCGGCACAGCCAAAAGTCATTGTCATTGCCGATTCAGACTTTCCGGCGACCCGCCGGGCCAGCCCAAAACTGCGCGCCCGACTGGAGCAAAGGGGAATTCTGGTTGTTTACACGCGCACGGCGGGCGCGGTGACAATTATGTCGCGACCGGACGGTTGGGAATTGCGCACGATGGACGGGCAAAAAAATTCATGTCGAACCGCGACCGGAAATTGAGCCGGATTGCTACCACCGCTGCCACCACCACAACGGCCGTTTATAGGTATCGGGCACCGACCGCTGTTTCGTGAGGGTTACGGAAACATAACGGGCCTCCGGAATCGAAAACTTTTTCACTTCGACCGTCACGTTTTCGGGGTGGAATTCCAATAAAATCTTGTCGGCAACGTCCGTGGCCACGGATTCTATCAGCCGCCAGCTTCGCGTTTCGCCAAGTCTCAACAGCCGTTGAGCAACCTCATAATAATCTATCGTCCGCCCGATGCGGCCACTCACCGCCGCCGATGAAAAATCGAACTTGATATCCAACGTCAGCAACAAGCGTTGCGGCTTGGCGCGTTCCTCTTCAGAAATGCCGACACGATAAAAAACTTCCAAGTCTACGATGGTGATAAAAGACATGACGATTCTTCTGAATTATTTTGCGTCTGCGACCGAATTTTTTACTTTCCGCTTTTCGTTTTCTGCCTTTCCCGCCGTTTCATCACGGCGTTAATCAGGACTCGCGTCGGCATATTAAGTTTCATTTTGCCGGCTTCGGCAAGCGTAACCCAGCGGGATTCGCGGGCTTCGTCGTTGAGTTTCACCCGCGGCCGGCCTTTGCGGCGGCAGGTGTAATTCAGCAGGACGAAATGCGCGTCGCGGTAAAACTCCCGGGAGTGGATGCAATCCTGCACGAGCACAAATTCGATGTCCGTCACGTCGAGGCCGGTTTCCTCCTTGATTTCGCGGCGGAGCGCGGCCTCGGATGGCTCGCCCCATTTGATTTTGCCGCCGGGAATGCCCCAAAGATTCGACCATTTGTGGGTGCGGATCATCAGCACTTCGCCCGCGCGGTCGAAAATCAGGGCGCCGACGGTGGCCAGCGGCGGATGGGTTTCCTCAAAATTTTTCGCCGCCGGTTTGAGGCGCAAATGGTTCTGCTCCAAAACGCGGCGCAATTCGCCGAGATGCTCGACAATCAAATCCGGCCGCGCCGCGCGCAACTGCTCCAGCGTGTTGTAGCCGGTGAGCACGGCGCAGGAATGGACGCCACCGTGATGTGCGGTTTCGATGTCGTGCTGCATGTCGCCGATGAACAGCGTCTCGTCCGCGCGCAAATGATTTTCGGCGAGGATGTCGCGAATTTTCTCCCGCTTGTCCCAAACGTCCGTGTAGGGCCTGTCGAGATAGGCGTCGAAGCCGGTGACCTGGCATTGCGCCAGGAAATGATCGCGATGCACCGTGCTCAAAAGAAAAGTCTGCAACTTCTGCGCGCGGCAAAATTTGAGGAAATCGCGCGCATACGGCAGTTCGCCAACGGAATCCTGTGCCTGCTTGAAACTGGTGTGGAACCAGTTTTCGAGCTGCGGCAACGGCACATGTGGCGTGTGGCGGTCGTAAAAATTCGTGAACGGCAGGGAAAACTCGGCGCGAAATTCGTCCAGCGACATTGCGGGCCGGTCAGCTTGGTTGAGCACAAAATTTGTTGCCTTCCAAACGGCGGGCAGATCGTCCACGAGAGTGCCTGACCAGTCGAAGATGATGTTGCGAATCACGTCAAAAAGTTAATTTTAAAGGAACAAAAACACAAAGTCAAACAAATCACTGTCCCCATCGTTTTCGTCGTTGGAATTTGTCGGGCAAAAAGGAGTCGCTGAAAATCCGCCGGCGTTGTAAATTCCGCACCGTATGGCGATGGCGGACATCAGACGGGAATACTCGCTCGGCGGCCTGAAGCGCGCGGACCTGGACGCGAATCCGCTGGCGCAGTTCAATCAGTGGTTTGCGCAGGCGGCAACGGGCAGTCGCTGGCGGAAAATCGGCATCGCGCTCTTCAAACTCTGGCACGCCATGCTCGGCCACGTGCCGATTGACGTGAATACCATGGTGCTCGCCACGGTGGACAAGGCCGGCCGGCCTTCAACCCGCGCGGTGTTGCTCAAGGGTGTGGACGAACGTGGTTTCGTTTTTTTCACGAACTACGACAGCCGCAAAGGTCGTGAACTGGCGGAAAATCCCAGCGCCGCGCTGACTTTTTATTGGCCGGATTTGGAACGGGAGGTCTGCGTCGCAGGCGCGGTGAGCAAATTGTCACATGATGAATCGGAGGCGTATTTCAAAAGCCGTCCGCGGGGCAGCCGTCTCGCCGCATGGGCATCGAATCAAAGCGACGTGGTGGCTGACCGCGCGGCGCTGGACGCAAAATGGAATGAGATGGCGGCAAAATTTCCCAACGATGTGCCGCTGCCTCCGAACTGGGGCGGATACGTGTTGAAGCCGGAGCGCATCGAATTCTGGCAGGGCCGGCTGAACCGGCTGCATGACCGTTTTTGTTATACCCGGCAGGCTGACAATTCGTGGAAGCTGGAACGGCTGTCGCCGTGAACCGGAAAGCGGGCGACCGGTCATTTTTTTGGACCGGCAGGCGGATGCCCTTTATTGCCCGGCTTGGGAATCAAGGTGGTATCCGCCTTCACCATTTCTTCCAACGTGATAATATTCATGCCCGATGTGGATGGTGCAGCCTCGGGTTTGGGCGGTTCGTCCGGGATTGGTTTGGGTGGCGGTTCTTTCGCCTGGGGTGTGGGCACGGGCCGGGCGGTTGACGGCGGCGCGGTTGGAGGCCTTTTTTTTGTGATCAGGATGGTCCCGTCGTCGTCGGCTGAATACTTTTCTTCATCCCGCACGTGGACAGCTTCCGCGAGCAGCGATTCCCACTGGCGTTGCATGGTGCGGGCGGGGGGCACCCGGAAAGGTATCAGGCGAAATTCACCGTCGGTCAAAGACAGCAATTGATGGAAGGCCTTTTCTCCGACCAGCTTTCCGGCCGAGGCATGCACAATGGCGCCACCTTCAATGTAAATCTCGCCGGCGGTTTGCTGGTTCCGGACTTCAAGGACCGAGGAGTTGCCGCCCAGGCATTCCAGTTGGATGACATTGTCCAATCCAGTCTCGCTCAAGGTGCTGACAAAATCGTCGCGGTCCTCCCACCGCAGGAGGCTGGTCAGCAGGTTGAAAATGAGCCTCCACCCGTCCGCGTCGCCCGGTTTTAAGAGGAAAAGTTCCGCTCCGTTGGCCAGGCAGGCCGCGCGGTGGCTGTCATCACTTTCGCCGGTCAGAACAACTTTTTTGATGTTGGGATATCGCTGGTGGATGAGGCCAAGCAACTGGATGCCGTCCAGCAGCGGCATGCCAATGTCCAGCACGACCAGGTCAATCAGCTTTTGCTGCAGGATGGCCAGTGCCTTGTCGGGGGAGGCGGCGGTATGGATTTCCCAGGTTTTATCCTCGCGGGCACCAAACAGGTCGGTGACCATTTCGAGGAAGGCCATGCTGTCATCCACGAAAAGCACACGATATTGTTTCGGGGTGCCGCCAGCGGCTGCAGGCTTTTTTACCGGGGCCGGCGCGGTCGCGGGGGACGCGGAGGGGACTGGCGCGGTGATTTCGAGACGCAATTCCACCTCGCCCAGGCGCAAGGTTTGCCCGGGCTGCAGGACGGCCTCAATAATGGTCTTGCCTTCGATGAACGTGCCATTGGTTGAGCGCAGGTCGCGAACGACGAGTTCGTTGCCGCGCAGCAACACTTCGCAATGCTGGCTGGAGACCGATGTTTCAACGATTTGAAACGCATTCTTATCACCGCGCCCAATCGTGACCCAGCGCGTCCCCAGTTCATGTGACAATCCGGTCAATCCGGGATTGATGGCAACGAGCCTGGACATACGAAACGGATATTTTCCGGACGCGGTTTTATAAAAAAAGTTTCAGTCAAAGAAAACGTTGGTCTTAACCAATCTTTTGTCAAACCAATTCCTGATGCTGGATCCGCCGGTGTTGTGAAACCGGCACTAGAACTTGTAAACCAGACTGCTGATGAGTTTCACATCATTATCCTTGCGGCCGGGTGCGGGTTGATTGACAAAGTTGTCCTGCAAGGTGACCTGGAGGCTGAAGGTTTTGGTGAGCGCAGCTTCCGCCCCAATTTCGGCATTCACCAGGAAGTTGTCAGGCTTGTTTACCTGCGGGAGGAATTCCACTTTTTGCCAGACGCGCGCATTGTTGTTGAACTTGTGTTCAAACCGTTCCGCCAGGCGCAGCGACGCGTAAGTGGTGTCCACGCCGCCGAGTCGCTGGAAGATCAGGCCGGGACCCACTTCGCCGGCCAGCGTCGTATTGGTTTCCTTGATAAAATAATAACCGGCGCCGGGACTGAGCGTGAAACGATATTGCAGATCGGCGATGCCGTCGTGCAGACCCTCTGCATTCAGATAACCGTAAAAACGGTTGCTGAACAGATGATTGTATTGTCCGACCCCATGCAGCATTTCATTGTTTTTGATGGAATTATTTTCGCCATACGAGCCATCCACACCGAACATGAACTCGCTGGCCGGTGTTTTCGTGCGGGTTTTAAAAGCAGCGGTGGTCAACAGCGTGTCGCTGTTTCCCTTGGTGAGTGAAAGACCCGCCGAGACGCTGCTTTCCCAGGCCGGTTTGTTGGTTGAGACAATGGCGGTTTGATTGGTGTCGGCTGCGTGACCGGTCACGGCCAAAACTGTCAGAACAAATACGGCGAAAATGCGTCTTTTCATGAATCTTTTGCGCCAACGATGGTATCTGGGGAACCTGATACGGCAGATTACCTGACTGGCGGGGGATGTTTTAAAATTATTTCACCGGCTCGTCTTCGCCGGCGGAATCTTCCTTGTCCTCACCGATGACCGGAGCAATGGCCTGTAGCTTGTCGCCGGATTCCAACTCGATGAGTTTCACGCCCTGGGTGTTGCGGCCGGCCTCGCGGATATCACTGACGCGTGTTCGCACCATCTGACCTTTGACAGTGATGAGCATGATTTCGTCGTTGTCGCGCACGGTCAATGCGCCGACGACCGCGCCGGTCTTCTCGGTGGTCTTCATCGTGATGATGCCCTTGCCGCCACGGGACTGAGGCCGGTATTCCTTGAAATCTGTCCGTTTGCCGATGCCGTTTTCGCCGGCGACCAGCAGTTTGGCGTCCGGCACAACAATGGCCAGCGCGACAACTTCATCGCGTTTCTCCAGTTTAATGCCGCGCACACCACCCGCGGGACGACCCATCGGGCGTGCGTCCTCCTCGTTGAAGCGAATGCTCATGCCATCGCGGGTGATGAGCACGGCTTCGTTCTGGCCGGTCGTCAACTTCACGTCAATCAATGTGTCGCCCGGATCAATGCCGATGGCGATGATGCCGCCTTTGCGGACGTTGGCAAAATCCGCGAGCGCGGTTTTCTTCACCGTGCCTTGTTTGGTCGAGAAAAGCACAAAGCCCGGCTGTTCCCAGGTCACGTCCTCCTTGTTTGCGTTCGTCTTGGAAAGAACGCGGATGAGCGCGGCGATGGTTTCGCCCGCCTTCAATTCGAGCAAATTGGCGATGCTCCGGCCCTTGGCAGCGCGGCCCATGTCGGGAATTTCATGCACCCGCTCGACGTAAACGCGGCCGGTGTTTGTGAAGAACATGAGGTAATCGTGTGTACTGGCGGTGAAAAGGTGCTCGATGAAATCATTGTCCTCATCCGTCGCTCCCTCTTTCGTCGTCATGCCGATGACCCCTTTGCCGCCGCGGCGCTGCGCGCGATAGGAACTGACGTTCGTGCGCTTGAGCAGGCCGTTGTGCGTGAGCGTGATGATGACGCCTTCGTTGGCGATGAGGTCTTCGATGTTGATCTCGCCCTCGTCGGGCATGAGATCAGTCAGGCGCGGGGTGGTGTATTTATCTTTGATGGCCTTCAATTCGTTCTTGATGATGGCAAGCACGCGGGCTTCCTTCGCGAGAATGTCCATCAAATCCTCGATGCGCTTGAGCAGTTCCTTGTATTCACTTTCGACCTTGTCAATTTCCAGACCGGTCAATTGATACAGGCGCAATTCCAGAATGGCGTCCACCTGCCGTTCGGTCAGCGCATACCGGCCCTTGGTCAGGCGTGACTCGTTGCGAATCAAAATGCTCCAGCGCTCGACCTGCTTTTGTGTCCACTCGAAGGCGAGCAACTTGACCCGGGCTTCCTCGCGCGTCTTGCTGCCGCGGATGATTTTGATGAAATCGTCGAGGTTGGCCAGCGCGATGAGATAACCTTCGAGAATTTCCGCGCGTTCCTCGGCCTTCTTCAACTGGAACCGCGTGCGGCGCAACACGACCTCGCGGCGGTGCTCGATGTAGCAATTGATGAGTTCCTTCAGTCCGAGCGTCTTGGGCCGGCCGTGGTCAATGGCCAGCATGTTGACGGCAAAGCTCGATTCCAACGCGGTCTGCTTGTAAAGATTATTGATGACGACCTTGGCGATGGCGTCGCGCTTGAGTTCGACGACCACGCGGGTGTTTTCGTCCGATTCATCGCGAATGGCCGTGATGTCAGTGAAGCCCGGCGTTTTTTCGTTCACCAATTCGGCGACGCGCTCGACGAGCACCGCGCGGTTGACGTTGTAAGGAATCTCCGTGATGACGATTTGTTCCTTGCCGCCCTTGAGTTGTTCGACGCCGACCTTGCCGCGGACCTTGATGCTGCCGCGGCCCGTCGTGAAATATTCCTTGATGACTTCCAGCCCGCACACCATGCAGCCGGTCGGGAAGTCCGGGCCTTTGACGAATTTCATCAGGCCCTTGACCGTGATGTTCGGGTCGTCAATCTGCGCGCAGACGCCGTCAATGATTTCGCCGAGGTTGTGCGGCGGAATGTTCGTGGCCATGCCAACGGCGATGCCCGTACCGCCGTTGACGATCAAATTCGGGAACGCGGCGGGAAAAACGGTCGGCTCGGTGCGGGTCTCGTCGTAATTCGGGACGAAATCCACCGTGTCCTGGTCCATGTCCTCCATCAACACCGCGCCGAGATGCGCCAGCCGCGCCTCGGTGTATCGCATGGACGCCGGCGGGTCGCCTTCGACGGAACCGAAATTGCCCTGGCCTTCCACCAGCCGTTCGCGCATCGCCCACGGCTGCGCCATGTGGACGAGCGTCGGGTAAATCGCTTGGTCGCCGTGCGGGTGGTAATTGCCCATGGTTTCGCCGACGATTTTGGCGCACTTGAGGTGCTTGCGGTTCGGCATCACGCCGAGCTCATTCATGGCGAAAAGGATGCGGCGTTGTGAAGGCTTAAGGCCGTCGCGCGCATCGGGCAGCGCGCGCGAAATGATCACCGACATGGAGTAATCAAGAAACGAGTTCTTGATTTCATCGGCCACGTTGACCTTGGCGATTTTTTCCCCGGAGGCGAACAACGGCGTGTTGATCACCGGCAGGTCATTGGCAGGTTTGGATTTCTTTTCGTCAGGCATAAAAATTATCTGGCAACTGCGATATCCCCCAATTTTGCCGGAAACAACCCAATGGCAAACTGTTCACAAGCGGCGCGAATCCGTCTATCGGTTGCGGACATCATGCCGCTGCGGTGCAAATCGCAAGAGGCGACGTGCAGGGCGTCCAATGTCCGTAGCGGGACACGCGGATGACACGCCACTTGAATCGCGCGGGCGCGTTCGAGCACTCTGCGGTTCAGCGGGAACAACACAATGAGTTCGCTTTCAACCATTGAAAAAAAATTTGCCATGGCACTTTCACGCTCGGGTGGCGTAATGTCACCCGCGCGCTCTTTGAACAGCAGCGCGGCGCAAACTTCTGTCAAAGCCAGTTCCGACGATTCAAAACTGTGCCCTGACAGTTGGCGGCCAAACCATTCGCTGTCGGCTTCACGCACGAGCAACTTCACGATGATGGCCGTGTCGAGATACATCACCAACCTCGTGCGTCGCGGTCCAGATTGACGGCTTCCTCGGCCGACATGCCGCGATGAATCGGTTGTTTCATCAGGTAATCAACCGTGCCCTGAAAAACCTTTCCGCGTTCGCGCGTCTCGGCCTTCACCAATCTGGCCTTCGGCTTGCCATCGCTGGTGATGGTGATTTCCTGTCCGGCGGCCACCAAATCCAGCAGCGCCGACAAATGTGCCTTGGCCGCGCGGACGCTGATGACTTCACCAATGCCCGGTGCGATAGCGACTTCTTTGAGCACCGCTGGTTGCGGCTTGTGCGGCAGGTATTTGAGTGTTTTGGCTTTCATGCATTCAATGTAGTCACACGTGACTACATTTGTCAACATTTTAAATATCCAGGTTCCGCACGTTGAGCGCGTTGTCCTCGATGAACTGGCGGCGCGGTTCGACCTCTTCGCCCATCAGTTTGGTGAACATTTCTTCGGCATCCACGGCGTTGGTCAGGTCAATGCGCAGCAGTTTGCGCCGCACCGGATCCATCGTCGTTTCAAACAGTTCCTTCGGATTCATCTCGCCCAATCCCTTGAAACGCTTGATGGACAACCCGCGCTTTCCGACTTCTTTCACTCCGGCCAGAATTTCCGGAATTGAAAACAGCGGCTTTACCGTCTCGCGCTCGCCCTCGCCTTCAATCAATTCAAACAACGGTTTGTCCTGTCCAGCGTAGTGCTCGATGCTGAAACCTTTCTTGTCGAGCTTGGCCAGCAATTCAACGATGACCTTGCTCTCATGCAACTCGATATGCCGCGCGCGCCGGGTCGAACCGTTCTTCTTCTCAATGGTCGTGGTGTCGCCTTCCTCTTCGCTGCCGAACAGTTTCAAATCGGGATTCTTCGCGCTGAAATGCGCCAGTTCCTCCTCGGTGTGGAAATAATGCACCGTCTCATCGTTGCCTTCGCGCACCTTGACCAGGTGTTTCGGCAGGTCACCGGTCTTTTTCTGGCGGTGCTCGACGTATTCAGCAAAGTCGCCGCCATGGCGTTTCAAGGCATTGGCGTATTTGTCAAGCGATTCGAGCAGTTCCAGAATTTCCGCGAGTTGCTTTTGGGAGAGTTCCTTCTTGTCGGAAAGATTCTTCAAACGCACTTCTTCCGTGCCGAGTTCGAGCAGAATCTTGTTCAACCGCGCGTCGTCATCAATGTATTCAACGCGCTTTTTGCGCGCGATCTGGTACAGCGGCGGCTGCGCGATATAGACGAAACCGTTTTTGATCAGCGCGGGCATTTGCCGGTAGAAAAACGTCAGCAACAGTGTGCGAATATGCGAGCCGTCCACGTCGGCGTCGGTCATGATGATGACTTTGTGGTAGCGGAGTTTTTCGAGGTTGAATGCGCCCTCACCCTCGCCGTCGCCGATGCCCGTGCCGACGGCGGTGATCATCGTGCGGATTTCGTTGTTCTGAAGCACCTTGTCCAGGCGCGCTTTCTCGACGTTAATCAATTTGCCGCGAATGGGCAGAATCGCCTGGAATTTCCGGTCGCGTCCCTGCTTGGCCGAGCCGCCGGCGGAGTCGCCTTCGACGATGAACAACTCGGTGTTCGCCGGATCGCGGTCGGAGCAATCGGCGAGTTTGCCGGGCAAACCGCCGCCAGTGAGCGCGCCTTTGCGAACCGTCTCGCGCGCTTTGCGGGCGGCCTCGCGCGCCCGGGCCGCGAGCAGGCCTTTTTCAACGATTTTCTTGGCGACGCCGGGATTTGCGTCGAAGTGCGTCATCAAGCCGTCGTAAATAACGGATGAAACAATGCCATCCACTTCCGTGTTCACCAGCTTCACCTTCGTCTGCGACTCGAAGCGCGGATTCGGCAGTTTCACGCTGAGCACGCAAACCAGTCCTTCGCGGACGTCATCGCCGGAAATCGTCGGGTCCTTTTCCTTCAGCAAATTGTTCTGCTTGGCGTATTGATTGATGGCGCGGGTCAGCGCGGAGCGGAAGCCGGTGAGATGCGTGCCGCCGTCGGTATTGGCAATGGAGTTGGCAAAGCAAAGAATCTGGTCGCTGTAGCTGTCGGTGTATTGCAATACGCAATCCACAAACACGTCTTCGTCCTTGCCCTCAATTTTGCTGGACCGTTTGCCCGAGATCGCGATGGGTTTGGGATGCAACGGCTGCTTGCTCCGGCCGAGTTGGCGGACGAACTGCTCGATGCCGTCGCGGTAAAAAAATGTCTCCGTCTTCTCGTCGCGCTCGTCCTTGAGCACGATTTCAATGCCCGGATTCAAAAATGCAAGTTCGCGCAAACGGTTTGCCAGAATGTCGAACTTGAACTCGACGGTGAGGGTGAAAATCGTCGGGTCGGGTTTGAACGTGATCAACGTGCCCGTCTTTTTGGATTTGCCGATGACTTCGAGTTTTTGCGTCGTTTTGCCGCGCTCAAATTCCATCGAATAAACTTTTTCATCGCGCGAAACCTCGACTCGAAACCAGTCGGAAAGCGCATTGACACATTTCGCGCCGACGCCGTGCAGACCGCCGGAATATTTGTAGGCGCCCTGGCCGAATTTTCCGCCCGCGTGCAAATTGGTCAGCACCAGTTCGACGGCGGGCATCTTCCACTTCGGGTGCATGTCCACCGGAATGCCGCGTCCGTCATCCCGGATCGAAACCGAGCCATCCACATGAATCGTCACTTCAATTTTGTTGCAAAAACCCGCCAGATGTTCGTCAATCGAGTTGTCGAGAACCTCGAACACGCTGTGGTGCAAACCGCGCTCGTCCGGGTCGCCGATATACATGCCGGGCCGCTTGCGGACGGCTTCCAAACCCTCCAGTTTATCTATCTTGGAAGCGTCATATTTCTCCGCCGAACTGGTGGCCGCCGCTTGATTTTTTGCCTCAGTCGGCTCGTTTTTTTTCGACATAAATTATTCAAAAAGCGCGTTTGTGAGCGCCAAATTTCAGGTGCAAAAATTATAAGAAAATGGCCATTTCCACACAATGATATTTTGCGGAATTTTTGGTCGAAAAACACCATTAGTTGTGCACCGTCCACCAGCCAGGCCAAACCTATTGGGCCTTTACAATCTTTCGTCCAAGCCGTTTTCAAGCATTGTTTTGCTTGAAGACGAGTGAACCCAAGACAACGTGACCATTCCTCGGCGGGCTGGCGCGCGGTCTCGTGTTTTTCAGGTGAATTGGATGGATGCAGAGTGTCGGTTGAGCACGGAAGAACCGGTCGCGCACACTGGCCGGAGCGGATGGGTAAGTTGCCCGATTCACCCGATGGGAAAGGCGGCAAAATGGGTCAAACAGGATCGCCACCCGGCTTCTTATGTTTATGGCGCCAAAAGCACCAA
The DNA here is from genome assembly GCA_049511835.1 of Verrucomicrobiota bacterium. Classification (GTDB taxonomy): domain Bacteria; phylum Verrucomicrobiota; class Verrucomicrobiia; order Limisphaerales; family UBA11358; genus UBA11358. The sequence goes on along the minus strand of JBEKXN010000023.1, from coordinate 49,573 downwards.
ACGATAGAACCTTTGCGCCGGCAATGGTGTGCTGGCGTCGGCGATCTGGATCATGCTGCCATTTCCGGCCACGTTGCCGGCCACAGGCAGCCAGACTGGCGAACTCAGGCTGTCCGAACGCTCGACGCGGTAAGTCTGGCCCAGGCAACCCACAAAGCTGATGACGACCTGATTGTTGCCCGGAAGCGCGTTCGCTACTTGCGGTAGCACGGCAGAGTTGACCGCAGTGGCAAACGTCCAAATTGGCCCCGCCGTCGCATTCGTTCCTGCCAGCTCATCCACGCGCCAGTAGAAACGGCCGCTGGCTGCCAGGGTGCTCGGCGCAAAACTGGCGCTGGTGAAACTGCCTCGATACTCCGGCGAGTTGGTTGAGGCGGTGGCGACGGCATTGGAATTGTAACCAAAATAGACTTGGTGGGACGTGGCATTTGAGCCTGCCACCCAGCTCAAGGTTGGCGTGTAAGCCACGTTGTAAGCGCCGTTGACTGGGTTGGGATTGCTGGCCGGCCCGGCGATGGCCGGCGCGGCGAACACCACGGTCGTAATGGAGTAGCCGGGCAGCGTCCATTGAAGATTCGCCGGCGCGGGGCCGAGCGACGCGAACTGGCTGATTTGCGCGTTGGTGCCCACCGTCTGATAAACCGCCGAGGAGCCGATGGTGAAACCGTTCAGGGTGTTGGTCACGGCATACGTGGTTGAATTCGTGTTGATCATCACAACCACCAGCCGGCGGCTGTCCGGCGACAGATACGCAGAGAGGCGCAGGTTGGGATCGTTACCCGGGGTCTCCACGCGCTTGTAGCCATTGGTGATAAAGTAGGAAAAATGCTTCATCGCGTAATATTGCGGCGCAAGCCAGTAACCGTGGGATTGGGTGGGGGTTCCGGGCGGCGCGTTCGTCCAGGATTGCTGGTTCCAAGGATTCTCCTGCACTACTAACCCCCCCGCGATCGGCCAGACCAGACTCCAAAAAATGTAGGCGCTGGCCTCTTCGACGACCATTGAATTGTGGATCAGCAAGGCCGTTTGCATCATGTCCGTTTCGCCGTATTCGGTTTGAAACTTCGGTTTGTCGGGGAAAACGTCCGTCAGGCTTTCCAAGGCCGGAATGAATGAATCTGCCGAGTCGGAGGAGCCGCCGTGATAAAGGTGGTGGGCGACGCCGTAAAAGCTGTTTGAATTCATATAGGCGGCATAGTTTTGCACGTCGTTGTAACCGATGCCCACGACCTCGGGCCCCAGCAGTTTCGGCGGCGACGGCAAGTTGGTCAGCCGCTGATACGTTGCATCGAGGGCTTTGGCATAACTGGGGTAGTTTGTGCCATTCACTGTGTCTTCGGTGGGATGAAATGCACACGAATCGTAACTCACGGACCAATCCGGCTCATTTTGGATGCTGATCCAGGTGGGCACGATGCCGTTGGTTTTGTACCACATCAGCGAGTCATACCAGTAATCAGCAAATTGAGTGTAAGCGAAACCGCCGTTGGTCATGACCAATGTACCGCCATCGGTAGTAATGCCGTTGCTCTTCAGGAACCCGGGCGGCGACCAGGAAGTCATTTCGATTGCCACGGGATGCCCCAGGATGCGGTTTGCGTTAAAGACAATTTCCGCCGTGTCGGGATCGAAGTTGACGGTTCCCTGATAGCGGAACCAGTTGCCGATGCGCAGGATCCCCAAGTTCAGCCCTTGGAACATGTTGGTGTACATTTCCTGCTTGTACGGATGAGCGGTGACCCAGTTGTTATAGAAGGCGATGGCGCCGCCGAAACCTTCGATGGTTTGGTGCGTGACAGTCGCATCGATTTCCCCCACCGGACTCTCAACGTCGAAATCGTCCGCGTAGAAGTTCACATTCGTCGCCGGTCCCTCCATGTAAAGGAGAAGTCCGGTTAATGTGCCCGAAACGGTCAGGGCGAAGCTGCCGTTCAGTTGAGTCCAGCCGGTTAAGGTGGCAGTGCCGCTGGCGACTCGTGAGTAGGTCGTGCCGTTGCCGTCGATTTGCTGGATCGTCAACATCACCGGCTGGCTGCCCCCGTTGGCCAGTCGCACCCAGGCACTGATGTTATACGTGACGCCGGGCTGCATAACACCCAGAAAAGATTGCGCCACTCCGTTCCACGTCCCTGTGGTGCGACCCGTGACGTACCCGCTGTATGTGCCGCTGTGATACTGTGTTGTAGAGGCAGTGAGTGTAGCACCGAAACCGGTCCACGGGCTGGTGCCGGACTCAAATCCCGGGTTTACCGCCAGATTCTGCGCCGCGCAAATAAAGGCGTGCAGGAAGAATCCCGACACGAGCGCGCGACACACTTTCATTCGGCAACTGTTCAGCAGGGAAGGGAGTGGAGAAATATGAACAACATTCATTTAGCTTCGTATCTATTATAGCATACATTACTATCACTGGCTAGGCACTGCTCCATTTTGGAACTTCCGCCGGTGTATTTTTAAACATTGATTCAGCCAGGTTTTACTGCGCGCGTCCTTTGCACAGAAGGTGATGAATTGCATCTTACGCCATTTGCACCCAGCGGGTGGCCGGCCTCTCTGAACAGTCCTCTCTCTGCTTCGAGTAGTTGGTGCAGTCCGCGGATGAGCAAAGCCCGGATTTTTCACCCGCTCAAGACGGGTTCTGCGGGAAATCAGCTTGTGTCCAAATCACGCTTGCTTTGCAGCAAGGCGAACATACTTTCCTCGTATGTCTGTTACGGAAACGGCAAGTAACCATGTGTCGGAAGCGCAACAATCCGGTGCCTCCATCGCAGGCCTCGCACACCCTGATCCATTTCTCCGCCGCCACATCGGCCCGCGTCCCGCCGAGGCCGGCGAAATGCTCAAGCAACTCGGCTATGCGAACCTGGACGCGTTGATTGACGACGCCGTTCCAAAACAGATTCGACTTACTCGTCCGCTTCAATTGCCCGCCGCGCGCAACGAACATGAGGCGCTCGCCGCGCTGAAGGAAATCGCGTCGCAAAACCAGGTCTGCCGCTCGTTCATCGGCCTGGGCTTTTATGATTGCATCACCCCCGCGGTGATTCAGCGCAACGTTCTTGAAAATCCCGGCTGGTACACGCAATACACGCCTTATCAGGCTGAAATTTCCCAGGGCCGGCTCGAAGCGCTCCTGAACTTCCAGACGATGGCCGCCGATCTCACCGGTCTCGCCATCGCGAACGCCTCGCTGCTCGACGAAGCCACCGCCTGCGCCGAGGCCATGACGATGTGCCACCGGCTTGCGGACGGGCGAAACATTTTCTTCGTTTCCGAAACCTGCCATCCGCAAAACATCGAAGTCGTCCGCACCCGCGCCAAGGCGCTGGGCATAGAAATCGTCGTCGGCAGCCACGAACATTTTTCATTCACCGAAAAGGTTTTCGGCGCACTCGTGCAATATCCCGATACGTTCGGCGCGATTCACAATTACTCCGGCTTCGCGGAAAAAGCCCATGCTGCCGGCGCGCTGCTCACCGTGGCCACGGATTTGCTCGCGCTCACGCTCATTAAACCGCCCGGTGAATTCGGCGCGGACATCGCTGTCGGCAGTGCGCAACGCTTCGGCGTGCCGCTCGGCTACGGCGGACCGCATGCGGCGTTTTTTGCCACGCGCGACGAATTCAAGCGCCAGATGCCCGGCCGCCTCGTCGGGGTCTCCAAAGATCCCCGCGGCAAACCCGCGCTGCGCCTCGCGCTCGGCACGCGCGAACAGCACATCCGCCGTGAGAAGGCCACCAGCAACATCTGCACCGCGCAGGCATTGCTCGCGAACATGGCGTCCATGTACGCCGTTTATCACGGGCCGGAAGGTTTGAAGAAAATCGCACAGCGGGTTCATGCCCTGACCGGAATTCTTGCCGCCGGACTGGAAAAACTCGGCTTTAACGTAGCGCAGCCGTCTCGGTTGCATGGGCAAAGAGGCAATAAAAAGTTGGATGAGCAGGCGGGACGCCCGCGCTACTTTTTTGACACCATCACCGTCGCCCTCGGCGACAAGCGCGCTGCCGACATTGTCAAGATTGCCGAAGCGCATCGGATGAATTTCCGCGGAATTGATGACCACACACTCGGCATCTCGCTCGACGAAGCGACCGGCGAAAGTGATGTGGTAGAAATCTGGCAGGTTTTCAAAGGTAACAAGGCAATAGGTTTCACCTTTGATGAGATTGCCGCAGATTTCATTAGCGCCGGGCTTCAGCCCGGTGTGAAAACAAACGACGACAAACCAGCCGTTTCAACGGCTTCCTCATCCGCGCGAGAAACCGTTAAAACGGTTTCAATTTCCGCCACTCAAAACACCGGGCTTCAGCCCGGTGCTAATGAGAGTGGAATTGTATCACACTTCATCCGCACTTCACCGTTCCTGACTCACAAAGTCTTCAACTCGTATCACAGCGAGACCGAAATGCTCCGTTACATCAAGCGGCTGGAATCGCGCGACCTGTCGCTGACGGCTTCGATGATTCCGCTCGGCTCTTGCACGATGAAGCTGAACGCCGCGGCGGAGATGATTCCCATTTCGTGGCCGGAGTTTGCGAAAATTCATCCCTTCGCGCCGTTGAAGCAGGCGCGTGGCTACCAAATCCTTTTCCAAAACCTCGAAGATTGGCTCGCGGAAATCACCGGCTTTGCGGGAATCTCATTGCAGCCCAACGCCGGTTCCCAGGGCGAATACGCCGGCCAGCTCGTCATCCGCGCCTGGCACGAAAGCCGGGGCGAAGCGCACCGCAACGTCTGCCTCATCCCGACCTCCGCGCACGGCACCAACCCGGCCAGTGCCGTCATGGCCGGATTGAAAGTCGTTGCCGTCGTCTGCAACAAGGACGGCAACATTGACGTGGCTGATTTGCGCGCCAAGGCCGAGGCGCACAAAGCCGACCTCGCCTGCCTGATGGTCACTTATCCCTCCACGCACGGTGTGTTTGAGGAGACGATCAAGGAAATTTGCGATATCATCCACGCCAACGGCGGACAGGTTTACATGGACGGCGCGAACATGAACGCGCAAGTCGGTTTGTGCCGTCCGGCGGACATCGGCGCGGACGTATGTCATTTGAACCTGCACAAGACGTTTTGCATTCCGCACGGCGGCGGTGGGCCGGGCGTTGGGCCGATTGGCGTGGCCAAACATCTGGTTCAATTTCTGCCGTCTGTTGGAGTTCACGCTTCAGCGTGCGGGCAGAAGGGAAACAACCTGAAGGTTGAACTCCAACGAGTCGGCCCGGTCAGCGCCGCGCCGTGGGGCAGCGCGGGCATTTTGCCGATTTCCTGGATGTATATCGCCATGATGGGCCCGGATGGCCTGACCGAGGCGACGAAGTTTGCCATCCTGAACGCAAACTACATCGCCAAACGGCTGGAGAATTATTTCCCGACGCTTTACCGCGGCCACGGCAATCTGGTCGCGCATGAGTGCATTCTCGATTTGCGGCGCATCGTGGCGGGCGGCGAACAAGGTAGCGCAGGCGTCTCGCCTGCCGTCCCAAACAAGAATGAAAGCGACGAGCAGGCGGGACGCCTGCGCTACATTACTGTCAAGAACGTGACCGCCGAGGACGTGGCCAAGCGGCTGATGGATTATGGTTTTCATGCGCCGACGCTGTCATGGCCGGTCGCCGGCACACTCATGGTCGAGCCGACCGAGAGCGAATCGAAGCTTGAACTCAACCGTTTCTGCGACGCGATGATTGCCATTCACGCGGAGATGACCACCATCGAATCCGGCGCGGCAGACAAGCAGAACAACCTGCTCAAGAACGCGCCACACACGGCGGACATGGTTGCGGCGGACAACTGGGACCGGCCGTATTCGCGCGAATCGGCGGCGTTCCCGGTGCCAGGTCTGCGCGAATACAAATTCTGGCCGGCTGTCGGCCGTGTGGACAACGTCTTTGGCGACCGCAACCCGATCTGCACCTGCACAGGGATGGACACTTTCATTTCTTGATGTAAGCTTTCGAGAAACATGAAAATAACCGATGCACTTTTGGCGGAACACGTTGTGTTCCACAACATTTTCGACCACATCGAACACGTCCTGCCACAACTGAAAACGCTGGCCGAGGTGAAAGGATGGGCCGGATTGATGGAAGGGCTGCTGCTCGCCCACGGCAAGGCCGAGGAAGATTTGGTGTTCGCTCCGCTGAATCACTACCTGGAACAAATTGGCCAGAGTGACAGTTTTGAACACGAACATCAGGAAATTGACAACAGCCTGCTGCGGGTGAAAACGGCCAAGCGAGTTCCGGAAGCCCGGCAGTTGTTGCTGCAGGCTGTGACCGCATCGCGCACACACTTTGACCGCGAGGAGCGGATTGTTTTTCCGCTGGCCGAGCAGGTGATGAAAGACGAAACGCTGACTGAATTGGGCAAAACCTGGATGAAGCAAAGAGACGCGGAGTCGGCTTGAAGCAGGATGTGATGCCAATTCCCAATGATAATCGGTGCAAAGGCAGGGGTGCATCGCCGAGGCGACCGAAGCGGACGCGCGGGCCGCGTATTCCTACCAACGTAAGAGAATGTTCCGAATGTCTCCGAGAATTGGTATGAGACAGGGAGGATGCCTGTCCTACGTTGCCAACGCGGCGTTTACACCCGTGACAAGCGCGTTGACACGGGTCAATAACGGAAAATCCGAGGGCGCTTCAAGGGTGTAGGACAACCGCGTTTTATTGACGATCAAATAAAACGCCTCGGCCCATTGCGGTCGCGTGTGCGGATCAAGGTTCGGACGGATGATGCCGCCCCGGGCCGAACGGTCTTCGATGATTTCGGAGCGGTCAATGGGACAGATTTCCGCGACGCGCGCGATGATGGCTTCAGCCAGCGATGGGCGGTTTTCCGGATTCAACTCGTAAACGTAAAAGCCGTGCGATTCCCAGTCTTCGTGCAGGCAGAGGCAGAGGTCGAACTGCGGCTGGCGCTGAAGCCAAGCAATGTGCGCGCGCGTCTCCGCCGCTTCCAAATGCCGGTATTGCCGGTTGAGGTCAATGCCCTTGTCGTTCTCCCGGCGGTTCAAGACGAAGCCCATCGGATTCAGACATGGGCAGAGCCATAGCTCGGCATTCGGCGGCCATTGGTTTTCCCGAAGCAAGCGCAACGCTGCGAGCGGCCCGGCGGGTTCGTCGCCATGAATGCCGGAGCTCAAATAAATGCGTGACGAGGGACGAGTGTCGAGTGACGGGGGCCGATGGAGGGCAGGCAGGTTGAATTCCCCCTGCCTCCCAAACGGCTCGAATGTCCAGCCATGTTGTTGCGCGGCGGTTTCGATGCCGCGCAGGACGGCGCGGATGTCAATGGTTTCGCCGTGGTAACCGCCGTGATTTTTGCCGAGCCGTTCCATCTGGGAAATTTCACGCAAAGACGCGAAGACGCAAAGTTTTTTTGACACGAATTGCACGAATTAGCACAAATCCAATTTTCAAAGCCTGTAGGGCTGGCATCTTTGTAGTGGGACAATTAAAAACTCCGTCCCTGTCGCGCCGTAACCGAAGGCGAAGGCGGAAGGAGCGAAATCTTCTTCAAAATTGGTGGGGTGAGCGTCCTCGCGAGCTGGCTCGTCAGTAGCCTCACCCCACCGAAGATGCCGCCCCGACGGGGCTGGAGAATTCTGGGTTTGTGGTTCTACAAAGATGTCGCGCCTACGGCGCTGGTAAGACCGTTTTTTGCCGAGCTTTTGCGCGCGGATAATTTCACGCAAAGACGCGAAATGCAAACAAAACCGCGTCAATCGTAAATCGCAAATCGTAAATTTATCCGACTACTAGGAAGTTGCGCAGGCTGCTTCGATCTCCTGTCCGCAATTACACGCCTCTTGATCGCTGAAGCCGTGTTTGTCCCAGCTCGGATCAAGGCCGAGGTCTTTGAGCATCTGCAAATCTTTCTCGACGGGCTGATTCAGGGTGGTGAGGTAATTGCCGACCATCAGCGCGCTTGCGCCGGCCATGAAAATCAGGCTCTGCGCGTCGCGCAAATTCACCGTGCGCCCGCCGGCCACCATGATTTCCTGCCGCGGCAAAATGAACCGGAAGCAGGCGATGGTCTTCAAAATTTCCATGACCGAAAGCGGCTCGTTTTTTTCAAATGGCGTCCCCTTGATGGGGTTGAGAATGTTGATGGGGACAACTTTCGCGCCAATTTCCATGAGCGAAAACGCGAGGTCGCAGCGGTCTTCGCGCGTCTCGCCCATGCCGATGATGCCGCCGGAACAAATTTTGATGCCGGCCTTTTTCAAATGGCCGATGGTCTCCAGGCGGTCGTCGTAGGTGTGCGTCGTGCAGGTCTGCGGGAAAAACCGGCGCGAACTTTCGAGATTGTGGCCGTAGCACTCGACGCCGGCTTCCTTGAGCCGGTCGGCCACGCGCTGGCTTTTGATGATGCCGAGCGAAACGTCGGGACGCGTTTTGCCGCCGGCTTTCAACTCGCGCACCCGGGCGCAAACCTCATCGAGCAGCGGGCCTTCATTGAGACCTTTCCACGCGGCAACGAGACCGACAGCGGTGACCCCGTTCGTGTTTGCTTCGTCGGCAGCTTCGGCCACGGGTTCGGGGTCAATGAAGCCGTATTTGGGCGAGCCGGTCTGGTAAAACGACGATTGTGCGCAAAAACTGCAATTTTCGGAACACGCGCCGGCCTTGGCGTTGATGATGGAGCAGAGGTGGATTTTGTTGCCCTTGAAATGTTCGCGGATGCGATTGGCCCAGGCCAGCAGATCGAAAATGTCGGAGCGGTTTTTGAGACTAAAGAGCCACAACGCCTCACCGCGGTTGATTTGCCCGCCGCGCAAAACCCGTTCGCCGAGCCCGGCAATCCCCGGGCGGTTGTTTGCGTCAAGCTGTCTCGCCGTCATGGTTGACAGCATACTGCGGGCAGCGAATTCCGCAAGTGGCGTTTGACGGCTGGAGGGATCCGGCCTGAAAACGGTGGTGAAGGCCGAGTTTTATTCGATCACCTTGCCGAGGATGTTTCGGCGCGGGACCGCTCCGAAAGTGCGGCTGTCGGTGCTGTTGTTACGATTGTCGCCCATGACGAAAAATCTGTCATTGCCGATGATCGTGAACTCGCTCACATTTCTTTCGTAGGCATAGGTTGGTGTATTGGCCAGGAGATAGGGTTCACTCAACAGCTTGCCATTTACGTAAACCCGGCCGTCTTTGAGATAGACCGATTGTCCCGGCATGGCGATGATGCGTTTGACCTCGAGCGTATTATCGCGCGGATCTTTCAGGGCGACGATGTCGTTTTGTCGCGGCTCGCTGATGACATAGTAGAACCGGTTCAACCAATAACGTCCCGAGTCGGTCAGGGTGGGATACATGCTGGAGCCTACCACCTGAACGGATTGGACGATATAGCGGCTGATTAACAGATAGCTCAATGTTCCCAAGACGGCCAAGATTATCAGGGTCCAGCATTGGCGTAAAAGCCATGACCACGATATCTGGAATACATAACCCTTGACAAAATAAAGCTTCGGAATGGTTTGTGATCGGAATTGCGCTGAAACAGCCATAGCCTTTCTTTTTACATTTTACACCATAAAAACTGATTTTTGGCAATAGATTGTCCAGAATTTAGACAATAATGTCCAACTTGGCAACAAAAAAATCAAATTCCCCGCTGGAATCCAAGCTTAGTTATTTATTTGCAGGGAATTGGGATGGAATCGTCGCGTTCAGATAACCGGTGAGAGAGGTGATTTGCATGTCCGAGAGCGGACCACCATCGGCGGTGGAAAACGCAGGCATCAGCGAGCCGGCCTTGCCATGTGCTATCCAGGTTTGCCAGAAATCCACATTGGTCGGTGTTTTGAGGTTGTGCAGATCCGTGACCATGCTGGCGCGCGTTTTGGATTCATGGCAGATGGCACAGACGGCGTCATAAAGCGGCTTGCCGTATTTGCCCGTGCCGGGTTTGACGTGGCAGGTCGCGCAATCACCGCGGAAAACCGCCTGCCGGTCGGCCTTGGCCATTTCCAAGGCACGCGCGCGGTCGGCATCGGATTGGGTTGAAACCACCGGTGGCAGAATGTTGATTTTGAGGATGAGCTGTTTGAAGCCCTTATCGGTCTTGACATTGACCGTCTTGACCTGCATTCCGCTTCTTCCCGCCAGGTTGACCGTGAGGCCAAACTGTCCGTTGGTGCCGGGCGCAATGATCCAGGGCAACGGCGGCAATTGTGCCGTGGTGCAGCCGCAGGACGGATGCACCTCCAAAATGGCCACAGGAACCGGCTCGATAACGTTGTTCGTCGTGATGCTGGTGGTCTTGGAAAGGTTGGTGACGAGGGAATTTTTTTTGAACCAGACAAAAGACGAATTGGTGACCGCCGTGATGTTGGTGCTGGTCGTGACGTTGGTGACCAGGACGGTTTCAGAAGCCGTTGCGATGTTGGTAAAACTGAAAACAAAGTGGGCATTGCCGGCATCCGCTGCCACTGTGGTTTCCTGCGTCAGGCCGTTCCAAGCCAGCACGCCATCGGGCAACGGCTCGTTTTGATGCGACATATCCGGCACATAAACCGCCGCGGTGGTTGCCACCGCGTTGGTGGGATTGCTGTCCGCCGCCAAAAGTCTTCCGCCGGCAAGAACGATGCCTGCGACTCCACAAACAAAAATGCGCCGTAATTTCATGATCGGTTCTGGAAACTAAACCATTCGTCCCTGTTTGACGAGCCGGAAATGGCTTGGTTACAAACATAATGCCGCTGGCTGGTGTTGCACAGGCGGTTTCCTTTCCTGTCCGAACACCCTGAAGGATGACACAAAACATTTGGTGTCATTTGATTACGACCGGTTCAACGCACTCAACACGGCGCGCACGGACGCGAGCTCGATGTTCGTGTCCACGCCCGCGCCCCAGCGGGTCTTGCCATCGGCGTGCTTGATTTGAATGTAAGCAATCGCAGCGGCCTCTTCGCCGGAACTCAAGGCATGCTCGCTGTAACTGGCAATTTCAAAACGGGGCACACCGATTTTGCTGAAACCGTGGACGAGTGCGGCGAGCGGGCCGTTGCCTTCGCCGGAAAGTTCGACCGGCTTGCCGTCGCGCAAAAATTTTGCGCGGCAACGGACGACGCCGTTTTTGCTCTCGGTTTCAAAACGCTTGAGCTGCCACGGCTTGGCGCGTTCGATGTATTCGCGCCAGAACATCGCCTTTAACTCCGCGCCGGTGACTTCCCGGCCGAGTTTGTCCACCTCGTCGTTGGCAATCGGCCCAAACTCGCGCTGCATGTCCTTGGGCAACTCGATGCCGAACTGGCTCTCCAACAAATACGCCACGCCGCCTTTGCCGGACTGGCTGTTGACGCGGATGACCTCGCGATATTCGCGCCCGATGTCCCTTGGGTCAATCGTGAGATAGGGCACATCCCAGTATTCGCAGCGGTCGCTCTTCCATTCGTTCAAACCTTTCCGGATGGCGTCCTGGTGCGAACCGCTGAACGCCGTGAAAACCAGTTCGCCCGCATAAGGCTGGCGCGCGGGCACGGTCATGCCGGTGCAACGTTCGTAAACCTCGATGATGGAATTGAGGTCCGTGAAATCCAACTTCGGGTCAATGCCGTGCTGGTAAAGGTTCAATGCCACGGTGACGATGTCGAGATTGCCCGTGCGCTCGCCGTTGCCAAAGAGCGTGCCTTCGACGCGGTCCGCACCCGCGAGCAGGCCGAGTTCCGTCGCCGCCACGCCGGTGTTGCGGTCATTGTGCGCGTGGAGACTAATGATGAGCGACTCGCGGTTTTTGATGTTCCGGCACATCCACTCGATTTGATCGGCATAAACGTTCGGCATCGCGACCTCGACGGTGTCGGGCAGATTCAAAATCATCTTCCGCTTCGGTGTCGGCTGCCACACGTCCATGACCGCTTCGGAAATTTCCTTCGCAAATTCCATTTCCGTGGCGCTGAAACTTTCCGGCGAATACTGGAGCATGACTTCCGTGCCCTTGAGCCGGGGCAACCGGTTTTTGATCCATTGCGCACCGCGCACGGCGACCCCGACGATTTCCTCCTTCGATTTGCCGAACACGACACGGCGTTGGGCGGGGGAGGTCGAGTTATAAAGATGAATAATGGCCTTCTTCGCGCCGACCAGCGATTCAACTGTGCGCTCAATCAAATCTTCACGCGCCTGCACGAGCACCTGGAGCCACACGTCGTCCGGCGCGCGTTTTTCCTCGATCAGCCGGCGGTTGAACGCAAACTCGGTGTTCGATGCCGACGGGAAACCAACTTCGATTTCCTTGAAGCCGCATTTCACGAGCGTCTGGAAGAGCTCGAGCTTCTGGCTCACGTTCATTGGCACGGCGAGCGCCTGGTTGCCGTCGCGCAAATCCACGCTGCACCAGATGGGCGCGTGGGTAAGGACGCGGTTCGGCCACTGCCGGTCGGGCAAACTGACCGGCGGGAACGGACGGTATTTTTTCGACGGTTGTTTGTGCATGTTGTTCCTAATTTGTAGCGGCGGTCTGTGACCGCCGGAAATCTTTTTCTATCATTAATTTCATGTTTTTTGGCGACGCTCACAGAGCGCCGCTACAGGCAAAACAAAAAACCCCACCGCCGTCTGGCAGTGGGGTTCGATAAATCTTGTGAACGAATCAGAACCCGACCGCCGCGCGGCACAACCGCAGCGCGTTTAGCAGCAGATTCAGATTCAAATTGCGATTCACCTTGTAAAGGTAGCAGTATGGATTCAGCGGGTCAAATTGTTTTCTTCCTTTCAAATCGTCGTTTTTCGCCGTTCCATTCCACGCTCACTTTCAAAGTTGAATTCAACAGCGGAGTGAGCAGGTGAATTGCCTCGTTCATTTCGGTGTCATTATCAAACTCGCACTTGATTTTCTCTCCGTGCCGCACTGAAAAATTCAGCCGCCCGGCCTTTCCACTGGTCTGAAAAAATGCCGGGGCTTCGATTGCAGCGTCGCGAATTTCGGCCAGGTTCAACTTGAAATTGTTTTCGCTTTCGCGAAGCAATTCCTCCGGGTCGCCTTCTTCAAGCCGTTGGAGTTTTGCTTTGGTTTTTCTTTTGCCGAACAGCCACAGGGTCAGTGGAATTAAATTGCCGGCCGGACCGATGAAAGGAGCCGCCGCTTCCAAAACGGATCTTGATCCTCCCTCAATCTGAATGAAAAGCAGGTCGCTTCGTTCGACAAAAATCCGGTATTTGCCGGCGGACGAAAGGGGAGAAACCAGTTTGACATTGAAGGCTGTTTTAGTGGCTTTAGGTTGGACCGCGAGCTTTCCTTGTTTTTCCTCCTGATTTATGACCGGCTGCCCGTCAACCGGACAAACCGCAACATCATCGGCATATTGCTTTCCGCAGTATTCGCAACTTTTCATTTCTCCTCACACCACTAACCGGTAGGAGGGCGGTGCGGCGGCATCAACCAATAAACGCCGCGTGAACGGCCTTCATTGCGGCTTCGCCCTTCGTTAAATCAATCACGACGGAAATTTTGATTTCGCTCGTCGAAATCATGTCAATGTTCACACCTTCCCTGGCCAGCGTTTCAAAAAGTTTTCCGGCCACGCCCGTGTGGCTTTTCATGCCGACGCCGCAGATGGACAGCTTGCCGATTTTCTCAGCGGTGATCACGTTGCGCAGGCCGAGTTCTTTTTTCATTCCGTCAATGACCTTTTGCGCCTTGAGCAGGTCCGGCTTGTCCACCGTAAAGGAAATGTCCGTTTGGGGCGTGCCGGTGCCGTGGCTGATGTTTTGCACGATCATGTCCACGTTCACCGTCGCGTCGCCGAGCGCCTTGAAAATGCGCGCGGCCACGCCGGGCTTGTCGGGCACGCCGACGAGCGTGATTTTGGCCTGGTTTTTGTCGAGCGAGACACCACGCACGACGATGCCTTCCATGCTTTTGGTTTCTTCTTTCACAATGGTTCCGGGGTTGTCATTCAAGCTGGAGCGGACTTCAAAAACCACTCCGAATTTTTTGGCAAATTCAACCGAACGGCTTTGCATCACCTTCGCGCCGAGGCTGGCGAGTTCGAGCATTTCATCGTAGGAAATCTCCGGCAGCTTCTTCGCGGCCGGCACGATGCGCGGGTCGGCGGTATAAACACCATCCACGTCCGTGTAAATCTGGCAGAGGTCGGCCTGGAGCGCGGCGGCGAGCGCAATGGCCGTCAGATCCGAACCGCCGCGGCCCAGCGTCGTGATCTGGCCCTCGGGCGTCTCGCCTTGGAAACCGGCGACGATGACGACGTTGCCCGATTTCAGAAGCTCGTGGACTTTCTTCGGCGTGATATTGTGGATCCTGGCTTTGGTGTGGACCACGTCGGTGACGATGCCCGCCTGCGGGCCGGTGAGCGATACGGCCGGGACGTTCAACGCGTGCAGCGCAATGGCCGTGAGCGCGATGGTCTGCTGTTCGCCGGTGGCGAGCAGCACGTCCATCTCACGTTCGCTGGGCAGCGGCATGATTTCTTTGGCCAGCTTGATTAAATTATCCGTCACGCCGCTCATCGCGGAGACGACGACGACGATCTGGTCGCCCTTGGCGCGGTATCTGGCTACGCGCGCCGCGACATTTTTGATGCGGTCAGGGTTGCCGACCGACGTTCCGCCGTATTTTTGAACTATCAACATGATTAAGAATTCAATCGCTCAGGAATTTCAGGCTCGCCCCGCGCACCGTGCCAGACCCGCGCGATGGCGACAAACTGTTGTTTCTCAATCACCTGATAAACAATCCGATATGAGCGAAAAATAATTTCACGAATATCTTCATCATTCTCTTCCGGCACAACCCGTCCCAATCGTGGAAATTGCGCCAGCGCATCCACTTTCGTCATCAGCAAATATCCAAAAGACCCGGCGGCGGTCGGATTATCGAGAGCAATGAAAGTCACGATGTCCCGTAAATCCTCGCGCGCCTGCTGCGACCAGATTATTTTGAAAGCCATGTCGCCAGTTGGCGTTTGACCTCTTCATGCGGCACGGTCTCGCCCTTTTTGATTTGATCCAGTCCCTTGCGAATTCCAGCGACGAACTCCAACCGCTGCGCGATGGTATCCAAACTCGCGTCGTCGGGCAGGCGCTCAATCGTTTTCAAGGCAAGCTGCTTGTCGCTCATGTCTTTAAGATGGCTGAATTCACTCCAAAAGGCAATTCGCCGATATTAGTCCTTATTCAAAATTTTCGACGCGAATCATCACCGGCTGGCCTTTGACGACCGGCAACCGGCTGATTTTCTTCAAGGCGCCGTTGACCGCGCCGTTGGTCGCGTAATGCAGCATGAAAATCAGCGGCACGCTCCTGCCTTCGTGGCCTTCGGGCTGGATGACGGACGAGATGCCGATTTTCGCCGCGCCGAAAATGGCGGCGATTTTGGCCAGCGTGCCCGGACGGTCCACGACGTTGAGTCGGAGAAAATATTGCGAGACGGCGTCTGTGATCGGCACGACCGCCCCGGCGCATTCGTGTGGCACGAATGGCGGCACGCGCTGTTGGCTGCCGGACTTCAAGTCCAGCGCCGCGTCCGCCAGATCGCTCAGCACCGCGCTGGCCGTGGCGTCCTTGCCCGCGCCGCGACCGTAAAACAACGTGTCGCCCACGATGTCGCCGCGCACAAACACGGCGTTGAACACGTGGTTCACGCTGGCGAGAACATGCGCGTTTGGCACGAGCGTCGGATAAACCGAAACCTGCACTTTGCATTTACGATTTGCGATATTCGATTTACGAGCCGGTTTGTTTTTGGCCACGTCAATCGTCAATCGTAAATCGTCAATTCGCTTGATAATCCCCAGGAGCTTGATTGTGTAACCAAGTTCATTGGCAAATTTGATGTCCAATGCGGAAACATGACGAATGCCTTCGACGTGGATTTTTTTCGGGTTCACCCAAAAGCCATGCGCAAGCGACGCCAGAATGCCGATCTTGTGCGCGGCGTCGTGGCCGTCAATGTCCAGATCCGGCGGCGTCTCGGCGTAGCCGTGCTTTTGCGCGTCGGCGAGCACGACGTCGAAGTCCGCACCTTCCAGCTTCATCCGGGTGAGGATGTAATTGCAGGTGCCGTTGACGATGCCATACAACGCGTTGATGCGGTTGCCGACGAACCCTTCGCGCAGCGATTTGATGATGGGAATACCGCCGCAAACGCTGGCCTCGTAATAAAGATTCGTGCCGTATTTCTTGGCCGCGGCAAACAGCTCTTCGCCGTGCGCGGACAGCAACGCTTTGTTGGCCGTGACGACCGGTTTGCCGAGCTTGAGCGCGGCGAGAACCATGGTCCGGGCGATGGTTGTGCCGCCGACGAGTTCGGTGACGATGTCCACCTGCGGGTCGGCGATGACGCTTTGCCAGTCGGTCGTCATGAGCGAACGCGGGATTTGATATGGCCGCGGTTCGTTGAAGGCCTTCACGGCGACTTTGCGGACGTTGACCTTGATGCCGATGCGCGAGGCCATGAGGCCACCGTTGAGCTGGAGCGCGTGAAACACGCCGCTGCCCACGGTGCCGCCGCCAATCATGCCAAGGTTGACCTGTCGCATAGGAGCGCACAGCTTGCCGCGAAACGAAGCTGGGGACAATTCAATTTTGGAGGCGGAAACACCTTGACGCGAATTTCACGAATTGGCGCGAATTACTTTGGGAAGAACGGCACGTCACTTGTCGCGTCGAAGCGTAGCGAAGATGGAAACCACGAAAGACACGAAACACACGAAATCTTTGCCGCGAAAAGGCGCAAAAGAAACCCATTTTAGGCTCGGATCCCGCAGAGCGGACAGGCGGATTGACGACGGTTAATGCGCCGGAGGATTACAGCGTTCCGGCCAGGACCGCGAGGCCGGCCTGGGAAATTTTTACGTCGTCCGCGGACGGCCCTCCGCTGAAGGCCGCGATCAAAAGTCCCGTTCGTCCCTTCGCCATCACTCCGCCTTGCCAGCCTAATTCGCCTTTCATGGG
The DNA here is from genome assembly GCA_049511835.1 of Verrucomicrobiota bacterium. Lineage (GTDB taxonomy): Bacteria > Verrucomicrobiota > Verrucomicrobiia > Limisphaerales > UBA11358 > UBA11358. The sequence goes on along the minus strand of JBEKXN010000023.1, from coordinate 32,651 downwards.
AGGGCGGCCCGCGCTGCCGCTGGGTTTGAGCGTAGCCGCCATTTCCGCGGCTTTGTTATAGGCAATGGCGAGCAGATTCGCTCCGGCGGGGTCGTTCTGGGAAGGGCCGGTGGTCAGATTGCCCACCACCAACATTTTCGACGACCAGGATTTGACATTGTCGCCTTCGCTGCAGGCGACAACGGCCACCCCTTTGACCTTGAGTTCCACCGCGCGCTGTTGCATGGCCAGCAGGGCCTTGTCTGCCAATTTATCGAAACCCCGACCGGGCACATTGGGAGCATTCAACGCCATAGCCATCATTGATAATGTCAGCAGCCCGCGCAGACAAGGTTTTTTGCGGGTCAGGGTGCGCCCTTCCATGGCGGGCGGGACCGGGAAAATCAAGGCGCAGCGGCGTTGGCCTGCCGTGAAATGGAGCCGGGGACAATCCAATTTTAAACCACGAAAGACACGGATAAACACGAATGGAAAGCCTGCAAGGCTGATTGAAAACGAACCGCGAAATATCCGAAACACGCGAATTTTCAAGGAGACGGTGAATGATTCTCCCTCTTGTCCCTCGTCCATTGGATGGGAGAGGGTGGTTCCGCAACGCGGAACCGGGTGAAGGTATGAGATTGGCCGGGATGAGGGAGAGTGTTTAATCTAACTTTTCCCTGCGGAATTCATTGGCTTCGTGTATTCCGGCAACGGATGCGGTGCGCGGGTTTGCAACTCATTGAAAATCATATCTCGGATGCTCTGGGCGTTGCGTCGCAGATGCGAATTCCAGAACCGCAGAGTTTTGATGCCGCGAGATTGCAGAAACTTTTCCCGTTCCAAGTCGTGCTTGCGCTGGTCGGGAAAACCATGCTGGCTGCCGTCCAGTTCCACATTCAATTCCGCTTCCTCGCAAAAGAAATCCAGATAGTAAATGCCGATGGGATGCTGGCGGCGGAACTTGTAGCCGTTGAAACGCCGGGCACGCAGCCAGCGCCACATTAGCTTTTCCGCCCGGGTTTCATCCTTGCGGAGCTGGCGGGCGCGGGCGATTTCAGCCATGAGGCGAATTTAGGGAATGGCGGGAAGACTGAAAAGTTTGTTTTAACGCTCGCCCTCAACCTGACCTTCTCCCCCGGGGAGAAGGAACAGCAATCGCACGTTCTTGATTTTGCGGATGAGCATCCGGCAAATCCAGTCGCGCGAATTTTTGAGAAGGCGGCGAACTATTCTCCTTCTCCGTGGGGAGAAGGCCGGGTTGAGGGAGGACGTTTAGTCTAACTTTACTCTACGTCGATAAGGCGTGTTTGGGTTTCGTTGCAACTGTCAAAGGGCTTGAACTCCCTGTAGTACAGAATAATGTCACGCGCCAGTTTCCTGTTCCATGGCCTCCGTTCGTCCAAATAGTCGTCGTAATCCCTGTTACCGCATACGACACACTTCGTGAATATGTGGTAATCGTGGTCCACATTGATTTTGGCGAGTATTTTCAGCGCACAGACGCCCTCGATGACAACTTTTTGGCTGCTCGACAAAATGTCGTTTTTCAGGGAATCGTATTTAATCTGGTCACAGTATGGCCGTCCATCTTCATGCAAGTAATTATCGAGGGAAATTACTTTGGCTCCCAAGGCATCAGCAATTTTGTGGGCCAGTGGAGTTTTGCCAGAGCCGTCGTCGCCATCTATGACGATGAGATGACAAGAGGATAATTTTGAAGTGTCGATTGTCTCTGGGTAAATAGTCTCTTTCAGTTGTCGCATCAGGCACCCTCGGTATTGGAAAACGAATCAACCATCGAATCAGACAACTTCTTCAAGTCTTCCTTTTGCTTGTCGAGTGCGGTTTTTAGAGACTCCTCGTCCTGTTTAGTCGGATGCGTACCGTAAAGGAAATACTTGATCAGCCAAGACGCTCTGACTCGCATGATAAGTGAAAACGAGGAGACGGCAACAATGTTTACAAAATCCAGCGGACTGCCTGATTCAATGGCGCTAAACTCTTTTCCAAAAGTCCACGCTTCGATGTCCCCAATGTGCGGTAATCTCTGGTGGGCCAACTGAAACTTGTGGATTCCCCGCGTGTTCTGTGTTCCCCCGAACATAAGTTCTTCTTGGGTGGGAGAACCGGCCTCGAAACCGGTCGCCTGAAATATCAGGGCATCCACTAAAACAGAGGCGATGTCCCTGTTGTCCAGATGCTTCGATAGCGCCCCAAAAACAATGGTCATTTGAAGGTCAAAAATACTCATGGCCAGTGCTTTTGACTTAGAGCGGTGTTCGCCCGAAAAAATCGCCAGGAAGTTTTTCCTGGCACGAACCAGCGGGTTGGGGCCATAACCCCGCAGAAAATTCGTCGCCGATTCCTGAACGTAGCTGTATAAGCCGTCCGCAATGCGTGGCAGATCATTGACTAGCTTTTTTAACTTATCGTCCATCGGCTGGTAGTGGACAAAGAGGTAGTCCAATGCCCTGTTGCTTGGTCGCAGTTGCGAGCCGTCGGTGGACAAGGGATTGCCCACCCTGCCTTTTGTACCGGCCTTTTTTACCATACGTAGAGTTTAGGCAAGCATTACCGTCCCGTCAATTCACTGGCTTGGCCGGTCTGGTCTGCAAAACCAACAACGCGCCGAGGGAAAACAATGCCGCGCTGTAGCCGAAGGCGATGCTGGTACCGAAGGCGGTCCACAAAGCGCCGACGATGATGCTGGACAGGAAATCGCCGATGCCGTTCACCGTTGCCAGCACGCCGAACGCCATGCCGTGTTGTTCCTCGCCCGCCAGTTCCGCGCAGAACGAGTCTTCCAGCGTTTCCCCGATTGCCACGTGCATGCCGCTGAGAATAAAAATAATGCCGAGCAGCCAGATCGTCATCGGCGCAGCCACAATTAACACCGCCATCACCGCTGCCAGCGCATAACCGGACGCGAGCACGTATTGTTTTTTGAAGCGGTCCGCCAGACCGCCCGCCACATAGGCAAACCCGGCGTAATAAATGTTTCGCAACACGTAAAACCCGACGGCGACGCTGGCGGCCCTGACCGGGCCCAACAGCGGCGTGAGCTTTTGCGTCGCCAGCAGGATCAACAGCGTGGGGGCAAAGTCGCCCGCGCCGAAAATTCCGACGGCGACGAGAAATTTCCGGTAAGGCTGCGGCAACAAACGCAGCCGTTCGCCGAACGAGATGTGCGCCACGGGTTTGCGCTCCTTTTCCCGGACCAGAAATGCAATCACTCCGGCGGCGCAAACGCCGGGAATGAGCGTCAGCAGGAACACCCGGCGGTAATTGTGGTGCAGCGCAGCGAACAAAACAAAAGCCGTGGCCGGACCGACAATCGCGCCGATGGTGTCCATCATCCGCTCGAAGCCGAAGGCGCGGCCGTAGGTTTCGCGCGTGACGGCGGCGGCGAGCAGCGCCTTGCGCACGGGCGTGCGCACGCCGCGTCCGAGCCACGCGAGCGAGCGCGAGATCAAAATATGCCACGCGGCGGTGGCCAGTCCGAAAGATGCCGTGCCGAGCGCGGTGACGAGATAGCCAACGACGACGATGGGTTTGCGGCGTTGGAATTTATCCGTGTAAAAGCCGGACGCCATCTTGGCGAAGCTGGACAGGCCGTCAGCGATACCTTCGATTGCGCCGAGCCACGCCGCCGCCGCGCCCATGGACGCGAGAAACGCGGGCAGAACCGTCGTGGCGATTTCGTGCGACCAATCACTGAGCAGCGACGCCAGCCCGATGCCGAGGACGGTGCGGTTGAGCCATCGGGTGCGCGGGGTTGGAGAATTGTCCGCCATAATCAGCCGAGGAGGAGCAGAATTGCCATGCCGGCGACTGTGGTCAGAATCGTGAGGGGGATGCCGAACCGGGCGTAATCCCAAAAACCCATTTCGCAATGGCCCCGGGCGGATTCCACCACGATGATGTTGGCCACCGAGCCGAGGATGGTGAGGTTGCCGGCAAAGGTGGTGGCCAGCGCCAGCACCTTCCACATCAGGGCGGGATTGGCGAAATTGGGGATCCATTTCCCGGCCACGAGCACAAATGGCACATTGGAAAAAATATTGGAGCCGGCCACCGAAAACCACGCGAGGTTCCAGGCTTGCGAGGTTTCCGTGGCGCCGAACATGCCGCGCAAACGCGAGTAGGCCTGGTCCGGCAAGCCGGTGGTGTTCAGTCCTTCCACCACAACGAACAGCGCGGCAAAGAACACGAGCAGATGCCAGTCCACGAGCTTGAGCACCTGATGGGTGTCGCGGCGCGCCAGCACCATCACGAACGCTCCGCCCGCCAGCGCCGTCCAAGCCAGGTTGAAACCGGCGACAAAACCGGCGAACACGAGCACCAACGCGCCCAGCGCAATCGTCATCAACGGGCGGTCGAGCGACGGCACGGGGTCTTCGTTTCGCTCGATCCGGGCTGTGCGCAGCATTTTGCCGAAGCCGAGACGCAGCACGGCGTATTCAATGGCCAGGCCGACGATGGCCACGGGTAACAGTGACGCGGAGAAATGCACGAACGGGAGTTGCGAGAAGCTGCCGATGATCATGTTCTGCGGATTGCCGACGAGGGTGGCCACGCTGCCGAGATTGGCGCTCATGGCCAGGGCGAGCAGATACGGAGCCAACGGCAGCCGCCCGCGCACGATCACGGCCACGACCAACGGCGTCAGCATGAGGCACACCGTGTCATTGACGAGCAACGCCGACAGCACGCCCGAGGTGATGATGAGGTAGAGCAGCAAGCGTTGCGGTGTCTTCGCCGCCTTCAGGATGTAATTGGCCGCCCAGGCGAAGAACCCGGCCAGGTTCAGATACGCCGAGATGAGCATCATGCCCAGCAACAGCACGAGCGTGTTGTAATCCACCGCGCGGTAAGCCTGTTCCGGTGTCAGCACGCCGGCGGCCACCATCAGCACCGTGCCGAGCAACGCCGCAGCGGGACGGTTGAGCGGAAGCATTTTCAGCCGCCGCCCGCTGATGAGGACGTAGGTGAAGGCGAAAATGGCGATGGCCAGAATTTCCCGCGTTTCAGTCACGAATCAATTGAACAACAAAGAAACCAAGCAACAAAGAAAAACCGGACAGGCAACCGGTTCGTTGAGAATCTCTTTTTTCTGTAGGAGACGAGGTGACGAGTCTCAAATTTCTTCGGTTTCTGAAGGACAAGTTAGAGACTCCTCACATCGTCTCCTACGACTTTAACAGGCTGCCAATGCTTGATTCCCTGGTTGTTCAACATTCACTTTCGAAACGAACGGGCAATCGAATGAAAGAATTCCGGGCCGAAGGTGAACTGCCAGGCGATGTAAACTTGAAAATCCGTCGGGCCGTCAATTGAACGGCCGGCGGAAAAGAGCAGATGCTGATGTTTGGTGAAATCAATGACGGTTCCCACGTTGAACGCGGTGTCGTCCCGGCCACCAGTTTGCATGGCGGTGCGGTGAAAAATTTCACCGCCGACCAGGACATTATTCCGCACCTGGCACTGGAGCACCGCCCCGCCAAATCCCCAATTTTGATTTCCCGCCCCCGGGTTGATGCCATAGCCGCCGCCGCCGTAAATTGTCCAGTCGCCGAAACTTTTCTGCAGCCACAACGGCAGAAATGCCTGCCAGTGGCCGCTGCCTAGGCCGCGCGAGCTGTCGCCGGTCGGGGCTTCGACCAAGGGGAACCACCAACATCTATGCCAGCGGCCGGCTCACCCTTACCGAATGCGACAGTCTCTTCGAGAACTGCACCGATTGTGTTTATGCCGTGCATTTCGATGGCACCTATGCTTGGCCGATGGGCACCGGCCTCAATACGAATGCCACCTCCATTGCCGTCGTAGGCACGAACGTTTATTTCGCCGGGGCCGGCATCATCAACGCCGGCGGAGTGACCGTGAGCCAGATTGCCCGTTGGAACGGCAACAATTGGACCGACGTTGGCGGCGGCGTGGTCGGCAAAGGGGTCATCGACGGCTTGGCTGCGGTCGGCACCAATCTTTACGCCGGTGGCACGTTTACGAACATCGGCGGCGTCACGGTCGACCGTATCGCCAAGTGGGACGGCACAACGTGGTCACCGCTTGGCAGCGGCGTTTCCTCGACCGCCCTGGCGCTCTATTCCTCCGGCTCGGATCTCTTTGTTGGCGGTTCATTTCGCCTTGCGGGAAACAAACCGTCCTATTATCTGGGCCGCTGGAACGAGTCGGCCAACTTCAACACACCGCAACTGGCCAACCCGGCTTGGCTGACCAACAAACAATTTCAAATGCGCTTGATGGGCATCGGCGGCCTGACCAACATCATCCAAGCCACAACCAACTTCGCCTCCTGGACACCGGTGTTGACCAATGCCGCCGGCGTTTACGATTTCACCGACCCCAACAGCGCCCTGTATCCACGCCGGTTTTATCGCGCGAAGCTTGGCCCGTAATCTCCAGACGGCCGGAGTGCCAGGATGGGCAGCGCGCGGTTCAAGGCTTGTTGGTTTCAGCCGACAGGTCCACAAAGCCGGTTTTGCGGCTGCTTTGCTCCCAAAGTTTGTTCAGGGAGGCGATGCGTTCGCTGGTGGCGGGATGGCTGCGGAACATTTCGGGAATGGTGGTGGCGACTTCGCCCTCCGTCTGAAGTTGGAAAAAATCAGCAAGGCCGCGCGGGTCAATATTGGCCGCCATCAGGTAATGCCATCCGATGGTGTCCGCCTCGTGTTCCACGTCCCGCGAATAATACTGATTGACCAGCATTTGAGAGCCGGCGCTGATGGCTGACAATACTCCCTGCTGGTCGCTGACGAACAGCCGCAGGACATAATAAGGTCCGCCGCCGGCGATGAGTTTTCGCAGGCCATGCCGTTGCGTGACATGGGCCATTTCGTGCGCGAGCACGCCGGCCAGTTCCTCCGGTTTTTGGACACGGTCCAGCAGGCCGGTAAAGACAAAGATCCTACCGCCCGGCATGGCAAAGGCATTGACCACGGGCCGGTCAATCAGGGCGGCCCGAAATTGATAACGGCGCTCCGCCGGCGGCAGGGCGGCGGCCAGGCGCGCCACCAACTGGGTGACGACGGTAATGCGGGCATCATTGGTGTCAGTGACGAACAATTTCGGATGTTCGGCGATGACCTTGTCCGTCAGATGTTCCTCCCACGCAACGGGGGCGTGATTGGCCAGGGAATTGGCGGCGGCCTTTGCCAGCAACCATCCGATGAAAAAAACCACCGCGAAACCGGCCAAAAATATCAGCGCGTATTTGAGACTGCGATTCCCTTCGCGCCGTTCGCGCAATGCGCGCGCCTGGGCGCGGAGATGCATCTGACGGAGGAGAAAAACATCGTTCAAAATCCGCCCGTCCGCGGATTCGATCCACCAGCCCGTTTCGGCATCGTGAAACACCAGGTTGCCGGCAGAGGTTTGGTCGAGGATCAGGCGGGACAAAGGCAGTGCCAAGGTGCCGGACGCATGTTCAAATTGAAGGTCGCCGAAGGTGAACCGGAAGCGGCCGGGAAGCGCCTGCTCTTGTTCATTTTCCCGGAAGGCGAATCCGTCGTAAGTGACGAGCAGCGTGCTCACAGTATTAGCCGTCTATCAAAGGCACCGGCCGTTGTCAAAATGAATTGACCGCAACGGTTTGGTTCTTTAACCTTGTTTTGAAAATCGAAGGTTAACCATCAGGTAAATTCAATCCACTGGATTTATGGTGCGGCTGCGCATGGAAGGAAGTCCGCACGGTTTGCAGGAGATCCTGCTCAAACCGGGATTGAACCGGCTGGGACGGGTCGAAGACAACGATTATCAAGTCCGCGACGATTCCATTTCCAGCCATCATTGTCAGATTGAACTGAAGGACGGCGTCATCACCGTGTGGGATTTGAACTCCACCAACGGGACCTTCATCGACGGACAACCCATTCAACAGGCGGTGCTTCATCCCGGACAGGTCTTGTGCCTGGGAACGGTGCCCATGATCTGTCAGGACGACTCCGTCATGGCCCCGGCAGCCAATTCTGCCGGAATGCCTTCGGGCGCAGGCCGGGACTCATTGGCGGCAAATCCCGGCGGCATTCCAGTTGCCGTCAACACGGACGTGTGCAGCCAGCATCCCCAAGCTGCCGCCCGGTGGTGTTGTGTCAAATGCGGCGGCGCATTCTGCACGGCTTGTGTGCGAACCACCCGGGTGGGCGGACAGTTTTTCCGCGCCTGCCCGAAGTGCGGCGGCAGTTGCGTGAGCGTGACCGAATACAAGCGTCTCCTGATGCCAGTCCCCGACAATTTCTTTGCCCTCTGGCGGGAGGCATTTTCCTATCCCCTCAAGAAGGATGGCGCGATTTTGCTGGTTTGCGGAACGGTTGTTTTCAGCTTCCTGGATGGCGGGCGCATGATTTTGTCGCACTTCAGGTATGCGGGATCCATTGGAATCGCTTACTGGCTTTGTCTCATCATGAGTGTCGGCTATCTGTTCGCGTTCATGCAAAACATTGTCCAGGCGTCCTCCCAGGGCGAGGAGAAGATGCCCGATTGGCCGGAGATATCGGGTTTCTGGGACGATCTGGTGGTTCCCTTTTTTCAGTTTGGCGTCATCTGGTTCCTCTGTCTGGGACCCGGTTTCGCGGTCCAGCTGTTCGTGTCCCCGCTGGCGGGCGTGCCGCTGTTGTTGCTGGGACTGTTCTGCCTGCCGATGGCCATTTTGACCGTGTGTCTTGCGGACAGTATTGCCGGCTTGAATCCCATCATCATTTTTTCCGGCATCGGAAAGGTCCCGCTGCCTTATCTGGCCATTTGCGGGATATTCCTCGCGATCATTGCCCTGATGCACGGCAGCCAGATGTTGTTAGACCTGACCGGAATACCCATGCTGCCGACAATTATCAGCGCATTCATCAGCCTCTATGGGATCACCGTTGAGATGCGATTGTTGGGCCTGCTCTACCTCACCAACAAATCCAAACTCGCGTGGTTTGAGTAAAGGGGAAGCCGCCGGTTTCAATCCGGTTGTGGTCGGATCGACAGGTGCAAAGCTGTTTCACATCACTGGTGGTGCGACCGGCATCGGCGGCAATCCTGGCGATTGCGGAGCCGGGGGTGGGGGCGGGAACACGTCGTACTCCGGGCCGAACTGGGCCAGAAAGCAGAGCGAATAGCATCGTTTGAACATCAGGACCGGCAGCAGCAACACCGTGCCCACGTAGGGCAGGAGCATCAAACAACAACAACAGCAGGTTGCAAACATGACCATCATGACCATCAAGCCGATGGCCATTGCCAGCACGATCGAGAACAGGAAATACAGGATGAACTGGCCCGCGTCGGCTGAGAGCAGTCCCCACAACTCCCGCCAGGCTTTCAAGCACCGGATACGCCGCAGAAACATGATCGGCACCACAAAATCCGTCGTGAGCTTGTGAATTATGGCAAACACCATGGCCACCCCAATCAGTCCCAGCCCAAGGCCAACCGCGCCGAGTATGCCGCCGACGTCAGGTTCGCCGCGTTGCACCATCCGGAAAATCATCATGACAATCAACGCCACCAGTGGCAGGGTGAGCACCCATCCGATCAGCCCCAGTCCCAGCCGGAACAGGAACAGGCTGTTTCCCTCGGGTGCGAACTGGCACCACGGTCTTGAAACCTCCGCCTGGTCGAGCGCCACACAGTGCAGGAACATGAACTTGCCCCGGCTGTTGAGCCAGAGAAAGAGCAGCCAAAGCCCCAAACCGATGACCACCACTGCCGCAACCAATGGCCCAATCCAGCCAAGATTGTTCAATACAAAATCTTTGGCGTGCTCGAACTCATGCCGGAGATTTTCGCCGCCGTAACCATGTCTGCCACCGCCGCCCGGCACATGGAAATTAAACCCTCCGCCTTCCCCCAGAAAGGCCAGCCACGCGCAAAAGCCGATGACGAACCACTTGCCGAGGTCGAACGGCTGGAACAACACGCGCTTCACCCGCTCCAACGCCGGGCTGATGGGCTCGACCACGTTGATTTCCCGGGGCGGTATGGTAATGGGTTGAATCGGGTTCATCGGTGTCAAACCCTATTCCGCTCCGGACGGGCGGGGAAGTATATTTTGGAACGGAAATTATAACACGGCGCGCGGCTTGTCCCAAACCGCAGCACGTCCGGAAGCAACTTCCAGTCTGGAAAATATTTACGAATCGTTTTGCGCAGAGGTGGTACCTGCGAGTTGAGACAACTCGCGCTCCGGCGGGCAATTCATTGTCGCCGAAGGACATTTTTTGCTTGGCCGCCGGATTCGGGGTTGGATAGAATAATATGACTGCCAAAGGGGCGAAACTTTGTGTAGCTGAATCAGAATAGCCTTATGAAAATCCAGGCGTTTTTTCCGCCAATCCCGGGCTGCGGAATGGCCGCAGCCGTTTTGTTGCTTTCATCATTTTCCCGGCTGGGCGCGGTTCCGGGCGACGAGCATTGGGACGTGCAATTCGGCGCGCCGGGCGTGACCAATTATATTTATGCGGTAGCCGTGAACAACGGACTGGTTTATGCCGCCGGGATCAAGTCATCCGGCACCAAGACCAACACCCCGTTGAACTTGTGGGATGGCAAACAATGGACCGTTGCCGCCATGTTCTACGGACCCAGCCAGATGCAGGTCAACGACCTCGCGTTTGTGGGCAACACGCTTTACGCCGCCGGGAGTTTTACCAATGTTAACGGGGTGGCGGCCTATGGTCTGGCCAAGTGGGACGGCACGAGCTGGAGCAGCATTGGATTTTCCGGCGTCGCCTACGCCTTGGCGGTGGATGGCAACAATCTTTATGTGGGGGGCAATTTCACCAATGCCAATGGCGTGACCGTGACCAACATCGGCTGTTGGGACGGCAACGCCTGGCACGCGCTGGGCGCTGGCGTGGGCTCACTCAGTGGCTATGCGGTGCGGGCGATTGCGGTCAAGAATGGTTCGGTGTATGTCGGCGGATATTTTACCAATTCCGGTTCCCAATTCATCACCAACCTGGCGGTTTGGAATGGCACCAACTGGTCGGCGGTGGGCGGCGGCGTCAATTCCCTCGTGGTTGCGTTGGGTTTCAACAACAATGATCTTTACGAAGGTGGATATTCCACCCTGGCTGGAACCACGCCGGTGAGCGGCATCGCCAAATGGGACGGCACCAACTGGTCGGCCTTGGGCAGCGGCCTGACTGGCGGCAGCGCGATGGCGCTCAGCATTGCCAGTTTCAACGGCTTAGTCTGTGTTGTGGGCGCCTTCACCAACGCCGGTGGCCTTAGTGCTACTGATTTTGCAACTTGGAACGGGTCATCGTGGTCCGCCGCCGCCGGCAATTTGAATGGCGCGGGATACCGCGCGGTTGCCAGCGGCGCGAATCTTTATGTAGGCGGCAGCTTCACCACCGCCGGCGGTGTTTGGGTGAATTACATAGCGTCTTGGGATGGAACCCGATGGCGTGCCTTCGGAACCCCCGGTCGTTTAAATGGCATTTTAGCCACCGCAACGATCTTATCCAGCATCACGGCTTTGGCCGGCGACGGCACCAATTTATACGCGGCGGGCAATTTCAATTATGCCGGAACCACCAATGCCAGTTTCATCGCCCGCTTTGATGGAAGAAACTGGCGGCCGGTTGGGGCCGGATTAAACAACCAGGTGATCGCCCTGGCCGTCAGCAACAATAATGTTTACGCAGGCGGTTATTTCACGGGCACAGCCGACGGGCATTCTTCTTTGCCCTACATCGGATGGTGGGACGGCACGAATTGGAATTCATTGGGCAATGCTGGTGGTGTCGTTTATGCCCTGGCCGTGGGCACGAATGGACTCTATGCAGCCGGCACTTATTATACCGGTACTCAATACGGTTCGCCTTATTTCAACCGTTGGGACGGCACGAACTGGCAGAATGCGATCAATTTTAGTCCCACCGACAATACCCTTTTTGCCGTTCCTCTCAGTGATTCGGTTGGCTATGACGCCATAGCCATCCAAGGCACGAATGTTTATCTGGGCGGCAACATCGCAGGTTTCACTCAGTTTGATCCCAATGTCCTCCCTTGGGTTGAAACGAATTGCCAGAATATCATCCGTTTCGACAGCAATGACTACGGGTGGATCATGGGCACCGGTCTTAACGGCATTCCCGTGGCTCTCACGGCTTTGGGCACCAATCTTTTTGCCGCCGGTGCTTTTACCAGTGCCAACGGTGTCGCCGCCAACCAGATTGCGAAATGGGACGGCAACAACTGGTCGAACGTCGGCGGCAGTGTCGTCGGCAGCGGAACTGTCCTGTCGTTGACGACGATGGGCAACAACCTTTATGCCGGCGGCATGTTCACCAACATCGGCGGCGTGTCGGCCAACCGGATTGCGAAATGGGACGGCACCAATTGGTCGGCCCTGGGCAGTGGCGTGTCCTCGTCCGTCTATGGCCTGGCGGCCATTGGTTCGGACCTGTACGCGGCTGGTTACATGCGCCGGGCGGGGGACAAGTTCTCCTTTGACGTCGCGCACTGGAACGAGCAGGCGAATTTTAACGTCCCGCAACTGGCCAACCCGGCGTGGCTGACTAACAAACAATTTCAAGTGCGCTTGATGGGCATCGGCGGCCTGACCAACATCATTCAGGCCACGACCAACTTCAGTTCCTGGACGCCGGTGCTGACCAACACCACCGGCGTTTACGATTTCACCGACCCGAACAGCATCGCTTATCCCCACCGGTTTTATCGCGCGTTGCCGGGGCCGTGACGGCTTTAATTCTTGCCTTTGCTTCCGGTTAAAACCGCAAGGAGCCGCAACGCTTTCTTGACTCGCTGCGCTTTGCTCTTATCATGCCCATTCAATTTTATGGCAAAAATTCAAAATATTTTGGCGCGCGAAATCCTCGACTCGCGCGGTAACCCCACGGTGGAAGTTGATGTGACGTTGTGCTGCGGCGCGTTCGGCCGCGCGGCGGTGCCCTCCGGCGCGAGCACCGGCGAACACGAAGCCATCGAACTCCGCGACGGCGACAAGAAACGTTTTGGCGGCAAGGGCGTGCAGAAGGCCGTCAAAAATGTCACCGATGTCATTGCCCCCAAACTCATCGGCCTCGACCCGTTCGATCAACTGACCGTGGACGCCACCATGCTCAAGCTCGACGGCACGGAAACGAAGTCGAAGCTCGGCGCGAACGCCATTCTCGCCGTTTCGCTCGCGAACGCCAAGGCCGCCGCCGCCGGGCTGAACCAGCCGTTGTTCCGCTATCTCGGCGGGCCGGACGCGAAAGTCCTGCCCGTGCCGATGGCCAACGTCATCAACGGCGGTGCCCATTCGGACGCCCCGATTGATTTTCAGGAATTCATGATCATGCCGCTCGGCCTGCCGACGTTCAGCGAAGGCCTGCGCGCCATCACCGAGACCTTTCACGCGCTCAAAGCCGTGCTCAAGCAGCGCGGCTTCAGCACTGCCGTCGGCGACGAAGGCGGTTTCGCACCCAAGCTCAAAAGCGTGGAAGACGCGCTGGAAACCATTATTCAGGCCATCAAAGACGCCGGTTACAAGCCGGGCAAGGACATCTATCTCACGCTCGATCCGGCGGCGTCCGAATTTTACGACGGCAACGCGAAGTACACCTTCAAAAAGAGCACCGGCAAGACCGTCAGTGGCGACGACCTCGTGAGTTTTTACGCCAAGCTCGTCAACAAATATCCGATCGTCAGCATCGAAGACGGCTGCGCCGAAGACGATTGGGTGACGTGGAAAAAGCTCACCGACAAGCTCGGCGACAAGATCCAGCTCGTCGGCGACGATATATTCGTGACCAACCCAAAATTCCTGCGCAAAGGTATTGATACCGGCACGGCCAATTCGATCCTCGTGAAGGTGAACCAGATTGGTTCGCTCACTGAAACTTTGGATTGCGTTGAACTGGCCAAAACCCACGCCTACACTGCCGTCATCTCGCATCGCTCCGGCGAGACCGAGGACGCGACCATTGCGGACATCGCCGTGGCGACAAACTGCGGCCAGATCAAGACCGGCAGCTTGAGCCGCACGGATCGTCTGGCCAAATACAATCAACTGCTGCGCATCGAGCAATTGCTGGGCAGGAACGCGGTCTATGCCGGCACGAGCGCATTGCCGAAAGGACGGTAAGCTGGTGCGCCGGTCCGTTTCATGAGCGACCAACCCCGACTGGACGGACAATCACCCGCGACCGGGCGGGACGTTTCATCTGACTCCGCGGCTGCCGTAACGGGCGGGCCGCGGAATTTTTTTTATATCTGGGTGGCGGCGCTGGCGGTGGTTATGGGGGTGCTGCTGCACGAATCATTATTCGGCGGGAAAGGGCTGGTGCCGGCGGATGGGGTGTTCAGTTTTCTTCCGTGGCGGGAAACGAAACCGCCTTCCAACTATCTGCTGTTGGATCAATACACTGTTTTTGTGCCGCAGCACGAATTCATGCACCAGCAGTTTTTGCAGAGGCATTTCCCGTTGTGGAATCCCTGCCTGGATTGTGGGGTGCCCAACCTGGGTTCGATACAGGGCGCGCTGTTGTTTCCAATCAATCTGCTGCTGCAGCCCTTGGATCCGTTCCACGCGAGCGGGGTGGCGGCATTTTTGAAACTGTTTCTGGCGGGGTGGTTCACCATGCTCTACCTGCGCCGGCTGGGGGCATCCAACAGCGGCGCGTTTCTTTCCGGGTTGGTGTTCAGTTTGAGCGGTTTCATGATCGTCTGGCTGGGGCATCCGCACGTGAACTGCGCGATGTGGCTGCCGCTGCTGCTGTATTTGATCGAGAAATCCTTCCCGGACGCCCGCGGCGCCGCGCCGGGCTTGGCGGGTGCGTCGGCCTTGCGGGTGTGGGTTGGTTTTGCCGTGGCTTTCGCCTGCCTGCTGCTGGGGGGACATCCGCCGACGACGATCCATGTCACCCTCTTCGTCAGCATTTATTTTCTGTTCCGCCTGATCGGACAGCGAAAGGATCAACCGTTCCTGCGGATGGGACTGTGTTTATGCGCCATGGTCCTGGGTTTTCTGCTGGCCGCGCCCCAGCTATTGCCGTTTCTGGAATATTACCGCTATAGCGCGCTCGATGTTTCTTCGCATATTTCTCACCGAACAGCGATTCGACTGCTTCCCAACACGCTGATCTTTTACCTGTTTCCCCACCTGTCCGGGAGTCCGGCCGAAGGCTTTGGGGAGACGATGCTCCGATTGGGGATCGGGAAATTGCTGCCTAATTTCAACGAACGGACGGGGTATGTCGGGATTCTACCCCTGCTGTTTGCGCTTTATGCGGTGATCGGCCGCCGCTGCCGGCTGACGATGTTTTATGCGTCGTCGGCGTTGGTTTCCCTGCTGGTCATTTATGGTGTGCCGCCGCTGCCGGCCATGCTGGGAGCGTTGCCGGTGCTGCGCGACATTTACCCAACCCGTCTGCTGATGGTGGTGGGCTTCAGTCTGGCGGTGCTGGCGGGGTTGGGCTGGGACAGATTTCATCGGAGTGAAGATCGCCGTCTAAGGTTTTGGGTGGTGACGGGATTCTGGACAGCCATTGGTCTGGTGCTGCTCTGGTGTTGGCAGTGGGTGGGGCCGAGATGGAATCACTTGGATGAGGCCCACCGGGCTTTTCTTCGGCCGCAGTTTCTCATGCTGGCGGGGAGCCTGGTGGTATCGGTCGCCTTGCTCCTGCGGTTTATCAACCGGCAACGCTGGTTATGCCTGGCCATCGGCCTGGGGTGGGTGACGGTGGATTTGCTGGTTTTTGGAATGGGATACAATCCTGCGATTCCGCGCGACTGTTATTATCCCAGCACGCCGGCCATTGAATGGCTGAAGCAGGACACCACCAATTTCCGGGTCTGGGGTGAGAAGCAAGTGCTGGTTCCCAACACCGCCGAGATATTTGGCCTGAGGGACGCCCGCGGATGTGATTTCATGACCGTGCAACGCTATGAAGAACTGATTAATGGCCAGGCCGGCGATTTCTTTTTCTACAGTCTGGCTCCCTCCTTGCCGAAGCCGTTTCAACTTCTGAATGTGAAATATGTTTTGATTTTCAGATCGCCGGCCCCGGATCCCGGCTTGTTCGAGCTGGTCTATTCCAACGAAATCACCATCTATCGCTACCGGGCATTCCGGGAACGGGCCATGGTCGTGTTTGACTGCCGGGTTGACCATTCCCCGGCATCCATTCTTGGCAGCGTCCGCTCCGGAACATTCGATCCGGAACGTGTTCTCCTGTTGGAAGCGGAGCCGGAGAATGGCAAAGCCCTGTCGGAAATCCAGACCCTGGCGACCCGCACAAATTCATCCGTGCGGATTGTTTCTGACCAGCCTGATGAAGTGAGCATCGAGGCCTTCCTGCCCCAGCCGGGCTTTCTGCTCCTGCTCGACACTTGGTTCCCAGGTTGGTCAGCCACGGTGAATGGCCAGCCGGCAAGGATTTACCGGGCCGATTACAATTTCAGGGCGGTCGAACTGCCGGCCGGAAAATCAACGGTTCAGTTTGTTTATCGGCCCGGAAGTTTCCGCTGGGGAGTGGTTTTCTTTTTAACCGGTTTGCTGGTCCTGGCTGCCGCGTGGTTTTGGCCACGGAAAGCACGGTCATCCGAGGCATCTGCATCAACACGCGAATCCATGACTGGATGAGCGTGCCGTCAGATCAAGGACGGCAGTTTGAGCCGCAATGACCGCGTGGCAAAATGCAATCAACTCCTGCGTATTGAACAATTACCCGGCAAAAACGCCGCCTATGTTCATACGGAAACGCGCATCCGCCGCAGGAATTCGCAGCGTCAGGCGGTTGGTTTGCATTCCGGCGCGACCGGTTGTGAATGGGAATTCTGCGTTACGGATGGACCGGGTTTGAAGGTGCAGGCGTCAAACGCCAGCAGCGCGAGAACGAGGCCGATGTGGCAGGCATTGACGATTTTCATCGGCTTGGCCGAATCAATATCCCTGTTTCAACAGCCAGTAAACCGCGAACATCAATGCGATACAAGCCAGCGACATCAGTAACGCGCTGCTGATGAAAAAGGATGCGGCCGTCATCACCACGCCGCCGACAAACGGTATCGTGGCCCGCTGGCGCCAGCCGTAAATCAGATAACCACTGGCAATCGCGCCCCAAATGCACGACGCCCAGAGATAATGTTCATTGAGTAAATCCACGTTCCGTCATTATGCCGGAACCGGCCGTCGCTGGCCAGAGTCTCCGGCAACGAATTTGTTGGTTTTAGGCACGCATCATGCTAAATTTATGCTGTGAGCCGGTTCTTTAAGCCCAATCTTAATTTCCGCGGTCGCATGGCGCGCGGCGTCATCGGCACACTGTGTCTCGTTGCCGGGATTGTCATTGCCGGCGACTATTCGTTGTGGGGGCTGATTTTCGTGGGGGCGGGATTGTTCGCCCTTTTTGAGGCCGTGGCGCGCTGGTGTGTCGTGCGTGCGTGCGGTGTCAGAACCAGGTTTTAAGGCGCAAAATTCATTTCCCTCGCGGCAACTTTCCTTATTCTTTGCGCATGAGTTTGTTGCCGTTTGGGAAATTGCCCGCTTACAAAGCGCGGACCTTTGTTCCGCAAACCATTGACCTCGGCACCTGGCCGCAAATCGCGCCCCTGTTCGACCAGTTGGAAACCCGCGCTGCGCAATGCCAGTCCGCCGCCGACCTCGAACGCTGGCTGCTCGACTGGAGCGAACTCGCCGCCGCGCTCGACGAGGAATCGTCCCGCCGTTATATCGCGATGACCTGCCATACGGACAGCGCGGATGCAGAAAAGGCGTATCTGCATTTTGTCGAAAACGTCGAGCCGCAACTCAAGCCGCGCCAGTTCGCGCTCGAAAAAATTTATGTCACGCACCCACAGCGTGCGAAACTGCTTGCGATTGGAGCGCCGGCCTCCGGCACGGCGCAAGCCACCGACAACGAGCCGTGCCGGAGGCCGGCGTTCCGGCGTTATGAAGTCTTTGACCGCGACGTGAAAAATCACGTCGAGCTGTTCCGACCGGAAAACGTCGCGCTCGAAACCGAAGACGCCAAGCTCTGCCAGCAATACCAGAAATTGACCGGCTCGCTCACGGTGAACTTTCGTGGCGATGAAAAAACGCTTGTGCAAATGGGCCGTTACCTCGAAGAGCCGAACCGCGCGCTGCGCCAGGAAGCCTGGGAACTGGTGGCCAGACGGCGTTTGCAGGAGGTGGACAATTTCGACGAAATTTTCGACCGGCTCATCGATCTTCGCGAGCGCACCGCCCGGAACGCCGGGTTCAAAAATTATCGTGATTACGCCTTCCGCCGGCTCGGCCGGTTCGATTATACGCCGGAAGATTGCACCTGCTTTCACGACGCGGTCGCCCGGGAAGTCATGCCCGCCGTGCGCGAACTCCATGCCGCCCGCCGCCGGCAGCTTGGCCTCGACAAATTGCATCCGGGCCACCTGCGTCCGTGGGACCTGGCGGTGGACCCGCAGAACCGTCCGCCGTTGAAACCGTTCGGGCAGGTGGACGAAATGGTTTCGCGCACGCAGAAAATTTTCGACCGGCTGGACGGCGAACTCGCGGCCGGTTTCCGGCAAATGCAGGACCTGCGCCTGCTCGACCTCGACAATCGCAAAGGCAAGGCGCCGGGCGGCTACCAGCAGACACTGGCCGAGGCGCGCGTGCCGTTCATCTTCATGAATGCGGTCGGCCAGCAGCGCGACGTGGAGACGATTCTGCACGAGGCGGGCCATGCGTTTCATGCGCTGGCCGCGCGTGCCGAGGATTTGCATGCCTATCGCAACAACCCGCCCATCGAATTCTGCGAGGTCGCCTCGATGAGCATGGAACTGCTCGGCAACGAATTCATCGCGGAATTTTACCCGCTGGATGAAAATGAGGTGGGGTCGGCTCGCCGAGCCGACCGGACGCCTCGGCGAGGCATCCCTACCAGTTCTGATGCGAACCGCGCGCGGCGGGTCCATCTGGAAGGGGTCATCGGGGTTTTTCCGTGGATTGCCACGGTGGATGCTTTTCAGCACTGGATTTACACCCATCCCGGCCACAGCCGCGCCGAACGCGCCGCCGCGTGGCTGGAATTGATGGATCGTTTTGGCGGGGACGTGGATTGGAGCGGGTACGAAGCGGCGCGGGCCAATCTCTGGCACCGGCAGCTTCACATTTTCACCCACCCGTTTTACTACATCGAATACGGCATCGCGCAGCTCGGCGCGCTGCAGGTCTGGACGAATTCAAAACGCAACAAGGCGAAGGCGCTGGCCGACTACAAAAAATCGCTGGTGCTGGGCGGCTCGCGCCCGCTGCCGGAATTGTTTTCCGCCGCGGGCTGCAAATTTCAATTTGATGCCGCGACGATCAAGCCGTTGATTGAACTGGCGAGGGATGAATTGAAGAAATTATAGTCGGAGCACGGTGGCTCACCACCTTCTTCTCGCCACTACGGGTAGGGCGGCGCTGCAGCGCCGCCTGGCCGAGCGGCAGCTCGGCCCTACCGATTCATGGAGCGAAGGAATGAAAGTTAGCGGTGGCTTTTCGGCCCAGACGAACTGCGTAGCCGCGGACGTCAGTCCGCGCACTCTAATCCCAAAAATAATCTGCGCCGACTCACGTCATCGGCTACACTTAAAACTCAGCGCGAAGACCGTTCAACCGCTGACAAAATTAATGCGGGAAGAACTGGAAAAACTTTGAACCTGAAGAAAATTCGCAGCCTGTCTACATATTAGGAGGCCACATCATTATGGCTTGAATGATGCCAGACCTTCCAAAGCCAGAACACACTCGGCAAGCATAACAGCAAGGAAATGCAGCCCCGATACCACAAAGGGCTAGGTATCGTGCGCCCCAAGAAGCCTCCAGTCAAAGGCTCGGTAGGAAACACATAGACAACAGCAAATCCCGCGAGTAACAAACAAACCAGAACCGACACGATCTGACTGACTCGGTCACGAGTCGCCTTTGCGAGAAACCAAATACAAACCAAAATCGCTAGGATGCTAATCCCATCAAGCGCAGCTTTGACATCCCACTTGGGCAACCAATTGAAAAAGTTCCAGTGAAAATCTAGCCTGAATATAACATTAAAAAGCGCGTAACTGGCGGCTAACCATCCAACGATTATCATAATTCGCGTGATTTTCATATACGTGTTTCCAAGTGGCCTAACAGATAATGGACAGCCCATTCTGCAGCCTATCTCGTTTCATGGTTGAACTGCATTTTCGACGCAAAAGTCTGTTCGGCAAATTCTTCGCGTAGCCGCGCTTGTGAAAGCGCGGAATCCGCGTTTTTACAAACGCGGCTACACTTCGATGCCGTAGGCCTTGATCTTGTTGTAGAGGGTCTGGCGGCCGATGCCGAGGCGTTTGGCGGTTTCGAGCTTGTTCCCGCCGGTTTCCTTGAGGGTCTGGATGATGGCGTTGCGTTCAACCCCTTCGAGCAGGGTGAAACTCGTGTCGGTGCCGTCGGTCGAGCCGACCTTGGCGTTGGTGACGGAAAGATCAGCAATGTCCACTTCGTTGCCTTCGTTCAAGAGGACGGCTCGCTGGACTTCGTTTTGCAATTGTCGAACATTGCCCGGCCAGTCAAAGGCAGTGAGCCGCTCAACCGCTGCCGGCGTGAAGCCTGAAATGAGATGATTGGCCTGCGCGGCGAACCGTTTCAAAAATGCGTTCGCCAGCGGCATGATGTCTTCGCGGCGTTCGCGCAGCGGCGGCAGGTGAACCGAAATGGCGCTGATGCGGTAATAAAGGTCCTCGCGCAATTTGCCCTCTTTGAGGGCCTCTTCCGGCTTGCGGTTGGTGGAGGCGATGACGCGGCAGTTGGTCTTGTAGCTGGTCTTGCCGCCGACCGGGCGGACTTCGTTGTCCTGCAGGACGCGCAGCAGCTTGCTTTGCGTGTCAATGGGCATCTCGGAGATTTCATCGAGCAGCAGTGTGCCGCCTTCCGACTGGCGGAAAAGCCCTTCGCGGTCGGTGTGCGCGCCGGTGAATGCGCCTTTGACCGAGCCGAACAACTCACTTTCGATCAATTCGCGAGGCAGGGCGGCGCAATTGATTTTGATGATTTTGTTTTTGCTGCGCGGACTGAGCGTATGGAGGAGGTCGGCGATGACTTCCTTGCCGGTGCCGCTCTCGCCGGTGATGAGCACGGTGACGTCGCTGGGGGCAATGCGTTCAATGGTGCGCACGACCTCCTGCATGGAGGCGCTGCGGAAAATCGGCGACGCCGTGCCGCTCATCGTTTCCAGCGCGCGCCGGAGCGTGCTGTTTTCCTGGTTTTGCTCCTTGCGTTCGACGGCGCACTTGACGTCGGCCAGCAGCTTTTCGTTTTCAAACGGCTTGGAGAGAAAGTTATAAGCGCCGCCGCGTCCGGCTTCGACGGCCATGCTGATGGTGCCGTGTCCGGTGAGCACGATGACCTCGGTGTCGGGCCAGCGCTTTTTGATTTGCGGCAGCAATTCCAGGCCGTCAGCATCCGGCAATTTCACGTCGAGCAACACCACGTCGGGCGGGGGCTGGGCAAAGGCCTTTTGCAAGGCCGCGCCATTGACCGCCTGGGTGACTTCGTACTGATCTTCGAGCACCGAGGTGAGCAAATTCCGCAAATCCGCCTCGTCGTCCACGATGAGAATTTTGGCTTTCATGTTTAACGTCTCCGCCTGCATGCCTCGACAAACCGGCGAAAAATCGCCCGGTGTTCAGCATATCGTTCACTCAGTCGTTCAGGATGAAATTGCACACTCAACAAAAACGGCATTGCCCGCGCCACGTCCGGTTTCAATTCCATCGCTTCCACTATTCCATCCCCCGTTCGCGCCACCGCCATTAACGGTTCCGCCGGTTTCAACACGGCCTGATGATGCGAACTGTTCACACCCAAAATCCGTTTCCCCACCATCTTGGCCAGTAACGAACCCGATGTCAATGGCACTTCATGCACTAATTCACCCGCTTTGTCCATGCGCCAATGGTTCAGCGCGCCGGGCATCTGGCGGCGAATGTCCGCAATCAACCGGCCGCCGAGCGCGATGTTCAACATTTGATGCCCGCGGCAGATTGCCAGAAGCGGTTTGTGCTGGCGAAAAATTTCGTCAATTAAAATCAGTTCGCGCAAATCACGCCCGCCGCCATCGGGCGTCAGGCCGACGGCCTGGCGGACGGCCCGCGGAAGGTTTTTGTCGTAAAGATCGGGATTGATGTCGTCACCGCCGGTCAACATCACACCCTCCGCGCGGCGGACGATTTCAGCGAGCATTTGCCGGTCAATCGTCGTGGGCGTGGTGACGGGGATGCCCCCGGCCTCGAGCACGGCATTTTCGTATTTGACCGACAGGCTGACGGAAAGGTCATGAAATTCGGCACCCCGTTTTTCAACGCTCGGCGAAATGATAATCAAAGGCGGTTTGGCCATCCGCGTGAAATGTACGGGGACAGGGTTGTTTTGTCAGGAGAAAATGTATCACAGTTTCCACAACCTATTGTCACCAGCCTAGTTGCAACTTTCTCAAATACTGGCCCGATTTAAGCTTGAGGGGTGATATGAGAATAGATGCGGTCAAAATAAACCGAAGTGGCATCTATAATTTGATCAACACCGTAACCCCCATAAATCATGCCTTGAAGGCCGAATTTGACGCCATTGGTTCAGTGATTGTCGTTGGCCTGTTCCTGGGAATCGTGTTTTTGGTGAAATTTGTTTTGGTTTGGGTGCAGTGATTGTAGGACTGTGTAACGTGTCATTTTGAGGCAGGCGTTTGGTTTTTAAGTTTGGGGCGGGCGACCGTTCATTTTTGCGCCAGCGCCCAGGCGCACCACAACACGGGCGCCTGGCCGTGCAGGTCGCCGACGACACGCGGCCGGTTCAGGTAATAATTGGTGTCCTTGCTCTGGCCCGTGCCGACGCAGACTTCACGCACGTCTCCACTTTCATCAATGTAACCGCACAGGCCAATCCAGCCTTTGCGCGCGCAATCGCCGTATTCCTTTGCATCCAGCCAGCCGTGCCGGACGCCAACCACCATCGCATAGGTGAACATGCTGGTGCAGGAACTTTCCGGCCATGCCTGGTTGTTGTCTATCAGTTGCCGCCACATGCCCGAAGGCGCTTGATAACGCCGCAACCCGGCCATCATTTTGCGGTAGCCGTCCATCAACCGCGCGTATTTCGGATGATCCGGCGGGAGCGAACTGAGCACTTCGGCGAGCCCCACCGCGAACCAGCCGTTGCCACGTCCCCAAAAATGCGGGGTCTCCGGGCCGTGATAAAACAGGCCGTTGGTTTTTTGCAACCGGTCGAGGTAGGCGGCAAGCAGCGCCGCGGCATGATCGGCGTATTTCGGGTCTTTCGTCGCACGATAGGCCTGGATTTGCAGGCTGCCGACCATGAACGCATCGTCCACCCACCAGCGGGTTTCGCGCGCGAGGCCGCTCGGCAGCGGGTTTTCCCACTGCTCGTCCGCTTTGCCCAACCCGAGGGCGAGATGATTGGTGTCGCCATTCAGCAGGTAAATTTCCAGTGGCAAAACCCCGAAGACGTGAAAATCCACGTGCCGTTCCGGTGAAATCATCTTTTTGCCCTCCGGCGTCAAAATCACCGCGTAACGGTCAACGAGCTTTTGCTCCAGTTCCCTGTCGCCCACCGCGTCCGCGAACCGCAGCGCGCCGAACGCCGTGCACACTTCGCGATAAACAATGAAACCATTCTTGTCAACGGTGACAGGACGGCGGAGAAGGTTCTGCGCGACTTTTTCGCTGACGGTTTGTGGATCGCAATTCGTCGGCCAGTTTTGGAAAAGGCCGATGGTCTTTTCCCCGGTGTCCGTTTTGCCCTTATCCGAGACGCAACCCCCCGTCAGAATTGCGCCGAGAGACAATGCCATTGCCAGCCGAAGAGGTATGCACATGGGGTGTCTCTAATCCCAATCGCCCCGGTTTGTCCAGCCGCAGGCGCGTTAAATTTTCGCCTCGGGAAAGCGCTCGCGGATCCGGCGCCGCAGACGCTCCTCGTCGGCGGGTTGATAACGCCGCCGGGTGATGAGCCGTTGCACCGCGTCGAGCAATTCCAGCCAGTCCTCCAGCGGCGGCTCAGGCACGGATTGCCATTGATCAAAACGTTTTTCCCGCTGAAAGAACCGCCACTCGCGGCTCACGCGGCGGGCATAAACCTGCAGCTTCACGCCGTCGTCAGTCACCCGTTTCCAACTGATTTCAGCTTTCGGCATGGTTCAGTCCAGAGTCCACAGTTCCGGGTCCACAGTCGGGAATCCGGTCGTCACACGATGCAACGACTGTGGACTGCGGACTTCAGACTCTCGACTCATGATGGCAAATCCACGCTCGCCACCGCCATTGCAGCGATGCCTTCCTCGCGTCCGACGAACCCCATCTTTTCATTCGTGGTGGCTTTCACGCCGATTTGTTTTTCGGAAACACCGAGCGCGGCGGCAATGCGCTTCTTCATTTCGGCGATGTGCGGATAAATTTTGGGTTCCTGCGCGATGATGGTCGCGTCCACGTTCACGATTTTGCCTTGGCGTTGCGCAACCTGTTTGGCGGCTTCTGCCAGGAACACCTTGCTGGGCGCGCCTTTCCAGCGCGGATCGGTGTTCGGGAAGAAATGACCGATGTCCGGCTCGCCGAGCGCGCCGAGAATGGCATCACAAATCGCGTGCATGAGCGCGTCCGCGTCCGAATGGCCGTCGAGGCCTTTCGGGTGCGGGATTTCCACGCCGCCGAGAATGAGTTTGCGTCCCGCAACCAATTGATGAACGTCATAGCCAATGCCAACGTGAATCATGCGGGGATTGTAGAAATGTCCCGCACGCCAACCAAGAAATTTCCGCTGCCAAACCGCACTTAAACCGCTGGCGGGCAAACTTCAGCGCACCACTGCTCGATTTTCGCCTTGATGGCATCGCGGACCTCGCGCGTCTTCGCCAGTTTTTCCGCCGGCGTGCCTTGAAAACCGGACGGGTCGGGAAAACCCCAGTGCAGCCGTTCCGTGACACCGGGAAAAACCGGGCAGCGCTCGGCGCTCGCTTCGTCGCAAACGGTGATGACGCAGGCGAATAATTTGCCGGACGCAATCATGTCGGACACCGGCTTGGTCTGGTTGCCGGAAATGTCCACACCAATTTCCCGCATCGCTTCGACAACAGTTGGATTGAGCTTACCGGGTTCAAGTCCGGCGCTGTGGGCTTCAAATTCGTGGCCGCAGATTTGGTTCAGAAACGCCTCGGCCATCTGGCTGCGGGCGCTGTTGTGGATGCAAATAAACAGGACGTTTTTCCTTTTCATGGTGCGATGGGTGGTTTTTGGCCATACCAGGCGCGGGTCCGATTGCAGACATTGCAGACCGAAAGCATGACGGGCACTTCCACCAGCACACCGACGACGGTCGCCAGCGCCGCGGGCGAATCCGCGCCAAACAGCGTGATGGCCACCGCCACCGCCAGTTCGAAAAAATTGCTCGCGCCGATGAGCGAACCGGGCGCGGCGACATTGTGTTCCACGCGCAGCCGCCGCATGAGCAAATAGGTCAGACCGGAGTTGAAATAGACCTGAATGACAATCGGCACGGCAATCAGCAGCACGGCGAACCAGCGGGTCGTCAGGTTCTTGGATTGAAATGCAAAGATCAATACCAGCGTCAGCAACAATGCGCCAATCATCACCGGATGAAATTTCGGCAGGAAGTTTTGTTCAAACCATTCCCGGCCATGCGATTTCAACAGCGTTGTGCGTGTCAGCCAGCCCGCCGCGAGCGGAATGACGATGAACACGACAACGGACGTGATGAGCACTTTGGCCGGCACGACGACGTGCGCCACGCCGCAGAGGAACATTACAATGGGCACGAAGGCCACCAGCATGATGAGGTCGTTCACCGCCACCTGCACCAGCGTGTAGGCGGGATCGCCGTCGGTCAGATACGACCAGACGAAAACCATCGCGGTGCAGGGAGCAGCGGCGAGGATGATGAGGCCGGCGGTGTAGTTCTTCGCCGTCTCCGGTTCAATCCACGCGGCGAAGACGTGTTGCATGAACAGCCAGGCCAGTAATGCCATGCTGAACGGTTTCACCAGCCAATTGATGAACAGCGTGACCGCGAGACCCTTGGGCTTGCGCGCGATGCCACCGATGGCGCTGAAGTCCACCTTGAGCATCATCGGATAAATCATCAGCCAGAGCAGGACGCCAATCGGCACGTTCACCTGTGAACCCTGGCCGAATTCCATTTTGCTCAACGCTGTCGTCAGGGCCGGTAAAAATTTCCCCAGGACGACGCCGGCCACCATGCACAGAAAAACCCAGAGCGTGAGGTAATGCTCGAAAAAGGCAAGACGTTTGGGCGCACTTGCAGCAAGGTTCATGACTTTCTAGCGGCACTGGCGGCGGCAGATTTCCCGCAAATCCATTTTCAAAATCCTTTCCAGACGTTTCGTGTCGGCGATGGCCTCATCGGACCGGCCCAGCGATTTCTTCACCCAATCCAGCGCCTCGCGGATTACCGCCGGGGCGGATTTGTCCGGCAGCCGGTAATACACCCACCGTTCCGCCTTGCGCGAGAGAATGAGTCCGGCGTGATGGAGCAGGGAGAGGTGCTTGGAAACCGTGGAGGGCGCGAGGCCGGACAATTCGGTGAGCCGGCACACGCACAGTTCGCCGCGCCGCAGGGCGAGGAGAATCCGCACCCGGGTCGGGTCGGACAGCGCCTTGGTGATGGCCGTAAAATTGCGCATCTTTCTATATTTCGCCAAATGACGAAATAATAATCGCACGCCGCCAGGCCCTTGGCAAGAAAATTGTTTGCCCGGTCACAGTGTCAATTGATGCGGCACGTCGGCGCCCGGCAGCGTGAAGAAGAACGTCGCGCCCTTGCCCGGTTCGCTTTTCACCCAGACCTTGCCGCCGTGGTTTTGCACGATGTGCTTGACGATGGACAAACCCAGGCCCGTCCCGCCCTGCTCGCGCGAACGCGCCTTGTCCACCCGATAAAACCGCTCGAACACGCGATCGAGCGCTTCGGTCGGAATGCCCGGCCCATCGTCCTGCACAAAAATTTCGAGCTTGTCCGCGTCGGTCTTGCGTCCGCCAATCGTGACCGTGCCATCGGCGCGGCCATATTTGATGGCGTTGTCCACGAGATTGGCGAGGACCTGTTCGAGCCGGTTCGCGTCCGCCAGCGCGGTGAGTTCGGGCAAATCGTTGACGAGTTTCACACCTTTGGCGTTGGTGCGCGTTTTCAGGTCGGCCAGCACTTTTTCAGCGAGCGGACGCAGCGGGACCGGCTGCAAATTCAATGTAATCCGCCCGGCTTCCAGCGCGGAAATGGTGAGCAGGTCCTGGATCAGCAAATCGAGCCGGCTGGTGTTGCGTTCGATGATTTTAAGAAAGCGTTCGGCGACTTCGGGATTGTCGCGCGCGCCGTCGAGCAGCGTTTCGACGTAGCCTTTGATGAGCGAGAGCGGCGTGCGCAACTCGTGGCTGACATTGGCGACAAACTCCTCGCGCGTGCGCTCCAGTTGCTTGAGCCGGGTCAAATCGTGAAAGACGAGAATCGTGCCTTCGCGTTCGCCGGCGGAATTGGAAATGGCGGCGGCGTTGACCTGCAGCCAGCGTTCGCTCAACTCCGGCAGCTTTAGTTCGTAATCGAGCACCTGCCCGTCGCTTTCGACGCGTTCGACCAGCGCGGCGAGTTCATGCACGCGCAGGGCTTCCATGATGGTTTTGCCGCGCAGCTCGGTTTTCAGGCCGAAAAGATTTTTGAACGCGCGATTGGCGAGGTAAATCCGGCGGTTGCGGTCGAGCAACAGCAATCCCTCCAGCATGCTGTTGAACAGGACCTGCTGCTGGGCCTTGGCGTCAGTCGTCGTTTGCAGCTGCCGTCGTTGAAGCTCCTCCAGTTCGGCCTGCACCTGCCGCCGTTGGCGGAGAAATTTCGCCCGCCACCAG
This sequence comes from Verrucomicrobiota bacterium, assembly GCA_049511835.1. Classification (GTDB taxonomy): domain Bacteria; phylum Verrucomicrobiota; class Verrucomicrobiia; order Limisphaerales; family UBA11358; genus UBA11358. The sequence continues at coordinate 4,766 of JBEKXN010000023.1, read as the reverse complement.
AGATGCAGGCCACCCAGCACGACGAGCAAAAACAATGTTATAACAGGCCACACAAAATTTTAAGTTTTAACCACGGATGAACACGGACGGACACGGATAAATTTGGAACTCCGCCTTTAGACGGCAATCTGGCCGGCGGACAAAAAGGAAACCATCAGACCGGCTAAAGCCGGAACTCCAAACACTTTTGAATCCGTGTCCATCCGTGTCCATCCGTGGTTTCTACTCCACAAACCGGTACCCGACGCCGCGGACGGTGTCCAGATGCTTCGCCGCCGGGCCGAGCTTTTCGCGGAGGCGGCGCATGTGCGTGTCCACCGTGCGCGTGTCAATGAGGCTGTCGTATTCCCACACGTCCCGAAGCAAAGCATCCCGGGATTGCACGCGCCCGGAGCGTTGCGCGAGGGTGGTGAGCAGCTTGAACTCGGTGGCGGTCAATTCAAACGGCCGGCCCTTCCAGCTTGCCAGATGCCGCGGCACGTCAATCAGCAGGTCCCCGAATCGCATCTGATCGCGCGGTTTCTCCCCCGGCTCGCCCCGCGAAAGGATTTTTTTGATGCGGAGCAGAAGTTCGCGCGGGCTGAACGGCTTGGTCAGGTAATCATCCGCGCCCAGTTCCAGGCCGAGCACCCGGTCAATCTCCGCGGCCTTGGCCGTGAGCATGATGATGGGAACCCTGGCGGTGGCCGGGTCGAGCCGCAGCGTCTTGCAAATCTCGAAGCCGTCCATTTCCGGCAGCATCACGTCCAGCACGATCAAATCCGGCGTTTGCCCCCGGACCTTTTTCAGCGCCTCCGCGCCGTCCGCTGCCGTCATCACCGCATAGCCGGCCTGCTTGAGGTTGAACTCCACGAGTTCAACTGCTTCCGGTTCGTCATCCACCACCAATATTCGCGGTTTCACCCTTGGTTGCATATCACGCGCGCCATGGTCACACAATTTCGGTTGGGTGACAACCCTGTGACAATTGGGTGACGAAGCGGGCGGCCGGGCCGGCGGACGCCGGCTGGCTTTCCGGTGAATGCCAAAAATGGCTTCATCAACACCTTGAAACAGCAACGGCCGCCGTTTTCCGCTTTCGCCCCTGCTTGAAATTTTGCTAGGCTCGCGCCATGTCACTTCCGGTCATCAGCATCGCCCAAATGCGCGAATGGGAACGTGCCACGTGGGAGACCGGCCAGACCGAGGTCGAAGTCATCCATCGCGTGGGCGGAAAAATCGCGCAACGCGTGTTGCAACTCACGCGGCCCGACGCCGCGATTTTGATTCTCGCCGGCAAGGGCCACAATGGCGATGACGCCCGCGCCGCGCAGGAATTTTTGAACGAACGCCGCGTCGAAACGCTCGACGTCATTGCGCCCGAAAGCAATTTGCCTGAGCTTGAACAAGCGCTGTCTCAAAAACCGGCGTTGATCATTGACGGTTTGTTCGGCATCGGGCTTGACCGGCCGCTGACCGACGATTGGAAAAAATTCATCGAGACAGTCAACCGGTCGAAAATTCCAATTTTGGCGGTGGACGTGCCCTCCGGCTTGAATGCCGACACGGGCGACCCCGCATCGCCGGGCGTGGCGATCGAAGCGGCGGTCACGTTGACCATCAATGCGCCGAAAACCGGGTTGCTCGCGCAAAACGCGTGGCCGTTTGTCGGCCGGCTCGAAGTCGCGGACGACGTGGGTCTGGCTCCGTGTCCGTACACCAGCGGGTTGAACTGGACACAGGCGGACGATTTTCAGAATTTTCCCCCGCGCCGTCCCGCGGCGGGTCACAAGGGCACGTTTGGGCATTTGGCGATTATCGCGGGCAGTTTTGGCTTTCACGGCGCGGCGGTTTTGGCTACGCGCGGCGCCCAATGCGCGCAGCCCGGCCTGGTCACCCTTTTCACCCAGGAATCCGTTTATCATGTGGTGGCGGCACAATTGCAGGCGGCCATGGTGAACTTGTGGACGCCCGACATGAAACTGTCCGACACGGTGAGCGCAATTTTGGTTGGTCCCGGCCTGGCAGCGTCTGGTTTGGCTGACGTCATGTCCCCAACCACCGCGCGGCGGATTTGGCGTGACTCGGTTTTGCCGGTGGTCGTGGACGCCAGCGCCCTGGACTGGCTGCCGATGGGACCGTCGGCAAAAAATGCCGTTCGCATTGTCACGCCGCATCCCGGCGAGGCGGCGCGGTTGCTGAACACGACCAAACAGCAGGTCCAGGCGAACCGTCCGCAGGCGGTGCGCGAAATCTCGCGGCGTTACGGCAATTGCTGGGTCGTGTTGAAAGGACACCAGACGCTCGTGGGCCGGAACGGCGGGGAAATGTTTGTAAACCCGTCCGGCAATCCGCATCTGGCACAGGGTGGCAGTGGCGACGTGCTGGCGGGTTACCTTGCGGGATTGGTCGCGCAGCGGCCGTTGCTGGCCGACATCAGCAAATTAATTCGTTTTGCCGTCTGGCAGCACGGCGCGGCGGCGGATGCGCTGCAAGCGAGCCGCGCAAACTGGGTCATCGCAGATTTGATTGGCGAACTGGGGAACGCGCGCTGAATTTGCTTTCGCGCCACGCTGGCATTTGTTAAAAGCTTTTTGTGCGCAGAATCTTTTGGACAATTTCTGGTCTCTGGCTTTGCGGGCTGTTGGTCGCCGTTGGCGCGGATACGTTTCCTCTGAACGACGGCACATCGCTGACCGGCGACGTGATTTCATATAACGACAACGGCGTCGTTTTCCGGCTGGAGGGGGACAAATATTCCCAACGCATCCCCTGGACGAAATTTTCCCAGGATGCGCTCAAGCAACTGGCGAACAATCCGAAAATCCGGCCACTGGCCGAGCCGTTCATTGAAACCGCGCCGGTGGTGGAACGGACGAAAAAGGCGGAGGTGAAGGTCCGTGAAGTGTCGCGCCTGGAATTGCCGCCGAAACAATCCCTGTTCAGCGCCCTGTTTTCATCGTCAGTCGGACTGGTCGTGCTGATGCTGATTTACGCGGCGAACATTTTCGCGGGCTATGAGATCGCCGTGGTGAGGTCGCGGCCGATTGCGCAGGTAATGGGCGTGGCCGTGGTGCTGCCGATTTTGGGGCCGATTATTTTTCTCGCGCTGCCCGTGCGCGTTGAATCCTCCAGGACGGCTGCGCCGCGACCCGAAGCCGCACCGCACACTTTTGCCGTGCCGGACGCGGCACAACCCGTGGCGGCTGGAATTCACATCGTTGAGGCTTCATGGCAGAAGGAGGCGCCGGCCGCCGGGCCCGGCGTGCCGCAGATTTTTCAGCGCGGACAATTCACGTTCAACCGCCGTTTTTTTGAGACGAAGTTTTCCGGTTTCTTCAGCATGATCCGGCGCGAATCTGAAAAAAATCTGATGTTGACCGTGAAAACCGGGCGCGCGCTGTTCGTGGTCGAGCGCATCACGCGCATCGCCACCAATGAAATGCATGTGGAGGTCGCCCAAGGCGCGGTAAAACAGGAAGTCGTGGTGCCGTTCGCTGAAATCGTGGAAGTTCAACTCAAACCCAAAGGCGCGTGAAATTAGCGCCGATCAAACGCCGGCCAGGGTTCTCGCCGACATTTTGCGCCTGGCCGGCCAACCCTGATCGTTCGATTTTTTCCTTTCACCCGCGCGCAATTTCCCTTTCGCTGTCCGCATGACGGTGTTGCGAATCATCTTCATGGGCACGGCGGAATTGTCCTGCGCCAGTCTCCAAACGTTGGCGGGCAATCCACAATTTCAAATCGCCGCCGTGGTCACGCAACCTGACCGGCGCGCGGGCCGCGACCTCAAATCGCAATCGTCCCCGGTCAAAACGCTCGCGTTGCGATTGGGTTTGCCCGTGCTCCAGCCCGAACGCGTCCGCGACGGAAAATTCATCGCCGAAGCCCGCGCTTTGCGGCCTGACCTTGTCATCGTCGTGGCCTATGGACAGATTTTGCCGCCCGCCATTCTGGATTTGCCCCGCCATGGTTGTCTGAACATCCATGCGTCGCTGTTGCCCCAATATCGCGGCCCGGCGCCGATTCAATGGGCGATTGCCCATGCTGATGCTGAAACCGGTGTCACGCTCATGCGCATCGCCGCCGGACTCGATACCGGCGACATTGTCGCGCAACGGCGCACGCCCATCCGTCCGGAAGACGACTCGGCCACGCTGCACGACCGGTTGGCGCAACTCGGCGCGGAACTGCTCGTGCAGACCATTCCCGATTACGTTGCCGGGAAAGTCCAACCGATCCCGCAACCCAACGAAGGCGTAAGCTACGCGCCAAAAATCAAAAAGGAAGACGGCCGGATTGATTGGAACCAGCCGGCACAAACCATCGGGAACCGGCTGCGCGCCTTCACGCCCTGGCCCGGCGCGTTCACCTTTTTGTCAAAAGCGATGGAGGGCACTGCTTCGTCAGTGCCTCCATCTGCAAAAAGTCAGGGAAGCGACGAAGCGCTTCCCTCCAGGATGATAAAAATATGGAAGGCGGAAATCGTCGAAAAATCCGGTGTAGCTGGCGAAGTTTTGTCCGCGGACAAAACCGGCATCCTTGTCGGTTGCGGCGAGCACGCGCTGCGGATTCTGGAATTGCAACGCGAAGGTGGGAGGCGTTTGACGGCAGAACAGTTCCTCGCGGGATTTACGCTCAAAACCGGAGCAAAGTTTGTTTAGAGCGTTTCCAGTTATTACGTAGCGCAGGCTTTCCAGCCTGCGGGTTCAGGCGACTTTCCAGTCGCCTCTTTCGTGCTGATCAATCACGGGACAAGAATGTCCCGCAAACCCGCAGACAAGAAT
>JBEKXN010000022.1:0-62516 GCA_049511835.1 Verrucomicrobiota bacterium | reverse complement strand
CGCCGGTGGCCAGCAAGTCTGTACGTTTGAACCGGGTTCGGCACTGGCGGTTACAGGCGGCGACACAAACAAGGTCGGCTATTACTACCACGAGGACAATCTGAATTCATCCAGCGCGTTGAGCGACTCGTCGCACAATCAAATCGAGGTGAACGCTTTTTATCCGTTTGGTCGAGTTCAAACCGCATCGCCGCAGGCTGGCTTCAAGGTTTCCCGCCAGTTCACCGGACAGATTAAGGACGATGAAACCGGGCTATACTACTTCAACGCCCGGTATTACGATCCGGAATTGGGAAGGTTTACTCAACCCGATACCATCATTCCCGATTTTAGCAATCCGCAGAGTTACAATCGGTACAGCTACTGCGTCAACAACCCACTACGTTACACGGATCCAAGCGGACACTTTGCCTTCATGGTGCCGGTGTATCTCGCAGGAGCAGCTTTAACCACCTATGCGGTCGACCATCTGTATTGGAATGCGAGAATAGCCGCCAGCCAAGTTAGTGCCTCCCAAAACATTGATCGCATGGTGCAAGCGCATGGCTATGTCAATTACGCCGAGTTTGCTGCCGCACATCAAACCCCGTCTCACCCTGCTCAGGCCGGGTCGCCACAACAAGTGCAGGCAGCCGCAGCTTTGGGAGTGGCGGGAGCCGACGCGGTTTTGACGGCCGGCACAATGATCACACCAGAGTTGCGCGGAACAACACTTCTGAGCAGTGAGGAAAAGTTATATCGAGGTGTGCCTGGCAACGGAACGGAAAAAGCGAATCTAGGGGCTCAAGGCATTGCCAAACCACGGGGGACTGCCCTTGATCCGAAGTCGCTGGAAAACCACGTTATGGGTGCCGATGCAAACGCGGGTGTGACTTCTTGGACCACTGACCGCAATGTCGCAAAGAGTTTTTCGGGAAACGAGGGCACCGTTATTGAGGTCAACAAGAGCGCCGTTGCTAACCAAGTCGTTCCTCGTCCACCGGTGCAGAAATACGGTGCAGAAAAGGAAGTGCTGTTGAAAGGCACAATCCAAGGCAAGCCGACGACACCATGACGAATAAAACGTGGCAAATCTTAGTAGCGGCAATCGCAACGGCGAAAAATCCGCCAGGCTGGCTTCGAGAGCTTGCTTATCTAAGCTACGAGGATGTTTTGCGATTGCCAAAATATGAGGATGCCGGTGACGGTCAGGTCACGGCCCCGTGGGTTGAAGAAAAGTTACTCGCGGCAGACTACCTGGACTTTTTGCGCGAGCAAATCCGCATAGACGCGCGAGGCGCAGAATGGAAGGAGTTGCTTCAAGAAAGATTACAGGCGTTAAAACCATTTGTGGGCAAAAACGTGCTGACTGCCACCTTTCATCAGAAGCCGTATGCCGTCACTCTAAAGATCAATCCCGATACCGGGAAACTTTTCCACGAGGAGATGTATTAATCGGTCATCCGTTTTCGCACGCAAGAAATGAGAATATCGCCGAGAATTTTTTCGTGGATGCTGCTTCCGGCGATTCCGTTCTGGATCGCTGCCGCTTTTGTTTTTTTATTCCACAATGAAAAGTTCGATCAGTCCACTTTTTGGTCGTCGTCATTTTTTGCGGTCATGGGATTGATTATCGCTCTTGCCGTGATACGAATCCATTTTCGGTTCCGCGAAAAAGTTGAGCTGTCTCGGCTGGAAAAACTGATCGTGTCGGTTGGCGTTTTCTGCGCAGTATGCTGGCTAACATTCTTAATGCTCTTCCCAAACGGCCTTTCGCGATGAGTTGCCCGGGCAATCCCCTCTCCGCTGGCGCGTGTCGTCATGGCGGTTGCGGAAGGCAAAGGCCAGCCGTCATGCCGTCACGCCCCAGCTTCGCCCCCAGGACAAAATGAGTCTGCCCGTGGCGTCGTTCGTCGCGCTGTCCGGGCGAGACGGGACGAATGAAGTTTGAGTGTCTCTCCCGGTCATCGCGCCGAGCCGTCACCACCGGCAGAAAACCAACGACCGCTGACGCTGTTAGAATTGGTTCGCTACGACCAAGGCTTTGAGGGGATGAATAAACTTGCCTGCATCGGATCGTATCATATTCATGTGAGTGCAAGTCAAAGTCGCCAAACCAGCCAACACCTGAAAATCGCGGTACTGATCCTGGGATCCTCCAAGCTTGGAAAGCACCAATCCGATAATATTCACGATTGCATATGCGACAATCGTCGAAAGGAGAACTTTCAAGTATCGCGGCCTGAATCCGGCAATCCAAGCAATTACATATTGTGCAATAAGAGCACCTACGGGCGCGACGATAAAGAGACCGAGGGCATAGCTGAGATACGAGTTCATTATTCTGAACTCAAACGGTAAAAACGGTTGGGATAATTCGTCCACTGGGTATCGTTGAAATCAGCTGAGCCGGTGGTAAGCACGTTGGTTTGAAGCGGTTGCCATACGGGGTTGGCTAAATTTGTGCAGGCTTCCACTACAACTTCTTGCTCTTCAGCCCAGTTGATTGTAAAACTAAATGATTCTGGTTTAACACCAACTTCTGCTTTGGCATTTTCGATTTGTGGCAACCATGGAACTGTTGAGCACCCTTCAAAGCCATTTTCCCACCCTAAGGTGCCAGGCAAGTAATATACTGTAACGTCTGACGTGTCGTAGAAAATAGAGTTACCGACATTGGTTGGAATATCGCCAGCGAAATAAAGATGCCTCAGATTTGCACAACCGTAAAAAAGAAAAGTCCCAAGGATGGGATTGCCATTATAAATCGTTACGTCAGAAAGATGTTGGCAATAAGCAAACGCACCATATCCGATGTTTGTGACGCCACTTAAAATTGTTAAGTTTGTTAAATTATTGCAGTGTTCAAAAGCATAGTCCCCAATGGAGGTAACCGATTGAGGCATCCTGGAGATGCCCGGTAAGTTTTCCGGACATAAAATTAGGACCGTTTGATTCCGGTCATATAACAATCCATCGTTGCTGCTGAAACAGGTATTGTCTGGATCCACGGTGACAGACATTAAATTAGTACAATATTCAAAAATATGCCCGCCTATGGAGCTGACATTTTTCGGGATTGTAACGTTAGTCAGACTCGTACATCCAGAAAAGGCCTCGTCCCCGATTCCTGAAAGACTTTGAGGCATCGTGACGAAAGCAAGACTAGAGCAATCCATAAACGCACCATTCCCAATGGTTGCGAGGTTAGTGGAAAAAACGATATTGGTGAGTGCCGGGCATTCGGCAAACGCTCGCAGTTGAATGTTAATTATGTTGTCCGGGATTGAAATGCTACCTAGGCTTGGGCAGCTATAAAACATATAATCGCTGATGGTGGTGATGCCTTTGGATAGAACAACGTTTGTCAAGTTGTTACAGTAATTAAATGCCCTGTACCCTATTTGTTTTACGCTGTCAGGAATTACAACGCTGAGCAGGCTGGCACATTGGGAAAAGGCCATGTTCTGAAAAGAAACGACATTTGTGGATATCAGGACATTGGTTAAGCTCAGGCAATAACCAAATGCATATTCGCCGATATTTGTAACGCTGTTGGGAATTTCAATAGAGGTCAAGGCGCTGCATACAGCAAATGCCTGCATGGGTATTTCCGGTATGCCGTTTGGAATCACGGCATTTGTTAGGCTGGAACAACCAGCAACCATTCCCTGGCCGATTCTTGTGACACCTTTGGGGATCGTGATACAGGACAAACTGGTACAATCATAAAATGCGAGTTCTCCGATATTTGTAACGGTCTCTGGAATCGCAATGTTTGTCAGGCTTTCACAATAGCCAAACATCCAATTCCCAATGCTGGTGATATTGGTCGGGAAGATAATTGCATTAAGATTGCCACACCTGTCAAATATGCCGTCTCCTAGACTATCTATATGACTTGGCATTGTGACACTTTTCATGCCGGTACAATATGTAAATGCCCAATCACCAATGTTTTTGACGCTTTTCGGGATAACAACATTCGTCAAATTCCCACACAAATAAAAAGAACGTATGCCAATATTCGTGACGCTGTCCGGAATTTTAATGTCACCCATGTTCGCAAGAAAAAAAGCTTCGTCTCCAATCGCCACAACCGGGTAGACATCGACAGCATCGGGTATTTCAACCAGATCGTTTGTGCCGGTATAATCCGTGATAGTAATTGCTCCGTTATTGGTTTCGAAAACGAACTGAGCTTGCACTGCGGCACAACTGAGAAAGAATGCAAGTGCTAAGGTTTTCATTTCGATTTGACTGGTTCAGCTTCCGCGAGTTTTCCCGGTTTTCGGAGCCACTGTGTAATTATTAAATCACAACAGTGAATATGCGTCAAACCCCTTTTCCCCAAATTTGGTCTCACAATTAAATTGGCACACATGTATTAAATGTCATGTCGCAGGGCACCAAGGGAGCCTTGGAAGGCGGAATCAAGGGAGGGGGTGAAGGTTGGCTTGGAAAAGCTTGGAAAAGAAGAAGGAGAGAAGGTCGGGGCGAAAGTCGTGGAGGGTGTCGCCGAAAAGGGCGCTAAAAAAATCAAAGGTTCTTACGTGCATGAATTTGAGAGTGGAAAGGAATACGTAGGCAAAGGAACCGAACAACGAATGAAGCAATCGGGTAAGAGAGGCAGGGCAAAGGATGGATTTCGGCGCGCTCGCCTTCGTCTGATTGTATGCCTGACAAAGTGGTAGCTGAAAAGTGCGGGCGGACGGAACAGGGCGTCAGCATTAAACGTTTTATGCAGCGCATCCCGGCATTTTCGCGGGCACGAACGGACACCAAAACGGACACCAAAAGGATTAAAAACGATAGGTTCGGATAGAACCGATTTTGCTTGAATACCCAATAAAATCAGGCATATTTGAGATGCAACGGCGGGAAAATTAGGCCGATTCCGACCCTCGCCTCCAATTCTGCACTCAGACAGCCAAATTTCGTCTTGAACGTGACTCAGCTGAATTTTGCACCAAAAAGTGCTGCCATCTGTCGTTTTCCAAAACGAAATCTTGATATCCCTGTTGGTGGAGACGATTCTGAAATTCCTGCGGGATGCCCGCCAAGGGATACATGTCATACTTGATTGGCCATTTCTGGCTAACCAGCGCTTGAAATCTGGTTTCCCAGCCGGCGCTTTCGCTTTGATCTATTATTTGGATAGGACGGGCTCTCAGGGCGGGGTGGTGACCTGATAGAACCGGATGGGCGGGAGCACGGGCGACGGATCGGTCATTTGCACCAGGTTGGTGGCGGCCACGACATTGGTCAGCAAGCCCCAACTCAAGGGATCGGCAAGGTTGGAAGAGGCCCACACCGAAAGGAATGGGCTGTAAGGATTGGCGATGCTGAGCTGGCCAGCCCGAAGCATGCTCAAGACCAGTTTGATGGGGTTGGCCAGCGGGTTCAAAATCCGGCCTACGGTTCCGTCATCACGTCCGAAAACCAGAGATACTCCATTGGGCGAGAAATTCAGCGAACTGATGCCCACCGTCTCGTTGGTGTAGGTGCGGACCGGCTGCCAATCCGAGGTTCGCCACATCTGGATGACATCCGAACCGGCGGCAGCCAGCAGCGTTCCGTCCGGGGAGAAGGCAACCGACCTGGCACCTTGAGAAAGATTGGTCAGCGAGCCCAACAGCGTCCCGGTGTCGGTTTGCCAGATGTTGACCAAGCCGTCCCTCGCGCCCGCCGAAGCCAGCAGAGCGCCGGTGGCGTTGAACGCGATGGACTGGATGCTGCAGGTATGCACAACGGTATTGGTCATAAACGGCCCCCCCGAATTGCTGTAGCCGTTGGTGGGCCAGTACACGCGGTATCGGTTGGTGACGTTGGCGGGTGTAAAAGTCCGAACACTGCCGTCGTTCAGGTTCCAAAGCTTGATGGTGCCGCTGTTAAACAGGCCGGCAGAAGCCAGGTATTGTCCGTTTGGGGAATAAACCAGCACCCCCGTGCCGTTGGTGTGGCCGTCGAGGGTCCGAACCGGGCTGCCACCGGGCAAGCTCCAGATCCTGATGACTTGTTCAAGCCGGTCACCGGCTGAAGCAACCAGGCTGGAGTCCGGCGAGATGGCCAGGGCTGTCACCCCATTGGTGGCGGCGACAATGGTTTGGAGCAAGGCGAGATTTGCACAACTGAAAACGCGAAGGGTGTTGTCCAGACAACCTCCGCCCGAGACCAGGAGGGTTGAATCGGGCGAGAAGGCCAGCGCGCCAACCTGGTTGGTATGGATGGCCAGGGCAGCGTCCGGAGCGCCCGAATCCGAAGCCCAAAGCCGCACGGAACCATCCGTGCCGGCGGAGGCTACCATCGAGCCATCGGGGGCGAAGCAGGCTCGGGTGATCGTTCCGGCATGGCTGGTGAGGTTCGTCAGCGCCGCGCCATCGGTGGCCCGCCACAGGCTGACCTGGTGGTCTCCGCCCCCGGACACCAGTTTTGTGTTATCGGTGGTGATGGCCAACGACTGCACGCCGCCCACGCCGTTGGTGTGCGCGGGCCAGCTTGTGGTGGCGCTCCAGCTCGCGGAGGCGGCCCAGCGCGTGATGATGCCGTTGTCATCGCCGGAGAACAGGGTCTGGCCGTCCGTGCCAAATGCCAGCGCGGTGACATTCGAGCCGGGGCTGGTCAAAGTGCGGATTACAGAGAAGCCACTCGTCTGCCAGAAAGTGATCGTCCTGTCCAGGCAACCAGCGACCAGAACGGTGCCATCAGGTGAAAAGGCCACCGCGGTGACATTGGAACCCAAGGTCTTGGGAGTCCCGGAAACGTTGCCCCAACCGTTGGTGTTGAGCACCACGACGGTCTTGTCTTCACTGGCCGTGGCCACCTTCGTGCCGTCGGGCGACCAGGCCACGCTCTGCAGCGGCCCGGTATTCTTGACCCAACTCTGGTATTTCGTGCCGTCGGAGACCTTCCAAATGCGAGTATATAGATCCCCGCTGCCGGCAGCGAGGTACTGGCCGTTGGGAGAAAAGGACAGGGAAGCGATCTTGCCAAGATAGTTGGTGTTGCTGCTGCCCCAGGACAGGTTGATGGTGCGAACCAGGGCGCCATTGGTGGGATTCCACAGCCGGATGGAGCCATCGCCATAACCTGCAGCGAGAGTGGTGCTGCTGGAGTTGAAAGCTACGGCGGTCACTTGAAGCAGCCCGCCGATGGCTAGGGTGCGGGCCAGCGTGCCATCGCTGGCATGCCATATTTTGACGGTGGCATCATCGCTGCCTGAGGCAATCCATGCGCCGTCGGGCGAGGTGTCCACGGCGTTGACCGCACCGTTCTGGCCGGCCTGCTCCCAGGTCGTCGAAGCCAGGCTGAGTGTCGCCTGACACAAGGCGCTCAAAATCAGAGCCAGGGCAAGCTTGGATTCCAAGCGGCGGATAGCTCTATGGGAGTGGCCGAGTTCCAAGATGGAGTTCGAATCTCGCACGTCATGACCACCCGGTAATCGAGGCATTGTACTTTGTTTTTTCACATTGGAGCTGGTAAATCGGGGTGGCGGGAACGCGTTCGCGGTATTGAGTTCATGTTAACCGGCGGTCTGTTCCGAGAGGAGTGCCAAGGGGCGTTGGTCTCATCCAGAGCATGTGGCCATTCCTGGTGTCGGTGTGGAGCACGTAGGTCCTCGCCAGCGGGCTGAGGCCTGCCAGACTCGCCACGTCTCCCACCAGGTCTATGTAGTCCGTATCGTATTGGCCCAGGCCGAATTGGGCGCAGTAATTCAGGTACGCAGGGTATTTCGGCCAGGGATACGTAATGGTCGCAGGACTTCCGCCGGGGACGCTGTTGTCGGCGGTATTGCCGTCGGTGGGGCTGGCAGCCAGGATGCCGGTGTTAAGGTCCATAAGCTGCACCGCAATGCGGTCGGCGGAGAGGAAGTCGAGGCTCACGACTGCGGTCCGCTGCGGGTCCACCGGCAATCCGCTGCTAGGCCCGTCATTCTGCATGCCCTGGTAAAAGTCAATCACCGCCATGTCCGGCGCCAGGAGCCAGGACAGCCTGAAGATATTGTCGTTGAGGTCCTGGAAGTTGTTATAGGTGTTATGGGTGCCGTCACCGTATGAGCGTGTGCCGCTGGCAAGGTGCATGCTTGGCTTGTCAGCCGACCCGCCGCCGCCACTAAACGTGCTCGAATCAATAACGACCGACCCCATCACGACGCACTTCAGGGACAACGTCGCTATCACCCGGTCATGCGTCTTGGGCAACGGAGCCGAAATGACGAAATATTTCGGGTTCAGCAGCATCTTTGAGACGCGAAGGCTTGTCAGTGGGGCACTCGTCGAGTTGTTCCAATTCCACACTGTAAACTTTTGATAACCTTCTTCGTTAAGAGACTTGAAACGGACGGGATATTTCTTGAGCAGGCTGAAGTAGTTCAGCCTTGAGAACGCCAACTGTGACGTGGTGGTGGGGTTGCTTTCGGCGACTATTGCATCGGTTTTCCCGATGGACTTCAAGAACTCCAGAATCCCCTCGATGGTCTCAACCGGCGTGTCGGCCAGGGTTACTGTGCCGCCACTGACGTTGTTGGGTTTGATCACGACAGTGCGGTTGCCGATGGCGGCGGCAATCTCCCTCTTGAGTTGCTCCATGCCGCGAAAGATGTTGTCCGTGCGGTCGCTGCCGCTGGTTACCGCCACCCGGCTCCGGGCCGTCAATGGGTCAGCCTGGGCAGTGCCCTCGAAAGGCAGATACCGCGCAGCCAGGAGCGCACCTCCGGCGAGGGTTGAGGATTTCAAGAAACTTCGGCGATTGATTGGGGGTTGTGGGTGCATGAACAATGCGGGGGACAATGGTCACTTCCTAACAATCTTGCTGATGCTGCTGAGCTGAAAAGGATAAGAAAAGACTTCCTAGGCGCCCGCGTATATTGACTCGCGCGCGCCTGGGGAGAACTGCTTCCGCGCCCCGCCAAGCGAGCATACACCGATAGTGGCAGAGCGTGGAGCAGATGTCAACACAGAAGTTTGTACAGACCTGTGCTTTCGTGAAACCGATTTCTCGAAGGTCATCTTGCTATTCACAATTCAAATCTCAGTTAGTAGGTTCTACGCGCGATCTGTATTTCTCACTATTTCACCGCAAGCTCGTAGATGTTCACGCTGAAGCGCGGAAGCCTGAGTGAATCAGGAATGGAATCAACGGGGGAATTGCTGATGCTGGGATTTTGGCCGTTGTCAGCAGCGGATGCGAGTTTCCACAGTGTGCCTTTGCCGGAAAGCGCGACGCCGGGGATATTAAGCTTGAGAGGTTGATCCACGTCGGTGGGATTCAAGACAGCCACCGTGAGAGACCGGCGATCATCGGTCCAAGCGGCAACGACATCCACCGGAAAGGTGTCGCTGCCGGCGTTAACAACGGGTTGCTCGCCGCCCGGAGGATCGGTGGGTTTGGGCTGGGGTGAATTGCCGGAAACCTCGACCGGGATGGAGCCAAAGTGGTCGCGGTAGATTTTGAAGACGAGTCCGTTGGCATTGAGTGAGACGTTCGTTCCATCCCGCGCCAGCAGCGAGGTGGCAAAAGTGTAAGCCGCCATTGGGAAGATGTCCGAATGCCGGAACATCTCATGGAAGACCCAGGCGTATGACGGATAAACCGGATAACTAACACTGCCGCTGCGGCTGCTGTAGGCCCATTCGTCCATGTTCAGGGGCTTGGGATGGGCGGCGAGTTGAGGCAGCAATTTTTCGTATTCCTTATATTCCTCGTATTTGATGCGGATATGGTTGGCGGGCCGGCGCATCCAGTCTGTGATGGGTTCCTTGGGATCATTCGGCACCTGACGGCCTTCGGCGAGGCTGAAGTGTGTGTTGCCATAGTTGTAAAAGTGTTCGCTGATGAGATCGATGTTGTTGAAACAGTTTGAAAGCAATCCGCCGGTCCAGTCAGCCGGTGAGAGGTAAGGTGGAACCAGATTGGTGCCCAGGTTCAACGATTCTTTGGAACCGGTCATCGTGTCCGGCATGGCACCGCTGGCGATCAGTTTGATGGTCGGATCCACCTTCTTCATGGCTTTGGCAAACTCGTTGTGCTTAAACTCAAATTGATTGAGCTTCATGGCGCCATACTGGTAACTGAAACCCCACGCTTCGTTGCCGACACCCCAGAACTTGACGTGGTAAGGTTCAGGATGACCGTTGGCTGCGCGCTGTTTGCCCATCGGCGTGGAGGCGTCGCCGTTACAGTATTCAACCAATTCCGCCGCAGACCAGTCATCGCCAGTGCCGGCATTGACCGTGATATAGGGTTCGACCCCGAGGAGTTTGCACATCGTCATAAACTCGTCCGTGCCGATATCGTTGGGCTGGAGCGCGCGCCAAACCGGGTCATAGACCGGCGGACGTTTGTCCGGGTCGCCAATCGCATAGTGCCACTCATGGGCGGAAACGAAATTGCCGCCGGGAAAACGATAGACACCGGAGCGCAGGCTCTTGAGCACGCCGATGGCATCCGGCTGCCAGCCACCGAGGTTGTCGGCGGGCATGAGCGAAACGGCACCGACGAGAAACGAGCCGCCACCGGTGCCGATGATTTCGAATTGTGCAGGCCCGGAGCTTTCAGCTTTGAAGGAAAATGTGAATTTCTTGTATTGCTTGCTCAATTTGCCGAGTTGAATAGTCTGCCGCGCGGCATCGGTGTTGGTGCCCCAAACGATGCTGACAGAAACCCTGGCGCTGGAATCGCCCGCCAATTGAATGCGGCCATCGTAGGTTTCGCCTTTAATAAAGTTAATTCCGGTCTGACGTATGCCGCGCGGCTCGGAGCCGGCAAGTTTGATCAAGGGCGTGTGATCGCCAACGAAAGGGTTGGTGGCATCCATAACAACGGAATCAACCGGGCCGATGGGATTCCACCGGCCGGGGCCGACGTTGCGTCGGCCAAAAAAACCACCGAACCCGCCGCGCCGGCCGGCGTTGGGATCTTCCGCGGGTTTGGGCATGACGGCGTAGTAAAATTTACGGTCATCGAGCATTTCACACCAGAGACTGCTATAAATGAGGCTGCCAGCGTGCTCAAGGAACTGGCCGTAAACATACGGTGAAATCGGCGGGCCGGTTTTCGAAGCATCAATGTTGGCGACAGGAGTTTGGGTTTGCGCCTGCATGACGCAGGCGGCGATGAGGAACATTGCGTTTATCAGGAGACGTTTCATATAAGTTAAATGTGAGGTGTGAGCTTTGGAGAGGTCGTCGGTGTGCCCTGGTGCAAGAACGGCTGGCCTAAAGCGGAACAGGTAGCAAGCCGAGCGACAAATGCGGGGCAGCGTATCACGGTCATTTCCGTGTTCATAGTGCGCGTTTCTGCGAGTTGGGTTTGTTGTGCGAACGCATGTTCTGTTACTAAGCGACGACAACCCCCAAAAAACTACATGTCCACTGCGTTTCATCGAATGTTGGCTACGGTAGCTTTGAAATGGTTGTCTTTTTCGCTTCAGCGATGACAGCGTCAAAGGCTGGCTTGGGCAGGTCGTTGCCGTCGAACAGAAGCGGCCGGCCATTGGCGCGCCATGAAACGGCGTCATTCACGCCCCAGAATGTGACAATCTTCACGAGTTTGTCGTGCTTTACGAATGCGCGGAAAAGGCCTGCGTACGCTTCAGCCAGCCGCCGGTTGGCATCTTCCACCAGGCCGCCCTGGGTTGTCGCAGCATTGTTGGCGATGTCTGCCCCGGTATCGCGCTGTCCGCCCTGCGAGCTGTTAACGTCGAGTTCGGTGATGTGGATGGGCAAGCCAAGTGTCTCCAATTCCGTCAACGCCTCGTCTTCCTGTTCAAAACTCGGCGATGAAACGCTGACGTGGGTTTGTGAACCAATGGCCATAACCGGGACGTGTTGCGCTTGGAGTGATCTGATCAAAGTGATGAATTTGTGGCGTTTCGTCGGGTTCTCCAACCCATAATCGTTGTAGCGGAGGATCGCATCCGGATCCGCTTCGTGGGCGTATTCGAAGGCCTTGGCGATGAAGTCAGGTCCGATGATTTGCAGCCAGAGCGAATTCCGCAGTATGTTCGTGCCCTGGTCGGCGACCGCCTCGTTCACAACGTCCCAGACTTTGACCTTGCCCCTGTAGCGCCCGACGACGGTAAAAATGTGATCGTGCATCCGCTGGAGCAATTCTTCGCGGGACGCGCGCGGTCCGTTATATCCAAAACCGCCCCGGAATCCGCGGCCAAATCTTCCACGCCGGAGCGCATTTGTGCCGGCGGCGTTCGTTTCCATGAGAGGTCTGGGTGGGGTGTTGGTGACTCTCGGCGGCGGATTCGTGCCCGCGAACACCCAGTTGGGTGTCTCGCCGTGCCAGACAAGCGTATGTCCCACGATGTACATGTGGTTGCTCACGCCGAAGTTCACAAAGGCGTCGGCCGGACCGAAATCATAGCCGTTTGTGCCTTCCTGCGGATGGATGAGCGCCCACTTCAAGTCGTTCTCCGGGACGATCTGATTGAATTGTTCCTTGATGAGCGCAATATCTTTGGCGGCCTGTTCCGGGGTCCGGTTGAAGAAGCCGGTTTGGTCCGTGGCGCCAGTCGCCATGTCGCGGTTGATGGCCACGCCAACATAAAAATGGTCTTGGTAGACCTCCTTGAGGGTGGGCGAGTCGGCGGACCAGGCCGTTGAACCAATCGCCAACAGCACAGAGGTTAGTAGACTAAATCGTGAGGTGAAGCTGGGAACGTGCGTCTTCATTGGCGGAAATTGGATTCAATTGTTCGGGGGGATAATTTTTCATCACTGGGATTTGCTCGTAAAAGAGTTTTGAACATAAAACTGCCACGTTGCTTCAGGATGCCTTGGGTCATCATCATACCTTTAAGGCTTTTGGAACAACAACGGTGCAAATTGATAAAAGCTCCGGCGCCAGCTCTGCCATTCGTGTGCCGTGCCCGGCGACTCGTAATAGACATGGTTGATGTGGGCGTCGGTGAGGAGTTTGTCCAGGTTGCGTGTGGCGGTGAGGTTCTCCGCGGTTCCCATGCTGAAGAACATCACGTTGATCTTCTTATTGAAGGCGTCGGCATCGGCAAACAAACCATTGTATGCCGTGGTCAAATTGGTGATGCCGCCCGAGCCTCCGCTGAATGCACCCATCGCGCAGAACGTATCGGGATGGTTCAGGACAATTTGATAGGTCTGGAAGGCACCCATTGAGAGACCGGCCATGGCGCGATGCTCGCGGTCGGGAATCGTGCGGTAAGTCGAGTCAACCATCGGAATGATTTCGTGCAACAGGGTGTCGGCAAAACGGCTTGTGGCGGCGCTCATTAATCCGAATGCTCCGCGGCCAAACGGCGGCTGATTGGTTCCGGCCGGCGCGTTTGTTCCCGCAGGCAAGCCCATGACTCCCGCCGGGCCGGGTCCGCGTCCAACACGCGCGCCCGGAGCGAACAAGGCGCTGCCGCCGCCGTTGTCCATGACCACAATCATCGGCCTGGCTTTTCCTTCGGCGATGAGGCTGTCGAGAATGAAATTTACTCGGCCCTGTGTGGACCAGCCGCGTTCATCTTCACCCGCGCCGTGCTGAAGATAAACCACCGGATAACGGGCCGTCGGGTTGCTGGCGTAATCCGGCGGCGTATAAACGTAGCATCTGCGCCACGCGCTGTTCGTCTGCGAATAATACCAGTGCTCACGCACCTCGCCGTGAGGCGCGTTCCTGGCGTCATAAAAATCTTCGCCTGGAGACGGCACCTCGATGCCGCTCATCATTTTGCTCACGCCGAAAAATGTTTCGCTGGCGGGATCGGCCACGGACACGCCATCAACGATGATGGCGTAGTAATGGAAGCCAACGACCAGAGGCGGGGTGACGACCGACCACATGCCCTGATCATTCCTGGTCAGGTCGTATTTGTGCCCGCCGATATCGAGTTGCACCCTCTGGGCGCTCGGCGCACGAAACCGGAACTCCGCGTGGCGCTCAGAATCAATCTTGGGATACTGTTGCCCGGGGACATTCGAGCTGGCCGATTTGGCATCGCTGCCGAGTTCAATGCTGGCAACCGATGGATTGGTTTGGGCAAAGGCAACCAGGCTGCCCGCCATCATGGCTAGTGCAACAATCGTTTTGGTTTTCATGGTTATATCCGAGTTTACTGGTTGCCGCCTTGCAGGGTCTGGAAGAGCAACGGCGCAAATTCGTGCAGACTCCGGCGCCAGGTCTGCCATTCATGCGCCGTGCCCGGCGATTCGTAATAAACATGGTTGATTCCGGCTTGCTCAAGCGCCTGATGGAAGTTGCGACCACCGGCCGTCATCCCTCCTTCGGCGGTGCCAATGCTGACGAAGAGCACGTTGACTTGTTTGGCAAAAGCCGCCGGATTACCCAAAAGTCCGTTAAATCCGCCGGGAATTTCCGGAAAACCGAATGGCGCGCTGAAGGACCCGATGTAGGCGAATTCATCAAGGTGCGCTTGTGTGATTCCCCAGGTTTGCGTGCCGCCGAGCGAAAGCCCGGCAATGGCCCGGTGCTCGCGGTCGGCAATCGTGCGATAGGTTGAATCAATCATCGGAATGATGTCTCCGATGAGCAGTTCGGTGAATTTATCCCAAAAATTGGGGCCTCCGCCTCTTCTGGGGCCGCCCATCGCCCCGGGAGTGATACCGCCGTCATCCATCACAACCAGCATCGGTTTGGCTTTTCCTTCGGCGATCAAGTTGTCAAGGATGAATCCGACCCGGCCTTGGTCGGACCAGCCACGGGCGTCTTCTCCCATCCCATGTTGCAGGTAAAGCACCGGATAACGTGCCGTCAGGTTTGTGTCGTAACCCGGCGGGATGTAAACAAAACAACGCCGGATGAGACTGGTGGACTTGGCAAAATAATAGTGTTCGCGAATGTCGCCGTGTGGCACATCTTTGGGCAAATAAAAGTCTTCCCCCGGAGACGGAACCTCAATGCCGCTGCTCATCTTGCCCGTGCCGAAATAACTCTCACTGGCCGGGTCGGATACTGTGGCGCCATCAACGGTAATTGTGTAATAATGAAATCCAGGCGCAAGCGGACTCGTTGTAACGGTCCAGACACCGTCATCTCCTTTCGTCCCGCGACCACCCGGGAGGCTGACGGAGACGTTCGTGGCATTGGGCGCAACGATGCGGAAGCAGGCGTGCCGCTCCGAATTAATTTTGGGAAATTGGACCCCCGGCACGTTTGACGAGGCTGGCTTGGCGTCCGCTGACGGCTGGCTTGTCTGCGTCGGCGCGGCTGAACTGGCAACTGCCGGATTTGGGTTTTCCCGCGATGCGGATTGAACTGAACCGCGATCGTGAGTCTGGCAGCCGGTTACGAAAGTGAATATGCAAGTAGTGGCACAAACGTAAACGGCTCGAGAAAGAATATTTTGCATAATATCAGGTTGTAGTTGTTGTCCGGCCTCACTGGGCGGTGATTGTCAATGGCAAATTCAGCTGGATATTATCCGAAGCCGCGCCGATGAGAAACTCATATTCCCCCGGTTCAACCACGTATTGTTTTTTGTCCATGTCCCAGTAACGCAGGCGTTTGGCGGGGACTTCGACCGTGACACGACCCGTTTCGCCGCGATTCAGATGCACCCGGGCAAAACCGCACAGCGCGAGTTTCGGCTGTGGAACGTCGGAGTGAACGTGGCGAAAATAAACCTGCGCCACCTCATCGCCATCGCGGCTGCCAGTGTTCTTCACCGTGAACGAAACCTTCACCGTGCCGTTGGCAGGAATGGTTTTTGCATCCAACTTGCCATCCTGGAATTTGAACCTCGTGTAGCTCAAGCCATGACCGAATGCATATAGAGGCGTGCCGTTGAAGTAGCGATAGGTGCGATTGTTCATCGAGTAGTCCGTGAAAGCCGGCAAGTCAGTGGTAGCCCGATAGAACGTCAACGGCAGGTGGCCCGAAGGATTGACTTCGCCAAAGAGAACCTCAGCAACGGCGCGTCCGCCTTCCTCGCCCGGATACCAGGCTTGGAGAATCGCCGGCAGATGTTCGTCCTCCCACGGCAGCGCGATGGCTGAACCGCTGCAATTGACCATGACCACCAGCTTGCCGGTGGCATGGAGCGCCCGCACGAGTTTTTCCTGCACTTCGGGCAGTTCAATCGAATCACGATCGAACATTTCGCCTTCCTGCGCAGAAGTGATGCCGCCGACATAGATGATCAAGTCCGCATTCGTCGCATTGCTGAGGGCTTCGGCGTTAAGTTCGGGCAATGGACGGGTCGTATCGTTATCCTGGCGACTCCACGCAGCAATCCCCCTGTTGGTTTTAGTGGTGATCGGACATCCTTGTGCAAAAGTGACTTCGACGTTCGTCCCGGCCAATTGCCTGATGCCGTCCAGAATTGAGATCGAATGCGAAGCTGACCCGTGGTAATTGCCATGCAACATGGTCGTCGATTTGCCATTAGGCCCAATGACGGCGATCCGTTTGATCTTGGAGCGGTCGAGCGGGAGAATGCCGTCGTTTTTCAACAGCACCAGCGATTGCCGTGCAATCTCCAAAGCTACCTGGCGGTGTTCAGACGTGTCGTTGTCTTTGCTGGTGTATTTCGAATAAGGAACTTTGTCGGCCGGATCAAACAGGCCGAGGCGGAAACGAGTCCACAAGGCGTGATACAGCGCCTGATCAATTTCTTTCTCAGTGATCAACCCCTTTTGCACCGCCCGCACCAGGGCATTGTAATCTCCACCGCAACAAAGGTCGCAGCCCGCTTTCACCGCAACGGCGGCGGCCTCTTCAGGGGTGTTCACGTAATGATGCTGCCCCCGGCCCCAAATATCACCGATGGCGCCGCAATCCGAAACGACGTAACCGTCAAAGCCCCATTGCTTGCGCAACAAGTCCGTGAGCAGGAAAGAATTCGCGCAATCAGGCGCGCCGTTGAGCGCATTGTAAGCCCCCATGACGCCGGCGACTTTCCCTTCGCACACCACGCGCTCGAATTGCGGAAAATACGTTTCATATAAATCGCGTTCCGACGGCGTGGCGTCAAAGCGGTGGCGCTCCGCTTCCGGGCCGCTGTGGACCGCGTAATGTTTCGCGCAAGCCATCGCCAGCATATAGTTGGGGTCATCACCCTGAATGCCCTTGACGAACTCGATGCCAATCTCGCTCGTGAGATAAGGATCCTCTCCGTAAGTCTCCTGGCCGCGTCCCCAGCGCGGATCGCGGAAAATGTTGATGTTGGGCGTCCAGAACGTCAGGCCATACCACCATTTGGAATCGCCATTATGCTTTGTGGTGTAATCGTTGAACTTGGCACGACCTTCGATGCCGATGACGGTTCCCTCCTGATGAAACAATCCCGGATTCCAGGAAGCGGCCGCGCCAACCGGTTCCGGAAAAACGGTGGCAATGCCGTTGTTCGCGACGCCATGTAGTGCTTCGTTCCAGTAATTGTATGCCGGAAGCCCAAGCCGCTGAATAGCTGGCGCGTCGTTCTGCAATTGCGCAACTTTCTCGGCCAGCGACATCCGGCGGATCAAATCATTCTCGCGAGCCTGTAGTGGCTGCGATGGGTCGCGCCAGATCGGCGGATCGCTGATTTCTGGTATGCGAACCGCAGCAGCTGAAAATGGTTCGGCCAGTTCTGAGGCATTAAAGGTGATCACCGACGCACCCGAGGCGTCTTTCACCTCGAACGTATTGAATTTTGCCGTTTTCTTGCGCGCCTCAAAAACAACCGTCAGCGGTCCCTTGATCGAATCGTCGTCATGCTCGACCACGCCGGTGATGTAATACACTTTTCGCACGCCGCCGGCAGCGGCAACAATGTCGAAATTCGTGGCCAGCGTAACGTTGCCGGAAGTCACGTCGAACAACCGTTCCCCCGGCGCGTTCGCCAGCGTTTCCGCTTCGCCGACGACGACGGTGTATTTGCCCGCAGGCAAATGCGCGATGCTGACCGTGAATTTTTTTCCGTTGATTTCTTCACGAAACGCCGCCGCATTGTCAGTGGCGCCTTGGATGGACAGTTGAGCATCGTCCTTGCGATGCACAAAGCCTCCACTTAGACTTGCCTGGTGTTCGCAAGCGGTGCAGGTCACTTCCTCCGCATGAGTCGGAATGGCGAATGCCAAAATGACGGCGGCAATATAATTCTTGAATTTCATCATTGTTATCGTGTTGTTTTTTTTGCCAGCATCAGAATCTGCCTCGCAAGGCACTTGTTGCAAAGGAAATATCGGCCATTTTAGGAAACACAGTTAACGGACACAAGGCCTACAACGTTGTTTTCGGAAATTTCTTTCCGGACAAAAAGCGCGCCGGGCTAAAGTAAGGTCCCAAATTACCACTTTGCGTATTTCCACTGTGGATTCATCATTGCGCTGCTTCCGCAAACGAATTCAATAATGCTAAAAAAGTCACTGTATGAAAAAAACCTTGTTCGCCCGCCTTTGGTTTACCGCAGTTCTAATCTTTTCTGTCCCACCGACGATGGTGCAGGTTCAGTTTCTGGGAAGCGCGCAGCCGTCCGTTGAGCCGTTGAGCCTGTGGTATCGCCAGCCGGCGACAAAGTGGACCGAAGCACTCCCCCTCGGCAACGGCCGCATCGGCGCGATGGTTTTCGGCGGCGTCACTCCCCTCAAGAAGGAGCGCTTCACCGCCAAGACGCTCATAGGTTTCCTTGCATGAGAACTGAATCCAAAAGGCCGACGAAGTCGTTCCGGCCTCCGCTACCCAATCAGGAACGAAAGCAACTTGCGACGAGAGCGGCGTTGTGGTTTGCAGAGCAACGGAGAATGACAACGGTGCTTTGGTCGCACCATATAATTCTGTGGAGTGACGAAACTTGGCTGCCGGAATGGAGCGGCAACCTGGGCGGAGTGCAGCGGTGGCGCAGTTCGGTCGCGTCGGGTGTCTTGGGACGACTTGGGCGACCAAAAATTTGCCGGCGCGCCTTGATGTCGCGGCGACGGCGAAACCGCTTGGTTTCGCGGAGAGTGACATTCAGGTTTTGATGGCCGTGGGCAGGCTGACGCCGCTCGGCGATCCGGCACCCATCGCGCCAACCACCGCGGTCAAGTATCCGACTGTCAATTCAGGAGGCGGCTTTCCTCCCCAATACTGAGCCCCGTCTTCGTCGCTGTCGGCGGGCGTGTGCCCGTGCCGGCCAAAAGCGATTTCTTATCAGAATACCCCAATCGTTGGATCACCAAGGACAAAGGATTGCGGCTGCTTGACCCATTCCCGTCGGAGCAAAGGGATAA
This sequence comes from Verrucomicrobiota bacterium, assembly GCA_049511835.1. GTDB lineage: Bacteria > Verrucomicrobiota > Verrucomicrobiia > Limisphaerales > UBA11358 > UBA11358. Next base: position 43,353 of record JBEKXN010000022.1, on the reverse strand, counting down.
TCTGAAATGCTTATTTTATCAAGTTTGGCTCCATCTTCGCGATAGCCAATGGTAAGGGTGTGCGAACCTGCCGTCAGATTAAAAGTGCCAAAACTTGCCCATTGCCATCCGCTTGTACCTAATCCATTTAGCATCGTCCAAGACCCATTGTCCATTTTTATCCAGAAGGAATCGTCATTAGCGGTTGGGTCATTGCCCCGCGCAAATACGGAATAGCTTCCACTATTAGTTAGGATTTCCAGTTCCCCACCACGCATACCAGTGAGCGTAGCCGATGGTATAGTAGTCTTTAGTATTAGGGTAAGTTGCGACAATTGTACTCAAGTTCGTTTGACCAAGCATAAACTTATTTAAAAAGTATTGAAGATCTGACTCCTGGTCGGACGGAAAAGCGCAATGCCAATGTCCCCAGTCAACATTAAAGCCGAACCTATCGGGTATGCCTAAAGTATTATAGACCTGATGACAAGCCCTACTACAGACGTAGCACGACGGATTTGACAGCCATGTATAATTCGTGTTTGCCGTGACGTACAACGCACGGGGCGCGCACATTGCCATTAACTCATGATGATCCTCTGGCAGGTACGAAACATTGTTGCCGGAAAATTGGGACATGGAATCCTCAAACCAATCATAATCTGTATTATCTATATCTTCCACGGTACCAGAAGGCTGGGTATGCGAGTATCGCCACGACGTGGCGCCACCGCCACCCGACTCCTGGGCAACGGTAAGCGCGACACGCTCGTCAAACGCCCCGGAAAAGAGTGCCAATTTGCCAGCATAGGAGCAACCGGTGACGCATATGTGATTTAGATCTATGGGGAGAGTATTCGTAACCAGTGTCAAGCCATCAATTATACGGCTGACTCCCCAAGCCCATGCACTGTATTGTCCCGTACTAGTAGTATTAAGAGCAGGGCCGTAAAGCGTGTAGTAGGGGTCAGTATTTTGCGGGTCGCCATAAGTCGTTACCTGACTTTCGCTGTATGTGACTCCTGCAATACCGCGACTGGTAAAGTCGCTAGCATTGAGAGAACCATAAGGACTATCCATGCCGATGCATACCGGATAGGGGGCGGTCGCCCCCGATGGGATGCTGATTGGAGAAGTCAGCGTGAGCGTGTTTGTACCCACGGTTACATACACTGTGAGTGTGCCACTACTGCCAGCAGTGGTGCCACCGGAGTAGCTGGCAGTAACTTGTGATGGAATATCAACAGCCGGCTTGGTTCCAATCTCATAATTTTCGATCTGAGCTGCGATCTCATTGCGATGGTGTTCCCAGTCTACGAAGTTGGTGCTGCGGGTGCTCCCAAGGGGGACAGCGGCCCACGCGAACGGGTCGGGCAGAAGTGAAATGCGCGAGAGATTGCCTAAAGTCGGTAAAGGCGGCGCCGGGTAATTCGCGCCCGTGTTCTCAACAGCATAGACGAGAGGAATCGCACCTGGGGTCACGTCGTGGACCCGATAGAATGTCTGCGAACCCGCCGGAGTGTTCGTGAAGCTCACCAGGCCATTCGAATCAGCCGTGTTGGTCAGCAGCGGTGTCCACGTCATCGGCGGAATCAAACTGTCTGTCCATTCCGCCGCATAGTTGTTGCCAGGAGTTCCGGTATAACTGATGCTCAAGTCGCCGTTGGTCAGAAACGTCGGCACAGCGATCTGACCTGCGATTGCGCCAGCAGACAGGACCGCCACCAGGGCGGCTATGGAACAACACGTTTTCATAACCACTCCGGCAACACTTGAACGTCCACGCTCATGTCCGATGCGGGGTTCCCGTTCCATCTCGTTTTGGTTTGTTTGTGCGATTTGCATGGTGGTTTCTTTCTGGTTTTCCGGCGAACTGAAACCCGGATTCACAAGGCACTATAACCTAAATATGCCTGCTTATCGAAGAAAATTCCAAGGGTTCTCTGTGTTCAATTCTATTGTTGGATCCCAATGGCGACCGGCTTTGGCAGGGCGCGGCACCCAGCCTGCCAGCCAGCTAGCTGATACGCTTGTTACTGCCTAGTCGAACGCTCGGCGGCGGTGGATTCGGCAGCCGATTCGGGGAGCGTGAGCGCGTGCGGAGCGCGCGCCACGCCCCCGATGGCTTGAAGACTTTTTGTGTCCAGATGGAAACGACTGAACTATGACTGACGACGTGATGCAAGCGGTGATGACGACCTGGGTGGCCAAAGGTTTACCAGCACGTCTTGATGTCACGGCGACGGCGAAACTGCTCGGCTTCGCGGAGAATGACATTCAGATTCCCGTCGTGGTGGAAGCCTGCACGAATCTAGCCAATCCCATCTGGTCTCCCGCTGCAAACCAATACCCTTACCGGCGGCTGGTGTAATTTCAGCGATCCCCAGTGGACGAATTATCCCGGCCGTTTCTACCGCCTCCGCTCGCCGTGACGTGGCCATTCTGCGACGAATTCACCGGACGGCTTTTCTTGGCGGCATTCTTCTTTTGCCAGTGCTGATTCAACGCATTCGTGACCTTCGCCAGCCACGCCCGGTCTCGGACCTGTTCCAGCAGCTCTGACGCGGCAAAGAACTTGACGCTGTGCGATGGCGGATTCCCCAACAGCTTGAGCAATCGTTGGCGTCCAGGTTCTTGCCCCACTGCGGTAGGGGATGGGAAGCATAGTTGCACGAAGAAGTTAAGCCTGGCGGAGCACGTTGCCAGTGGAAAGTAACAATGAAATGTTGTAAAGCGAAACTGACGGTGATATTAAGAACCGCCATGAATGAACCAATCATTGCCCAAAGATCTCCATTTGTTCAAAAAGCCGGGCCGGGCACCTTTTGGTGGTGCGCGTGCGGCGCGTCGAAGAAGCAGCCGTTCTGCGACGGCTCACACAAGGGCACCGGCCTCGGGCCGAAAAAGGTGGAACTCACCGAGGCAAAAACCGTCGCGTGGTGCGGTTGCAAGCACTCGAAGAACGGCGCGTTCTGCGATGGCAGTCACAGCCAGCTGCCGTGAAATTGAATCGTTGCATCATTAAAACGTAAAAATCGTCAGCCAAACAAAAAGATAATTCCATGGACACAGGGGGAGCCGAAAGCATCGAAACCCGCAAATTCAAGGACGCGATTCTCGCGGAAATTTTCGATGCCTACAGAGAGTCTGGAACGGTATACCAAAAAACGGCGGAACCGGAAATCCAGCGAACGATGCTGGATTTGAAGCGATGTTACGATCTGGCCATTCTCCATCTATCACCGCTGGGCGTTCACGCCGAGAAACTCTGGGATGAAATGAGAACGCCCTTTTCAAGTCAGAACACCGCCCACAATCATAATCGGCCGGGTGGGACCGGGTTGCGATCCGGATTGGAGGATTAACAGCGCGGCGCGACGGGCACCTTTTGGGGGTGTGCGGGTGGTGTTCAAAAGGCCGGCCGGCCGGTGACGGCAGCCCCAGCCGGCCCGCTTGAAGTTTCAGCCGGCTTCCGTCAACCCCAGTTGATTGCGAAAGGCGTAAAGCACGTGGAGGTAGTGTTTGCTTTTTACGTGCTGATAAAAACACACCAGGGAAATCACCATCAGCGCAACGCCCACGCAGCCCAGTTTGCCGGGCAGAAACCGGTTCGCGAAGCTGCCAAAAACAACGGGGTTAAAAACAGTTGCTACCGAAGGCTTGATGAGCAGGACCAGGGCTTTGACGCCGAGAAATAAAATCAAGGCAATGAAACTGCCCACCCCCTGGATGAAATAAAAATGGTGCTGTTCCAAAATACTCTTCAAAACATCGCTAATGGTGCTGGCGTGCAACAGATTTCTGAAGAGCCGCCATCCGCGGTAGGCAAGCCACAGGGCATAACCGAGAACCAGGATGACCGCGAAAAGATTGATCCACGTCATAATCAATTTTGTTTGCCGCCGGCGGCGTTGCCGATGGCGGCATGCTTCATGTTATAACCTTAACATCGATTGCACGGTCTGTCTCAGGCTTTCTTTTTCCGAAAGAACTGTCTGGTTTCGGCCACGTTTAGAACGGAAAGATCAAGTCCCGCCTCCGGAGCCCTCTCCTTGGCGATTTTAAGCTGGCGCGCAATGCGTTTGACGGCTGCCGCCGCATAATACTTCACCACACCTACACCGGAGTGGGACTTGAAAATCACGACCAGCAGGGAGTGTTCGTCAACATTGGTGACGAACATGCTGAAGTTTTCGCCCTGCTGGTAAATGCTGCTGAAATGGGTTTCGTTGACCAGGCCGGCGATGGTCTGGTTGGCCATGAACGCCCCGGACGCCAGCGCGCCGATGGTGGTCAGGTCGAAATCATGCGCGTCGCCCTGATGCGTGATGAGGAAACCGCCCTTGTCAATGATCAACGCGGCCGTCGCATCCGTGCTCGCGATGAATGCCCGTAAAATTTCATCGCACCGCCGAATGTCATCCTCGATAAGTTGGGGCAGGGTGGCCATGTCATGCGTATTGTGGAACGCTTTGGTTGATGAATTTGTGCAACAGCAGGCGCGTGATCATGTTCAGCGTTTCGAACACGCCTTCACACTTGTGCGCCGTGGCGCTGAACGACGGCACCTGCACTTCGCGATTGTTCAGCAAAAATTCCATGTATTCCACCGGCGCGGCGTTCGGCAGATCGCGCTTGTTGTATTGCAGCACATAGGGAATTTCCGCGAGGTTGAGCTTGAGTGCATTCAGGTTGTCCACGAGATTCTGGAAGCTCTCGACGTTTTCCGGCATCTTTTCGTATTGCGAATCGGCGACAAACACGACGCCGTCCACACCGCGCAACACCAGTTGCCGCGTCGTGTTGTAAATCACCTGGCCGGGGACGGTGTAAAGCTGGAACTTCGTCTTGAAGCCCTTGATGGTCATCGCCTCAATCGGCAGAAAATCGAAGAACAGCGTGCGGTCGGAACTCGTCGCCAGTGACACGAGTTTGCCCTTGTTGCCGGCGGCGGTTTGTACATGGTCGTGGACTTGCACGAGGTTGGTCGTCTTGCCGCCCATGGCCGGGCCGTAATAGACGATTTTAACCTGCAATTCCTTGGTGGCTTGGTTGATGATGGCCATAAGATATTATTGTTTTTTGCGGTCGAGTTCAGCGGCCAGCGCGGCCAGTTGCACGGTTGGCAGCGCTTCTCCCGCGCGACCGAACGCGGCGAAATAGACGGCGTTCACGCGGAAAATTTTCCACGGCACGTTGCCAACGGTGAAATTGAAATTATTCAGCGCGCCCATTCGCAATTCCCTTGTGCTCTGGCTCACGCGGTCAAAAATCTGCGGCAAAAACGCCGCGAGCGTGTCAGCATTGAAGTCGGACGGAATCTGGCTGGCCACTTTCAAGCCGTCCGGCAATGCCACGAGGGCGCCCACCACCCCGGGCAACTCCATCGCGCGGGCGACGATCTCGTTTGGCGTCGCGTAACGGCTGGAGAAATCCGTTGCCGGTCTTTGCGGACGTTTGTATTCGGTTTCGTCCACTTGGGGAGCCTCGGCGGTGTCGCTCCAGATATAGTAGTTGGTGTCCGACACTTTGGCATCCACCGGCCTGGCATTCACCGGCTTGGAGGCGGGACGGATCGGCTGCGGTTCCGGCACTATTACCGGCGGTTTCGGCGGCGGTTCGGGCATTCTTGCCGTTGGCGGTTTCGGCGGCAGTGTTTCGGGCTGCGAAAAAGGTTTCGGCTGCGATGTTTCAGGTTGCGGAAAACCAAAAAACAAGTTCGGGATTTCAGCCGGTGGCCGTTCCACCGCCCGTGAGCGGGGCGCCGTTTTTTGTCGTGCGAAAAACAGCGGAGCGATGACATTCAACGGCAGTTCCAATTCGATGCCATCGTGGACGGACGCCGGTGGGGGCGTGGGTTGGATCAAAGGCCGCAAATTTCGCCAGGTGAAGGTGATGCGTCCGCGCTTCAACGCCGGTTCAATCAAGTTCACCGGCAACAAAACCTGGGCATTTGCCAGATTCGACTGTCTGATTTCGAGTCGCAGCCCTTCCGGCCAATTTTCCGAGAGTGCGGCCAATGGTGCGAAAATGTCCGCCGGTTCAACCGGAATTTGCGGCACAGGTGAAGAAGGAATGGGTGCAACGGGTTTCGGCGCGCCATTGCTTCGCGGCGTGATGAAGCTGGTTGCCGGTGTGGGGGCGTGCGGTGTAAACGGTCGCGTGGGCGGAGTCGTGGCGCTGGTTGCCGGCGGCGTGAATGACCGCGTAGACGGAGTCGTGGCGCTGGTTGCCGGCGTAACGGCGCGGGAGGCAAACGAAAACGATGGCGGCGTTGTCATTCGCAACGGTGGAATGGCGGTGGACGGCGTGGGTTTGGCTGCGACGGAAATTTTGACCCCTGCTCCGCTGGCGCCGAATGGTCCGGTGATGTCTTCGGTAACTTCGACTTGTTTCTGGGTGGAGCGGCGTGACAGCAGAGCGAGATTCAACCGGGTGAGGATTTCATTGAGCGGCAGCATCACTGTCTTGTGATCATGTTCGCCGCCGGAATTGACGAACACGCCTGGAGCGGCCTTTCGCAATTCACCGAAAGCGATTTTCACGGAGCCAAACGCGAGTTGCGTGAGAATTTTTTCCAGCGGAACGGCAATCATCGTCCCGGCGGGCGGCGCTTGCATGACTTTCGCGCGCAAATCCATCGGCATCGCGGCAAGGATTGATTGCAGGGGCAGTTGCAATTCATCGGGGTTCTCTGCTGACGCGGGCGGCATGGTGGGTGCCGGGGATGCTGGCGGCGCCATTTGCGGGCGCGCGGCGGCAGCCGGTGTGACGACGGTCACGGGCGGTGCGGCAACGGCGAGAGTGCGCGGCGTTTGGGATGCGGTTGCTTCTTCATCGTCGAGGCGGCGCAGCAGACCTCGGAGCAACCCGGCGAACTTTATTTTCACACTGTTTGACATGGCACTCATGCTTCACTGGCGGCCGGTCAACCGGCAGGCCCCTTTGTTTGAGCAGGAAGCACGCCATGGTTGGTTTTTTGTCTGACTTGGCCGCCTGAACCTTTGAAAGCTTTGAAAGGAGCGTTGGGCGGGTGGGAAATTTGTCTCAGCGTTGGACTTCTTTGTCCCTAGTCTGTTCACATTCTGGCATTTAGATTTTCCTGCCGCCCGGTCTCAATTGGGAACGCCGATTGCTTCCTCATAAATAAATTTGCGCTGTTGGCATTTTTCGCGCTTGTATTTGCAGAGCGGCGGCGTTAGCGATTAACGCCATTGGAATGGAAATACGTCATAATATTCTCGTTTTGGATGACGATGTTGACTGGTTGAACCTGTGCAACGAAATGTTTGCGCACCTTCCCAGCAAGCCTGAAATCCGCACCGTCGCGTCCGGCGCGCGCGCGTTGGCGCTCATGGAAACCGAGCCGTTCCGGCTGTTGGTCTGCGATTTGAAGATGCCGCGCATGGACGGCCTGCAGGTGCTGTCCATCGTCCGCCGCCGGTTTCCCGAATTGCGCACGGTCGTTTTGAGCGGGCTGGAAGACGAGGAATTCCGCTCGCGTGCCTACGCCCTGGGGGTGGATTTGTTCTGGCTCAAGACCGACATGCAGGCCAATACGCAGATGTTTCTGGACTGCATTGAATCGCTGATGGGCCGCGACATGGAAGGCGGTTTTCGCGGCATTCAAAGCAAAAGCCTCATGGACATCATCCAGATGGAATGTCTCTCGCGCAGCTCCACCGTCCTGCGCATCACGCGCGGACCGCTCGTGGCCAAACTGTGGATTCAAAACGGCGAATTGATTGACGCAGAAAGCGAAGGCGCGCGCGGGGAAGCGGCGTTCTACCGGATTCTGGCCTGGAAATCCGGCACGTTTGAAAATTTGCCCGCCGAACCCGAGCGCGAACGCACCATTACCAAACCCGTCAACGCCCTGCTGCTGGAATCCGCCCAGGCGATTGATGAAACCGCTGATTCCGTTGAGCCTGGTTCCATCGAGCAAACCGCTCACCGAAAAACCATTTGGAAACTTGCACAACTCACGCGCGAAGGCGCGGAATTCGTCATTGTTGTGCCGCCCGAAGGCCAGGGCGAAATCGAAACCATGGGCACGCAACCCTCCGAGCCGCTCGCCAAATGGGCGCGCCGGGCCGCCGAAACCGCCAAACGTCTTGGGGAACGGATCGAAGCCGGGCCGCTTTCGCACCTCGCCGGCCATAATTTGGAACGTCAGATGCTTGTTTTGAATCAGGAAAACAAATGTTTTCTCGTTGGCTGGCCGCCGAATATTGCTGCCGGACCATTATTGGAAAAAAGCAAAAAACTGGTTTCATCATGGGATTCTTAAAACGATTTTTCCGTTCCCGTGCGGCAGTCCAGCAACTGCCGGCCGGCAGTGTCGCCGTGGACCGCAATGGCCATGTCGTCACGTACACCGTCGCATCCACCTATCCCAAGGAGTTGCTGCGCGACATCGGGCAGGAAGTGCTGGCCCTCTTCCGCGAGGCGCGTGCGGCGCAAATACCGCTGGCCGAAATCAGCATCCATTTCACCAGCCTGCACATCACCGCCCGCGAATTGCGCGGCGGCGCCATTATTTTCCTGTTTCCGCAAGCCGCTTTTTCGCCGATAACAACCCCCTCACGCTTATGACCGCCAAAGAACTCAATCAACTGGTCACTCAGATTGAAACGCACATTGAGTGCTGGAAACAGTTCAACTATTTCATCAACGTCGCGCGCGGGAAAAAATTCGGGCCGGCGGAAGAAGGTCATTTTCTCGAAATTAAGAGCATCATCGTGCAGGAGATTGAACTAATTTACGCCGCCATTGAAGTTGCCTCGCCCACGCGCGACGAAATCCACGCGCTCATCGGCAACGCGCCGTCGTTGCGCTACCTCAGCGAAATGAGCGAAGGCGCGCTCCGCGGCCTGGAAACCTCGTGGCATAAAATTTACATCTCCTGGCATTCCATCCTGGGCCAGCTCAAGGTCAAACAGCACGGCGAGGAAACCAAATCCTTCTGGGGATCAAAAAAATAGCGGTGTTGTTATTTGCACGTTGGCTGCCAGGTCGCCAAAGTGAACGCCCGATGCTTTCGCAATTTACACTGACGGCTTGTTCTCCGCGTTCAACTCGACCCAAGTAAGCCGGGTGCAGGTCAGCTTTTCCGTTGGTTTTTCCCGGTTCATTTTATCCGCCTTGCGGTGCTTTCGGATGGTTTCTCCAATTACTTTTTGATGTGGCAACCTTTTGGGCACGTTTCTACGTATAAATCATGGAGTCACATTATTTACCACTATCGGGGTAAGCGGCGGCAATTTGGATAAACTCGTAAAATTCGTGTCGAAAGCCCAATGGCGGGCGGCTGCGATATAATAGTCACCGGTTTGTTGCCAGGAATTGGTCGCATATTGGCTGGGGAACATGGCCACAATGGAGCCGTTCCAATAAAAAGTGCCCCAAGTTTCCAGCAAACGGAAAAAGTTTTCCACTCCGCCGCTGTAGGTTGTGTTGGTTGACTGGACGATGCCTGCGAGACATGCGGCGTTGACGGTGGTAGTGGCAGAAGCGTTTGGTTTTCGAGTGATAACGCTGTCTTTCCAAGAGTCGGACAGGATGGTAATGGCGTCGCCCATGAGCGCGGCAGGCCAGGTGTAGATGGTATTATTTTGGTCAATAGACGAACCGAGATTGTTTGACACATTATAGTCGCCAAACACATACAACGGCATCGCCGTGACAACAGTAAAGCCATAGGGCGCTGTTTGCGACGGCAACATGCCTCCATCGATGACGCGCACGGCCGGGAGGGTTGTGCCGGTCAAAGGAACACTGTTATAGACATAAATGGAGTCAATCGGATGGGCTTTATGACTGGGTTGTTGGCACTGGTTGTTGTAGGGGCTGCCACCATTGGCCTCAGTATTGGTGAGCCAAATGTTAAATTTCGCGATGTCAACTTGGACGGCTTGAACGGCTTTTCCTTTCGGACCGGGGAGCACCCCGCCCCCATTATTCCAGCCTTCGCGCCAGTCGTAGAAGAGAACATTGGTCACAAACGAATAACCGGCATAGACGATGTTGGTCAGCTGGTCTGAAGTGACATTGTTGGTGGAAAAAATGGTGTGGGTGACCCTGTTCGTGAGCAAATTAAAATCATACGGTATCCGGGTCAGATAATTGCCGGGGCCATTGGCTGCATCCTGATAATACAGAATCATGTTGGTGCCTCTGGGCGTGAGGCTGCCCGAATTGGTGCCGGTGGGAAAGTTGGTCAGGTAGAGATCGGCAACGTTGGCCAAATAAACCGCCCCAGTTGCCGAATAGGCAGCCGCAGTTCCGATGGCATAGTTCGATGGCGGCAGATTGATGAGCGCTTCGGCGACGGCAGGATCATTGTTGGTGCCAAACTGCGGCATGGTTAGCGGAGCGTTGCCTGAGGTCGGTTGGTGTGCCAAGGAGTATGTGGATGTGCCGGCGGCAGTATAACCAATGCAAAACGGATCGCTGGTGCAATTTGTGGCCATGCCGACAGCGGAAACGTAACTTGAGAAGGTGATGTTTGCCCCCGACCAAAGGCCGCCATTGGACCACACCGGACCAGCGATGGTCAAAGCCGCGGCAGCGTTAATTTCCAAATCAAGGTTGTAGAAAATTGCGAACTGAAACATTGGCAACACCTGTGCGAGCCGGAAAAACTGTTGCGAATTGTCAATTGGCACACTGGTATTTCCCGTCCCGGCAACTGATGATAAATCGGCCCACGTAATCGGTGGCAACAAATTTGTTGTCGTTTGCAGGAAAAAGAGCGGTGCCGATCCGCCAGACCATGATAGCGCGGCGTTTCCATTGGCATTGACGATTTGCAATGTTGGCGACGTTTGGCCCGCTGCCACCAATCGAAACAGCAGCAGGGAGACGACAAACAGTGGAACAACTTTTTTCATCTGAAACGATCTGTATTTCAAGCAGATTTAATGCCACGGCGCGACCCGAATTACGCAAGCCAAAAGTGCTCGCCGCTTAACGCCAGTTCTGGGTCGGAATGAACGGCGTCCTGTGGCCCAAAGACGGCAGGCTTAACCAACCTCATCGCATTTCTTCCTTGCCTGCAACGCCCATTTCGCGTCCAAATGATTCATGCCTGACTGGATTGTCATTGTCATTTTGGGCGTGATTGAAGGAATCACGGAGTTCATTCCTGTTTCATCCACCGGCCATCTGCTGCTGGCGGAGCACCTCCTGAAAGTCCACGAGAGCGATCTCTTCAACATCGTCATCCAATGCGGCGCAGTCATTGCCGTCCTGCCGCTGTTTCCCCAGCGCCTTTACAAATTCGTTTTTGAATGGCGCCAGAAGGAAACGCAGGATTACCTGCTGAAAATCCTCACCGCCTTCGTCATCACCGGCGCCGTGGGTTTCATCCTTGTCAAGAAAGGCTTCAAACTTCCGGAAAACCCGGCGCCCATTGCTCTGGCGTTGCTCCTTGGCGGTGTTGCCTTCATCGCCGTCGAATGGTGGCTGCGTGGGAGAAAGTTGAAAGATGAAATCACTTGGTCCGTCGTCTTCGCCGTGGCTGTCGGCCAGTTGATCGCGGCGGTATTCCCCGGGTCCTCCCGCTCCGGTTCGACGATTATCTTGTGCCTCCTGCTTGGTCTGAACCGGCCGGCGGCCACGGAATTTTCTTTTCTGGTGGCCATCCCGACGATGCTGGCGGCGGGAGCATGGCAAATTTTCCATACCCTGCATCATCCCGTTGCAGCCGCGCCGCATGAAAATTGGGGAATGGTTTGGCTGGCGACCGTCATTGCGGCGGTGGTTTCCTTCATCGCCGTGAAATGGCTGCTGCGCTACGTGCAAACCCACACGTTCAACGTGTTCGGCTGGTATCGCATCGTGCTGGCAATTGCGATTTTTCTCCTGATGTGGCGCTGAACATTTCGGAGGGGCGAATTACACAGCCCCTAAACTTCGAAATCAGGGGCTCGCAGAGTTCGCCCCTCCGAAAGCTCACCCCTCCGGAAAATTACGGCGCCGGGGCGGGAATGAAAATTTTCTGCCCGACCTTGAGGTTTTTCGGATCCAATCCCGGATTCGCCTTCAGAATCTGGTCCGCCGTCACTTTGATGCCCTGATCACGATATGCCTTGGCAATGATCGAAAGCGTGTCGTGTTCCGCGACTTTGTATTCGTAACCGTTTTCCCTGCCGCCGGGGCTTGAACCACCCGTTGGCGCATTGGTCGTCACATTGGGCGTTGACTTGTGTCCCGATGACGAACCGCCGACTTTGCCGAGTTTTCCGATTTCTTTTAGAATCAAGTCATTGTCTGCCTGCTGTTTTTTGGCAAGTTCTTGGACCTGATTGGCAAGTTTTTGCAGGTCATCCGGGTTTGCGCCGGACCCGTTCGACTTGTCGCGCAATTCGCTGATTTCCTTTTCCAGCGCGGTGATGCGTTTGGCCTGCAACGCCTGCGCGTCTTGCAGGTCCTGCAGCCGGCCGTTGATCTGGTCAATCTGCTGCTGCGTCGCGGCATCCTGTGCGCGAGCCGCGGCCAGGGAAAAACTTAGGATAAAAATCCAGATTAAAATTCGTTTCATGCGCCGAAAATAAACCGCCGTGCGCCCGCGTCAAGTATTACACCAGTTTCCCGTACCGCCGGATCTCCGGCCAGATCAGCGCCACAGCAACGACGATCAGGATGGTCCCGATGCCGCCGGACACGGCGGCAACCACCGCGCCGCCGGCGACAACCGTATTGCCCATCGTCAGTCCCAACATATGTGCCACAAAGCTGGACTCGATTCGCAAATTCACGGTGCCAATTTTCAGCCCGCGCCCGAAGATTTGCGCCACGAAGCCGGACTCGAACCCGCCCAGTTCGTTCGACGTGCCGATGAAGAGGTTGTTGACGGCGGAGACGCGACCACGCTTGTCGTCGGGCGTGAGCATTTGCACCAGCGAGTGCCGCACCACCACACTGACGTTGTCCACCAGGCCGCAGGTGAACAACATGAAGAACGAAAACCAATACCACTTTGAAAATCCGAAGCCGATCGTCGCCAGCCCGAAGGCCGTCACCGCCCACAACATCGCGCGCCCGGCTTTTTGCAGCGGCGGGCGGTGGTTCAGGATGAACACGCAGAGCACGGAGCCCATGGGCAGCGCCGCCTGCAGGAACCCCAGCCCGCCGGGTCCGACAAACAAAATCTCCTTGGCATAAATCGGCAGCAGCGCCGTCGCGCCACCCAGAAACACTGCGAACATGTCGAGCGTGATGACGCCCAGAATGATTTTGCTCGCATAAACGAACTTGAATCCCGTCAACAGCGCCTGCAGGGTCATGGGTTCCTTGACGGTGACAGTGTGTTCCCGGCGCACCATGCCGATGAGGACACAAAAAAACAGCGACGCCAGCGCATTGAGCACATAAACCAGCGCGGCGGGAGAAGCCGTATGCCGGGACATCCCGGCGATGATGGCCCCGGCCGTCGCCGGGCCAACGATGCAGGACAGTTGAAACATGGCGGCGTTCCAGTTTACCGCCCGGGGGAAATCCTTCCGATCCACCAGCGCCGGCAAAAAGGCGGCGTTGGCCGCCCACGAAAACGTGCGCGCCGTGCCGCTGATGAACAGGCAGACGTAAATCCAGTAAATCGGCGCCTGGAGCGCCGAAATCGCGGCCATCCCGAGACTCGCCGCCGCCAGGACCGCTGTCATCAGCACGATGATTCGTTTGCGGTTGTAGTTGTCGGCGATGTGCCCGGCCGGCAGCGTGAACAAAAACATCGGGACCATCAGCGTCAGCCCCATCAGGCCCAGCGCCAGGGCGGAACCGGTGCGTTCATAGATTTCCCAGCCGAGGGCCATGGTGAACATCTGCTGGCCGAGCACCGCGACGAGGCGGCCAATAAGATAAAGTTTGAAATCCCGGTTCCGGAAAATGGCATACGGATGCTCGTCACCGGTTTTCAGCGGTGGCGGCAACGGCAGATCTTCTGGCGATTCGGCTTCGTGCATGGGCGCGATGATGGTCAAGGTAGCGCAAAATTCGCGCGGGTCGAGCCGATTGGAGTTCTGCGTTTACGCGGCAAGAAAAACAAGGCGGATCAGACCATCCCGCCGGGCGGGACGGGACGCCGGATGGAGAGAACCGGCTCTGCCTTGATTTGCGGTGGCCGCAAACTGGCGATACAATCATTCGCATGGACGACCCAAACAAAAATCCTCAACGCTACCAATGGCCATGGTTTGCGCTGGCGGCGTTTTTGCTGGCCGTGGCGCTGGCGATTGTGTGGATGAGCTTCGCCGTCCATCGGGAAAAACAGGAACGCGATCTTAACGCCCCTTTGCCGGGCGGCACGGCCCATTAAGGACATCGCGGTTGGAATTCAATCCCGCAGGGCGGGATTGCCTGGAGGGAACAGACTGAAGCGTGAGCTCCAACGATGGACGCGTTAATTGGTTTTCAAAAGATGCTCGATCTTTTTGATTACATCAGGATTTTTAGCCGCGACGTTGTTGGTTTCGCCCGGATCAGTTTTGAGATTGTAAAGTTCCAGCGCCGCATCGGCTTTTGAACGCATGACCTTCCAATCTCCCATGCGAACGGCCTGGACCGCATCGCGACTTTGCAGCCTCCAATAAAACGACTCATGCCGGTTGGTTTGAGTTTGGTTAAACAGCGTCGTCAACATGGAAATGCCGTCAATGTTCGTCGGCAATTGGATCAGGGCAATGTCCGTCGCCGTCGGCAGAAAATCCCACGCCGCGCAGGGAAAATCACTGACCTGGCCGGCGGGAATTTTGCCCGGCCAATGCGCAATCATTGGCACCCGCAGGCCGCCGTCGTAAAGGTCGCCGCGGATGCCGCGAAACGGCCCGGTGCTTCGGAAAAATTTTGGCTCAATACCACCGTTCATTTGCGGCCCGGTGTCGCTGGTGAAGAAAATCACCGTATTGCTTTCAAGGTTCAGCTTTTTCAACTGCTCCCGCAACTGGCCAATGTTGGCGTCCAGGCGTGTAATCATGGCGGCCTTGTTTTTTTCCAGTTGTGGCCACGGCTCCTCGGAAAACGGCGCGTCGGTGGGAACCCGCCCATTCCCGGCACCCGGAATGGTGTAATTCACCAGCAGGAAAAATGGCCGGTAATGATTGAATCGGTCGGGTTGATTGTTGCCGATGAAATTCACCGCCATGGTCGTAAACAGGTCGGGAATATATTGGCCGTTTTTACCGCCGGCATTTGCATATACCACCACCTTGCCTTGAAGATGCGTTGCTGGATCGTAACGCCACACATAGTCGGCATAAAAATTTTCCGCGTCGGCGGGGTCGAAGTAGCCGGCGAATTCATCGAAACCCTTGTTCCACGGCGCGCCGCCCGTGCCGTCATCACCCAAATCCCATTCGCCAATCAAACCTGTATGATAGCCGGATTGCCTGAGCACTTGCGCGACGGTGATGTCGTCCGCCGTCAGCGGCACGTCCACGTCGGCGCGCTGTTTCAAGTGACCCGAATCCTTGCCCAGCATTAACGCCGCGCGTGACGGTGAACTCACCGCGTCGCCCGCATAGTAACTCGTGAAGCGAATGCCCCCGGCGGCGAGCCGGTCGAGATTCGGCGTCTGAAATTTTGTCTGGCCATAGCAGCTCAAATCACCGTAACCGAGGCCGTCGGCCACAATCAAAATGATGCTCGGGCGGCGCGGCATGGCGGCGGGCCTGGAGTTGGTAAAGATGAACGACAATTCCGCGCGGGCGCCCGGTGAAAATCCGAACAGCGCCATGCCCAATAGCAATGCCAGGATAAGCGTCCGGCGGGAACAGTTGAAACAGGTTGATTTCATTGTGAACTTCGATTCTGGAAAGGTCGGTGCGTTCAAAGCAATTCTTTTCGGCGTCAATTCAGCCGACCTGACGACGCCGGCCAAACTCTGCGTCGAGCGGAATTTTCAACGCGACGATAAAGCTCGGAATCGTCGCCAGCAGCACCCATACGAAGAAGTGCGGGTAACCGATGTGTTCCTGCAACCAGCCGCTCCACATCCCGGGCAGCATCATGCCCAGTGCCATGAAGCCCGTGCAAATCGCGTAGTGCGCCGTCCGATGTTCGCCGCGCGCGATGTAAATCATGTAAAGCATGAACGCCGTGAAACCGAACCCGTAGCCGAATTGCTCGACGGCGACGCCCGTGCCAATCGCCCAAAAATTGTCCGGCTGCGCGTAAGCCAGCCAGACGAAAACGGCGTCGGGCAGATGAATCGCCAGCAACATCGGCCACAGCCAGAATTTCAATCCGTGGCGTGCCACGACAAAACCGCCGAGCAGCGCGCCAACCATGAACGTGACGACGCCGACCGTGCCGTAAATCAGGCTGATTTTTTCGATGGCCAGTCCCAGCCCGCCTTTTTCTGGCGGCGCGCGTAAAAAGATCGGGATGATTTTCACGAGTTGTGCTTCGCCCAGCCGGTAGAACAATAAAAAGAGCAACAGCACGGTGATTTTCGGTTTTTGGAAAAAGGCCCCGAACGTTCTGAAAAATCCGGCCCAAAAATTTCCAACGCCACCGGGATCTTTGGATTCATCCGTTGCCGGGCGCGGCAGGATGAAATAATGATAAATACCCAGGACCAAAAAAATTCCGGCTGCGAGCGCAAACACCACCGACCACGCGAATGAAGGGTTGCCGGTGTGCCGGGACAGTCTGCCCGCAAGGTAGACCAGTCCGCCTTGCGCGGAGATTTTTCCGACATTGAAAAACACACTGCGAAAGCCGATAAAGAACGACTGCTCGTGCTCTGTCGTCGCCAGCATGTAAAAGCCATCGGCCGCGATGTCATGGGTGGCAGAGCTGAATGCCAGCAATCCGAAAAAAACGATTGTCCACTGGACAAAATGCGGGGCGGGGATCATCAGTGCTACGCCGGCTAGGCCGATACCAAGCAACAGTTGCATCGTCCAAATCCACAGCCGCCGGGTTTTGAGAATATCCACGGCTGGACTCCACAAGGGTTTGATGACCCACGGCAGGTAGAGCAGACTGGTAAAAAATGCCGTGGCTTCGTTCGACACGCCGAGGTCGTTGTAAAGCATGACCGACACCGTTGCGACCAGCGCATTCGGCATTCCCTCGGCAAAATAAACCGTGGGAATCCAAAGCCACGGGCTGCGGGAACTGGTTTTGGCATCGGCCATTCCTGTTTGAGTAACAGGTTAAGGTCATCCGGGCAAAAATTTTCCGGCTTGCGCTTTGGCTGCGCTCCGCGTTGAGTCAGCGTGTGACCGGCGCATTTCTCAACGCGATGGGCATTTTGATCGGCGGGCTGTTCGGTTTGGCGCTGCGCCAACCGCTGTCCTTGCGCATACAGTTATTCTTCCGCTCGGCCCTCGGCACCTTCACCATTTTTTTCGGCCTGCGGCTCGTCTGGTTGAGCGTCAACGGAACTTTTTTATCCGGGTTGAAGCAAATGCTTATCGCCGCGCTCGCTGTAACTTTGGGTTTTTGGGCTGGCAAACTGTTGCACCTGCAAAAATTGTCGAATCGTCTAGGCCGTTACGCGGGCGGCTTGATCGCGTCGGCACAATCGGACACGCCGCGCAAAATCGGCGGCGGTTTTACCGCCTGCACCATTTTATTTTGCGCCGCGCCCCTGGGTCTGGTCGGCGCGGTGACGGATGGATTGCCAGCCCGGGGCGGCCAGTTGGGTTGCTTTTGGCTGCTGGCAATCAAAGCCGTGATGGACGGTCTGGCCATGACCGGTTTCGTGAAAATATTCGGCTGGCCGTCCGCCCTGTCGGCGTTTCCAGCCTTCATTTTTCTCAGCGTCATCACGTTCGCCTGCCAGTTTTACGCGGAACCGTTTCTCGCCGCACACGGTCTGGTGGATCCGGTCAATACCGCCGCCGGCCTGATCGCGTGCGCCATTGCATTGATGATTTTTGAGGTCCGCCGGGTCGAACTGGCGAATTTTCTGCCGGCTCTGGCGGTCGCGCCGCTGCTGGCGTGGCTGCTGAAATAAATCAATGGTCCCGCCCCGGGCATTTCTCCGGCAAAAGTTGGTGGAATTCAACGAACAAATGTCGCCTTTACCCGCTTTGAAACCAGCATATAGGGTATCCAGATAGCACACGCCATATAGGATTGAATCAATTCGCGGCTGACGACGCTGCTGTTTTGCTTGGCCACGGCAGGAATCACCCTGGATCCAAATTCGTCGAACGTTGTGGTGATCAGGGCAAACAACAGGAAAAGAACAAACAACGGAGGGAAAGTTTTGCGTCGTTGAAAAAACAGGATGATCAATAGCACTGGGAAACCCATCAGTGTCAAATTGACCAAGAGTTCAAAGATCAATAAAGGCGCCCATAATCCATGGTAAGCGCCGCCGGATGGATCGGTCAGGGAATGCCAGGATTCTGTCGAATACGCGGACCAATTGCCACCTATGGCGAACAGGACCTGGATCGGTCTGGCAAACAGCCCAAAGGCGGGCAGGACCAACCAGCCACCCAAGCCAACGTGTCGTTGGTCCAAAGCCGGCGGCTCTTCTCCATACCCAATCGGAAATGGAAGCCGGCGAACCCGGTAAAGGATGGCACAGCCTGCCGTCAGTAGAATCATGTAGATTCCCGCCAGGGAGACGATGGTCCAACTCAAGTGGGGGGTTCCAGCCGAAGCCGGGAGTTCTTCGTTTGCCCAAGTCAATGAATACCCGAGCAAATCCTTCATTTGATTGAGGTTTTTGAGGTATGCAGGGACATTCGTGACCAAGACACAATTGGTCAGAGACTGGTACTCATACTTCAGCCAGAACATATTTGTTTGGGTCGTCCGTCTAGTTGTCAGTTGTGCGGCGGGGGTGCTGACATGGTTGGTGTTGCCTGTCACCGGCCACGGTTCCGGCAGGATCACCTCGGTTTGGAGGATTTCGTGCTGGGGATACCCGATAGCCAGAGGCATTGACCGCAACGTCGTAGTGGGTTCATCCAAGAGGTCGAGGACAATCCGGGGATAAAATTCGCATTTATACTTGCGGTGATCATCCGACAGCGTCCAGAACTCCTGAATTTGATAATGCTCGAAGGTTTCAAAAACGTTTTGTTCGGAGTGGTCTAAAACTTCCAGTGGTTTGGTGGTTTTGATTTTGGGATAGTCACGGGCGTAGAAGTTCAAATAACGCTTTTCCAATTCATTCCTGCCGACATCGGCGAATGCCGCACGCAACCGGTCAGCGTCCAATCCTTCCGCCCGAGTATGCACGGTCATTTCGGCTGGTTCCTTCCGTCCGTGGACCATAAACGTTTCCTGCACCGTGGTTATCGGCCAACCTGATTTCTGCTGCGGAATGACCGTCAGTTCAGTAGTTTCCGGGCGGATCAGCAGGCAGCGGCCATAGTCGGGGAAATACCGGTCCCCCACCGGTCCGCCTTGATGCGATTTCGTGGGATCGAGCCAGTAGGTTTTGCCGTTCAAGCGCACCTGCACGACGACATGGTCAAAAGCATACGGAGAAGGCAGCCAATCAGCGATGGTGACGCAATATTCGGTATGCACCAACGCCACGGCAGCATCGATGTTCAACTGTTGTAAAATAGTGCAAAAAAGGTAGGCCTTGTCCTTGCAATCACCGAAACGGCGGGCAAACACCACGGAAGGATCGCTCGGTTGATGTGAGTTGGGACCAAACTCGATGCCCAGATAACGGATTTCATCCTGGATAAATTGCAAAACCGAGGCCAGTCGTGCTTCCGGCTGCACCAGCGAATGCTGCCACGTATTGATTTTCTCGACCAGTTCGGGTGCGAGTTGTGGCGGCCGGGGATAAAGACGCGCGGCCCATTCCGCCACCTCTTTCCAGCTGGCAAATTCACTGAGTTGCACACTGGGATAGGGATCGTACCAGGAAGGCAACGAATCTTCCTCGGTCACGATCGGAAAATTGCGAAATTCCCAAAGATATTCCTTCACCTCACCATTTTGTTTGACCGTGGGTGGTACGTTGACACCCAGGTTCCTGATTTCCAGAAAGCGGCCGGCGGGCCAGAGGAGTCGAAAGCGCTGATATCCGACCGGGGTACTCCATTGGGTGGTAAACGCATCCACGAACCGGCCTCCCAAAATCGGGTTCGACCCGTGAACGGTGTAGGCAAAATCGATTTCGTCTCCTACACGGACATCCTCAAGAAAAATCACCGCCGACCGGGCGCCGTTATAAATGTTTCGATCCAAATCCCGTTCCTGCTGGATCACCTTGATTTTTTCGGCCTGGAGCCGGTTCACGACGTTGGTTCCCCGACGGATTAAAACGCTATGGATGGTGAGTTGCTGATAACTGGGGTCAAAATCGAAGTTCAGTTGGACGCTATTCTGCACCCCGTTCACATTGGTGATCTCCTTGACAACCCGGTGGTAATACTCGTCTTGCGAAACGTTTACCTGGTCGTCGAGCAGGATAAACCGGACCCCCTCGTCCAGCCGATTGGTTGTGGGTGACTGATCGGGTATGGATTCAAGGGTGTTAACCCAGGAAGCTGGCGGGGCAACAGAAAAGGAATCCGGGGTGTTCCCCAACGAGTCACGGATGGAAAGGATCGTAAAGCAACCCAACAACGCGCCCACGCATTTTTGCATGCCCAATGCTGCCACAAAAACCAATCAAGATGAAAGGTTGAATATATCCGCTAGATAGGCCATTTTTCATGGCATGAACTGCATCGTTACTGCCGGACCAACTTATGAACCGCTGGACGACGTGCGGCGGCTCACCAATTTCTCGACCGGCCGCCTCGGCACGGAGCTGGCCAACTTTCTCGCGGCGCGCGGCCACAAGGTCATCCTGCTCATCGGCACCATGGCCACGCATGGCGGCGAACGGCGCGCGCAGCGCGTGGAAACTTTCACCACGGCGACAGACCTGCGCGAAAAGCTGAAAGCGGTGTCGTCCAAAAAAGTGGACGCAATTTTTCACGCGGCGGCGGTCGGCGATTTTGCCTTTGGAAGAATTTTCACGCCCAACGAATCCGGCAAGCTCACCGAAATCGAGGCGGTCAATAAAATTCCCACCCGGCAAAGCAAGTTGCTCGTCGAGCTGGTGGCGACGCCCAAAATCATCGCCGAACTGCGCGGCTGGTTTCCACGAACGCGAATCGTGGGATGGAAATTTCAGGCGGACGGCGGGCGGGCCGACGCCATCAGCGCCGCCAAAGAGCAAATCGTCGAATGTTCAACCGATTTGTGCATTGCGAACGGTCCGGCTTACGGTGAGGGCTTTGGCTGGGTGGCGCAGGATGGCAGCGTGGTGCATCTGGCCAGCGCGCCGTTGTTGTTTGAAGCGCTGGACAAATTTTTGCAGCCGCAACGCGCAACCCCGGCCTTCAAGCCGCGTTCTTGAAATACGGGTTGCAACCGGCCGGCGGCGACGGCCGCATTTTCACGCCTCGAAATTTTTCAATTGTTGCAGCCCAAATCTCAGGGGCAGCCAGCCGATGCAAACGGACAGCAGCACAAAGCCGGTGATGCCTTCCGCCGCCCAGCTTTCGCGCGAGTGCAGGCCGGCCGCGCCAAAAAACAGCAACAGCACGGAGGCTAGGATGTAAAACGAACTCAGCACAAAACAGAGCGTGCCCCCGAAGCCGCTGACGATTTTGTTCGGGTTGGCCTCCTTCAAGTTCGGATAAAGGACGCCCAGTCCGATGGCGAGGCCATTGAGCGCGAACGTCATCACGATAATCACCGCGCCAAAAAACAGCACGCGGTCCCAACTCATCTTGAGCAAATAGCAGGACAGCATGATGAGGCCGGACGTGACCAACAGCGACGAGATGCTGGCCAGCCAGAACTTGGTTTTGACCACGCGCGCCATGCCCATCGGCGCCATGCCGATGATCCACAGCCGCCGGCCTTCCAGCGAAAATTGCGGGAACACAAACCGCGTTGTCACCGAGGCCAGATTCAGCGAGCAGACGCCGAGATTCAGAAATGCGACCAGGTTGATCCAAAACGGGCTGCTCAACTGGTGTGTGAAGTTGCGCAGGTTGATGACGTAAACGCCCAGCAGGCCGAACAGCATCACCGACTGGCCCCATTGCGTGGTGTCGCGCCAAAACATCCGCAAGTCTTTGACCGTCAGCGCGCGCGTGTCGCGGTCGAGCCAGAATAATTTCGCCGTGATTTTTTCAAGCAGGCCGGCGGAAGGCCGGCGGTTCGGACGGGCGCGAAACCAATTCCACCCGCCGCCCGAGCGGCTTTGCACCGCTGATGCCGTTTGGTAAAACACGTTGCCAAACCGTGTAAACGCAATGCCGCCAAAAAACAGCGTGTAGCTCAACAGCACCAGCGCGAAAAATGCCGCGCCGCGCAGGACGCCCTCGGCCCATTGCAACACGGACGATGACAGCCAGTAGCTCGGCAGAAACGGGAACAGGGTGAACCGTGTCTTGGCGAGCAGCAGATCGAGCGCTTCGAGGGTGCGCTTGTCGAGCAACTCGTCGTCCACCGGCTGGGCCTTCCACCAAAACGCCGCCACCGCCAGCAAGACGATGGCCGTCCCGATCATGGTGATTTGAAAACTGCGCCGGTCCAAAAATCTCCCCACCCAGATGGCCAGAACCGCGCCCAGCACGCCCGGCAGCACGATAAACAGCGCGATGAGCGCCAGCGTCACCGGATAGAAATGCCAGGGCACACCGCGCAACAAACCAAACGCCGCGAGCAACGGTGCAATCAAAAAAACAAACGCCCATGACGCCAGCACCGTGGATTCGATGAATTTCCAGCGGAAAATGGTCTGGGTCGGGACCGGCAGCGTCAGCAGAAACGCCGTCTCCCGATTGCGGAACAAATTGGTGAAGCCGATGATGAGGTTGCTCAACAGCAGCAGCGCGAACAAAAATGCGAACAACACATACATCAGCCGCTCGGTAAGCACCGCCCCCAGGCCCGGAAATTTCGCTATGAATCTCAGCCCGTGATAGAACAGCCCGAACGAAACGACGAGATAACCGGCCATGAACAACGCGATGATGCCGGTCAGCAACCGCGATTGCTCGCGCACGGACAGGAGCCGGCGCCAGCTTTGGAGAGCATTCACGCGCACGAGCAACCACAGCGACGCGGGTTTTGATTGAACGGAATCAGCGGGCACGCATCAAATTAGCGCTGTGAAATGCCGGGTGCAATCCTTGCAACACGGGATGGTTAATATAACCTGAATTCCGAAATGGAATTCCGGCGGTGGCGGAGTGCGGCTGTCCCGGCCGCAGCAACGTGGGATGGACCGGCGGTTGGGAAATGTTCCGTGGCTTGAATGAAGCCAGTTGCTGCGCCCGAGGACGGGCGCACTCCGACAGAGCCTCGGAGTGCCTCGCCACCATCGGTAACTTCGGAATTCGGATTTAAAGAACGTCTGTGCCGCTGTGAAATTCAACAAAATCAGCCGCCGCCGATTTATTCTGGCTACATTGCTGTTAACGCCTTGCGCGATTGTTGGCGATGCTGGATGGCTCGAGCCACAGTGGATCAAAATTCGCCGGCTGCGCCTGACGGACGACCAGCCGGCTCATCGCTTTGTTCATTTCAGTGATTTGCATCACAAAGGCGACCGCGCCCATACCCAATTAGTCGTGGACCTGATCAATTCATTGTCGCCGGATTTTGTGTGTTTCACCGGCGACATCATGGAAGAGGGAAAGTTCCTGCCGGAAGCCCTCGAAATTTTATCCGGCGTCAAATCACCCATGTATGGCGTGCCGGGCAACCACGATTATTGGAGCCGCGTGCCGTTCAACGACATCATTAAATGCTTTGCCGCGACCGGAGGAGCCTGGCTGGTTGACGAACAGCAGGTGATTGCGGGCGGAAAAATCAATCTCGTGGGCATGGCCCGTCTTGGCCCCGGACATCCATTGCCTTCCGCCGATCCCGGAATGAAAAACATCCTACTCGTGCACTACCCCGCATGGGTCAAGCGATTGGCGAGTCAAAAATTTGATTTAATGCTGGCGGGACATTCCCATGGCGGACAGGTGCGTATTCCATTTTACGGCCCCATCATGGTTCCCTATGGCGTGGACGAATATGATTTGGGGTTGTTCCAAACCGCGGCCGGCCCATTATATGTAACCTCCGGCATCGGTTGGTTTCCTGTCCCCATTCGTTTTAATTGCCGGCCGGAAATCACAGTCATAGAAATTTGATCTGGTGCGAACAGAGTGCAGACCGGCTGTCCGCGCTCCTTTCCCGTTGAAGCAGCGGTGAACGGTTTGTATCGTGCGGGCGATGTCACCGCCGGAAACCAAAGCTTCACCGCTCGGCGCGCCCGCTCGCGGGGACGACCCAGGCTTCGCCGAGGCGAGAGCAACGCCAGCGTTGCGAAGGCCCGTCACTTCGCTTTGGGGTGTCGGGGCCGAACGCGCGGCCCTACTGGCACGCCTCGACCTCCGCACCGTCGAGGATTTGTTGTTGCACCGCCCGCGGCGTTACGAGGACCGCCGGCATTTCCGCGAAATCGCCGAACTCACGAAGGATGAACCGGCCACGGCGCGCGGCACGATTGTTGCGCTGGGCCTCAAACGTTTTCGCGGCGGCAGCAAATCCGTTTTTGAAATCATCCTCGATGACGGCAGCGCGCGGCTGCATTGCCGCTGGTGGAACCTGCCGTTCATGGAAAAATATTTTGCGATGGGCGACGAGGTTTTCGTTTACGGCAAATTAAGCGAAACCAAGCCGCGTGTGATGACCCATCCCGAAACCGAAGTCATCGAAGGCGGCGAGGAAAGTTTTATTCACATCAACCGCATTGCGCCGGTGTATCCGCTTACCGAGGGCCTGCCGCAACGCTGGCTGCGCGGGCTGATCTGGCGCACGCTGGAAAGATTTGAAAACCAAATTGAAGAGCCACAGGTAGGGCGCGGTGTCCCAACCGCGCCGTTGAATGAATTGAAAGTGCGGCGCGCTGGGGACAGCGCGCCCTACCTTTTGCCTTCGCGTGCGAACGCGATCCACATGACGCATTTCCCCGAAGAACTGGGCGATGTGGAAATTGCGCGCCGGCGGCTGGCACTGGATGAATTCATCGAATTGCAGGTTCAAATCCGAACCCGGCGGAAAAAGTTTGAATCGCGCGCCACGGCGTTGCCGTGCGGCGGCAACAATCGCCTCATCAAACCGTTTCTGGCCCGGCTCGGCTTCAAGCTTACCGAGGCACAAACGAAAGTGCTGCGCGAAATCCGCAAGGACATGGGCGGCCTGCCTTCGCCAAGAGGCTTTGGCACGGCAAGCGCGCATCCCATGCGGCGGTTGCTGCAAGGCGATGTCGGTTCGGGCAAAACCGCTGTGGCGGCTTGCACGGCGCTGATGGCGCTGGAAAGCGGCTTCAACGTCGCGCTCATGGCCCCGACAGAAATCCTTGCGGAACAACATTTTCGGAATTTTGAAAAATGGTTTGACCCACTGGGCGTCCAGGTCGAGTTACAGACCGGCAGTCGCAAGACGGTCAAGAGTCAAGAGTCGAGAGCCGAGAGCCAGAAGCCGTTCCGGCCTTCAACCCTCAACCTTCAACCTTCAACCTTGTTCGTCGGCACTCACGCCTTGCTCACGTCTGGTTTTGAGTTGCCCAAACTCGGCCTCGTCATCATTGACGAGCAGCACAAGTTCGGTGTGGCCCAGCGCGAACAGCTTGTGCGCAAAGGCCGTTATCCGCACCTGCTCGTCATGACAGCAACGCCGATTCCGCGCACGCTCGGCCTCACGCTTTACGGCGACCTCGAGGTGTCAGTGATTGACGAATTGCCCGGTGGCCGCGGCCAAATCAAAACGTTCATCCGCACGGCCGACAAATTACCAAAGGTCTGGGAGTTTATCCGCGAACAACTCGCCGCCGGGCGACAGGCTTATGTGGTTTATCCCCGTGTCGAAGAATCGGGCGGGAAAGGCTTGAAAGCGGTGACGAAAGAATTTGAAAATTTAAAAACCCTGCTGGCGCCCTTTCACGTTGGATTGCTGCACGGGCGGTTAAAGAGCCGCGAAAAAGACAGGGTGATGACGGAATTTCGTGCCGGCGGGGTGAACGCATTGCTCGCGACTTCGCTCATCGAGGTCGGCGTGGATGTGCCGAACGCCACGGTCATGCTCGTCGAAAACGCCGAGGCGTTCGGGCTGGCACAACTGCACCAGTTGCGCGGACGCATCGGCCGTGGCGCCCATGAGTCGTATTGCATTTTGGTTTCCAACGCGGAAACTGCCGGGGCGAATGAACGCTTGAAAGTGCTGCAAGAAACGAACGACGGTTTTCGCATCGCGGAGGCGGACTTGAAATTGCGCGGGCCGGGCGAGTTGCTCGGCCAGCAGCAAAGCGGTTTGCCGAAATTCCGTTTCGGCAATCTGGCTGACGATCTCGATTTGATCCAGCAGGCGCGCGAGTTGGCGGCGAAAATGGCGTAGTGTTCGCCCCGCCCAAGTTCGGCTTGGATTTTTCGCAGTTTGGGTTAAATTGCCGGCATGAAACCGTCCTTTTTGATTTCGGTTGCGGTCGGATTGCTTCTGGCCGGTTGCGGCAAAAACAATTCCAGTCCTCATCGCCAGGGTACCAACACAAGTCAAACCACCAACACCGCCAGCGCCCAGCCCGCTCCGTCATCGGCGGATTATTTGGGCACGTTGATGCGGGCGGACCAACACGCGGTCAAAACGATTGACGTGTCGTATCTCAACGAGGCCGTCCAGTTGTTCAACACGCAGGAAGGCCGTTTGCCCAAGGACCTGAATGAACTGGTGCCGAATTATGTGGGCAAACTGCCGGCGACGCCTTATGGAACGAAACTCGACTACGACCCGAACACCGGCGTGGTCAAAGTGGTGCCGCAGTAAATTTCGCATCGCCTTCGCGAAAATTGCCCGAGCCAGCAGGCCAAAATCGGCTGGTGCTTTATTTTTTGTCTCGCCAAAGCTTCCCCCGGCGGGCAAACAATTCGTTTTCATTCGAGCCAATCATGGAACAGATGGTCATTTTGGATTTCGGGTCGCAATACACGCAGGTGATTGCGCGGCGCATCCGCGAATGCAACGTGTATTCCGTCATTCTGGGCCACGACACTCCGGCGGTGGAAATCGCCGCGCTGGCGCCCAAGGGCATCATTTTGTCCGGCGGTCCGTCCAGCGTGTATGCAAAAAATGCGCCGTTGCCGGACCGGAATATTTTCGCGCTCGGCGTGCCCGTGCTCGGCATCTGCTACGGCGTGCAATTGTTCGCGCAGTTTCTTGACGGCAAGGTCGAGAAAGGCCTCAAACGCGAATACGGCAAAGGGGTGCTCACGGTAAAGGACGCGTCGTGCATGCTGTTCGGCAATCTGCCGAAGATGTTGCAGGTCTGGAATTCGCACGGCGACAAGCTCACGAAACTGCCGCGCGGGTTCAAATCAGTCGCCGTCACCGAAAACTCCGAATACGCCGCCATCGAAAACCGCGCGCGGAAATTTTTCGGCCTGCAATTCCACCCCGAAGTCGTCCACACGCCGCGCGGCAGGGAAATCATCGCCAATTTCGTTCACGGCATTTGCGGTTGTGGCAAAAATTGGACGATGCGGAATTACGTTGAGCGGGCCGTCGAGGCCATCCGCGCCCAGGTGGGGACGGAAAAAGTGGTTCTCGGGCTGAGTGGCGGCGTGGATTCGAGCGTGGCGGCGGCGTTGCTGCACAAAGCCATCGGTGGCCAGCTGACCTGTATTTTCGTCAACAACGGCCTGTTGCGCGGACGCGAGGCGGAAGTCGTGCGGGAAGTTTTCGGGCGCCATTTCAAAATCAAACTGCAATATGAAGACGCCGCGAAGCTGTTTTTGAAACGGCTCAAAGGCGTGACTGAACCCGAACGCAAACGGAAGATCATCGGCCGGACATTCATCGAAGTTTTTCAGAATGCGGCCCGGCGTGCAGGCAAGGCGAAATTTCTCGCGCAAGGAACGCTCTATCCCGACGTGATCGAGTCCGTGCCGATTGACGGCAATCCCGCCGCGCTCATCAAGAGCCATCACAACGTCGGGGGGCTGCCGAAGAAAATGAAATTCGCGCTGGTTGAGCCGCTGAAATGCCTGTTCAAGGACGAGGTGCGCCAGCTCGGGCTCGAACTCGGTTTGCCGAAGGAAATTGTTTTGCGCCAGCCGTTCCCCGGACCGGGACTGGCCGTGCGTATTCTCGGCGAAGTGACGCCGGAACGCTGCGCGATTTTGCGGAACGCCGACGCCATCGTCGTTGAGGAAATGAAGTCGAACGGGCTTTACTACAAAATCTGGCAGAGCTTTGCGGTATTACTGCCCGTGCGCAGCGTGGGCGTGATGGGCGACGAGCGGACTTATGATTACACCATCGCCATCCGTGCGGTGGAATCGCAGGACGGCATGACGGCGGACTGGGTGAAACTGCCCTACGCATTGCTGGAGAAACTCGCCAGCCGCATCATCAACGAGGTCAAGGGAGTGAACCGTTGCGTCTTCGACATCACCAGCAAACCGCCGGGGACGATTGAGTGGGAATGAATTCAGCGCGATTTTTTTCTGGTTTGCAGGGCGGCGCGGGTTTAATCTGGACCTACAGTCAACCTATGCCGGCTTATGGATATTGTTTTTAATTGCCCCCATTGTGAACAGGAACTGGCGGTGGACAACTCCGGCGCAGGCTCGGAAATCCAGTGCCCATCGTGTGGCGAGAAAATCATGATTCCGGCAGCAGCAACGCCGCCGGTGCCTGAATCCGCTCCGGCGGGAGCGGTTGGTGGCGGCTCTCAAGCCAGCCACACCATCGCCTCGTCCGCTGCCGCCAAAATCGAAATGCACCTCAAGGTGCCCGTGCGGGACAGGCCGGGCGAGGTTCTCATTGCCAAACCGAAACCGCCGTTGGAGGCGGTGGCCAGGGGCGCCGACAAAAAAGTCCGGGTTCGGACGATTCGCCACGCCAATTGCGTTGAGGCGGGCCATGACAAGTTTGATGAAAAGGCTGCGGAATTTTTGAACGAAGTCGGCGAAGCCAACCTCATTGGCATTCACACGGTCGGCTACACCCACTTTGACGTCAGCATACAAAAGATAGTGGAGGATTACGGCATTTTAGTTGTTTACCGGGGATGAATCCACTTGTGCCCGCCTTGACTTGCCGATTTCAGGTCGTTACTGTCGCCCCATGAACCGCCCGTTTGGTTTCCTGCTCTTAATCATTGCGTGCGTGGTGTTGTTTCCATTTCGCGCGCCCGCGCCGTTGTTTTATGTGCCGGGTGAAGGCTGGTATTACGAGTTGTATGGCCAGAACGCCAGGTGGCAGCGCCCCCGCGCCAAGGAACAATTGGACGTTGCGGAGCAGGCTTTCGCCAAGAACGACTACAACACCACGCTCCATGCCGCGCACCGCATCTTGCGCGTGTGGCCGTTGTCAGACTACGCGCCGGACGCGGAATATCTCATTGGCCGTTGCCTCGAGACGACC
Organism: Verrucomicrobiota bacterium; assembly: GCA_049511835.1. Classification (GTDB taxonomy): domain Bacteria; phylum Verrucomicrobiota; class Verrucomicrobiia; order Limisphaerales; family UBA11358; genus UBA11358. The sequence continues at coordinate 13,962 of JBEKXN010000022.1, read as the reverse complement.
GGCAAGGATGAAGCCGCGTTCAAAGCCTACCAAAACATCATCGAAAAATATCCGCGCAGCAGCCGCTATGAAGAAGTGCTCTGGCGGCAGTATGAAATCGCCAACCGTTTCCTCGGCGGCGAATGGTTCAGAATCTGGGGTTACATCCCGCTTTATCCCTCAATGGATCAAACGGCGCAAATGTTCGACAAAATCGTCAACAACGGCCCTTACAGCGACGTTGCCCCGCACGCGCAATTGCGCATCGGTGCTGCGCGCGAAAAACAGAAAAATTATCCCGATGCGGTGAAGGCTTACGCCACCGCTGCCGACCGTTACTACAACCAGCCGACCATTGCCTCCGATGCGCTGTTCCGTGAAGGCATTTCGTATGCGCGGCAGGCGGCGAAGGCAGAATACGACCAAAACACCGCGGTGCAGGCAATTGCGACGTTCACTGATTTCATCACGCTTTATCCCGACGACCGGCGCGTCCCGCGGGCGCAAAAAGCCATCGCCTGGCTCAAGGCCGAACAGGTGCGCGGCAATTTTGAAATCGCGCAATTCTACCAAAAGAGCAAGAAGTGGAACGGCGCGCTGGTTTATTACAACGAGGTGCTGCAACTGGATCCAAACTCGCCCTACGCCGCGTCCGCGCGCCAGCGCATTGAAGCCCTCAAACCGCGCATTCAAGCGTCAACCGCCAACTGAAATGCGTCTGCCGGAAATTTTTGCCGTTTCCACGGTGGCGGCGTTGCTCGCCGGTTGCGCCGGCTACCATCTCGGCCCCGTCAATGGCGCGGTCGCGGGGGAAAAGTCGGTTGAAGTTTTGCCGTTCAACAACCAGACGCTTCAACCACGGCTCGGCGACGCGGTCACCCAGGCGTTGCGTGAACGGCTCCAAACCGACGGCACTTACCACCTCGCCACGCATAATCCCGGGGACGTCGTTGTCAGCGGTGTGATTACGCGCTACAACCGTGAAGGGTTGAGCTATTTGAACAATGACGTCACGACGACGGAGAATTACCGGGTTGGCATCACTGCGCACGTCGTCGCGCGCGAACGCGCCACGGGCAAAGTGTTGTTTGATAAAAACGTGAACGGCTACACACTGATTCACGTCGGCACGGATTTGGCGGACTCGGAGCGCCAGTCGCTGCCGCTGCTGGCGGAAGATCTGGCACGAAACGTCACGGAATTGCTGACCGAAGGTGTGTGGTAAATACACTTGAATTTGTTGAGACAATTCGTATTCTGCCTTGTTTTTCGTAGCGAACAGTTGGACAAACCATCAACCATTATGACAAAAAATATCTCTAAAATCGCAGTTCTAAGCCTCTTTACCGCGGCAGCCCTCGTTGCGATGCCCGCCTTGTCGCGCGCGGAAGGCACCAGCACAAACGCACCGGCGTCGTCCGGCCAAACCCCCGCCAAGCCCAAGCCACATGGCAACCTGCCTTTCCATGGCAACCTGAGCGCGGTGGACACGAAGGCGCTGACGCTTACCGTGGGCACGCTCACGCTGCAAGTTACGTCCGATACCCTGATAACCAAGAACGGCAAGTCGGCCACACTGGCTGACGGCGTGGTGGGAGAGCAGGTCAGTGGCGCTTACAAGAAAACTGACGGTGGCAAACTCAACGCCACCAGCGTCCACTTTGGCGGCAAATCCGAAAGGAAAAACACGGAACCTTCGGGCACCAATGCCAGCCATTGATGGGCCGGAGTTTTTTGAATATTCAAGGCGGGCGGAAACGCCCGCCTTTTTTATGCCCGCTTCCACCAACTGGTGAGACTTTTGGACTTTTGCTCCTGGGGCGATTGATTTTGCATCACGAGCAACTGGCTGCGCGCCGCCTCCAGTGCCATAATGAATAACTCGTAACTGAGAAAACGCTCCGGCGGATTCTTCGCCATGGCCTTCACCAGCGCATCGCTCGTGGCCTGCGTGATTTCAGGCACGACCAGATTCGGCGGCGTCAGGGGTGTTTGCACCTGGGCGATGATCACTTCCTCGACCGTCGGGGCTTCAAACGGCACATGACCGGTCATCGCGTGATAGAGCGTGGCGCCGAGGCTGTACATGTCGGACAGAAAAGTTTCCGGCTCGCGCTTGATTTTTTCGGGCGCAACGTAATACGGCGTGCCCCATGTCACGTCCTCCACTTCGTGCTCCACGTCGGCTTTGCGGGCGAGGCCGAAGTCAATCAGCTTTGGTTCGTGGTCCGCGTTGAACAAAATATTGCCCGGTTTGATGTCGCGGTGGAGCAGGTCGTACTTGAGCGCCATGTCGAGCGCGGAAGCGATTTTGACGCCGATGTCGAGCATGTCCAATTCCGGCAGCAGGCGTAGTTTCTCAATGCGCGCGTCCAGGCTGCCATGATCGGCCAGCTCCATCACGAGATACTGTTGGCCCTCCCATTCGTCAAAGGAGTAAATGTGGACGATGTTCGTATGGTTGAGCCGGGCACAGGCGCGGGCTTCGCGATAAAAATTTTCCAGGGCCTTCTGATCGTTGAGCAATTCCTTCCGCATCAACTTCACCGCCACCATGCGCTCCAGTGTCGTATCCCAGGCGCGATAGACGGTGCCCATGCCGCCCGAACCGACAACGCTCCGCAATTCGAATTGCCGGATCATCATGGGCATCATGATGGGATGCCCGCACTTGCTGCACGGCACCGTGCCCAACGGCGCCAGGTCGCCCGGAATGAAGACCTTCGTCTCACACCATCCGCAGGTGACCATCCGTAATTGTTCGCTCATGCTTGAACCAATTTAGCACTACTCCTCCATCCGACAAGCCTTGAGAAAGGCTGTTTTTTAAATAAAAACTCTTTGACAAACGCGCGCAAATGGTGTTTCTTCCTGCCGGTTGAATATGAAAAACACGTTTGCTCCAACGCTGAAGCACGCGCAGACCAATGGACGCATGTCCATTTGGACGCGCGTCGGCCGGCGTTTTGGCATCGTGGGGGTGAAGTTCTGATTTAAAAGAACAAATTTTGAAAAACCCGCGATTGCCAGTCAATCGCGGGTTTTTCGCTTTTTAACCCAAAACCAAACGAAAGGAAAAAATATGAACAAAAATGAAACCCGGGTGCCGGCCAGGTTCGGCCCCGAAACGCGGTTCGAGCTGCGACCGGCCCCGCCGGCGCCGTTTCGCGCCACGCAGGAAACTGAGTTCGAACGGCTCAAAAGCCGTTTGCTCGCGCGGCAATTGGCCGAAGCGCCGACGCCGGAGTTGAACCCTCCGTTGCGGCGCGCGGCCAACGACGCGGCGGCGCTGGCCTGGGCGACACTTTACCCCTTGCTGGTGTTCCCGGTGCTGTTCGAGGAAAAAACCCGGGCTGCTCTTCGCCAGGCTGAACACCAGGCGCGTATTTTCGAGAGCAGCCGCGAACTGCTCGCTGTATGAAACCACGCCGTATTGATGGGGAAACACAGGCTTGCCGCGTCGAACCGGTAAGTCCAAGCAGGCGGGCGTGTGCGGGTGGCCGTTGATACGGCCCGGACCTCTCTGGTCGGGGCTGCACCAACGGCTTCTCGCCGCGCCAAGGACTTGTGGGGAAACGGGAGCGCGGACAGCTTGTCCGCAAGTTGGAGTTCAAGCTTCAGCTTGATGCGACACTGTCCGCGCTTCTATGCCGCGGAAGAATTGTGTCAATACTCAGGACTGACACGTTTTCGTTTTGACACGTTTTTGGCTTCTGCCCCAAACCCGCGTAGCAAAACTTTACACGGGAATCGAAAACTGATTGAATGAGGAAGACCGATGAGAAAAAACATATTATTGACCGCCTTAGCTGCCGCGGGATGGATGGGGTTGAGTCTTGGTAATCTTCATGCCGCATTCGTCAACACCAATGCCTTTGTAATTCAATTCAGCCTTACCGCCGTCCTTGCCGGAAACGTGACAACAACCACCAACTCAAACGGCACCATCACGACGGTAACAGCCCAAAAGGCAAGAATTACCTCCAAGGACATTTTGAATTTGCTGCATGCGGAATTTGGCGGTCCCGCGTTCCCGGCCGGGGCGCAGTTGGCCTTCAATATTAACTCCGGTCCCGAGGGAACGGGGTTTGCCGTGGCTGACAAGACCGGCAACGTCATACTGAATGTCTCGTCCAATCTCATGGACAGCAGCTATTTGTTCTACCTCACCAACCTATTGGCGCCCACGACCGTGGTCACGGGCAAATTCTTCGATAACACGACGGACCTCAATACCGTTAGTATCGAAACCGCCTATTTTTCCGACGAAACCATATTTTACGAGGATGCGGCCGGTAATGACTTCCACGTTAGCGGGCTGGCCACCGCCAAAATAACCATGCTGCAGACCCCCATGGGCGGTACATATAAGAAGGCGACCCTGGTGATTCCGGTTTCGGGCGCGGGAAAGATATTGAATCCGAACGACGGCCACTACGACGACGCTGTTTTAACTGGCACTGTCACCTTCACCGGGAAAAATATTTTCCTGTAAGTTGCTCAAAGCCCTGCCGAGCCGACCTATCCGCCATAGTCCCGTAAACGGGTCAGTCCCAAGTAAATTGCAATCTGTAAAATTCACGTTTCCTCGACGCGCTGAATCCGGGCGCCGAGCTTTCGCAGCTTCGCGTCCATGCTTTCGTAACCGCGATCCAAATGGTAAATGCGATTGACCTGCGTTGCGCCTTTGGCCGCCAGACCGGCGATCACCAGCGCCGCCGACGCGCGCAAGTCGCTCGCCATTACCGGCGCGCCGCTCAATGGTTTGCCGCCTTTGACAATGGCGCTCGGCCCCTCAATCTCAATGTCCGCGCCGAGCCGGGCCAGTTCGCTTACGTGCATGAAACGCGATTCAAAAATCCGCTCCGTGATGATGCTAATGCCCGGCGCGAGCGCGAACAGCGACATCATCTGCGCCTGTACGTCCGTCGGAAATCCGGAATAGGGCAGTGTCGTCACGTCCGCCGATTTGAGTTGGCCATTGCGATGCACCAACAGATTGGCGCCGCGCCGTTCGACCGCCACGCCCGCTTCGTTCAATTTATCAATCACCGCGCGCAGGTGGTCGGCGCGCGCACCTTTGAGCGTGACTTCGCCGTTCGTCGCGGCGGCGGCAATCGCATAGGTCGCCGCTTCAATCCGGTCAGGAATGACCTCGTGTTTCGCGCCGTGCAACTTTTTGACGCCAGTAATCGTGATGGTCGGGCTGCCAGCGCCCGAAATTTTTGCACCCATCGCATTCAGGAAACTGGCCAGGTCCACCACTTCCGGTTCGCAGGCCGCGCTTTCGATGACCGTTACGCCTTCGGCCAGCGTCGCCGCCATCATCACATTCGCCGTGCCCAGCACGGTCGAGCCCGCGCGTCCGCCGAGAAACATCGGGACGCCCGTGAGTTGTTTCGCCGCGGCGCTGACGTAACCGCCTTCAATCGTGATTTTCGCGCCGAGTGATTCGAAGCCTTTCAAGTGCAGATTGATGGGACGGGCGCCGATGATGCAGCCGCCGGGCAGCGACACGCGCGCTTTTTTCAGACGGCCCAGCAGCGGCCCCATGATGCAAATCGAGCCGCGCATTTTGCGGACGAGTTCGTAATCGGCGTAGCCGCGGACTTTTTGTGCGCGGACCGTCAGCGTGCCGCGCTCGAATTTCACCGTCGCGCCCAGCGATTCGAGGATGCGCGCCATGAATCGCGTGTCGCTCAAATCCGGCACACCCCGGACGAGGCAGGGCTCGCCGGTCAGCAACGCCGCCGCCATGATGGGCAGCGCGGCGTTTTTGCTGCCGCTGATGGTCACTTCGCCGTGCAATGGCACGCCGCCTTTGATTAAAAAACTTTCCATGTATTTCGGAGTAGCGGCGGTCTATGACCGTCGCGATATTTGCGGCGTTCACAGAGCGCCGCTACAGTTTGGACGCAATCAAAATTCTTGCGCGGTGAGAGTAGTCCTCCTTCACCGCTTCGACAATCCACTTTTCCGCTTCAAAGATTTTCCGGGTGGCGTCAGCCTGGCCGTCGCCGAATTCCAGCATGATTTTCCCGCCCGGTTTCAGGAATGGTTTCGCCTCCACCGCCAGCTTCCGGTAAAAGTCCAGGCCGTCCGCGCCGCCGTCCAGCGCCGCACGCGGATCAAAATCGCGCACCTCCGATTGAAGCGTGGCAATTTCGGAGGACGGGATGTAAGGCGGATTGCTGATGATAAGGTCGAATTCCATTTTTCGGAGGGGCGAGCTCCGCGAGCCCCCATTTTCATTTTTTATATTTGGGGCTCGTGGAACTCGCCCCTCCGGATGAAGCGCGGCAAAACCGTCGCTTTGCACAAATTCAATCCGTTCGGCGGCGTTATGTCGCCCGGCGTTTTGTTTGGCCAACGCCAGCGCGTCCGGCGAAACGTCCGTCGCAATGATTTTTACGGAGGGACATTTCGCCGCCAACGCAATGGCGATGCAGCCGGTGCCGGTGCCGAAATCCAGAGCGATTGGAGCGCCGGCCTCCGGCCCGGCATGTTCCTGTAGTTCACCACCTTCACGCCGTGCCGGAGGCCGGCGTTCCAATTCTGCCGACAACCTCGCCAGGAATTCCCATCCCGACTCCGCCAGCAGTTCGGTTTCCGGTCGCGGAACCAATGCGTGGCGGTTCACGGCGATTTCCAGTCCGCAAAACGAAGTTGAACCGGTGATGTGCTGGAGCGGTTCGTGCTGACCGCGGCGCTTGATGAATTCGCGAAGGCCGTCCACTTCCGCTGGGGCAAGCGTGCGCTCGAAGTTCAAATACAATTTCATGCGCGGCAGCTTGAGCAGATGCGCCAGCAGGAGCTCGGTTTGCAGGCGCGGCGACTCGACGCCTTTTTTGGCGAGAAATTCCGTGCTCTTCTGAATCGCTTCGAGAACGGTCATGCGCAGAGTCTAAATGGAAAACACGAGGACTTCCAGCACCGTAGGCGCGGCATCTTTGTAGAAAATTCGACAAAATAAAATTAGCTCCGTCAGGAGCGACATCGAAATATGCCGCTCCTGACGGAGCTTTGATTTTGAGGAACGGGATAACTACAAAGATGCCGCCGCTACGCGGCTGAAAACGGTCAGGCAAGGGGATCTAAACCTATTATTATTTGTCGAGAAATGATTTTGTAGAAACAGAATTATTTCCCTTCCACACCCTTGAGGTAGGCGAAAATGAGTTCGGGGAGGTCCTTGCTGTAACCGCCTTCGAGCAGGCTGAACATCGGCACGCCCAGCGCGCGCAGCGACTGGCCGAGCCAGTAAAAATCGTCCAACACCAGCACGCCCTGCACCAACGGGTCGCGCACATAGGCGTCAAATCCGGCGGACACGGCGACGAGATCGGGCCGGAAATTTTTCAAATCGTCCAGTGCCCGGGCGAGCGCGGCGCGGTAGTCCTGGCGCGGCGAGCCGGGCTCGACGGGATAATTGAAACAGTTTTTGCCGACATTCGCGCCGCCGGTGCCGGGATAGAATGGATACAAATGGATTGAAAAAAACGCGGTGCCGGGCCGGTCGAGCAGAATCGCCTCCGTGCCGTTGCCGTGATGCACGTCGAAATCGAAAACGGCGACACGCTTGGCGCCCGCCTTCGCTGAAGCTTCGTCGCGGCTGTCGCCGGTGGCTGCGGCTTCGAGCACGGCGATGGCAACATTGTTCAAATAACAAAAGCCCATCGCCTGATCGCGGGTGGCGTGATGGCCGGGTGGTCGCATCAAACTGAAAACGCTTTCGCCATTGCGCGCGGCGGTCAGCGCGGTGAGTGCGGCGGCGACGGAGGCGCGGGCGAAATCAGCGATATTTTCGTAAAACGGCGTGTCGGCATCGAAATCCTCCGGTTCATTCAAACGCGCGAGATGTTCAGCCGAATGGGCGCGGAGAATTTGCGCGTCGCTCACCCGGCTTGGTTCGGCCCATTCGATGGGTAATTCGGTCTGGTGGCGCAGGAGTTCGAGTGTGGCGAGGATGCGCAGCGGGCGTTCGGGATGGCCGGGATAGGAATAGCCGGCGCAGCGTTCGTCGGTGATGATTTTCACACGAAAATTTAACCACGAACAAACACAAATAAACATGAATTTGTCGTCAGGCGGATTCGCCACCGATCGCGATTTTTACCGGCCCCAAACCAATTCTTTTTGCAAAGGCAGCGGATTCCGTTAGTCTTGAGCGCATCAAGGATTCGATTATGTATCAAAAATTACTCACAATTGCAGCGGTGCTGGGGGTGTTGACATTTAATGCCGGGGCGTGGGATTACGAGGGGCATCATGCCATCAATGAACTGGCGCTGGCGTCGTTGCCGGCGGATTTCGGCGGGCTCGCCCTGACGCCCGCGTTTAAGAACCGCATTGCGTTTCTCGGGGGCGAGCCGGACCGCTGGCGGAATGTGGGTGATTTGCCTTTGAAACATTCCAACGGGCCGGACCATTACATTGATTTGGAAGACTTGAAACTTTACGGCCTGACGCCGGAGACGCTGCCGTTGATGCGTTACGATTTCGTCGCCACCATTGCGCGGGAACGGGCGGCGCATCCGGATAAATTTCCGCCCATTGACCCGGCCAAGGATGCCGACCACACGCGCGAATTGAGCGGGTTCCTGCCGTGGGCCATCACGGAAAATTACGAAAAACTGAAGTCCTGTTTCAGCTACCTGAAAACCTTTCAGAAATACGGCGGCACGCCGGAGGAAATCGCCAATGCCCGGGCCAATGTCGTCTATGTCATGGGGGTGATGGGACATTTCGTCGGCGACGGTTCGCAGCCGTTACACACGACGATGCATTTCAACGGCTGGGTGGGTGACAATCCGCACGGTTACACGACCAGCCTGAAATTTCACCCGTGGATTGACGGCGGTTATTTCCGCCAGACCGGTGGCATCGACGTCGGAAAGCTGGTGGGGAAAATTCATCCCGCCGAGCGCATCAAGAACGCGGGTGAGCCGGACGGCATGTTCCGCGACGCCGTGAGTTATATCGTCGAACAAAACAAATTGGTGGGGCCGCTTTATGAGCTGGAGAAGGAAGGCAAGCTCACCGGCGAAGGAGACAAGGGTCTGGAGGGCCGCGCGTTACTCGATGGCCAGCTCGTCAAGGCCGGCCAGATGCTGGGCGATATCTGGTACACCGCCTGGCTTGAAGCCCCGGAGGACCAATATCTCCAAAGGTCGTTACAGGAACGCAACACGGCGGGTTCAGCGGCTGGAAAGTGAAGCATCCAGCAGAATAAACTTGGATGCGTGCGTGGCCCGGCGCAAAATAGCTTCGGTTCGGGCCCGTAGCTCAGTTGGTTAGAGCAAGCGACTCATAATCGCTGGGTCCTCGGTTCAAGTCCGAGCGGGCCCACCAGCCTTCGTTCGGAGCGCAGCGGAGAACGAAGGCTGCCGCGTCGAAGTAGAACGAAGACGGGCTACGACACACAACTTTTCACAAGCGCTCCGAACTACGGCTCGGCAAGCCAGCATATTGTAGCGAAGAGCGAAGGCTGCCGCGCCATAGCGGAGCGAAGGCGGGCTAGAGCGTTTCCAGTTATTACGTAGCGCAGGCTTTCCAGCCTGCGCGGGTTCAGGCGACTTTCCAGTCGCCTCTTTCGTGCTGATCAATCACGGGACAAGAATGTCCCGCAAACCCGCAGACAAGAATGTCTGCGCTACATCAAAGTTGTAACCGCTTTAAAAGCGCTTAAAATAACAGCGACGCTCTCCGAGCTTCGACTCGGCAAGCCAGCCCGTCACAATGAAAAGCGGGGTTGCCGCGCCGTAGCGGAGTGCAGGCGGGCCAAGCCCTCCCCAATCACCGTTCAAAGCTTCGGTTCGGCAGGTTTATTCCGCCAACCTCAGTCCACATCCAGATCTTCAAGTTCCAAAAAGCCATGTAACTGGCGGATGCGCGTGGGGTGGCGCATTTTGCGGAGCGCCTTGGCCTCGATCTGCCGGATGCGCTCACGGGTGACGCGGAATTGCTGCCCAACTTCCTCGAGCGTGCGCGCGCAACCGTCGCCCAATCCAAAACGCAGTTCCAGCACCTTCCGTTCGCGCTCGGTCAGGCTGCACAACACGTCGCCGAGCTTGTCCTTGAGCAGGCTGAAACTGGTGATGTCGAGGGGATTGTCGGCGGCCTTGTCCTCGATGAAATCGCCGAAGTTGGCGTCCTCGGTGTCGCCGACCGGGGATTGCAGTGAAATGGGCTGTTGCGCCATTTTCAAAACGGCGCGCACGCGGTCCACGGGGATTTGTATCTCGTCGGCGATTTCCTCGGGCGTCGGTTCACGGCCATAGTCCTGCAGCAGGCGTTTTTGGGTGCGCATGAGCTTGTTGATGATTTCGATCATGTGCACCGGGATGCGAATGGTCCGCGCCTGATCGGCGATGCTGCGGGTGATGGCCTGCCGGATCCACCAGGTGGCGTAGGTGGAAAATTTGTAGCCGCGGCGATATTCAAATTTCTCGACGGCCTTCATCAAACCCATGTTGCCTTCCTGGATCAGGTCGAGAAACGACAGGCCGCGGTTCGTGTATTTTTTGGCGATGGAAATGACGAGACGCAGGTTGGCCTCGACCATTTCGGTTTTGGCCTGGAGCGCCCGGGTGGAAAATTCGCGCAGGCGGTCAAAGGTCCCGAGGTAATCCGCCTGCGGCATCCGGACAAATTCCTCGAGCGCCTTGATTTTTTGCCGTTCGGCCTCGACCAGATGCCGCTGGGCGCTGGATTCGCGCTGCGCCTCGGCGTCGGCCAGCGCGTGCAGGCTGTATCGCAATTTGTCGTGAATGTTTTCGGCCACGAGCGCCATTTCCTCAATCACCTTTTGCTTGCAGCAAAATCCGGGGAACACCCTTTGCAGTTTTCGATCCAGCCGTTTGAACGCGGCCAGCGCACGATTCTGTCGGGACGGGTTATGCGCGTTCCGCCACACGGTGTATTTCTCATCCACCTCCCGGTCAATTTTCCGAATCTGCACGACCAGCCGGTGCAGCACGCGCAAATGGGCGTTGCGATTGTCCACTTTCTTGTCGAGAATGACGCGGTCAAACCGTTCCCGTGGCGGCTCGACCAGGAGTTTTTCCGCCAGCGCGATATGTTCCTTGCCGGCGAAACCAAGGCTGTAAATGATTTTGCGGACTTCGTTTTCGGCGGCTTCAATGCGTTTGGAAATTTCGATTTCCTGTTCGCGCGTCAGCAACGCCACCTGTCCCATCTGCTTGAGATACATCCGCACCGGGTCATCCAGAATGTCCAGCCGCGTGGTGTCTTCTTCATCGGTTCCGTTGGTTTTGACGCGGTCCACCTCTGCTTGATCCACGATTTCGATGTCGAGACTGCGAAGTTTGGCGAAAATATAATCCAATTTTTCCGGTTCAATCGCGCTTTCCGGCAGCGCTTCGCTGATGTCACCGTAGGTCAGACGCCCCTGTTCCTGCGCGAGGCGGACGAGTTCCTTGATTTTTTCCGAAAATTCCGCGTCGGAATCAGTTTGGGGCGGGCCGTTGAGCAACCGGGGCGCAGCAGAATGGAAAGCCCTGTCAGTGAACACCGCACCATCGGGCCTTCCTTTCTTCGGGAACGAATCCACCTCGGGTTTCCGAACCTTCGATTTTGACATACGTGTTCAACACTTCCGATCCATCACCGAAAGCATAAGAAATATGGAACGACTGGTCGAACTCGTCAAGCGGGGAAATGCTTTTTTTGCAGCCGCGACGGAAAAATTACGGCGGCAAAAATTTTTATATGTCAAAAGCGATGTAAATATCGTGTTTTTTGAGATGTTCCAGAATCATCTCCACCGTACGGTCAATCGCGCCGAGATTTTCATGAACGACCCGTTGCGCGTTGCGCCCCAACTCCGCGCGGCGGTTTTCGTCGGCAAGCAATCCGGCAATGGCGCCTTCCAATCCGGCCGGGTCACGTACTTGAATCGCACCTTTCTGCGCGACAAAACTCCGCGTGATGTCGGCGAAGTTTTGCATGTTCGGCCCCAAAACCATCGCCTTGCCCAGCGCCCCCGGCTCAATCGGATTTTGCCCACCGACGGCGGTGAGGCTTTTGCCGACGAACACCACCGTCGCATTTTGGTAAAAAAACCGCAATTCACCGGTGGTGTTGACCAACAGGCAATCCACCTCGCCTTCGGAAAGCCGCGTGTTCGTAATAATGTCATTGCGGTAAATAAATTTCACGCCGCGCTCCTGCAACTGCCGCCCGACCTCCCGGGCACGCTCGAAATGCCGCGGCACGAGCACGAGAAACAGTTTTGGAAACCGCGCGCGCAGCCGTTGCGCAATCTCCGCCAGAAGAATTTCTTCGCCCGCGTGCGTGCTGCCGCCAATTAAAATCGGCGCGTCCGGTGGCACACCGATTTGCCGCAGCATCGTTGGCACATCGAGGGTGTGTCGTTCATTCAGTTTGGCCGCGTCGAATTTCAAGTTGCCCACGATGCGGATGGCTTCAGGCCGGCAGCCGACCTCCTGCAGGCGCCCGGCGTCTTCTTCATTTTGCGCCCCGATGCCGGCAAACGAAGCGAAGAGCGGCCGGAACAAACGGCCGAATCGTTTGTAACCCCGATAGGAGCGGTCGGACAGCCGCGCATTGGCCAGAAAAAGCGGGATGCCCAGATCGCCGGCGCGCCAGATAAAATTGGGCCAGATTTCCGCCTCGACGAGCACGATGGCTATTGGATTGATGATGGCCAGCGCGCGGTTGACGCATTTCCGCCGGTCAATCGGGTAGTAAATTTTGCTGATGTGCGTGGGCAACCGGCTGCGCAATTCACCCATGCCGGTTGTCGTCGTGGTGGACACCACAATTTTGATGTTGGGCACGTGTGGTTCGAGCGCGCGGATGAGTTGCGTGCATAAATTGACTTCGCCGACACTGACGGCGTGAATCCAAATGACATGGCGGTTGGTGAGCACTTGTTTGAGGCCCGCGCTGTAATGTCCGAAGCGCTCGCGAAAACCCGGACGCCAGTTGCCCCGCCGCCACATCCGCATGAAGTAATACGGCGAAGACAGCACGAAAAAAATCGTGAACAGAATGTTGTATAGTATGCGCACCCGAAGTCTCCAATTCCCGACAGGCATACTTTCCTGAAAAAAGGCGCCGGGCGCAAAGAAAATGTTTCAAGCCCGCAACTTTTTCAGCCGCGAAAGAAAATCAGCCAAATGGCCAGCAGCATCGGCAACAGGAAAGGCAGCGTGAATTTCAAAACGAATCCGGGAAAAGTCGGCATGCGGATTTTCTGCTGGTCGGCGACGGCTTTAACCATGAAATTCGGCCCGTTGCCGATGTAAGTGGCCGCGCCGAAAAACACCGCTCCAACGCTGACGGCCAGCAGGTTCAAGGCGTGCTGGTTCAGCAGTTCGCCAACGTCCTTCGCGCCCATCGCGCCAAAAAGCGCGTTGAGAAAACCGAGATAGGTTGGCGCGTTGTCAAGCACGCCGGACAACGCGCCCGCACCCCAGAAAAAGACCCCGGGCGCGGGGTTTTGACCCAGCCACTCGCCCGCGTTTTGATCCAGCCAGTCGAGCGCGGGCATCATCGTCGCAAAAATTCCGGCGAACAACACAGCGATTTCCTGAATCGGATGAAAGTTGAAATCGTTCGCCGCGTGAATGGATTTCGGGGATGTGAAATAGGAAGCAATGGCCGCGGCCACCATGAGCGTTTCACGCACAAAAACCGGCCTGGTCACAAAAACCGCGCCGAGGATGACGGCGAGAAAAAACAAATTCGGCAGCCCATCGCACCGCCACGTTTCCGGCGCGGCTTCCGGCCCGCCTGCTTGGCGCGATGCCCGGGTGAAATTGATCCGGTCCACGACATAAAACAGCGCGAGCAGAATTCCGACGCCCGTTGCCCATATCGGCCAGCAATTTTTTGCGACCCACCAAAACGGCACGCCCTGCAAGTAGCCGAGAAACAACGGCGGATCACCGATGGGCGTCAGACAGCCGCCGACGTTGGCCACGATGAAGATGAAGA
>JBEKXN010000021.1:0-62900 GCA_049511835.1 Verrucomicrobiota bacterium | reverse complement strand
CCTCTCCCGCCCTGCGGGCACCCTCTCCCCCGCTGCCAGCGGGGGAGAGGGCGGGGCGAGGGGGCGCTTCGTCGATTGTTTGATACCTGCCCGGCTTTTATGGCAGTTTGATTGCACATTGGTATCAACTCGCAGCCGGTTCCTGGGCGGAGAATGGTTCGAAAAACTTCCGGTGCTGGTTTGCGTTCGTGGCAACTGCAGCTTGGGACAAGCCGCGCTCCGAACTCTCACCGCCGGCCGCGGGTCGGAATGATTTTGGGGCGGATAGGCGGCGGCAGCGGAATTTTCGGCGGCACGGTTGGCGGTTGCGCTCCGGCAGGCTGCGGCCAGTGCTTTTTGGCGTACTCAACCACCTGTTGGGCCACGGCCGTCTTCGTCTCCGGTGTGCCGGGGATTGCCGCTTCGATCTTTTCCATCTTTTGCGACAGCCAGTCTTCGGTTTTTGTTGCCAGTTCGCCAATTTTGGCTTCGGGGAATTTCATTTCGCCGAGGTTGAACGCGGCAAACGAGCCGAGGGCCCCGGCCATCGGCCCGGCGCCTCTGATCGCGTCGCTTGGGCTCGGCAACGTCTGCCAGGCTTCGTAGCCGTTCACAATCCATTCGAGCTTGCCGGTTTCGATGTCCACCAAAAAACCATGCACCGGGATTTTCGGGCCGATGAGCGGACTATGCCGGACGATGTCGCACGCCTTGATGACGTTCTGCCGTTCGCTGGCGAACATGCCGAAAAATTCGTTGAGATTTTCCGGCAGCAACTGCCGCTCGACGCCCAGGGCCTTCAATTTGTCGAGCAACTGCATCGCCGTGGTTTTGCAAATCTGGCAGTCCGTGTGGCCGATGATGGCGATTTCCTTGCCGCCCTTGACCGCGCACGCCAGCGCCAGCGACCGCAGGGTGCTGGAGGTCGGCCCGGTGATGATGTTGCCCGCGTTGCGCAGCCAGATGAACTCCTCCGCCGGCAGCGCCAGAGCATTCGGGAAAATCGCATTCAACCGTGGATCAACGCACGTGAGCGCGATGACCGGCAATTCGTCCGCGAAATCCCCAGGATGCAGGCCGGCTTCCTTGTCCCCGGCCACCGCCCGGTGGTTCGCGTCAATGATGGCTTCAAACAGGCGCATAAATTAATCTGCCAAATCAGAAAACTTGGTTGACATCCTTCGCCCAGCGTACAATGGCCTTATATGTACCGTAATCCGACTCTGGCCGAGCAGCCCTACCTTCGATCTTGAACGCTGCTTCGCCGTGCGGCAGTATCGTCACACCACGATATTCGTTTGCATTCACAGTTATTGCATCGAACTGTTTACCGGATTTGTCTAAAAACAGCGCCTCTACGCCAACGTCTTTCCAAGTAATATTGCTTCGATTTGTAAGTGTGCCGACAACGGTGACATACACATTAACGTTACTATCACAACCAGAAACAGAAATCCGCTGGCTGAATTGTGAATTCACAACTGTAATTTCGTCACGGTAAATCGCAAACTGTTCCTTTGGACCAAACACTCTATCCATGAAGATGCTAATTCCTGCAAAATAGGCGGCCATTACGACCAGACAAAGCGCGGTCAGCACTTTCGGATTATACAACGACCATTTCTTCTGCCAGTACCGGCAGTGTGGGCAAACCTTCGCTGCTGCCTTGATTGTCTCAGCGCAAAGCGGACAAACTTTTGTCGGTTCGTTTTCGGCCATAAAATCCTTCAAGCCGTTTTCTTCCACGGCTGCAAGGGCGGCGGTTCAAAGCTGGGTGCGGGCGGCGGTTCTTGCGGCAGCAAATACCAAAGCGCCAGATACAGCAAAACGCCCGGAAATGCCGCGCTGAAAAGCGTTCCCAAAACCCAGACCACGCGCAGCTTCGATGATGGCAGATCAAAATGCTTCGCCAGCCCGCCGCAAACCCCGGCAAGCCGGCTGTCGTCATGTGAACGGCAAAGTTTCATATTTTTCTATTTTCGGAGGGGCGAGTTACACGAGCCCCCATTTTCCAAATCATTCACTCAGTTAGGGACTCGCAGAGCTCGCCCCTCCGAATATTGGTAGGGACGCGCGGCCCGCGCGGCCGTTGTTGCGGTCGCCTCGGCGAGGCGACCCTACCATTTATTTGTCTTTATCGTCACCCTTGCTCATCGCTTTCTTGAGTGCGGGGACCTGTTCCAGCAATTTCTCGAACTTCACGCCGGTCAGGCTCTCCAGCACCGGGGGCAACTGGCTGATGATGGTGGTCACGTCGCCGGTCAGTTTGCTCGCACCGCCGCCGGGCCCGTTGCCGCTGTTGATGATGACCATCTTCTCGGTCTTCGCCAGCGGTTCGCTGATCTTGCCCGCGATTTCCGGCATCACGCGCACGATCATTTCGATGACCGCCGCCTCGTTGTATTGCTTGAAGCTCTCGGCCTTCACGCGCATCGCCTCGGCGGTCGCCTTGCCTTGCGCCTCGATGACTTCTGCCTGGGCCAGACCGCGCGCCTTGTTCGCGTCGGCTTCGGCCAGACCCGTGGCTTTCACGACATCGGCACCGGCAAAACCGGTCGCTTTCGTCGCGGACGCCGCACCGGCCGCCTCGGTTTCGAGCTGGAATTTCTTCGCGTTGGCCAGCGTCTCGACTTTGTAACGCTCGGCATCGGCGGGTTTTTGCACGGTGGCTTCGAGTTCGCGCGATTTGCGCGAGATTTCCTGCTGTTGTAATTCGATCTGCTTCTGCTTCTCGACGATCTGCACCTGAACTTCTTCGGCCTTCACGAGCTGGCCGGTCTTGAATTTCTGCAAATCATACGCGAGGTCGGCCTGCGCCTTTTGGACGTTCACCGTCGCCTGATACTGCGCGACGTTGGATTGATAATCGCGCTGCGCCTCGGCGACTTTCGTGTCGGCCAGGAATTTGGCCTCCTGCCCGGCCTGATTGGCCTGCGCGGAACGGATGACAGAATCGCGGTCGGCTTCGGCCTGGGCGATGATGGCATCGCGTTTGACCTGGGCGATGCGCGGTTTGCCGAGCGCATCGAGGTAACCCTGGGTGTCGCGGATGTCGCGGATGGTAAAGCTGACAATGCCGAGGCCCATGTTGCCCATGTCGCCAGCGGCCACTTCCTGGACCTTTTGGGCGAAGGCGTCGCGGTTCTGGTAAATTTCCTCGACCGTCATCGTGCCGAGAATCGCGCGCAAATGACCTTCGAGCGTCTGCATGGCGATGTTTTTGATGTCTTCAACGCCCTTGCTGAGGAACTGCTCCGCCGCCGTCGAAATGGAAATGTCGTCGCCCTTGACCTTGATTTGCGCCACACCATCCACCTTCACCGGCACACCTTTGCTGGTATAGACTTCCGGCGTCTGCACATCAATCGTGAGCAGTTCGAGCGAGAGGACGTCCACTTTCTCGAACACGGGCCACACAAAGCGGCCGCCGCCCTTGACCACGCGGAAGCCGACTTCGCGCGTCGTGCCGTCCGGATCCACAACCTTGCGTTTGCGGCCGGAAATGACGAGCACCTCGTTCGGGCCGACTTTCGTGTAACGGCTGGCCCAGATGCCGAGGAAAATGAAGAATACGATGACGATCGCGACCGCGCCGCCGATGATGGTGAACCACGGCAGGTCGCCGACTGCCAGTATGGGAATAATATGCATAGGGATTATTTGAATTTGTTGTTTGAGGTTTTGGTTACTTTACAGGTTCGACATAAAACTGCGTGCCCACGATACGCGTGATCTTGACCGGCTGGCCCGCGGCGATTGCCACATTGCCTTCGGCCCGTGCCGGCGCGGTGTAACGTGTGCTCGACTGCACGTAAGCGATTTCGCCCACACCGTTCTCCGGAATGGGCGTGTTAACCGAGGCGATCATGCCGACCACCGTGGACTGGCGCGATTCGCTGGAGCTTTGGGTCTTCTCAAACACCATGTTGAAGAACCAGAACGTGACGAGAGCGATGCCCGCCCCGCACAAGACGGACAGCGGTGCGCTCAGCCAGACACTGTGCGTGGCCGGAATGCGCGTGAAAACCAGGCCAAACGCGCCAAAGGCTGTCACAAACGATGCCAGCACCGTGGGGCTGAAGAAAGAAATCGTCGTCAAACCCGTGTGGTCGAAACCGGCCTCCGCGTGGCCGCCAGTGCCGACGTCCATGTGGCCGTCGTGGCCGCCGAAGAAATGGCCGGCCACGGCGCTGATAAGGGCAAAAACCAGTCCAACAACCAGGCAGACTCCATAGATGAGCGATTCCATAATACCTTGCTAGTGATTTGCCCGAGTAAAAGCCCAATCCCATCCCGGCGCAAGCCGGAAAGGGAAAGCCGGTTTTATGCCTGTCGTGCCCCGCCACATAATGCACTTATCAAACATCACCCTGCCCTTGGTTGCATCTATAAATTCCCGCCATGTTTGTAAGCCGATGTTGGAGTTCAAGCTTCAGCTTGCTCCGGCGAAACGAAAAGAGATAAAAATTGAACAAGCTAAAGCTTGAACTCCAACCGCTTCGCGCTTGCCAATTCCGCCCCGCTTTTCCATCGTCTCGCCATGCATTCCTATGAATTGTTGCGCGAGGTTTTCGACAAAAAAGCCCCCAAACAGGTCGCCGCCGACCTTGGCCTGTCGCTTTCCATGGTTTACAAGTGGGCCGAACCGCCAGACCACGCCGCAGGCAGCGGCACCGGCAATCCGCTCGACCGCATTGAAGCCCTGCTACGCAGCACCGGCGATCACCGGCTGGTGCAATGGATTTGCCAGCGCGCCGGGGGATTTTTCATCCTCAACCCGAAGAACACGCCGCATCCGCATTTTCTGATTCCGGCCACCAACCAGATCGTCCAGGAATTTGCCGACCTCCTTGCCGTCGTCGCCAAAGCCGCCGACGACAATCAAATTACACAGGCGGAGTCCAAACAAATTCGCGCGCGGTGGGAGGAATTGAAAACGGTGACGGAAGGTTTTGTGGTCTGCTGCGAGGAAGGAAATTTCAGTCACCTCCGAAACCACGCCGCCAAACACGCGGCGGCGAACCAGCAGTGAAACAGGCTGAAAACGTCGGCTGAATTGCAATTCAGCTAAGGTTTTGGTGGTGTCCCAATTTGACGGTTGTAGTGTCGGCGCTGCGCGCCGATTTCGAGCCACAGGCTCGACGCTACAGCAAATTATGACACTACCAAGGTTTTCATGGGCTTGCCCACCGCTGGCTTTTATGTATTTTCGTTCCATGAAAAGGTTATTGGTTGCATGGTTGGCCGCAATAATACTTGTTCAATTGGGATTTCCTTCATTGAGTTTTTCTCAACCGTCCCTTCCAACTTTGGCCGAGATCAAAATTGCCGCTGAAAAAGGAGATGCGGAGGCCCAAAACAAACTCGGCGAGGCATATTTGGGACGGTTGAATTTTTCCAGTGCAGCCGAATGGTTCGAAAAAGCCGCAAATCAAGGTGTAGTGAATTCTCAGTGGCGTTTGGGGCAGATTCTTTTGGATGGACGCCCGAAAGTTGCCGAAGGCAGCGTCGCCGTTCCAGCGAACAAGGCGGAAGGAATTCGATGGCTTCTAATAGCCGCAAATCAGGGACGTGGATCTGCGCAGTTGGATATAGGCAACTGTTACGAAACAGGTAATGGAGTAAAACAGGATTACATAGAAGCGTACAAATGGTACAAATTGGGAACGGTGCATAATTCCACCTCTGCAAAAATTTATCTGGATCGAGTCATTCTAAAACTCAATTCGCAACAAATTGAGGAAGGTCAAAAGCGAGCGGAAAGTTTTGTCCCAAACAAAACGAGAATTGAACCGCCAACGCTACTCGAAAAGATTGTTCTCAGAGGCATCGCCGGACCTGCAAATCATCGTTTGGCAATAATAAATAATGTGATTTTTGGAACTGGTGAGTCAAAGGAAGTAAA
Organism: Verrucomicrobiota bacterium; assembly: GCA_049511835.1. Classification (GTDB taxonomy): domain Bacteria; phylum Verrucomicrobiota; class Verrucomicrobiia; order Limisphaerales; family UBA11358; genus UBA11358. The sequence goes on along the minus strand of JBEKXN010000021.1, from coordinate 57,016 downwards.
GATTGATCAGAGAGCAGTAAATGTTCGCTGTATTGAAATCCGGGACAATTCAGTTTTGGTTCAGGTTGAAGGATTGGAAGGCGACAAGGAAATTCCTTTGAAACAGTAGTGGCGGCACAATTTTCGTCCGGTGGCTCTGCCGAGACGACGGCGTACATGCTCTACTAGTCGTGAATAATTAGTTTCGTCCGGCTTTTTTCATGATCATAATCTATTTTCACATTTTCCAGTGAAGCAGAGACATGTTTGCCTGTAACGACTTCAAATAAATGAACACAATGAGCATCACATCCTTCGACGCGGCACTCCTTCTTTTCTCCTATCGACGATAAAATAGCCAAAAGGTGGGATGTAGTTGGGGCATTTGTCCGACTGTAATTTGATGCTGCGTTTTCTCGTTCGCGCCAGACTGTAGATACCAATTTCCCTTTGTCGCGAAGAATCCACCGTGCTTTGTCATTCCGGCTTGCAATCAAATCTTCTAAAAGCACTCGCAGCTTTTGTCTGTCTTTTATCGTCTCTGAGCCAACACGGACAAACGGAGCACCAGCAAAATGAGGACGCTCTTTACTGAATTCCATTACCACAGCGACGATTTCTTTACCGCCCTCACGTACAATCGCCGGCGTGCAGCGGATCGATGGGAAACAATCGCCGGCGATACTGTTGATCTTGCGTTGCACCATATCAGCATTTGGGACACCAGCAGGACTGCCGTCGGGAGCAATGCCAATAAACAAAACTGCATGTTGGTTTTCAGGAACAGAGTTAGCGAAGGCCACAATTGCTTCCGTCACTTCCGAACGGTCAAAAGATTTCTTTCGTTCCACCCAATGGGTTTCTGAACTTCGCAACCATTCCCGCAACTGTTCTTCATTCAACATAGCTATCCCGACGGTTTTTTCTTCGCAATCGTGTGCGTCGCGTGGCCGTAAAACGCTTCGGCACATTCCATCAGCGTTTCGGACAGCGTCGGATGCGGATGCACCGTTAGCGCGATATCTTCAGCGGTTGCGCCCATTTCCAGCGCCAGCACCGCTTCGGAAATCAGTTCGCCGGCGTTGGCGCCCACGATGCCTACCCCCAGCACCCGGCCGCTCTCGGGATCAATCAACATCTTCGTCAGGCCGTCCGTCCGGTCAAACGACACCGCCCGGCCCGACGCCGACCACGGAAATTTGGCAACTTCATATTTCACGCCCTTGGTCTTCGCCTCGGCCTCGGTCAAACCGCACCACGCCAGCTCGGGGTCGGTGAACACGACCGCCGGAATAACGATGTTTTCAAACGTGACATCCTCGCCGTTGATGTTCTCGACGGCGATGCGCGCTTCCTTGTGCGCCTTGTGCGCCAGCAAAATCCCGCCCGCAATGTCGCCGATCGCGTAAATGTTCGGGTCACTGGTCTGCTGGTGATGGTTGACCTTGACGAAGCCTTTTTCATCCCGCTCGACCTTGGTGTTTTCCAATCCGATATCAGCGCTGTTCGGCACGCGACCGACGGCCACGAGCACGCGGTCGTAAAGTTCGGACACCTGCTGGCCGTTGTGTTCCATCTCCACTTTGATTTGTTTGCCGGCGGTGGCCATCTTCGTGACCTTCGCCTTGAGCCGGATTTCCTTGAACATTTTCTTCGCGTTCGCCACGACCGGCCGGGCCAGGTCAGGATCGGCGCCGGTCAAAATGTTGTCGAGCGCCTCGACCACCACGGTTTTGCTGCCGAGCGCGGCATACACGGTGCCCAGTTCCATGCCGATGTAACCGCCGCCAACAACCAGCAGGTTTTCCGGGATGTCCTCGACTTCGAGAGCGCCGGTGGAAGTCATGATGCGCGGGTTGCCGAGGTCGAAAACTTTGGGCATGGCCGCCAGCGAACCGACGGCCAGAATTGCCTTGTCATACTCGATGAATTGCTGCCCCTGCTCCGTCTCGATGCGCAACGTCTTTGATCCTTCAAAATAACCGCGTCCCCGGATGACCTGCACGCCGCGCATTTTGGCAAGTGTGGCCACGCCGCCGCCGAGTTTTTCCAGAATGGATTCCTTCCAGGCGCGCAGTTTCGGCAAATCCACCGTCGGCGGCGTGAACGTGATGCCGCGATGTTCGGAATCCTTGGCGGCGGTGATTTGGTGCGTCGCGTAAAGCAGCGCCTTGGACGGGATGCAACCGCAATTCAGGCAGACGCCGCCGAGCCGTTTCTCGCGCTCGACGAGAATGACCTTCATGCCCAAGTCCGCCGCGTAAAAAGCCGCCGCGTATCCGCCCGGCCCCGCGCCAACGACCACGATTTGAGTTTTGATTGGGTCCATATGTAAATTCGTCCTCGTCCTCGACTTATATTTTTCTCCTCGTCCTCGTCCTCGTCCTCGATTTTTTCAACTTGTAACTCACGCTCTCCATCGTCAACGGAATGTTCGATCGATCTACAGCCGGTTCGTCTCTCAATTGGCCTGGCACATCAAAGCGTTCAATCAACCTACAAAGCATCGAAACAATTCGCACCAGCATCTTCTTTCCCTCAATAATTCGTTCTTCAGTTGCCACCCGTTTGGCAACCAGCGCATCCAGACAAGCCGCACATTCCGTGGCCGAACCACGCGCGTCATCAAAGAACTTCGCTCGCACTGGACGCTGACGTTTGCCATTACCCTCGGCAGTATTGAGCAACGATGACAGGCTGGCCCGGTCCAACTGGTCGCAAACCTCGCGGGTTTTGCCTTTTGCCGAAGCCGAAACCTCATCCAACAGCGGCGTCACCCACGCGATAAAACGCAATTCCATTTGATAAGCATCCAGCTTTTCGTGGTCGAACATGGTCGCCAACGCCCTTGGCGCCGCAACTTTTTCTGTTTGATATGAGTTCATTCGATTACGAGGACGAGAACGAGGACGGGACGATTATAGCTTCACCGCTTCCTCCTTGAAATCCTGCAATGCCGTGACGAGGTCCACGATGAACCGCGCTGCCGCGCCGCCGTCAATCACGCGATGATCATAAGACAATCCCAGCGGCGTCATCATGCGGATTTCGACCTTGCCGTCGCGGACGACCGGCTTCAGCGCGCCGCGGCCGAGGCCGAGGATGGCCACTTCCGGTTTGTTGATGATGGGCGTAAAATGCGCGCCGCCGATGGCGCCTTGATTGGTGACGGTGAACGTGCCGCCTTTCAGTTCCTCCGCCGTCACCTTGCGCTCGCGCGCCTTCTGCGCGAGTGGCTCCAGTTCCTTCGCCAGTTCCAGCACGCTCTTTTTGTCGGCGTCGCGGATGACCGGCACAATCAGACCCTGCTCGGTGTCCACCGCAATACCGAGGTGAAAATATTCCTTGATGACCAGCTCCTGCGCGGCTTCATCGAGGCTGGAGTTGAAAATTGGGTGCTTTTTCAACGTCTCGACCAGCGCCTTGAGCACGAGCGGCGTGAGCGTAAGCTTGGCGCCCTTTTTCTCGTAGGCCGGAGCAAACTTCTTCCGCAATTCGTTCAGCCGCGTGAAATCGGCGTTGTCAAACTGGGTGACATGCGGAATGGCGTTCCAGTTCTCCCACATCCGCCGCGCAATCACCTGGCGCAGTTGCGTCAGCGGCTTCTTCGTCACCGGCCCCCATTTGGAAAAATCAATTGATTCGGCGACTGGTTTTGCCGGCGCTTCCACCGCGGCGGATTTGGGTTTCACAACAGTCTTTTGCAACCGCGCGAGATAAGCGCGAATGTCGCCAAGAACAATCCGGCCGCCCGCCTCGCTGCCGCGCACCCGGGACAAATCAATGCCGAGTTCGCGCGCCAGCCGGCGGATGGACGGCGATGCAACCGGCGCAGCCACCGGCTTGGGAATCTCCTCTTCCACCTCAACTTCCGGTTCCTCAATCGGCGCTACCGGCTTCGGCGCGGCCTTTTTTACAGCGGGCGCGGCGGGTGCGGCGGCAACAACCGGCTGATCACCACCACTCAATGAGAGAAGGCGCTGGCCGACGCTGATTTTGTCGCCTGCCTTGACGTAAATTTTTGTGACGACGCCGGCGGCCGTGGACGGGATGGAAGCCACGGCCTTTTCATTTTCCAATTCGAGGATGGCCTGATCCCTGGCAACCTGGTCGCCTTCCTTCACGAAGACATTGACCACGACACCTGAATCCGCGCCCTCTCCAAGTTTAGGAAGTTTAACATCCATAATTAACAAGGGGACAAGTTGGCGAAGAACCCCGCATTTTTCCAGTAATAATTTCTAGCTCGCCCTCAACCTGACCTTCTCCCCCAGGAGAAGGAACAGCCATCGCTCGAACATAATCATTTTAATGCCGCATGATTCGCCAACCGACTGACGACCATTCTCCCTCTCCTTGGGGAGAGGGCCGGGGCGAGGGAGGATGTCTTTGTTCCAAGGCTAAAATCTTTCCCAATCGCGTACTTTACCGGACACAACCCGGAACAGCGGATGTGGCGCGGGAATTTTCTCGGTCGCCAATTCCTTCAGCCGCTTCGGGTCGCGCTCTTTCAATTTCCGTTTCAAATGTCGCCACTCGTAAACCAGTTGGCCGTGCGTCTCGGTCATTTTCCCGCGAAACCGCCGCGCGCCGATTTTGGACGCGTCAAATTTATAAGCGCGCTGCAAGGCTTCTGCATGCACCACCGCCAGATACCTCGCCAGCGCCGCGGACGGATTGGCTTGTTCGGAAAACCGGCGCAACTGCGGATGATGCAGGTAACCACGCGTGGCTCCGCGCAAAACCTTTTGCGCCAGCAACGCCTCGCGCCAGAGTGCCACCAAACCCCGGGCGTCCAGATATTTCGGATGCAGCGTCCACAAACGCATGAGGAAATTTAGGCAATAACGGCAACAAAGTCGCGTTGGAAACATTGCAGAAGGCGACATGAAATTGGTAGGGGCATCTCGCCGAGATGCCCGAGGCTATTTAGCGGCAAAATAGTTAGGTCCTGCACGGGGAACGGTCGCCTCGGCGAGGCGACCCTACCCAGCCGGGTTTATGAGGGTAACCGTCCAACGAAATTCACTTCTAACGTTCCGCCAAATCTGGCATCTAATCGGTGTGCGACGCATCGGAACCATTCTCGGAGGCTTGTTTTTTTGCCTCGCGGCCTTCACCGCGCACGCAGCGCATACACAGACGCGGCTGATTTTGTCCGCCGACACCGCAAAACCCGGCGACACGATTTTGGCCGGGGTGGATTTGAAAATGGAACCGGGCTGGCACACCTACTGGAAAAATCCCGGCGCCGCCGGCATGGCCACCAAAATTGAATGGCAGCTTCCGCCCGGCGTCACCGCCGGAGACATCCAATGGCCGCTCCCGGGAAAATTGCCTCCAGCCGAAGTCACCACTTACGGCTACGCTGACGAGGTTATTCTGCTCGTGCCGCTCAAGCTGGCCGCCGATTTGAAGCCCGGCCCGCTGGATTTGAAGGCCAAGGTTTCCTGGCTCGAATGCAAGGAAGCCTGCGTCCCCGGCAGCGGCGACATCGAAGCCACTCTCAATATCGGTAATGAAACCAAACCTTCCGCCGATGCGGCGGCGATTGACGCGTGGAAAGATAAAATTCCTCAAACCAACAGCTTTCCATTTGTTTCTTTTCAAGCATGGTGGGAAAAACCTTCGAGTGACGACCTGCGACCGATGATTATTGAAGGAAATCAATTTGACGACCTTGACGTGATCCCGATTGATAAAGTTGATTTTTTCCCAGATGCGAGCGAGCAGTTCGAGGTTCAAGCAACCACCGAACGAATTCGCGATGCAGTCGGATTTCGTCTGCTCAAAATCGTAAAGAAATTCTTCGGCGACTGGCCAAAAGAAATTTCGGGCGTCGTTATAGTTGAAGGCAATCACCAGCAGTGGAACTTTGAAATTAAATTGCCCGTCAGTGACAAAGCTCCAGCCGATAAAACAATTTCTGCGCAAACGTCACCGGAAAGTAGCACAGGCGTCCCGCCTGTCCGGGCAGGTGAGACGCCTGCGCTACCTTCACAACCACTCTGGCGAATGCTGCTCTACGCCTTCATCGGCGGATTGATTCTGAACATCATGCCGTGCGTGCTGCCGGTCATCGCACTGAAAATTCTCGGCTTCGTCGGCGAATCCAGAAGCGACCCGCGCCACGTCCGTAAACTCGGCCTCGTCTATGCCTTCGGCGTGCTGGTGTCGTTCCTCTTGCTGGCTGCCGTCGTCATCGGCGTCAAGGCCGCCGGACACCGGGCCGGTTGGGGCATGCAATTCAGCAGCCCGATTTTCGTCGTCTGTCTCACCACACTCGTCACGCTCGTGGCATTGAATCTGTTCGGCGTGTTTGAAGTCACGCTCGGCGGACGCGCGCTCGACGCGGCGGGCGGACTGGCCTCGAAGCCTGGCGCGGCGGGCGCATTTTTCAACGGCGTGCTGGCCACGGTGCTGGCCACACCCTGCACCGCGCCATTTTTGAGCATCGCGCTCGGCTTCGCCTTCGCCCAAAAAGCGCCGGTGATTCTGTTGATGTTTCTCGCTGTCGGCGTCGGTCTGGCAGCGCCGTATGTCGTGTTGAGCTGGAACCCGGCGTGGCTGAAATTTTTGCCGAAGCCCGGCGCATGGATGGAAAAGTTCAAAAACGCCATGGGCTTCCCCATGCTGGCGACTGCCGTGTGGCTCTTTAATCTTGCCGCCGGCAGTTACGGCAAATCGGTTTTGTGGCTCGGTGTTTTTCTGGTGGTCGTCGCATTTGCGGCGTGGATTTTCGGCGAGTTCGTCCAGCGCGGTCGCACCCGCAAAGGCTTGGCACTCGTGATTGTTCTGATTTTGCTGGTTGGCGGCTATGTCTTCGCATTGGAAAACCAGTTGCAATGGCGCCAGCCAATGGCGGCTCCGGACACAACCGGTTCGCTGAAAGAATCAAACGACGGAATCGCCTGGCAACGCTGGAGTTCGGAAGCCGTGGCCAAAGCGCGCAGCGAAGGTCGCCCGGTAATCGTGGATTTCACCGCCGACTGGTGCCTCACCTGCCAGGTTAATAAAAAGACCAGCCTCGAAATCACGTCCGTGCGCGCGAAGCTGAAGGAAATTAACGCCGTCGCTTTGCTCGGCGACTACACGCATTTCCCCGACGTCATCACGGCGGAACTGAACCGATTCAATCGCGCTGGGGTTCCTTTGGTTATGGTTTATCCGAAAAATCCCGAAGCCCAACCCATTGTCCTGCCTGAAATTCTGACCCCGGGCATCGTGCTCGACGCCCTCGACCGGGCTGCATGGTGACGGATTACATATATTACATATTGTGGCACAGGCGTCCACGCCTGTGAACCCAAACCACAGGCTGGAGGCCTGCGTTACTCTCCTCAGCGTAAAATTGACATACCACCAGACTGCGCAGGGCATTGACATTTTGAACGGAATGGCTACATTGGTGTCTCTAACTTGATAAATTAACAATTCTGAACCTATGAAAAAAACATTTGTTTTAATGACCACAATGGCATTGGCCCTCACGGTGCGGGCGGCGGAAGTCGGCAAACCTGCGCCGGATTTCACGGCCACGGACATCAACGGCAAGACCGTCAAGCTCAGCGATTACAAGGGTAAAATCGTCGTTATCGAATCCTACAACTCCGACTGCCCGTTTTGTAACAACCAATACAAGACCGGCGCGGCACAGGATTTGCAGAAGGACCTCGCCGCCAAGGGCGTCGTGTGGCTCATCGTTAATTCCGTCAACCCCAACAATCCCAGCCATCGCACGCCCGACCAGGCCAGACAGGAAATGGCCGACAAGAAAATCATTGCGACGGCCTGGATTGATGACAGCTCCGGCGTGGTTGGCCATCTCTACGGCATGAAAACCACACCGCACATGTTCGTCGTGGACAAGGATGGCACGCTGGTTTATGACGGCGCGATTGACAACAAACCGGACCCGCAGCATGACCCGCGCACCGCGCGCAATTACGTCAGCGAAGCCGTGGACGCCCTGCTGGCCGGCAAACCTGTGCCCGTCGCCCAAACGAAGCCTTACGGTTGTAGCGTCAAGTACGCGAATTGAGTTTGGTAGGGCGCGCAGTCCCCTGCGCGCCGTGGTTGGCTTGTCTAAAAGCGGCGGGCAGAGGACTGCCCGCCCTACCTAAATTACTAACTGTACCGCTGCCGATTAGCAGTCGCCAGCCGCCGACGTAAGGCGGCTATGCCATTTCACGTGTTCGTGGAATTCGGGTGCCACCATGTACCCGACGCATCCTGCCGCACCGCAGCGGCAGGGATGCTCCCGGTAATCCTCCAGATCATAGCCGTAATTGAAGGTCAGTTCCTCCCCGGCCCGGATGCCGCGCAGCGCGACAATCCAGACGCGCCCGCCGTCCGGTTCCGCCTCGCAATTCGGATCGCAACTGTGGTTCAGGAAACGCGCCGGGTTCCCCGGCACGTTGCCGTCGAGGTCGTGCGTGTCATCCAGCGAGAAAATGTATTCGTTGGCCGACTCGCACCGTTGCAATGATTCGGCCTTGGTGATTTTTTCGCCAACGTATTCGATTACGCGTGTACCGGCAGCAATGTCCGCCTTCGCGAACCCGCCCGTGCCGTGAATGGCGGATGGGCGAAAACAAACCAGCGCCGTGTCCGCAACGGTTGAACTGTTCAATGCCGGCGGCATGATCTTAAACCTGTAGCGGCGGTCTATGACCGTCGCTGACCCATTTTACTATTTGGCGGCGGTCGCAGACCGCCGCTACAGATGAAACCATACTCGCGGCAGAACGGTTCCACGGGCGCGCGGATTTCCACCCGCCGACGGGTGAACGGATCGGTGTATGCCAGCCGCACGGCGCGCAAACCCAATTCCAGCCCGTCGTCTTCACGTCCGTAAAGTTCGTCGCCCGCCACCGGACAGCCGGATTCCGCGAGGTGAATGCGGATCTGATGCGTGCGGCCGGTGACGGGCCGCGCTTCCACCAGAGAAAGTTTGCCGCGTTTTTCCAAAACCCGGAAATGCGTTTCGGAATCCTTGCCATAACGCGAATCCACCTTCATTTTTCTGAATCGCTTTTTGTCCGGCGCGAGTTTGAGTTCGCACGTCCATTCATTTTGCCTCGGCTCGCCAACCACGACGGCCAGATACGTCTTCTCCATTTTGCGGCTCTCGAACAAATCAAAAAACCTTTTGACCGCACCGGGGCTTTTGGCAAAAAGCAAAACGCCGCTCGTGTCCGCGTCGAGGCGATGGACGTGGCGAAGAAATTTCAGCCCGCGCGATTGCGCCCAGAAATCCCGCGCGGCGATGGAGGATTCGATGGCCGCCTGCAAATTGCGCGACGTGTTCTGCCACGCCACCGGCGCGAGCATCCAGCCGCGCGGCTTGTCCATCGCGATGACCGCCCGGTCCTCGTATAAGATCGAGATCGGCTCGCAATCCGGCAGTTCGATGAAATTGGGTTTCATTTCATTTTCGGAGGGCCGAGTTCCACGAGGCCCTGACTTTAGTGGAAAAGAATGGGTCTCGCAGAACTCGCCCCTCCGAATAATTATCCACGTTTCCACTCCTTCTTCGGCGGCTCGGGCAGGCCCTGCGCCCGATAAGCGGTGCGGAAATGGACCTTGGCGATTTTCGATAAATTGTCCGCACCCTGCTCCGCCACAAATTTCTTCGCCGCCTCGTCCACGGCCGTCGAAGCGCCTTTCGGCAGTTCCACGTTGAATTGTTTCTCCAGTTTCGCCAGCCCTTTCACAAACCCGTCCCGCGCCAGGATCGAAGCTGCTGCCACCGCCAGGTCTTCTTCCGCCCGGTGCTTCTGGACCAGTTCGATTTCCCGGCCCAGTGACATCAAAGCCTTCGCCACCACGTCTTTGCTCGACGCGAACTGGTCGCTGATGGCCTTGACCGGCGCGGGCTTCATCTGGTGCCGCTGCGCCATCAGATTTTCAATCACGCGCGCATGACCCCACGCCAGGATTGTGTTCACGCTCTTCATTTTGGCGTAAAGCCGGTTGTAAGCCTCGTTACCAATCGTCACCGTGTTCACGACGCAACCGGGAGTCTTGCGGATTTTCTCCGCCAGCTCGGCAATCTTTTTGTCGCTGGAAATGTTTTTGGAATCGCGGATGCCGGCATCTTTCCACGCCTTGACCACGTTTTCGTTGATATAAACCCCGGCAATGCACAGCGGCCCGAAGAAATCGCCCTTGCCACTTTCGTCCACACCGATGCGCGGCAGCAGCAATTCGGGATTCAACAAAGTCTCATAGCCCAGCCGCGCCTGTTTCAGGACTTCCGGTTCCAAAACGAACTCGATGAATTCCTGCGTGCCCTTTCCCTGCACGACCAGTTTGCCGCTTTCGTAAAATACCACGTTGATTTTGTCCTTTTCGCCGGCGAACCGCGCGTAGGGCACCGCGCGAAATTTGAAGCCGCGCGAACTCAGGGCGGCTTCGAGCGCCGATGCCTGTTCGTCGGTAAGCTTGCCCGTGTAGGAAGTCAGCGGTTGCACTGAAAAAGGATAACCACAAAGAACACAAAGAACACAAAGTTTTTTGCAGACGTAGCGGCTTTCGGCAGAAAGCCGCATTTCAAAACAACATTTGCGGCGCTCTGCCGAGACGCCGCTACGAAAACATTTTTGCGGCTTTTGCGCCTTTTTGCGGCAATAATTCCAGTGCATGGCAGACCGAACTCCGCAATCCGAAATTCGCAATCCGAAATTCAAGCGGCTGGTTGCGTTGTTGCTCGACTGGTTTGCGCAAAACGCCCGCGACCTGCCGTGGCGGCGCACCCGTGATCCCTACGCCATCTGGGTCTCCGAAATCATGCTTCAACAGACACAGGTCAAAACGGTCATTCCGTATTGGGAACGCTGGATGCGTCAATTGCCGACCATCGGGGCTGTAGCGAAAGCGCGTTCGGACAAAATCCACAAACTTTGGGAGGGCCTTGGTTATTACACCCGCGCCCGGAATTTGCAGAAGGCTGCAAGGCAAATTGTGGACAATTGTCGGAGGGCGGAGTTCCACGACGCCCAAAACAAAATCAGGGACTCGCAGAGCTCGCCCCTCCGGTTCCCGGAAAAATACGAGGACGTGCTTGCGCTGCCGGGGATCGGCCGTTACACCGCCGGCGCAATTTGCAGCATCGCGTTCAACCAGCCGACACCGATTCTCGACGGCAATGTCATCCGTGTCCTAACACGAATTTTCGGCATCGCAGAAAACCCGCGCGAGAAGAAGACAAATGCGCGGCTCTGGAGGCGGGCGGAAGAGTTGATAAAAGTAGCGCAGGCTTCCAGCCTGCCTGTGCAGACGAGACGTCTGCGCTACATTAACGGCAATTGTTCGGCATTAAATCAATCTCTAATGGAACTTGGCGCCCTGGTCTGCACGCCGCGACAACCGCAGTGCCCGGTTTGCCCGGTGAAAAAACTCTGCGTCGCGTTTCGCGAAGGCCGCGTTGGGGAATTGCCAAACCTTGGCCGGCGCACCACCGCCACCGCGCGGCGCTTCATTGCCTTTGTCATCGAGCGTAATGGGAAATTTCTTGTCCGGCAACGGCCCGCCGGGGTCGTGAACGCGCACTTGTGGGAATTTCCAAATTTTGAAGTCAACGGCGCGAAAACAGCGGCGCACGACGTCTTCCAATCGGAGTTCGGTCACCGGCCTCCGGCTCTTCAGCTGTTTTGGACCGTGAAACATTCGATCACGCGCTATCGCATCACGCTCGAAGCCTGGCACGTTAAGTTCGGAGGGGCGAGCTCTGCGAGACCTCATAATAAAATGGGGCGTCGTGGAACTCCACCCTCCGAAACTGGTGTCTGGAAAACTCCGGCGCAAATGAACCGGTTCGCCTTCGCCGCCGCGCACAAAACAATCCTGAACAAGCTCCAGTCATCAGGCGATGATGTGGGTAGCACCCGCCTCCGGCGGGTCGTTTCGGGCGTCGCGCCCGAAACCATCGGCAAACAGAGATTGCAGCCATTCGCACAATCGCCAACCACCTGACCCGCACCGATACAATTCGGTCCCGATGCATCGGGAAATTGAACCCGCGGGACGCGGGTGCTGCCACAAAAAAACTGGCCAGCGTTGCCACCCATTGTATCCTGTCCAATCGATGATTTATTTCGACCATAACGCCACCGCGCCGGTGATGCGCGAGGCGCGCGAAGCCTGGCTCGAGGCCACCGAGCACAACCCCGGCAACGCGTCCAGCCCGCATCAAATCGGGGGTCGCGCCGGCACCGCGCTCAGGGAGGCGCGCGAAAAGCTCGCGCATTTTCTCGACTGCCAGCCGACGGACATCGTCTGGACGAGCGGCGCCACCGAGGCGAACAACATGGTCATGCACCATTTTGCACGGACACTCGATGCGAAAAGCGAGGTCTGGATTTCTGCCATCGAACATCCCTGCGTCCACGAGTCCGCGAAGTATTATTTCAGCAAACGCGCCCGATTGATACCCGTCACCCACGACGGCGTGATTGACCTGGACTGGCTGACGGCGGAACTCGCCGACACGCGCCCCGGGCTCGTCGGCATCATGGCCGCGAACAACGAGACCGGTGTCCTTCAGCCCTGGCGCGAGGCGCTGGCGATTTGCCGTCAATACAAAGTGCCGTTTTTCTCCGACGCCGTGCAATGGCTCGGCAAAATGCCGGCCAAGGATCTGGGCGAATGCGATTATCTGAGCGGCGCGGCGCACAAGTTTGGCGGGCCGCGCGGCGTTGGTTTTTTGAAAGTGCCGCACAAAAGCCACGTTACGCCCCTGCTACTTGGCGGCAAACAGGAACAAGGCCGCCGGGCCGGAACGGAAAATGTTCCGATTATTTTATCCATGCTCGCCGCCCTGGAAGCGCGCGAAAAACAGATGACGCGCAGCGAACACATTCTGCGCGGCGTGTGGCGCGAGAATTTTGAAAGGCAGCTTTTGCACAAACTGCCGGGCACGGTCATTGTGGGCGTGAATTCGCCGCGCTTGTGGAACACCGTTTCGGCGTTGATGCCCGAAGGCGTGCAATTGCGCTGGCTGACGAAACTGGACAAGGCCGGGTTCGCAGTCTCCACCGGCTCCGCCTGCACCACCGGCAAGGAAGAGCCGTCGCACGTGCTGGCGGCGATGAGTTTCAAGCCGGCGGAAGCGCATCGCGTGCTGCGTTTCAGCAGCGGTTGGGAGACGACGGAAGCCGACTGGGATGCGCTGGCCGACGCCCTGGCGAAAGTCCATGCCGAGGTGCATCACGCCAAAGCGTGAGCCTGCCAAATCTCGTCGGAGGGGCGAGTTACACGAGCCCCCATTTTCAGAGGCATTCGAGGAGTCAGGGACTCGTATAACTCGCCCCTCCGATACTTTTGGCGGACAAAGCTGTCCGCGCTCCGGGAAATTCAGCTCTGCGGTTCTCTGCGTTCTCCGCGCCCCTGCGTTCCTCGGTGAACTCCTCCAAAAAAGAATTGCATTCGCCATCACCCAGCGGATAATCACCATTTTCTTCCAGTTGTTGGGGAAGCGAAACACACTGACAACCATGAAACAGGATATGAAAATAACGCTCCTCATTCTGTTCATCTCCTGCACTGCAGCATTTGCCCGACTCGGTGAGTCCAATAAAGAAATTATGGCACGTTACGGTGCAGTGCGAAAAAGAACTGAAACCGGCACCAATACATGGAGGGGCGGTTATGTCTTTAAAGAATATAAAGTAGCAGTCGATTTCCGAGACAACAAAAGCGAGTGCGAATCATTTTATTTTATGAAAGATGGAAAAATGAACGATGATGAACGCAATGCTTTACTTAAACTAAGTGGCGGTGATGGGGACTGGGAATTTAAAGAAATACCGCATGGACTTCCAACATGGGTTAATTCCAAAAACGGAGCCGTCGGTTTTATTAAAAATGATGGAAATGAACACTCAATCTTGGTGGTAACATCGATGGAATATGCTCAACGATCGATGGCCAAGAAAAAAGCCGAGGGCAAATCAGAAACGAATTAATTTGTGACTTAGGGGTTTTAATATGCGGTTTTTGTAGCCTGCACCTATTAAGCTTGGACGGTCGACAGAAAACCCATTCTTTTCGGAAAGTTTTTTCTTCCCGTTTCAGCATCCTCATAACGGACCTTCCAACTTTACTTGCCTTCCCAAGGACGCCACCAAATGGGTGCCCCCAAGCGCGGTTGTTGGCATCGCGAATAAAAATCAATTCGCCGCCGCGCCGAGCATCCGCACTTCGCGTTGCGGAAAGGGAATTTCGATTTTGTTTGCGCGGAATTGCTCGACGATGGCCTGGTAAATTTCCGCCTGCGCGGGGCCATAATCGGCCACGGCCGTCCACGGTTTGATGGCAACACTGATGGATGAATCCGCCAGCATCGTCACGCCAACGACGGGCGCGGGTTCTTTGAGCACACGGGTATTGCGGGTCAGCACACCCCGCACGATGACCAGAGCGCCGCTGATGTTTGTGTTGTAGGCGACACCCACCGACAAATCGAGCTGCCGGATGTGGCCATAGTTGTGCAAAATTTCACCGACAATTTTCCGGTTGGGAATGATGACTTGTGAGTGATCGGCATGCAGCAGCGTGGTCGTGAAAAGTTCGATGCTCGTCACCTGTCCCTGCACGCCGGCAATTTCAATATATTCGCCGAAACGAAAGGGTTTGGTGAAAATAATGGTCAACCCGGCCATGAGATTGCTGAGGATGCCTTGCATGGCCAGACCAATTCCCAAGCCGGCCACGCCGACACCGGCAATCAACGCCGTCACGTCCATGCCCGCCGTGCCCAGCGCAACGACCAGGGCCATGGCAAAAATAAGCAACCGCACAATACGCACCAGCAATTTGCGCATCGGCGGTTCCATCGCCTTGCTCGTCAGCCAGCGGTCCAACAGTTTGCCGATCCAACGCGCGACAATGAAACCAATTACCACCACGACCAGCGCCGAAAGGAGCGCGCCGCTGTGGCTGATGACGTATTCGATGAGTTTGTCCTGCCAGGCTGTCAGATTTCCCGTGCTTCCGGTTTTATTCATGGGTCACCTCAAGTTCATGGTCTGTTGCCAACCATTCGTTAAATGAATTCCATGCCATTCGTCAATACTTGCTTTGCAAATAAATTTACTCACCACGATAACCGGCGCGCGCCGTGCAGGTTTCCGCCACGACAACTTCCACGAGCAAGGGCAGTTTCGGCTTCAGTTTTTTCCAGATCCACACCGCGATTCCCTCGCTCGTCGGATTTTCCAGACCGGCAATGTCGTTCAGATAACGATGGTCGAGCTTCTCCCAAATTGGCTTGAACGCTGCTGAAATGTCCGCGTAATCCATCAGCCAGCCGAGTTTCGCGTCGCACTCGCCCGCCACGACGATGTCCACCTTGAAGCTGTGTCCGTGCAAGCGCCGGCACTTGTGCGCCTTCGGCAAACGCGGCAGCAGATGCGCCGCCTCGAATTGAAACGTTTTGCGTAATTCCATTTTCATTTTTAGTCAGTGGTCAATAGTCAGTGGTCGGCAGTCAACGGCTTGGTGGCTCCGCGACACAGAACTACCAACCACTGACTACCAACTACTGACCGTTACATTTCCCAATCCGTCCACGTCACCAAATCCCCCAGCGCCGGCCGGCCGTCATGACGCCAGGTCAGCGGCGGGTTTTGCATCCGGCCAAGCGGACACACCCGCGTCGCGCCCCAGCGTGCCAGTTGCGTCGCCAGTTCCTCCCGTTTGTGCTCCGGCACGGCGAGGCCGACGGTCGAGATCTGACCCCGCACCGTTTCGGCATATTGCAAAGCCTCCGCCAGATCCCGCACCGGCTTGACATAAATGAACCGGTTCAGGCATGACAACTGAAACCGGGCATCGGCTTCAAAAACAACCGTCCACGCCGTCGAATTCCGGCTGCACCAATGCTGCGTTGTCTCCGGCGAATGCGCCGCGCGGACCTCGTAAATTCCCCGGCGCGACGCGATGACCGCCGCATGTTCCGCCGGCAATTCACCGCGCGGTTCGGTTCGTTCGCGCCGCTCCAGTTCGGCTGCGAGCAGTTCCGCGAATTTCTCCGGCGACACTTCGCCGCCGGTCTGCACGTAAACCACGTGCGGCGAAAGACAGCCCAGTTGGTTCCACGCCACCACGTCATCGGTGGTGCGCGACACGATTTGCCGGGTGTGCAGACCCGACAAAACCTCATGGGCCACAAAACCAAAGCTCACGCGGTGGCCGTAGCCGAGAAAGCGGGTTTTGACCGGCAACCGCGCACGAATCGCCGCCAACGTCTCGTCACTGCCGGTCGCCGTCACACAATCGGCCTCGGCGAACAATGCCATCTCCAGGTCCGCACTGCCGCCGCGCCATCCGGCGATTTCCAGGCAGGCACCGAGTTTCGCGTCCGCGTTGTAAATCGAGTGCGCAAACAAGCGGGGCAGAAACGTTGCCCCACTCGCACATTTGACGAATTGCGCCGAACGGGCCAGCAGGCCGAGCACGATGTTCATCAATGCCGGGTTCGGGAGATTGCCCGCCGCGATATGCACCAGCAATTCCGGTCCGACGGCCAGTGCCGCACGATTTGATTTTCCCCCGCTGCCGCCCGCAATAAACCGGTCGAGCTGCCGCGCGTCGCCCAATTCCTGCACCAGCAGCGCGTGAAAATTTTCCGGGGTGAACTGCCGGAAAAAATTGTCGAGGCCCTTTTGCAACGTTGCCTGGGAAAAACCGAGACCCGGAGCGCCGGCCTCCGGCACGGCGTTTCCCATCATGCCTTTCTTGCCGTGCCGGAGGCCGGCGTTCCATGTTTGTTCGAGTGCCAGCCGGCGAAAGGCGTTGTCCGGTTTCAACCAGCCCTCCGCCACGTCGCACAGCACCCCGACCAGGCTGTCCGTCGAACGCTGTGCCAGGTATTGCGCGCGATTGCGCTTCAGCGTCCGGCACGCCTCTGCGACCATTGCCGGCGACAGCACCGCCTCCGGCGGCAGGTCGGCGAGAAAATAGTTGGGCAGGTTCATGGAATTGCGGATTGCGGATTGCGGATTGCGGATTGAGACATCAGTGAACAACCCCGAGGTTCGGCCAATGCCGCCCGGCCAATCAATTCAAATCCTTCGCCACGGCGAATTCCCAGGTCTTCGGTCTGAACCGCCATCACGGAAAAGACATTCGCCAGATCAAACACGCGAATCAACCCCGTTTCGCCATTGGCCACCTCGCGCCCGGTTTCGGGCGAAACAACCTGCACCCGCGCCCAAGGAGGGAACTGGAAAACGCGAAGGTAGGGCGCGGTGTCCCCACCGCGCCGCTCGGCGTGCAGAGGACTGCCCGCCCTACCGACAACACCATCATACGCCTGAGAACTCAACTCGCTCATGCCGTATTCGCAGATGATGTGCGACGGTGGCACCCCGAGTCTTTCGGTGATGAGTTGGTGCAGTTCGGTCTTGGGCATCGAACGCGACCGGTTTTTATAGCCGCCGGTCTCCATCACCCGGGAACCGGCGGGCAAATCGAAACGCAGATTTCTCTCCGCCAGAAAATCCAGCAAGTGGACGAAGGAAAACGCAGTGCCCAAAACAAGTGACGAGTGGCGAGTGGCGAGTGACGAATTCAGCATTCCGAGCAGGGCATCGAAATCCAAGGTCCAAGAGCCGTCAGTTGCGATTTTGCCGAAATACGCGGATTCCGTCCCACCAAGTTTTTGCCGCACGGTTTCAAACATGTGAACCAGCGACGAATGCGGCGCCAGTAAAGGCGGCGGCGTGAGGATGACAAACTGAAATTGTTTCGCCAACGGAGCGCCGATCTCCGAATCGGCACGAACAATGCCTGCCTGGAAATTTGCCGAGACGGTGCTCGGCGCTCCTATCGCCACGTTTGCCTGAAACCACGACCACAACGATGCTTCATAAACTGCCAGCGACTCCGCATTGTGGAAGTGCCGGCTGGGCTTTTGTTCCACCGTGCCGCTGGAATGGAAAACCGCGGTGCGTTCCGTCGGCGCCAGACAGGTCAATTCCAATTCCTTGAACGTTGCTGTCGGCACGGCCGGGATTTGCGTCCAATGTTCGATAACTTTGGGCGTAAAACCGCGCGCTTCGCAGATTTTCCGGTAGGCGGCGTTGTATTTGAATTGAAGCGCAAAAAGTTCGAGCGCCAGCGAAATAAAATCTCGGAGGGGCGAGTTATACGAGCCCCCATCCCGGTTTCGGAGTTCGGAGTTCGGAGTTCGGAGTTCGGAGTCGGAGCCTCGTGGAACTCGGCCCTCCGAAAGAATGATCTCGCGCAAACGCGCGGCAAAGTTTGAAAGTTCGTTTGTCATGCGGTTTTTGTTTGTCGGCTGGTTTTCCGCCACAGCCGAACGGCATTATAGCGCGAAATGACCTTGCGGCAAGTGTGAACCGTTGTTCTTGCAGCAAACAAATCCTTCTCGTCCTCGTTCTCGTCCTCGTCCTCGAAAAACCCAATTTTCACTCGATTACGAGGACGACGACGAGGACGAAGCTATGTTGCGCAGGATTGCCAAGGCCGCCTTTGTCCGCCACACTGGGTATCCCGATGAACAAACGGTTTTACATCACTACCGCCATTGATTACGTCAACGGGCAGCCGCATCTCGGCCATGCCTATGAGAAAATCGTCGCCGACGTCATCGCGCGGTCGCGGCGCAGCCTCGGTCAGGAAACCTTTTTTCTGACCGGCCTGGACGAACATGGCCAGAAGGTCCAGCAAGCCGCGCAGGCCGAAGGCAAATCGCCGCAGGCCTACTGCGACGAACTGGCGGAGGATTGGAAGGCGTTCGCGAAGAAACTGGAACTGACCAACGACGATTTCGTCCGCACCACCCAGCCCCGCCACAAGGAAATCGTCCAAGCTGGACTCACCAAGGTTTTTAACGCCGGCCAGATTTATAAACAAACCTACTCGGGCTTTTATTCGACCAAGGAGGAGACCTTCCTGACCAGCAAGGACCGTCTTCCCGACGGAACTTTCGATCCCAGTTACGGCGAGGTCATCGAACTGAAGGAGGAAAATTATTTTTTCAAGCTGGGCGAGCAGCAGCAATGGCTGATTGATTACATTGAAAAGAACCCGTCGTTTGTCCAGCCCGATTACCGCCGCAACGAAGTGCTCGGTTTCCTGAAAAACAACAAGCTGGAAGACCTGTGCATCTCACGTCCGGCGGCGCGTTTGAACTGGGGCATTCCCCTGCCCTTCGACAAGGATTTTGTCACCTACGTCTGGTTCGATGCGCTGGTGAATTACATCAGCATCCCCGCCGCCCTTGGCGATGCAAGCATTCTGGCGGCATTGAAATCCGAAATCCGAAATCCGAAATCCGAAATCGAATTGTGGCCGGCCGACATCCACGTCGTCGGCAAGGACATTGTGAAATTTCACGCGGTTTTCTGGCCAATCATGCTCAAGGCGATGGGCCTGCCGCTGCCGAAACAAATCCTCGTGCATGGCTGGTGGCAGAAGGACGGCGCCAAGATCAGCAAAAGCACCGGCAACATCGTTGACCCGGTTGCCGTCATTGACGAATGGGGATTGGACGCGTTTCGTTTTTACGTTTTGCGCGAATTGGACATCGGCCCCGACGGCAACTGGACCGACGCCGGATTCAAGTCGCGTTATCAGGCTGAACTCGCGAACGGTCTGGGCAATCTCGTCAACCGCTCGCTCTCGATGCTGAAGCGTTACCGCAACGGTGTGGTGCCGGCGAAACATGACGAACTGGCCGCCGCCGCCGTGAAAGCCGCGGATGAAACGCGCGCCTTGTTCAAGCAAAACCAGCTTCAAGCCGCGCTGCAAAGCATCTGGGGACTCGTCACGCGCGCCAACCAATATGTGGACCAGACCGCGCCGTTCAAGCTCGCCAAGTACCCGGCGCAGGCCAGACGGCTCGACGAAGTGCTCTACAATCTGACGGAAACCTGCCGCGTACTGGCGGTCTTGCTCTGGCCGTTTCTGCCCGGCACGGCGGTGAAAATTTACGCGCAACTCGGTTTGACCGGCGCACCGGACAAACTCGACGCCGCGAGCTGGGGCGGTTTGCCCGCCGGCCACAAAATCGGCGAACCGGCGCCCTTGTTTCCGCGGAAGGATGTGTGATCTTCCGGAGGGGCGAGCTCTGCAAGCCCCATTTGTGCTGAAGAAAATTCAGGGGCTCGTGGAACCCGCCCCTCCGAAAGACGTTATTGCAGATGGCATATGTTCTGCTAAGTTTATTGATGTAAATGAACTGCGCCGCGAAATTTTCATTGCCGGTCATCCTGGCCCTGGCCGTCGCGTTTCTCACCGGCTGCAAGACACCACCGCCGGTTGACTGGGACGGCCGCGTCGGGCATTACACGTATGACCAGGCGGTGACTGAATTCGGTCCGCCGGACCGGCAGGCCAGGCTCGGCGATGGCAAAGTCGTGTCCAAATGGTTTGTCCAACCCCCGGTCAGTCCCCACTTCAATAGTGGCATGTCCTATTACGGCAGCAATCATGGCCTCGGCACGGGCCAGGCCATCGGATCCGGCATCAACAACGAGATGCTGCAATTGACCTTCGACGCCAACGGCACGTTGATTGCCTGGTCGAAGAATTACTGATCAAAAATTCAATTCAACGCCAGCGCCGCTGCCTTTGACCGTAACCGCCGGCGTGAGTCGGCTCTAATTTTCGCCGGATGCCTGAGTCCGACAGGCTCGGGACGGCCGCATTCCGGCTACGCAGAAATTCAACTTCGGATTTCGGGTTTAATCCAATATCTCCAAGCCGGTGCTTGACCGTTGCGTTTTTGGCTGTTCAATTGGCTCATGCGCGCCATGCTTCTCGAAGCGCCGCGGCAACCGCTGCGGGCGGCGGATATTCCCACGCCGAAGCCCGATGCAACACAGGTTTTGGTGAAGGTGTCCGCCTGCGCCGTCTGTCGCACGGATTTGCACGTCGTGGACGCCGAGCTTCCCCAGCCAAAACTTCCGCTCGTGCCCGGACACGAAATTGTCGGCGTCATCGTGGAAAAGGGCAAAGGCGTTCAACGATTCAAAATCGGTGATCGCGTGGGCATTCCGTGGCTGGGCTGGACATGCGGCGAGTGCGAATTTTGCCGCAGCGAACGCGAAAATTTGTGCGACCGCGCGCTTTTCACCGGCTATACGCTGGATGGCGGCTACGCGGAATTTGCCGCCGCCGATGAACGATTTTGTTTTCCCATTCCCAAAAACTATTCCGACGCCGAGGCCGCTCCCCTGCTCTGCGCCGGTCTGATCGGTTATCGTTCACTCGTCAAAACCGGGAATGCAAAGCGTCTCGGCATTTACGGCTTTGGCGCCGCGGGGCATATCGTGGCCCAAATCGCGCGGCATCAGGGGCGCGAAATTTATGCCTTCACCCGGCGGGGCGATTCGGAGGCGCAGGCATTTGGCAAATCGCTGGGCGCGGTTTGGGCCGGCGACTCCGAAACCTTGCCGCCGGAAAAATTGGACGCCGCCATCATCTTCGCCCCGGTTGGCCCGCTCGTGCCACTCGCGCTGCAGGCCGTTGCCAAAGGCGGCACGGTCGTCTGTGGCGGCATTCACATGAGCGATATTCCGTCGTTTCCTTACGATTGGCTCTGGAGAGAACGCACGCTTTGTTCCGTGGCCAATCTCACGCGGCGCGACGGCGCGGAATTTTTCACGCTGGCGCCACAGGTGCCGGTGCGCACGACGGTGCAAACGTTCCCGCTCGCCGAAGCCAACGCCGTTTTGGGCCGCCTGCGCAACGGCCAAATCCACGGCGCGGCCGTGCTGGTGCCATGACCGGGGAAAGCGTGAACTGCCATTTCATCAGCCTGGCCAAACACCGGATCCCCGGTGCAGGGTGGAAACGCGATTTCATCGGGGAATACTTGCCGCCGATTTCACTTCCTGAATAAATTGAGCCGCGAACCCATGAGCGAAACATCCGAAAACCGCGCCTTCAACTGGTTTACGCCCCTGCGTTTTGAAATCCTGCTGGCGCTGCTGATTTTCGCCGCGTTCCCGCAAGTCCTGCCCGGCCTGGAAACCTTCGTCATTCGCGACTACGGATTTTTCGCGTATCCCCTCGCCCATTTTCAGCGCGAATGTTTCCGGCACGGGGAACTGCCATTCTGGAACCCTTACAACAATTGCGGCGTGCCGTTTCTCGCGCAATGGAACACGATGCCGCTCTATCCACCGGCGTTGATTTACCTCCTGTTGCCGTTGCCATGGTCGTTGAGTTTTTTTTGCCTGCTGCATTTGTGGTTCGCGGGGTTGGGGATGTTTTTCCTCGCCCGCCACTGGACCGGAAACAGTTTCGCCGCCGCATTCGCGGGCGTGGCTTTTGCGTTCAACGGCCTGACGCTCAACCTGCTCATGTGGCCGAGTCACATCGCCACGCTCAGTTGGATGCCGTGGGTCGTGCTGGCCGTTGAACTGGCGTGGCGCGAAGGCGGGCAAAAGATCATTCTGGCCGCGTTCGCCGGCGCTTTGCAAATGCTCGCCGGCGGCCCGGAAATTATTTTTCTCACGTGGATTTTATTGCTGGCGCTGTGGATTCAACAGCTTGTGAAGGTCGAATCACCCCGCATCTCAATGCTCTGGCGTTTCCCATTGGTCGTGGCGCTGGTGATTGCGCTGGCGGCGGCGCAACTGCTGCCGTTCCTCGATCTCGCCGCCCATTCGCAGCGGAGCGCCGGATACGCCGATACGCGCTGGTCCATGCCCGGCTGGGGGTGGGCGAATTTTCTCGTGCCGATGGCTTTCGGCCGCACCTGGACCGAAGGCGTGTTCTTCCAATACGAACAGGCATGGACGTCGTCTTACTATCCCGGCATCGGCGCGCTCTGGCTGGCATTGCTGGCAATTTGGACGGTCCGGGAAAGGCGCGTGTGGTTGCTGGGCGCAATGGCGATGGTAGCCCTGATTTTTGCGCTCGGTGAAAACACTTTCGTCTATCCCGCCCTGCGCAAAATCATCCCGCAGCTCAGCTTGATGACGTATCCCATCAAATACGTGATCTTGGTGGCGTTGCTCACCCCGCTGCTCGCGGCTTTTACCCTGGCACGATTTTTTCCCCTCTCCTCCACCAAAGGAGTAGAGGGCCGGGGTGAGGAGGCCGATTGTTCTAAAACTCAAATCCCCTCGCCCCAACCCTCTCCCCGCCTGGGCGGGGCGAGGGAGAAGATTTTTCCCCCGCAGTATTTTCAAACTTCAAGACTATGGGCAATTGGAGTGATTTTGCTCGTGCTCATCGCGGGAATTCTTTTTTGGGCGTGGCAATTCCCGTTTCCAACCGACGACGTTCACGCGACGTTGCGCAATGGACTGTCGCGCGCGTTTTTTCTGCTGCTAACCGGCGCGTTGTTGCTCGTTTTAATGCAAGCGCCCAAGCCCGGACTGCGCCGAATCGCGCCGCTGATTTTGGTTGTTGTCGCGTGGCTCGATGTCTTCAAGCACGAACCGCCGCAAAACCCGACCGTGCCGCCGAGCGTCTATGAATTAAACCTGGCGCGCATAAAACTGGCGATGAACCCGCAACCGGAACTCGGCGGTTCGCGCGCCATGATCACAACCAAGGAATTCCTAAACTTCATTCATTTCGCGTTGAGCGATCCGAAAAATAATTTTCTTGGAAAACGGCTTGGCTTCTGCGGCAACGCTAATTTGCTGGACGCCGTGCCGAAGGTGGACGGCTTCTTTTCGCTCACGCCACGAGAAGGTGATGATTTAAATTCGCTGCTTTACGGCACGACGAACGAATTTCCGCGACTCGAAGATTTTATGGGCGTCTCGCAAATCACCGCGCCGGACGAATTTTTCCACTGGCAGGCGCGCAAAACTTTTCTGCCCCTGGTCACTGCCGGACAGCAACCGGTCTTCCTCGACAACACGAACACGTTCTGCGCGCTGGGGCAAAACAGTTTCGACGGAAGTAAAATTGTTTTTCTATCACCCGGGGCAAAACCGCTGGTGACCGCCACGAATCAAACAAAGGCGCGGGTGCTGAATTCAAAATTCACGACGCAGCGGGTGGATATTGAAGTTGAAACTTCCGAACCGTCGCTCGTCGTCGTGGCGCAAACCTGGTATCACAACTGGCGCGCTTACGTGGACGGCCGGCCGGTGCCTTTGTTGCGGGCGAATCACGCGTTTCAAGCCATTCAAGTCCCGACCGGGCGGCATTCCATCCGGCTGGCTTATGAAGATCGGGCGTTTCAATTCGGCGCCGCGGTCTCAGTTTGCATGGCGGTGAATTGCTTCATCTTCCTGCGCCTGCTGAGAAAGCGTCCGTTTCGCCCGCAACCTTGAATGACCTCTAATTAACACCCTGCTTTAGCGGGGTGGATAGGAGTCGTGACGGTAGCGTAACCGTTTCAACGGTTTGCGGATGGAAACCGCTGAAGCGGTTCAATTCACATCCTCGCCGTTCCACACCCGGCTAAAGCAGGGTGTTAATGAGAACAGCAAAAAGTTATTTCTCGACAAACGGCCCCTTTTGCGGATTCAAATGTGGCGGAGACAATGACCAAAACCAAACGCATCGGTATCTTGACGGCCGGCGGTGACAGCCCCGGCTTGAATGCCGCCATCCGCGGCGTCGGCAAAACCGCTCTCGGCTTTTACGGCATGGAAATCATCGGCTTTCGCGACGGCTTTCGCGGTCTGGTCACCGGCCGGCGGCTGCGTCTCGATCGAAGCACGCTGGCCGGAATCCTTACCATCGGCGGCACCATCCTCGGCACCAGCCGCGACAAACCGCATCGCATGACGATTGACGGCCGGACGGGCGACATGACCAGTGTCATCGTCAACAATTACAAGAAATACGGACTCGCCGCGCTCGTGTGTCTCGGCGGTGGCGGCACGCAAAAAAATGCGCTGCGCCTCGCGGAAGCGGGGCTGAATGTCATCTCCCTCCCCAAAACCATTGACAACGACGTGGCGATGACGGACTCGTCCATCGGTTTCGCCACCGCGCTGGATATTGCCACGGAAACCATTGACCGTCTGCACAGCACGGCGCACAGCCATCATCGCATCGTGGTCGCGGAAATCATGGGGCATCGTGCGGGCTGGCTGGCGCTGGGCGCAGGCATTGCCGGCGGGGCGGACGTGATTTTGATTCCCGAAATTCCCTACCACGTTGACAAGATTGTTGAAGCCATCCGGCGTCGCAGCCGGCACGGAACCAATTTCAGCATTGTGGCCGTGGCCGAGGGCGCGATGAGCGTGGAAGACGCGCGCGCCTTTGCCGTGGCCGAAAACCGCAAGGAGAAGACGCGCAACCCGCGCGAACGAAACGACGCCAAAATGGAGCTGGCCGCGATCGAAGCCCGGCACGCCGGCAACACGCTCCGGCTCGCCCATCAACTTGAGGAACTCACGCACCTCGAATCGCGCGTCACCATCCTCGGTTACGTGCAACGCGGCGGCACGCCGTCGCCGGCGGACCGGCTGCTCGCCACGCGGTTCGGCAGTGCGTGCGCGGATTTGATTCACGAAAATGTTTTCGGGGTGATGGTGGCCGCGCGGGGCAATGGCACAGAACCCGTGCCGCTGGTAAAAGTTGCCGGCAAACGCAAAACCGTTCCGCCCAATCATTCCTGGGTGGAAACCGCCCGGCGCGTGGGAACCTGTTTGGGCGATTGAACGTGCAGCCTTTGCCAGCACGGGTTGGCGCCTGATTTTAAAACAAAAATGTGATGGACGGTAACTTGCAACCGGAACCCCTTGGCGACTTGAAAATGGACAGGCTGCACGACGCGGCGTCCATTATCTGTTAGGTGTCATCGAGCCATGAACACATCCGACAATATTTCTCAGGATTCTCCGATCCAGAGACGCAGCAGAGCCCACGTCTGGGCCGCTATAGCCGGAAGTATTCACGCCAGCATTTTGTTGTCGCCGTTCAGAATCGCGTCACTGAGTTCACACGCGTCGCTTCTCCCGCCGTATCTAGTCGTATCGGTGCCGGCAGTTTGGAGCATCTTCATGTTGCTTCGGTATCGTACCAAGGGAGAACGAGTCGTTGCTTGGATTTCATTGATTCTGACGGTTCTCTGGTTCATGTCAGTCGGAAGTATCAGGACATGAAGACGACACCAAATCGCGAGGCTGTGTGAAAACTCCCGGCGGGATTGACGGTTAAAAGTAGGGACGAGAAGTTTTTTTCACGGTTTGAGGTTATTCTACCCGGAAGGAAAGTTCCGGTCGGGCGGTGATGGAAGCGTTTACCGGAGTTGCGGGAGCCGACGAATGGAAAAAAGGGCCGGCCGCCCCGGTTCAGATGCTTTGCGGGACTTTTACCCCCACCGCCGCCATCAGTTTCTCGAAGCTCACCAGGTTCAGCACCCGTTTGAGGTTGTAGGCCAGGGTCGTCAGGCTCCATTCGCACCGCACCTTCGCCAGTCCCTTGAGCAGAAAGTGAGTGTAGCCAAACCAGCGCTTGACCCGGCTGCGCCAGAGGCTACGCCGCAGCGAGTCGTTCCGAACAGATGCGGATTGAGGACAATCCGCTATCATGAGTTCTCACAGATTAACACAGAATAAAAGTTGCAGGACGAGGCAGTTTTTCGTATCTAAAGATGACAACAATGTGGCGCGACAAGATTGAACGAGCGAACTCCGATAAACAGCATCGGGCGGCGGCTGGCTCGCGAATTATCGGAGTCACCCGCATCGCGATGGCAATCCCAAGTTCAGCTGTCCGCCCTTGACCCCATCGAATCGCCGGTTGAAAGGAAATAAAATGAATTCGTGCCCCACACAAAAACCATCCCGTAGTTGCTCCCATCGTCCCTGGCTGAATGGTCCATCAAGGAAAAGACGCCAGCCATCCTGGGTTGGTTACGCCCTTCTTTTTCTTCTGCTTGGGCTGTTGCCCGGGCAGGCCCAACCTTCCGGCGGTCCTTATGGCCCGATCCAACAAACTTATGATCTGCCCAAGAATGCCGCGCACATTTACTATGTGGCGCCCGATGGACAGAGCAATGCCCCGGGCACGACGCTGGAGCAACCCACCTCCCTGGCCTCGGCCATCGAACGATCGGTGACCGGCGACGCCATCATACTGCGCGGGGGAACTTATCGCACCGGCGGCCTGACGTTCAACCAGGGGATCACCCTGCAACCTTACGCCGATGAGCATCCCGTTCTTAAAGGAACCCTGGTGGCGACCAATTGGGAAGCCCAGATCAACGGCTTGTGGCGGACTTCCTGGTCACATTTGTTCCCGGCCAAAGCCGCGGACTGGTGGCGGCGGGAACGGGAAGGCACAAAAACTCCGCCTTGGCGCTTCAACAACGACATGGTCTTCGTTGACGGCGAACTGTTGAAAGCGGTTGGCTGGGAGGGGGAAATTGACGCGCACTCGTATTACATTGATTACGATGCCGGCCAGGTTTACATCGGCGTCAATCCGACGAACCACCTGGTCGAGATTACCGCTTACGATGGTGCGCTCACCCGGACGACCAGTCCCTGTCATGGAAAAACCTCAGACGGCAAGGGACCGGTGATTCGCGGCATCACGTTCACCCAGTATGCCTACCGCGCGCTCGAAGTAGAGGGCAAGGAACCGGTGGGCCTGTCCGATCCCGCCACGTACGGAAACGATGTCACCGGCACGACGCTGGAGAACTTGACGGTTTCCTATTGTTCCCGGGTGGCCGGTTATTTCCGGGGCGACCGATTGACCGTCCGGCACTGTCTCATCAGCGATACGAGGACGGAAGGCATCTACGTCATCGGCTCGGCTGATTGCCTGCTGGAGAAAAACATTTTCCGGCGGAACAACATCCAGCAAATCACCGGGTATTTCCCCGCCGCGGTGAAGATTTTCAATCAATGTTACCGCACCACCTGCCGGGACAACCTCGTGCAGGACCAGCCGTATTCAAACGGCATCTGGTATGATGTCGGCAACGTGGACGGCGTGTTCATCAACAACCGCGTGGAAAACGCCCTCGACGGATTTTTCTTTGAAATTTCCAAGGGCGCGATTTGCGCCGGCAACGTGTTTGTCAATTGCGATCACGGCGTGCGCGCGCTCAACAGCTCGAACGTCCGGGTCTATCACAACACGCTGGTCAATTGCGACGCCTCCTTCGAGCGCACGGAACGGAGTGCGGTTGCCGATCATTTCGGCTGGCATCCCAGCACCGGCCCGGACGTGGACAAACGCGAGGGGCACGTCTTTGCCGGCAATCTGCTGGCGGCGGATGCAGGTTTTAACAAACCACTCCTGCGGTTCACGCAGACGAAAGCGTTGTGCGGAAAGCTCACCCGGCCACAGGTGGCGCAACTGGACGGCAATGTTTATGTGCGAAACGGCGACGCGAGCGCGAAGACCCTGGTCGTCTGGAGTCCGGCGGAGGGTGACAACTGCACCACCGAGTTCAAATCACTCGACGGCCTGCGCCAGTTGCACCCGGAATTTGAAACGCACAGCCAGTATCTGGACAATTACTATGGTTCCGTCTTCAAGAGTGTGGAACTGGGCAATTATGAATTGAACCGGGCATTTCCAGGGTCAGGCTCAACCGATTCTCTGCCCGACGAGGTCCGGCAGTTGCTGGACTGGTCAAAACAGGATGCGCGCATTCCCGGCGCCTGCCTCTTCCATCCCTAAATCCGCTTTTCGTCCAGATCAAACACATCCACGAAGACGTCCAGAAACCGCACCGGGTTTTAGGCGGCGACGTAATCCTCCAAAGATTCAGGAAACAGCATGGTCTGGCGGCGGTCCAGTCCGGCGCGATGGTTCATGCTTGTTTCGGACATCCTTCGGGCGTAAAGATTTCAAATCATGACCGGGTTTTCACACGGCCTCATCGTTCGAGCGAACCGCCGCCCTGCTTCTCTGCTCAACGCCGGGCGGCAGTTCGAGAGCACCGCGTGCGCTCCAACGTCCCTGTCAGCGGCGGTCGCTCATCTGGAACATTAGCCGGTGCATCCTGGCATGAAGCTGGAACTTATCACCGCAGAAGGGCCAGCGACGCTGTGGATGCGCAAGGGGCGGCTGATCCGGTTTCCGCAGTTGACCATGCCACTCCTCGCGGCGCTCACGCCCGGGGACGTGGAGATCCATCATACGGATGAAATTGTCAGTCCAGTAGATTTCAGCCGCGCCGTTGACCTGGTCGGCATCACGACGACCACCTGTTCGCGCCCCACGCTTATGAGGTTGCGGATGAGTTTCGCCGACGCGGCGTAGCGGTCATTCTGGGCGGGCCGCATCCCACACTGCTGCCACACGAAGCCGCCCGGCATGCGGACAGCGTTCTGATCGGCGAAGCGGAGGGGGTTTGGCCCGCTCTCATACGCGATTTTCAGGAAGGCCGGCTCAAACGCTTCTACCGGGCCGCGGTCCCACCGTCGTTGGCAGGGTTGCCTTGGGCACGCCGGGAACTCATCGAGCGCAGGGCCTATGGACGCGGAGTTCTCATCGCCACGCGGAGCTGTCCCAACGCATGTGGTTACTGCATGCTGCCCCACTTCTATCATCATCGTTATCGCTGCCGCCCGAGCGAAGAGGTGATTGCTGAAGCCGCCTCGATCCAGGAGAAAGCGCTGATCTTCTGGGACGACAATATCATCGGAAGCATAGACTACGCCCGCGAACTCTTCCGCCGCCTGATTCCGTTGCGCAAACGGTGGACCAGCCAGGCCACATTCAACATCGTGGACCACGACGATCTCATCCATCTCGCCGCGGCCAGCGGTTGCGAGGCGCTCTTCATCGGCCTGGAATCCATCTCGGCGGCCAGCCTCCGGGAGACGGGCAAAGCATTCAACAAACCCCGGCGCTACCTGGACGGCATAAAAAAACTTCACGACGCCGGAATCGCCGTCCAGACCGGTCTGGTCTTCGGTTTTGACAACGACGACGTCACTGTTTTCGAACGCACGCTGGCGTTCCTTGAGCAGGCGGGAGTGGATGTGGCTTCGATTGGCAGTCTCACCCCATTTCCGGGAACGCCGATCTTTCGCAAGCTGGAGGAGGAAGGCCGAATCCTGAGCTACGACTGGTCCAAATACAACGCGAGGACGGATGTCGTTTTTCGACCACGACGGATGACCCCGGACCAACTGCAGGCGGGAGTCGAGTGGGTAACGAAACAGTTCTACTCATTGAGTTCCATCTCCCGGCGTCTTCTGGCCAGGTCCTGGACCGGCCTGTGGTGGAACATTCCCAGGAACCTGGGCTACAAAGTTGCCTTCGATAAACTTGGAAGGCGGGGATACAATCCCGCCGGTCAACCCAGACACTCTCCCAGCCGGCCAGGCGATTCGCTTGCCCGCCTCGCTTCCGACATGTCTGCTCCCAGGTCTGGCAGCGTGTATTGCGATCCTTGAGTGAAGCCTTAAGAGGGCGACATGACTTTTTATGATCAAGGAGATCCCATGCGCAGATCGATTCAGATTCCAAGTTTACTGGAATCATCAACGCGGCGGCGCGGCAGCGCCGCCCCATCATTGCGCCGATTGTTTCTGAGAATTGACATGATACATCAATACTGAATTTTGTCCGGCTTGCTTTTCCATTCCGCAAAAACTTTCAGCGCTTCACCGCGGAGCAGTTGTTTCATGGGCACTTTGCGGCGGGCAACCGGCCGGGCGACTTCGCGGTAAAGAAAGTCGTCATCAAAACCAACGGCGGCGGCGTCGCGCCGCGTGCCGGCGAAGTAAATTCTCCGCAGCCGCGCCCAATAACCCGCCGCCAGACACATCGGACACGGCTCGCAACTGGCGTAAAGTTCACAATCGTCCAACCGGAAGGTTTTGAGCCGCCGGCACGCCTCGCGGATGGCGATGACTTCCGCGTGCGCCGTCGGGTCGTTGGCGGAGGTGACGCGGTTCCATCCACGCCCGACGATTTTGCCGCGACGCACCACGACGGCGCCAAACGGCCCGCCGTGATTGCCGCGCATTTTTTGGAGCGAAAGCCGGATGGCCTCGCGCATGAATTTCGTCTGCATGGAAAAAGTTTAACCACAGATGGACACGGATGAACACGGATAAATTCGTCCCCAAAACCGCCGCTGCACGTCCCCCTTACTTGGGCTGGGGTGTCGTGTCGAACCTGTGGCCGATCCGATTCGGCCACAGGACGAACGCTACAACTTTCTTCCTCTTCCTGCCAACGGGAAGAGGGTTATGGCGAGGGACATTTAACCCGAACTCCGAAGCTGAATTTCTGCATGGGCGGAGTGCGGCCGTCCCGGCCGCAGCAATGTGCGTCAGGCAGGCGGTCGGAAAATGTTCCGTGGTTTGAATGAAGCCAGTTGCTGCGCCCGAGGACGGGCGCACCCCGTCATGACCTCGTCCGCATTGTCATCGCTGGCAACTTCAGAGCTCGGGTTTAATGCTCAAACAAGCTGGCGGGATTTTTCGCGCGGGACAAACATTTTCCGTGTTTCAACACGTCTGTCAGCCGGTCGCGCGTCCATTGGCGGAGCCGGTAAATCGTGGCGAAGGTAAAATCCGGCGCCGCCCCGCCCGGCCCGCCGACAAGTTCCGCGCCGCGCCGCACGTTGTCCATCATCCACGCCGGCAACCGCGCGTGATACGGATTGCGCCGGACTTCACCGGCGTGAAACGCCAGCGCCGCCACGAGGTCGCCCACGTCCTCGACGCTCGATTCGACGAGCAGATTGGGGTCGGTCATTTGCCCCCAAAATTCCGTTTCGACGACCTGGCACTCGAAACGGGCGGGCAACGTTTCAAGCGCATCCAGAACCAAAAAATGTGTGCCGATGTGCGTCGGGTGCCGGTCGTTTTCGTGCGGAACAAAAATCGCGCGCGGCTGCTGTTCTGCCAGGATTTCGGCGACGATTTCCACCGCCGCCCGCCACGATGGGCGATTTTCACGGCGCGCCACCGGATTGATATCCTCCCAATCCGCCACCGCCAGGCCGAAGCCAAGGAAATCGCACGCGGCCCGCAATTCACGCAACCGCTCCGTGCGCCGCGTGATTTTGCCGCCCAGTGTCACGGCAACGTTGATGACGTTCCACTTCGCTTCCCGCAACAGCCGCAACGCCAGTCCGCCGGCGATGCACTCGTCGTCCGGATGCGGCGAGAAAATCAATGCTTTCGGCGCGTGGTCCGGCACCTTCCGATGCCGCGGGAATTTTTGCGGACGGCCCGGCGGCAACTTTTTTCCGCTTTGGAAAAGCCGCGCGTGTTCAGAGACAAATTTTTGAAACGGGTTCATCGTTCACCGTCTCCGACAATGCCTAAAAGAAACAAGCTAGGAAAACCAAAAAACGATCCCCTCACCCGTCCTGCCGGACACCCTCTCCCCGCCCAGCGGGGAGAGGGACAGGGTGAGGGGCGCGATTATTTTCGCATTCAATCCGCGTATCATCGGCGATTCAAGCATCCTGCTGGTGACCGCTGAAAAGCAATCGCAAACTGTTCATCACCACGACCACCGTGCTGCCTTCGTGGCCGACCACGCCAATGGTCAGCGGAATTTTTCCGAGCAGCGCGAATGAAACCAGCACCACCACCGTGCCGAGCGAAAGGACAAGATTTTGGCGGATGATGAGGCGCGCGCGCTGGCTCAGGCGAAACGCGGCGAGGAAATTTTCCAGCCGGTCATGCATCAGCACCACGTCCGCCTGCTCCAAAGCCGCGTCCGACCCGCGCGCGCCCATCGCCACGCCAATGTGGGCGGCGGCCAGACTCGGCGCGTCGTTCACGCCGTCGCCGATCATGGCGACCTTCCTCCCCTGCCCGCTCAGTTCACGAACCGCCTCAACTTTTTGCTCCGGCTTTAATTCGGCGCGCACATCATCCAGTTTCAATTTGTCGCGCAAATGTTCGGCGGTCACCTGGCGGTCGCCGGTCAAGACCACGGTGCGCAAGCCTTCTTTGCGCAAGGCTTCCACGACCGTCGCCGATTGCGGACGAATGTCGTCGCGCAAAATGATTCGTCCAACCAACCCACCCTCGGCGATCCAGATTTCTGAAAAGGCCGCCTCCTTTGGAGCGCCGGCCTCCGGCCCGGCGCATTGTCCGGCTGGATTTGAAATGGCATCCTGCCGTGCTGGAAGCCGGCGTTCCAACACCCATTCGCGACGTCCCAGCAAACATTCAACGCCAGTTCGTTTTGCGCGCAAACCCTGGCCGGTGACGGATTCAAATTGCTCGAAGGCGACCGGTTCCAGTTGCTGTTGTTTACCGTGGCGCGTGATGGCGCGGGCGAGCGGGTGCGTGGAAAGTTTTTCCAACGAGTAAGCCAGCCGCGCGATTTCGGCTTCGCGTCCGGCCGGGAAACTTTCAACTCTTTCGACGCGCAATTCGCCGGTCGTGAGCGTGCCGGTTTTGTCGAGCGCGACGATGTTGACCCCGGCGAGTTTTTCCACCGCCGCGCCGCCGCGGAACAGGATGCCGTGGCGCGCGCCCCAGGCGATGGCCGCGAGCACGGCGGAGGGAATGGAAAGGACCAGCGCGCACGGCGACGCAACCACGAGCAGTGTCATGGTACGGTAAAACGCGCTTTGTGATTCGATGGCGGACGCAAACGGCGCGAGCCGGAAGCCAAGCCACCAGACAAAAAACATGGCGAACGAAAGTCCCAGGGCGGCGTAAGTGTAGTAAGTGCTGACTTTATCGGTGAATTGTTGCGCGGGCGCCTTGCGCTGCTGGGCTTCCTTGATGAGCGTGACGATTTTTTGCAGCGAGCTTTCGGCTGCGGGCCGCGCCACGACGACTTCGACCGCCCCCCAAAGATTGATGGTGCCGGCGAGCGCGAGGTCGCCGATGTTCTTCCCGACAGGCGTGGCTTCGCCGGTGAGGTTCGATTCGTCCGCGGCGGTGTTTCCTTTGGCAATCTCGGCATCCACGGGAAATTGCGCGCCGGGTTTGATGAGCAAACGCATTCCACGCGTGAGCTGCTCGACTTTGACTTCGCGCTCGCCGCCCCGGGCATCCAGCACGGTGGCGACTTTCGGCGCGTCGCGGAAGAGCGCGCGGATTTCCTTTTGCGTCCGGCCGAGCGCGTAATGTTCGAGGGTGCCGGAAAATGAAAACAAAAACAGCAGTGTGGCGCCCTCGGCCCACGCGCCGATGGAGGCGGCGCCGGCGGCGACGAAGAGCATGAGAAAATGCACGTCGATGGTGCGTTTTTTGAGACGTTCCCAGACTTCCACCGCCGGGTAAAAGCCGCCCGCGAGATAAGCGAAAACGTAAGCCGCCACCGACCCGTGGCCGGTCAACAGAAAATGCGCGGTCAACCCAAGAACGCCGCAAAGAACCGCGGCGGCAAGTTGCGGTTTCCATTCGTCAATCTCCTGCGCGTGTTCAAGAAATTCGACGTCGCGCTGGACGACCTTGGGAAACGGAATGTCGCGCCAGCGCCAGAATTTCGGCGCCGTCGGGCACGTCATGCGGGCGATGGTGGTGGTCGGGCCATCGTTTCGGACGCTGATTTTGTTCCGTTCGGCTTCGGACAAGGGCCGGTCGCAATTTCGGCAATCATCCCGGCCGGCCAACAATCCGCAGGTATCACCGGCGGCGTTCCGGGCAATTTCAAATTGCTGTGTCAGCCGGTTGGTAATTGGCCCGATATCCACCCGGCCCAGCGTGGCGACGGAAATTTTCTGCTGCGCGCGGTCAATCGTCACGGCTTCCAGCGCCGGTTCCTTGGCCAGCGTTTCCACGACGGAACGCGCGAGACATTGCCCGGTATCACCGGTATGACCGGAATGTTTTTCGAGCGATGAATTCATGCCTGAATCACTGTTAACATACTGCCGGAAGCGGCGCGACGCAAAAGGCACGGGTGAAATGCAAATTTGGTCTGTTCAAGCCGTCATGCTTCTGGCAGTTTATCTGGACTTAATTTGGCATAATTGACGCACAATATGACAAGCACAACGGACACCGCACCGACTTCAAACCGAAAGGTTCTTACCTGGGTCAAGCAAATGGCCGAACTCTGCCGGCCGGAGCGCATTCACTGGTGCGACGGTTCGGACGCGGAAAATCAGGCGCTTTGCGACCTGATGGTAAAGAACGGCACCTTCATCAAGCTCGACGCCAAAAAACGTCCGGGCTGTTACCTGGCCCGTTCGCATCCCAGCGACGTGGCGCGCGTCGAAGACCGGACATTTATCTGTTCCAAGACCAGGGACGAAGCCGGCCCCACGAACAACTGGGCTGACCCGGCCGAGATGAAGAAAAAACTTCTTGGCCTGTTCAAGGGTTGCATGAAGGGCCGGACGATGTATGTGATTCCGTTTGCCATGGGACCCTTCGGCTCGCCCATTTGCAAAATCGGCATTGAAATTTCCGATTCACCTTATGTTGTCGTCAGCATGCGCATCATGACGCGCATGGGCCAGGCCGTGCTCGACAAGCTCGGCGCGAACGGTCCGTTCATCCCGTGTCTGCACTCCGTGGGGGCGCCGCTCAAGCCGGGCCAGGCCGACGTTTCGTGGCCCTGCGAACCCGATCCCAAGGACAAATACATCGTTCATTTCCCTGATGAGCCTTTGATCTGGTCTTACGGCTCCGGTTATGGCGGCAACGCGTTGCTCGGCAAAAAATGTCTCGCGCTCCGCATCGCCTCCACCGTCGCCAGAAAAGAGGGCTGGATGGCGGAACACATGCTCATCCTTTGCCTTGCGTCGCCGCAGGGCAAAAAACATTACCTCGCCGCCGCCTTCCCGAGCGCCTGCGGCAAAACCAATCTGGCGATGATGCAACCGACGTTGCCCGGCTGGAAAGTCACGGTGCTCGGCGACGACATCGCGTGGATTCGCGTTGGCAAGGACGGACGGCTTTACGCGATGAATCCGGAAAGCGGCTTCTTCGGTGTCGCGTCCGGCACTTCGATGCAGTCAAACCCAAACGCGATGATTACCGCCGCCAAAAACACCATTTTCACCAACGTCGCGCTGACCCCGGATGGCGACGTTTGGTGGGAAGACATGGGCGTGCCCGCACCTGCGAAAGCGATTGATTGGGAGGGCCAGGAATGGACGCCGGATTCCGGACGCAAAGCCGCGCACCCGAACTCGCGCTTCACCGCGCCCGCGGCGCAATGCCCGGTCATTGATCCCGACTGGCAAAATCCCGAAGGCGTGCCGCTCTCGGCAATTCTATTCGGCGGACGCCGCCCCGGCACGATTCCGCTGGTGAACGAAGCGTTTGATTGGGAACACGGCGTGTTCCTGGGTTCAACCTGCGGTTCGGAAACCACCGCCGCCACGTTCGGCCAGGCCGGTGTGCTGCGCCACGATCCGTTCGCCATGCTGCCGTTCTGCGGCTACAACATGGGCGATTATTTCGCGCACTGGCTTTCGTTCGCGCAACGCACCGACCGCGCCAAGCTGCCCAAAATTTATTTTGTGAACTGGTTCCGCAGGAATGGCGGCGGCAAATGGCTCTGGCCCGGTTATGGCGAAAACAGCCGGGTGCTCAAATGGATTTGCGAACGCGCCGAAGGCACGGGCCAGGCGCAAAAAACACCCATCGGAAATCTGCCGACCGCCGACGCGCTTGATTTATCCGGCCTGAACCTGTCCGGCGACAGCCTCAAGCAATTGCTCGCGGTGGACGTTGCGGGCTGGAAAAAGGAGGCTGAAGACGTGGCGGCGAATTACGCCCGGCTCGGCAGTCATTTGCCGAAAGCGCTGAACGACCAACTTGACGGCTTGCGGAAGCGCCTTGGATAAAACTTGCATTTCAGGCAATTTGGAATTGAATTCGGCAAAAATCCATTTACCAACCATGAAAAATCAACTCTCAATCCTTGCTTCAGCAATTGTTTGCCTGGGACTCCTGCCGGCGTATTCGCAACCCGGCGCTCCGGGCGGACCGCATTTGGGCGGAGCCATGAGCAAACTGTTTGGCGACAACCAAACCTTTTCCGCCGGACTCGAAATGCAAGTCACCGACAAATCCGGCAAGCCCATGACCATGCCCGGCAACTTCTCCTTTGACGCGGGCAAGTCGCGCTTCGAGATCAACATGGCCGATATGAAGGGCGGCCAGATGCCCCCCAACGCCGCCGCGCAAATGAAATCCATGGGCATGGACCAGATGGCGACCATCGCGCGCCCGGACAAAAAGACCGCCTACCTCGTTTATCCGGGAATGCAGAGTTACGCCGAAATTCAACTGTCGAATGCCGATAGCGCCCCGACCAACAGCGACTACAAGGTGGAAATCACCGAAATCGGCAAGGACACCGTGGACGGCCATCCGTGCGTGAAAAACAAGTACACTGTCACCGACAACGAAGGCGTCAAGCATGAATCCACCGTCTGGAATGCGACGGATTTGAAAAAATTCCCGGTCAAAATCCAAACCACCGAGCGGGGCGACAATGTGACCATGCTGTTCAAAAACGTCTCGCTCGCCAAACCCGCCGCCAGCCTGTTTGATCCGCCTGCCGACTTTAAGAAATACGACAATGTGCAGCAGTTGATGCAGCAGGAAATGATGAAACGCATGGGCGGTGGCATGGGTATGCCCCCCATGGGACATTGATCCATTCAGCCCAGCGGTGTTTTCGCCGGGCCATCCGGCTGCTGAACGAAATTGGCCTTGAATTTCATTTGGCGGGCAGCAACATCGCGTCTAATTTCTTTTCGAGCGCCGGTGTCAGTCGTGCGTAAGTCTCCGGTGTGAAATGCAGCGTGTCGCGATATGACCCGGTTCCCGGCTTCAGTCCGGCCTCGCTGAACAAATCAACCACGCGAACTGCGCGTTCCAGCGAGTTTAGCAACCGAAGCTGCGCGTTGAGTTGATTCACCGCAGTCGGAATCGTTGCGTTCCAAACCAATCGTCGCGCGAGGCTGGGCTGTCCCGGCGGCCACGTTTCCAGCACCACGACCTGGCAATGGCGCGCGGCGCATTCATTGACGATGGCCGTGATGTTGCTCGACGCAAGCGACACCATCTGCGAAGCCGTTTCGGGCCGCAGGCCGAGGAATTTCAAATCATTGATGCCCGCCTCCAACACAACCATGTCGGGATGAATTTCGTCCAGCAACTTCGGCGCGCACAGGCGAATCTGCCCCGTCGTCAGGCCGCCTGCGCCCGCGTTCACGACGCGCCAGTGCGCCAGTTGCGGCAACCCCCATTGGGCAATTCTCGAATCACCCAGCAACATCACGGTGGGAACCAAACCGCCCGGCGCGTTTGAAAGCACGGAAACTCCGGGCGCCACCGCCGGCCAGATTTGTTGTCGCAGCCGGTTTTCGTAACGCGCACGCTGAACCCCGACCGACAAAACCGCCGCCGCGAGTGAAACCGCCAGGGCGGCCAGAAACCACTTCAACCAAAGCGAAGACATAACGCGCCTTTCATTTGCAGCGGCCGGCGCTCAAAAACGGCCGTTCGAAAAAATGAAACCACACGCCGCCACCAAAACGAACGCGACCGTTCCCCGTCCGTCGTCGCCCGCGTCCGCGATAACGACCGGAAAACCAGGAGGCCGGAGATGATGAAGAACAAATTGACGCCGACCCGGCCGATGCCATTGACGCGATCCGTGAAAAAAATCTATGGGAAATCAAGACAAGCACCAGCGCCAGTCCGCACCACTGGTCCAACGCGATTGACCCCGGCCGGTCCTGCTCCGAATTCGGCACCGGCGTCGCACTTGCGGCAGCGGAGATTTTCATCAGCCGAGCAACGTTTTTGCTTTCGCCAGCGCTTCGTCCAGCCTACCGGCGTCCTTGCCGCCGCCGCGGGCGTTGTCGGGCTTGCCGCCGCCCTTGCCGCCCACAATCGGCGCGATTTGCTGGATGATTTTTCCGGCCTGAACTTTCGCCGTGAAATCAGGTGAGACCGCAGCGACTAAAGCAACCACACCGTTCGCCACACCGCCAAGAACAATCACGCCTTTGAACCGGCCTTTCAACGAGTCGGCTGTGGATTGAAGGAAATCCCCATTGGCGGAGCCGAGATTGTGAATAATCGCGGGCACACCGTTGATGGTTTTGATCTCCTCGAGCAGGTTGCTGGCGGCGTTCGAGGCTTCGCGCTGTTGCGCCATCTTGATCTGCTTCTCCATCGCTTTCTGGTGTTCCAGCAACGACTCGATTTTCTTTTCCAGTTCATGAACCGGCGAGTTCACTTTGCCCGCGAGAGCCTTAATGAGAAGCGCGTCATAATTCATTGTGATGTAAGCTGGCAAGCCCGCGACTGCCTCAATTCTGCGAACACCCGCCGCAATCGCGTTTTCTCCAATGATGCGGAACAAGCCAATCTCGCCGGTCGCGCGCGTGTGCGTGCCGCCGCAGAGTTCCATCGAGTAACCATTCAACCTGCCCCGTTCACCGCCGATTTGCAGCACACGAACAGTGTCACCATATTTTTCGCCGAAAAACTGGATGATGGCAGTGTTCTTTTTCACTTCGGCGTAAGGAAGTTCAAACCACGTGACCAGCGCGTTTTCGACAATGCGTTCGTTGACGAGTTTTTCGACGTCAGCCACCTGCTGCGGCGTGAGCGGCGCGCTGTTGAAATCAAACGTGAGCTTGTCCGGCCCGACGAAGGAGCCTTTTTGCGAAGCTTCCTTGCTCACGACTTCGTGCAACGCCCAGTGCAGCAAATGCGTGACCGTGTGGTGGCGCTGGATGGCGTTGCGGCGGGGAGCATCAACAGTAAGGGTAACATTCGTGCCGGGAACAGGTGGCACAGACCTCTGGTCTGTGTTTGGGGCACACAGGCCGGAGGCCTGTGCCACGGTCTCGTATTCGACAAAATGCAGCCAGGTATTGCCGCTTTTCTGCGTGTTCGTGATTCGTAGCCGCGCTTGTGAAAGCGTGGAGGTCCGCGAATTTACATTCGCGGCTACAAGAAGTTCACCAGTGTCGCCGACCTGGCCACCCATCTCGGCGTAACAGGCCGAGGTGTCAAGGATGACGGCGGTCTTGTCCTTCAAACCGACGACTTCCATAACTTTGGCCTGGACCTCAAGCTTTTCGTATCCGACGAACTTCGTGGGCGTGGTGGTTTCGATTTGCGAAAGCGAAATAACTTCCTTCTTCTGCGCGGCGCGGGCGCGCGCGCGCTGCTCGTCCATCAACTTTTCAAAACCCGCGGTGTCCACCGTCAAGCCGCGTTCGCGCGCCATCAACTCGGTCAGGTCGAGCGGGAAACCATAGGTGTCGTAGAGAAGAAACGCGAGTTCGCCGGAAATACCCGTAACAGTTTTCCCCGTTTCATCCTTGAACTTTTTCAAAACGACCATTCCACCTTGGATGTCTTGATCTCTTGTTTCAGCCGTTGACAAAAGACTTTTATCTGGCCTTGCCGAAGCAAATTTTTCTGAAAACTCAACAGCTTTGAGGAAAAGCGAAATGCCGGTGTCGAGCGTCTTGTTAAACGCCTCTTCCTCGGTGCGGATGACGTCCTGCACGTGCTTTTTCCGGGCGCGGATTTCGGGGAAGACGTTGCCCATCGTGTCGGCGAGCACGTCCACGAGTTTGTAAAAGAACGGTTCATGGAAGCCGAGCGTGCGGCCGTAGCGCACGGCGCGGCGCAGAATGCGGCGCAGGACGTAGTTGCGGTCGTTGTTCCCGGGCTGGATGCCGTCGGCAATGGCGAACGAGAGCGTGCGGATGTGGTCGGCGATGACGCGGAAGGCAATGTCCACTTTTTCCTGATCGGATGTGGCACAGACCTCTGGTCTGTGTTCGGAGCACACAGGCCGGAGGCCTGTGCCACGGCTTTGATTCGGTAATGTGCTCCCGTATTTCTTGCCGCTTAATTTTTCCAGTTCGTCGAAAATCGGGCGGAAGATGTCAGTCTCGTAGTTCGAAATCTTTGCGTGGGCAAAGTCGGTAAAATTCTTTGTGCATTGGATGATGCTGGTGACGCGCTCGAAGCCCATGCCGGTGTCCACGTTTTTGGCCGGCAACGGCGTGAACGTGCCGTTGGCGTTGGCGTTGAACTGCATGAAGACGAGGTTCCAGATTTCAATGCAGCGGGCGTCGCCCTTGTTCACCAAGCTGCCCTTGGTGTCGCCTTTGGGCGTGAGGTCAACGTGGATTTCCGAGCACGGACCACACGGGCCGGTGTCGCCCATCATCCAAAAGTTGTCCTGCTTGCCCCCGGTGCAGATGTGGACCTTGGGATCAAGCCCGGCAGCGGTGAAAAGCCGCGCCCAATGGTCGTAGGCTTCCTGGTCGAACTCGGACGGCTCGCCTTTGCCCGGCTTATAGACGGTGGCGTAGAGGCGTTCCGGCGGAAATCCGAACCATTTCTTTGAAGTGACCAGTTCCCACGCCCACTCGATGGCTTCCTTTTTGAAGTAATCGCCAAAGCTCCAGTTGCCCAGCATCTCGAAGAACGTGTGGTGATAGGTGTCGAGGCCGACGTCTTCGAGGTCGTTGTGTTTGCCGCCGGCGCGGATGCATTTCTGGGTGTCGGCGGCGCGGCCCGGTTTATAGGGACATTTGGCCTGGCCGAGAAAGATGGGCACGAACTGGTTCATGCCCGCGTTGGTGAACAGCAGGTTCGGCGAATCGGGCAGGAGACTCGAAGACGGCACGATGGTGTGCTGCTTCGACTTGAAGAAGTCGAGAAAGTCCTTCCGGACCTGGCTGCTCGGGCGGATTTGTGTGCTGGTCATCATAACAAAATCAAACTCAGGTAGGGCGCGATGTCCTCATCGCGTCGCGGCGGGCTGGGACAGCCCGCCCTACCTATGCGACGGTCATAGACCGCCGCTACAGTAAAATTCAGGTGGGGAGATTAGCCCCAAACCGCCGGCCAAGGCGAGTTGGAAGTTTTGCGGGTAGTATTTTAATTTACTGTGGCGTTGAGCCTGTGGCTCGAATGAATCGGCGCATAGCGCCGACACTACAACCGAAATCAGTACATTGCCGTTTTGCGTTGCCGCCCCGGGTTCGACGGTATTGCCGGTGAATGGTTCTTGGCGAACATAGGCGCTTGGGCCACAATATGAATTGTCAGCACAAGCAATGAGGCCCGTGCCACCGGACAATGTTTCATGCAGCAACCATCGGACATCCGCAAAATTGCGTTCCTCGGCGATTATCTGCCAAGGAAATGCGGCATTGCCACGTTCACGACGGACTTGCGCTGCGCGGTGGCGGCGGAGCATCCGGCGATGCAGTGCCTGGTCGTCCCGGTCAATGATCTTGCAGGCGGCTACGATTACCCGGCGGAAGTGCGCTTCGAGATTGCGGAGCAGGACCTGCCATCCTACCTGCGCGCGGCGGATTTCCTGAACATCACGGACGTGGACGTGGTTTGCGTGGAGCATGAGTTCGGCATTTTCGGCGGGCCGGCGGGCAGTCACGTGCTGGCGCTGCTGCGCGAACTGCAAATGCCCATCGTCACCACGTTGCATACGGTGCTGCGCGAGCCGAACACGGAGCAGCGGCGCGTGATGCGTGAGCTGGTCCGGCTCTCGACGCGGCTGGTGGTCATGACCGAACGGGGCCGGGAATTCCTGCGCGAAGTTTATCAGGCGCCGGCGGCCAAAATTGACCTCATCCCGCACGGCATTCCTGACATGCCGTTCGCCGACCCGAATTATTTCAAGGACGAGTTTGGCGTGGCGGGCAAGCAGGTGCTGCTCACGTTCGGCCTGCTCTCGCCGAACAAGGGCATCGAGTATGCGTTGCGCGCGTTGCCGGACATCCTCCGGGAATTTCCCAACGTCGTTTACATCGTGCTGGGCCAGACGCACCCGAGTCTGCTGCGCGACGAGGGCGAAGCTTACCGCCTGAGTCTGAAGCGGCTGGCCAAAGACCTCGACGTGCAGAAGCACGTCGTGTTCTTCAATCGCTTCGTCGAACTGGAGGTGTTGATGCGGTTCATCGGCGCGGCGGACATTTATCTGACGCCGTACCTGACCGAGGCGCAAATCACCTCGGGCACGCTGGCCTACGCGTTTGGCAACGGCAACGCGGTGGTGTCCACGCCTTACTGGCACGCGGCGGAGTTGCTGACCGCCGAACGCGGCAAACTGGTGCCGTTCTGCGACGCCAAAGCCATCGCCGCCGCCGTGGTGGAACTGTTGCGCGACGAGCCGTTGCGCCACTCGATGCGCAAGAACGCCTACAAGTTGGGGCGCGACATGGTGTGGAGCCGCGTGGCGCAGCTTTATGTGAAGTCCTTCGAACAGGCGCGATTGGATCATAGTTTCGTGGGACGAAAATCCTCGCCCATCAAGACGCTCGACGAACAGCCCGGCCAGTTGCCGGAGATGAAGCTGGATCATCTGTTTCGGATGAGCGATTCGACCGGCATTTTCCAGCACGCGAGCTTCACGGTGCCGAACTTCGCCGAAGGCTATTGCACGGACGACAACGCGCGCGCTTTGGTGCTGGCGCTGATGTTGCAAAAGTTGGGCCACGGTTCGCCGCGCCTCGGCGCACAGGCCGCCACCTACGCCGCGTTCCTGAACCACGCCTTCGACCGCAAGCGCGGGCGCTTCCGCAACTTCATGAGCTTCGACCGGCACTGGCTGGAGGAAGTCGGCTCGGAGGATTGCCAGGGTCACGCGCTGTGGGCGCTGGGGTTGTGTGTATCGCAGGCAGGCCAGGGCAGTTTTCAGATGCTGGCGGCGGAATTGTTCGAACAGGCCCTGCCCGTGGCCGCCGAGTTCATGTCGCCGCGCGCGTGGGCGTTCACGCTCATCGGCATTGACGAATATCTGCGGCGGTTCAGCGGCGACCGGCGCGCGAACCAGATTCGCGAATCGCTCACGGCGAAACTCATGCAACGCCACACCGACGCCGCCACCGACGAATGGCAGTGGTTCGAGGAAGTGGTTTCCTATGCCAATGCCAAGCTGCCGCACGCGATGATTCTTAACGGACGCTGCCTGAACAACGGACCGATGCTGGAACTTGGCCTCAAGACCCTGCGGTGGCTGATAAAAATCCAGACTTCGGATGCCGGCTCCTTCCGGCCCATCGGCTCGAACGGATTTTATCCGCGTGGCAAGGAACGTGCAATCTTCGACCAGCAACCCATCGAAGCCCAAGTAACAATTTCCGCCTGCATCGAAGCGTATCAAGCGACGGGCGACATGTTCTGGGTCACGGAGGCGCGGCGCGCCTTCGAGTGGTTCCTCGGTCGAAACGATCTGGGCCTGGCACTCTACGATTCGACCACTGGCGGCTGCCGTGACGGATTGCACGTGGACCGTTTGAGCCAGAACCAGGGCGCCGAGTCCACGCTGGCTTTCCTGCTCGCGCTGGCGGAAATGCAGGCGCTGCAGAACACCATTACCAGTTTTAAGGAACCCCCCGGCAAATGACCGGCGCAGGTTGGAACCTCGCCGCAGAAAAAATATGACCACCCCCACCCCGTCACCTGTCCACGCCAAACGCATTGGCCCCACCCTGGTGCCCGACCGCTTGCGGGTGCTCATGCGACCCTTTTATCCCAGCAGCGACGACATCGCGCGGAGGGTCGTCGCCCGCGTCATGGCCCTCCCGGACGAGGAAATCGCCCGGCTGCTGGGCCGGGTGCTGGGTGAGTTTGCGGACCGGCACGAACGTGTGGAACAATTTTTCCGCAAACGCTTCACGCAGGTGTGTCATTATCTGGGCGAGACGTGGGAGCCTTCGGCAGAACGGCAGGCGCTCATCGGCGCTCACTTCACGCACGAATACTCCCCGGAATCCGCGGCGCTGTTCAATCCGTCCATCGTGCCGCATCCCGACCAGTCCGGACTGCCCCGGGGCGCGCTCCGCTTCATCTTGAGTCTGCGGGCCACAGGCGAAGGGCACATTTCCTCCATCACCTTCCGCATGGGCACCGCGAGCGCGCAGCATCGCATCACGCTTGCGCC
The DNA here is from genome assembly GCA_049511835.1 of Verrucomicrobiota bacterium. Lineage (GTDB taxonomy): Bacteria > Verrucomicrobiota > Verrucomicrobiia > Limisphaerales > UBA11358 > UBA11358. The sequence goes on along the minus strand of JBEKXN010000021.1, from coordinate 12,271 downwards.
GCCCGTGTCGTTTGTGACCGAACCGGAGCGTGTGCCCAACCCGGCTTACGACAAAAAGCTCTTTGCCAGCAAACTGCAGGAAGCGGGTGTGCAGAATGAATTCAGCCAGCGCGTACTGGATCAACTCCCCGAGGCTTTTATCCTGGACGACCTGCACCACGTCCTGACCGTGAAGCGCCGGCAAACCGACCCGGCCGACGCCACGGCTGACCGTGCCGCGCGCGGCATCCTGCTGCTCGCCGAGTCGAATTACGAAGTGCGCTTTGCCCCCGGCAGCCAGGTTTCCCAGCGCGTCCTCTTTCCGTCCACGGCCAGCCAGAGCAACGGCATCGAGGATGCGCGCTTCGTCCGCTTCCAGAACGACGACGGCAACTTTGCCTACTACGCGACCTACACCGCTTATGACGGCAAGCTGATCCTGCCGCAGTTGCTGGAGACGCCGGATTTTCTCCATTTCAAGTTCAACACGCTCAACGGTCCTGCCGTGCAGAACAAGGGCATGGCGTTGTTCCCGCGCAAAATCAACGGCCACTACACCATGCTTTCGCGCCAGGACGACGAGAACATTTTAATCATGTTCTCCGATAACATCCATTTCTGGGCGGAGCCCAGGCTGCTGCTCTCACCCGCCCAGCCGTGGGAATTCATCAAACTGGGCAACTGCGGCTCGCCCATCGAGACGGAAGCTGGCTGGCTGGTGTTGAGTCACGGCGTTGGCGCCATGCGCAAGTATTGCCTCGGCGCGTTTCTGCTCGACTTGAACGACCCCACACGCGTCATCGGCCGCCTGCGAGAACCTTTGCTTTCTCCGAACGAATCGGAGCGCGAAGGTTACGTCCCGAACGTGGTGTACACCTGCGGCGCGCTGCGGCACGGGCACGAACTTATCATCCCCTACGCGATGAGCGACTCCGCCACCAGCTTCGCCACCGTGCCGCTCGACGAAGTGTTGGGAGCAATGGAGTGAGCCGAGGCGCGCTAATCGTCCCACAAAATAATTCTCCCTCTCCTCGCCAAACGGGGAGAGGCTGGGGAGTCGAATTCAATCGTGAGTCAGTTTCTGAACGGAGGCAGAATCCGGTTATTGCTCAATTGTCTCCTTTAGTGGAAAATCCTGGCGAATCAGCGATGCCACGGCCCCTTTTCAGAGAAACAACTGATGAACTCGAACAAATGTTTCGAGAATGTGGAAATTCGCCCGAACAGTTGAGAATTCTCGCCGAAGAACTTCGCCACCGAGAAAGACCGAAAGCGGTCGCGCTTAACAAAAAAATCGAAGCTGCTTTATTGCAGACTGATTCAGATAATGCACAACCCGCATCTGCCTCAGAGAATTCTGGAATGAACACTTCATCCCGGACAGAAACCAGAAACGACCAAGCTGGACAATCGCAGCGGCAATCGTGAACCGCGACAGCATCATTTCAAGATTTTGTTCCACCTGAACAACTCACATTGGTTCAACCATTGGGAATTCGTCCGCGCCCCGGCACTCATCGTCCAACGCTTCAGAATGATTTGCAGTTGCCCATATCGCCGGGGGATTCACCAACGAAAGTTTTTCGGTTGGCATTCGCGGAACTCATTCGCGAAATGAAACGGCGGCGTGTGGGACACCAACCGTTCACGCTTGAAGCCGGTGAGCGATTAACACCCACTTTTGAGTCACGGCGCGCAGGGCGCTCTTGGCACTGCCACCCATCGACCAGACGCCGGCTCGTAGCGCAGGTTTCCAAACCTGCCGTATCGCCGACTTCCAAGTCGGCAAGGCGTTTGCGGGTTTGGAAACCCGCGACCAGCCCCGAACGCTTTCGGGGTACACAGACTTGAAAGTCTGCGCTACGGCGGCACGGTCAGGATACGCTCGGTGGCACCGCGTTTTTTGGAAAACCCTTTTTGCGTTTGTCAAGGGCGGCACAATAAATTTCCCGAAAAATTCTTCTTGTGAAAATGCCTGTTTGGGGCGATCTAATAGGCGGAAAGCGTGAGTTGAAAACCGCGCGTTGTTCTTTGGAAAGTTTAACCGGATTTCCCTGCCCTGTTCGTGATTCGCAACAAGTCCTTGAACCGTAGTAAAACGATCAATGGAGCCAGTCTGTGACTGTGGCCGACATGCCTTCACTGGAAGTCGAAAGCAGCCCGGCGGGTTCCGCATGTTGTAAAACATGTTCAAAGGATCATGTCGCACACGGCAAGGGTGGGGTTTTATTTTAATGGGGAATGACGAATGCAAAATGAAGAATCAAGGCCCGCCGGTCGGCGGGTTTTTTTGTTTTGGGCAAATCTTCTGCCAACTGCTAATTTTAATTCATGGCGCGCGATGATTTGTTTGCAACCCCGGCTGAATCCAAGCCGCGCGCTTCGGCCTCGCCGGAAACTTCCCGCCATCAGCCACTGGCCGCGCGAATGCGGCCGCGCCAGCTCGACGAGTTCGCCGGACAGACACACATCCTCGGCCCCGGCCAGTTGCTGCGCCGCGCCATCGAAGCCGACCGCATCCAATCGCTGATTTTCTTCGGGCCGCCCGGCACGGGCAAAACGTCGCTCGCCCAAATCATCGCCCGCCAGACCAAAAGCAAATTCGAGCGGCTCAGCGGCGCGGAATCCAATGTGGCCGATATGCGCCGCGTGCTCGCCGCCGCCGCCAATCGCCTCGAAAACACCGGCCAGCCCACCATCCTGTTCATTGACGAAATCCACCGTTTCAACAAGGCGCAGCAGGACGTGCTGCTGCCGGACGTCGAGAGCGGTGTCGTGCGGCTCATCGGCGCGACCACGCACAACCCGTTTTTCTTCGTCAACTCGCCGCTCGTTTCGCGCTCGCAGATTTTTGAGCTCCGGCCGCTGACCGAAGGTGAGCTTCTTTCGCTGCTGCAACGCGCGCTGGCCGACGCCGAACGCGGACTTGGCTATCTGAAGATCAAGGCGGAAGAAGATGCATTGCGCCATCTCGCCAAAATCGCCGACGGCGACGCGCGCAAGGCCTTGAACGCGCTCGAAATTGCCGCCCTCACCACGGCACCGGACAAAAAGGGTGTCGTTCACATTGACCTGGCCGACGCCGAGCAAAGCATCCAGAAAAAGGCCGTCGTGTATGACGACGAGGACGCGCACTACGATACGATTTCCGCGTTCATCAAATCCATGCGTGGCAGCGACCCGGACGCTGCGCTGTACTGGCTGGCGAAGATGATTCACGCCGGCGAAGATCCGCGTTTCATTGCGCGGCGGATTGTGATTTGCGCGGCGGAGGACGTGGGTCTGGCGGACCCGATGGCGCTGGTGCTGGCCAATGCGGCGCTGTCGGCATCGGAATTTGTGGGCTGGCCGGAGGCGCGGATTCCGCTGGCGGAGGCGACGGTTTACATTGCCACCGCCAACAAGAGCAACAGTGCGTACATGGCGATTGATGCCGCGCTCGAAGACGTTCGTTCCGGCCGCACGCTGCCGGTGCCGGAACATTTGCGCGACACGCATTATAAAGGCGCCGAACGGCTGGGTCATGGCCAGGGTTACGAATACGCGCATGACCACCCCGAACATTTCGTCGCGCAGGATTATCTCGGCGCGGACAAGCATTATTACGAACCGACCGAGCAGGGCGTGGAAAAGAAAATCAAGGAGCGCGTGGAGAAATGGCGCGCGGAATTTACCAAGATCAAAAAAACCAAAACCTTGACCACGGATGAACACAAATAAACACGGATGGGAAAGCCGGAATTTTACGAATGGCCGCAAAACCGGGCGGCTGAAGTGTATCGGCTTGAAACCTTCGAAAAACAGAAGTAGCGGCTTTCGGCAGAAAGCCGAACAATGCCATTTCCCGGAGAAATGCGGCAGTCTGCCGACACGCCGCTGCGACAAGCCAGGGTTTTTCAGCGCCCTCAGCTTGTTTTTTTATCCGTGTCCATCCGTCCCGCATTGCGGGATCCGTGGTTATTCCGAATTTTTTGTTTCCTGAAAATGCAACCCGACATTCAAGCGGCCAAGGCCGCACTGCGAAAGCAAATCCGCGGCGCGCTGGAAAAGATTTCCCCGGCGGCGCGCACCACGTTGTCCGTGCAAATTCGCGACCGGCTCAAGGAACAGGCCGTTTGGAAAAATGCCGGATCGGTCCTGTTTTTCGCGCCGCGGCCGGACGAATTGGATTTATGGCCGTTGTTGGAGGAGGCGCTGGCGGCGGGCAAAATCGCCGCCCTGCCCTGCTACCATCCGGCGGACAAAAACTACGTTGCGTGCCAGGTGCAAAATGTGCGGAGCGACATCGTAACCGGGCAGTTTGGCATCCGTGAACCGGCAGCCCGGTGCCCGGAAATCCCCTTAAGCCGCCTCGATTTGATTCTCGTGCCCGGCGTCGCGTTTGACTGGCACGGGCACCGGCTGGGCCGCGGCAAAGGATTTTACGACCGTTTGCTGGCCGACGCGCGCGGGGTGAAATGCGGAATCGCCTTTGACGAGCAGATGGTGAATGAAGTCCCGGCCGGACCGTCGGACGTGCGCATGAATTTTATTTTGACGCCGACGCGCGGCGCGGAAATTGCGGATTGAGGGCGGCAGTGATTATTGGTGCTGCTGGTTCATCATGGGCAGACTCCCTTCCCAATTTTGCGGCGTGTTCCACGGGCGGACCGAATCATTTTCCGGCTCGTTGGTTTCACAACCACTGACCCCAATGAGCATGCCCCCAAGCAAAAGGAGCAGGAGCCATCTCACAGCGCGGCATTTCATGTCAGGAGGCCGGATGTGCGGGGCTGACCTCATCGCCTTCAATCACTTCGCCGAGTTTCCAACCCGGCACGACATTGGCGATGCAGCGGTTTTTTTCGACGCTGCGCACAATAACTTTGGCAACCAGCTTGCCTTCCCGGCTGACTAAAAGCTCGCCGTTTTCGAGAACCCCCTGATCCTGGCCAATGTTCAGCACGACAAAATCCCATTTCGGATCAACCACCAGAATTTTGCCCCTGAGGTCGGCGCGCAATCGGATGGTTGGGTCCGGACCTTCGTATTTGGCGAGGCGGGCTTGCAACCGGGTCAGGGCGCGTTGCAATACCAGTTTTTCTTCGTTAACGATTTCGACCGCCTCTTGTGATTCTTTCAGCGCACGGCTGAGTTTACCGACTTGATCCGGGGTGATGCCGGTGGCCTTGTAAGCGGCCAGTTGGTTTTGCGAGTCGTCACGCTCCTGGGTGGTTTTGGCCAGTTTGTCGGACAATTCATCAGCGCGCTTGGTCTGCGCCGTGGCGGTGACGACCGCCTTGTCGCGCTCGGACTTCGCATCAGCCAAATCCTGGGTGGTCTGCTTGAGCTCGGCTTGTGACTTCGTCAAGTCAGTCTTCGCTTTGGAAAGATCGGACAGGGCTTGTTGCTTTTTGCCGCGTTCATCGTCCCGCTGAGAAACCAGCGTGCTGATTTTATCCCTCACCTGAAGGATGTTTAACGTGCCGGCGCCCAGCGCCACAATAATGGCCAAAATCAGACTGATGCGAATCAACATGGCTTGGTTTGCAGTTTTGCCGTCAAGTTATACGTTTGCGCCCAATGTGTCAACGCCAGTTTGTGCCTTGCCAAACCCTGATTTCGCTTCATCTTTTGCCGTATGGATACAGAACAAATCAAGCATTTGCGCCCGTCCGGCCCCCAACCGCGGCCGCTGCACGCGTTGCTGGCTTTGAGCCGCGTGTCGCATCTGCCCACGGTCTGGTCGAATTGTCTGGCCGGTTGGTGGCTGGGCGGGGGCGGAAATTTTGCGAAATTGCCGCTGCTGTTTCTGGGCGTCAGCGCGCTTTACACCGGCGGAATGTTTTTGAACGACGCTTTTGACGCGGATTTCGACCGCCAGCGGCGCGCGGAACGGCCGATACCGTCCGGTGCGATTTCGTTGCCGGCCGTCTGGCGCTGGGGATCGGCGTGGCTCGGTCTGGGCGCGCTGTGTTTGATTGCCGTGAGCAAAACGACCGGGGCACTCACGCTGGCGCTGCTTCTGTGCATCATTATTTACGACGCGACGCATAAAGCCGTCACCGCATCGCCGTGGCTGATGGGCTTGTGCCGGTTCTGGGTGTATGTCATCGCCGGTTCAGCGGGCGCGGCGGGCGTCAACGGCGGGCCGGTCTGGTGCGGCGTCGCGCTGGCTTTGTATGTGGCCGGACGGGGTTACCTGGCACAGCACGAAAGTTCCCGCGGACGGGTTTCTTACTGGCCATTGGGCATGCTGGCGGCGCCAATCTTTTTCGCCATGCTGATAAACTCGGCGGCCTATCGCGTTCCCGCCATGTGGTTGTCGCTCGTGCTCGCGTTGTGGATCGCACTTTGGGTGCGGACAATTTTTCAGGCGGGCGAAGTCAATGTCGGCCACATCGTGTCGGGCCTGCTGGCGGGAATCGTTTTCGTGGACTGGCTGGCAGTCGCGCCGTTATGTCCGCATTGGTTGAGCTTCGCGTTTTTGATCTTGTGGGGCGCAACGTTGGGACTTCAGCGGTTTATGCCGGCCATTTGAATTTGCCTCCCGGGAGCGCCGGGGCGCAGCCGCGGATGCCCCCGCACAAGCTTTGCTTGAACAAAAGAATGTTTCCTGCTAATCTGTAGTTTAACTTATGAGCACTGAAGGGCCGGTCAAATTGACGCACAACGAAGAAATCAAGGCTGCGATTCCAACGCTCGCCGGCACCATTGCCGCGACGTTGAATGATGCAAGCGCCGACCATTTTTCCGAGGACGACAACCAGTTTCTGAAGTTTCACGGCTCCTACCAGCAGGATGACCGCGACCTGCGCAAGACCGGCAGGCATTATATCATGATGGTCCGCAGCCGCGTCCCCGGCGGCGTGATGACCGCCAATCAATGGCGCGTGTTCGACGATTTGTCGGCCCGCTACGGCAACAACACGTTGCGCGTCACCACGCGCCAGACCATTCAGTTCCACGGCATCCTCAAGTCCAACCTGCGCGCGGTCATTAAAGCCATCAACGAATCGCTGCTCTCCACGCTCGCCGCCTGCGGCGACGTCAACCGTAATGTCCTTGCCCCACCCACGCCCGCCTACACCCTTGCGCGCGAACAGGTCTTCCAGGATTGCCACCGTGTCGCCCTGGCGCTTGCACCACAAACCGGGGCCTATCACTCCATCTGGATTGACGGCGAGCAACTTGATCTTGAAAAACCGGAGAATAAAAATTTCGTGGATCCGCTTTATGGCAAAACGTATCTGCCGCGAAAATTCAAAGTCGCGTTCGCCATTCCGCCGGTGAATGACCTCGACGTTTTCACGAATTGCCTCGGCCTCATCGCCATCGTCGAAAACGACCGGCTCACCGGTTACAACCTCGCCGTCGGCGGCGGCATGGGCCGCAGCCACGGCAATGATGCCACCTACCCGCGCCTGGCGGATGTCATCGGCTTCTTCAAACCGGAAAAACTGGTCGACATCGCGAAGGCCGTGCTCACGATTCACCGCGACTTCGGCGACCGCACCGACCGCAAGCACGCCCGCCTGAAATACATTGTGGCCGAACGCGGCGCGGACTGGACGCGGGCCGAGATTGAAAAACGCGCCAACATCAAATTCGAACCCGCCCGGCCTTTCAAATTCACCACCACCAGTGACCTTTACGGCTGGCACAAGGCCGTGGACGGTAAATGGTTTCTCACGCTCTTCGTCGAAACCGGTCGCGTCAAGGATGCAGGGGCCTATCGCTTGAAAACCGCATTGCGCCAGATCGCGGAGAAATTTCCGAACCTCGAATTCCGTTTGTCGGCAAATCAAAACGTCATTTTGGCGAACATCGCCGAAACCGACCGGGCGGGCATCAACGCGCTGCTCGCCGAACACGGCGTGAAGACGGAAAACCAGGCGACCGCGCTGCACGCGGCTTCGATGGCCTGCCCCGCCCTGCCCACTTGCGGTCTCGCGCTCGCCGAATCCGAACGCATGTTGCCCGGCTTGATTGACCGCATTGAAAAACTTTGCGGCGACCTCGGCCTCGGCGGCGAAGAAATCATCATCCGCTCCACCGGCTGTCCGAACGGCTGTGCGCGGCCTTACCTGGCGGAGATCGCGTTTGTCGGCAAAGCGCCGGGACGCTATCAGGTCTGGCTGGGCGGCGACACCGCCGGCACGCGCCTCAACCGCATTTGGAAAGACGTGATCAAGGACGTGGACATCGAAAACGAACTGCGCCCCGTGCTTGCCCGCTTTGCGAAAGAACGCAACCCCGGCGAACGGTTCGGCGACTGGTGCGACCGGGTGTTTTTGAAGGAGCAACCGGCAATGAATTAAACCACCAAGGCACAAAGAAATAAATTCTCCGTGTCTTCGTGACTTTGTGGTTATTCAAATATGACTCCTGATCAAATTTACAAGGCCAATGCCGGGCTGCGAAACCAATCGCCGCTCGAAATTGTCCGCTGGGCCGTTGCGCAGGCAAAGGGCCGCGCCATCGTCTCCACGAATTTTCGCCCTTACGAAGCGGCTATTTTGCATCTCTGCACGCAGGTGCAACCGGACATCCCGGTGCTGTGGGTGGACCATGGCTATAACCGCCCGGCGACCTATAAACACGCCGGGCAGTTAAAAAAACTGCTCAAGCTGAACCTCAAGACGTTTGTTCCCCAAATGACCGCCGCGCATTACGACGCTGTGTTTGGCGGCCCGCCGGAACCGACACCGGAAAACGAGGAGCGCATCAAGGCGTTCAGCACCACGATAAAACTCGAACCGTTTCAGCGCGGCATGAAGGAACTGGCGCCGACCGTCTGGCTCACCGCCTTGCGCCAGGTGCAGAACCCGAATCGCGCCGGACTCGACATCGTTTCCGAGGACAAAAATTTCGACGCGCTCAAGGTCAGCCCGGTTTTTTATCTGAGCGACGCGGACATGGAAAATTATTTGAAGCAGCACAGCCTCCCGAATGAATGGGATTATTTCGACCCGGCCAAGGCCGACGATAAACGCGAATGCGGCCTGCATGCCGCCTGGGGGGCCGAAGCGGTCAAATAAGTGATTGGTTAAATGGGTTAAATCAGTAATTGTTTGAACGACCTATGAGTACACCAACAATTGAAAAGCCGGCGATTTACCGTTCGTTTGAAAATTTGGAAGTCTATAAAGCTGCACGGGAATTTCGCAAGGCCATGTATCGCGTCACGAAACGATTGCCGGACTTTGAGAAATTCGGCCTGGTCAGTCAGGTCCGGCGCGCGGCGGTTTCTCTCACCAATAATCTGGCTGAAGGGCACGGCAGATTTCATTTTCTTGATCAAATCAAATTTACACTCATCTCTCGCGGTTCATTGGAAGAATTGATTGACGACTTAAACGTTTGTGCGGATGAAAATTATTTGCCTTCGGATGAAGTCGTCGGGTTGAAAAACACCGCGTGGCAAGTGCTGAAATTAACCAACGGTTGCTTGCGCTATCTCCGTGACCGCAAGTTGGGTTCGTCGCTTGAACTGCGCGAAACCCCTCAGTCTTATCAGGCCGCCCCCGATGACAACGAATCAATGGAATGGCTCGAAGAACTTTTGGAACAACATCCCGACCTTCTGCTTTCGCCCAGACAAGGCACTAACCACTAATTTAACCATTTAACTTATTTAACCATTTAACACCTTGAGCAGCTATCATTTGGATCACCTGCAATACCTGGAAACCGAGGCGATTCACATCATGCGTGAAGTCGCCGCGGAATTCGAGCGCCCCACCCTGCTCTTCTCCGGCGGCAAGGATTCCATCTGCCTGCTGCGCCTCGCGGAGAAGGCGTTTCGCCCGTCCGACATTCCGATGCCGTTGCTCAACATTGAAACCGGCCACGAATTTCCGGAATTGATTGAATTCCGCGACCGGCGCGCGAAGGAACTCGGCGCGAAGCTGATCGTCCGCACCGTCGAAGAAGCCATTGCCAAAGGGCTGGCCCATCCCGCGCCGGGTGAAATCAGCCGCAACAAACTGCAAATTCCCGCCCTGCTGGATGCCATCGAGGAGTTTCGATTTGATTGCGCCATCGGTGGCGCGCGACGCGACGAGGAAAAAGCCCGGTCGAAGGAACGGTTCTTCAGTTTCCGCGACAGCTTCGGCCAGTGGGACCCGAAAAGTCAGCGGCCGGAAATCTGGAATCTTTACAACCCCCGCGTGAATCCCGGCGAAAACATGCGCGTCTTCCCGCTCTCCAATTGGACGGAGATGGACGTGTGGGAATACATCAAGCGTGAAAAGCTGGAGGTGCCGGCCATTTATTTCAGCCACAAACGCAAATGCGTCCGCCGCAACCACCAGTGGCTGCCCGTAACGGATTTGCTGCCGCCGAAGGAGAAAGAGCAGGTGAAGGAACTCGTCGTCCGTGTCCGCACCATCGGCGACATCATCAGTACCGGCATGGTTGAATCACCGGCGGATTCCGTGGACGACATCATCGCCGAAATCGCCGCCGCCCGGGTGACTGAACGCGGTTCCCGCGCTGACGACAAGGCCAGCGAGGCCGCGATGGAAGATCGTAAAAAAGCCGGCTATTTTTGAAAGGAGTAATTGGTAACTGGTTAAATGAGTTAAATTGGCAAAATGAAATCCAGCACCAACACGCAGCCGTCATTTAACCAGCCACCGGTTTAACTGATTTAACAAACCAATGCCCCACACCCAACATCCAATTGAAATCCTCCGAATAAATACCTGCGGCTCGGTGGACGACGGCAAGTCCACCCTCATCGGCCGGTTGCTGTACGATTCCAAGAATCTCATGGAGGACCAGCTCGAGGCGCTCGAACGTTCCGCCGACATCACCGGCGGCGGGCAAATCAACCTGGCCAACCTCACCGACGGCCTGCGCGCCGAGCGCGAACAAGGCATTACGATTGACGTGGCCTATCGCTACTTCGCCACGCCCAAGCGGAAGTTCATCGTCGCCGACACGCCGGGGCACGTGCAATACACCCGCAACATGGTCACCGGCGCCTCAACCGCAAACCTGGCCATCGTGCTCGTGGACGCGCGGCAGGGCGTGATCGAGCAAAGCCGCCGTCACACTTATCTCGCCGCACTGCTCGGCATTCCGCACCTGATCATTGCGGTGAATAAAATGGATTTGGTGGATTGGAACAAGGAACGATTTTTGGAAATTCGCGATGAATTCGAGGATTTCATACCGAAGCTCGACGTGTTCCGCGATGTGAAATTCATTCCTATCAGCGCGCTCAACGGCGATAACGTTGTTACGCCGTCACCGCGCACGCCGTGGTTTGAAGGCCCGACCCTGCTCGCGCATCTGGAAACCGTCCACATCGCCAGCGACTGGAACCTCAACGCATTGCGTTTTCCCGTCCAATGGGTAAATCGCCCAAACAATCCGACCGATCCGCAACTGCACGATTTCCGCGGTCTGAGCGGGCAAATCGCCAGCGGCATTGTGCGCAAAGGCCAGACCGTGGCCGTGCTGCCCGCCGGCATCAAGACCACCGTGAAGGACATCTGGACTTATGACGGTCCGCTCGAAGAAGCGTTCTGCCCGCAATCGGTGACGCTTTGCCTTGAACACGACATTGACGTGAGCCGGGGCGACATGATTGTGGGCCTGGAAAATTTGCCGGGACAAAGCTCCGATTTGCACGCGCACATTTGCTGGATGCACCAACGCCCGTTGCAGTCGGGCAAAAAATATTTTCTCAAGCACGCCGCACAAACCGTCCAGGCCGTTGTCACCCAGGTGGAAAGCCGCATCAACATGGCCACGTTTGAACCGGAAGCCGCGCCCGCTGCGTTGGCGGTGAACGACGTCGGCATCGTCCGCCTGAAAACCGCCAAACCGATTGTCTATGACGGCTACAACACCAACCGGCTCACCGGCTCGTTCATTTTGATTGAACAGGGCACCAACGCCACCGTCGGCGCCGGAATGCTGTTGCCGCCCCCCGAAGCCGTGAAGCCCGAATACACCGACTTCGCGATTTGAAAGCTATCGCACCGGCCAAAGACAAAAAAAGTTTTTGAGAAAAAAGCTGCTTGACGGAAATCCTTTTCGCAGCCCGTCGTGTTCTACGCGAACCGCTCACACTGATGGGCGACCCGTTTATGTCGGAGGGGCGAGTTGCACGAGGCCCCATTTTAACTATTGCTTGCGGAGGGGCGAGCTCTGTGAGCCCCAAACTTTAATCCCGTAAAGAGGCGTGGCCCCACGGGGCTTTTCGCCCACGAAACACACATACGACACGAAAGGCAGGGACGGCCGATCCCCAAGGTGGGACAGGCATCCTGCCTGTGTCTTTCGGCCCCTCCGCCGA
>JBEKXN010000020.1:0-65627 GCA_049511835.1 Verrucomicrobiota bacterium | reverse complement strand
CTTCCATTTCGCAAAGCTGGTCGTAAGGGACGTTGGCTTCGGCCAGCAGAACGTTCATGTGGCCGGGCATGCGGCCGGCGACGGGATGGATGGCAAAGCGGACTTCCACACCGCGCTTGCCGAGTTCGTCGGAAAGTTCGCGCACCTGATGCTGCGCTTGCGCCACGGCCATGCCGTAGCCGGGCACGATGACGACTTGCTGGGCGTAACCCAGCAGCAACGCGGCTTCGTCGGCCTGGATGGGTTTGGCGGTTTTTCCGCCGAGGTCACCCGCGCCGGCCTTGCCGCCGCCGCTGCTCGAACCAAACGCGCCAAAAAGAACGTTGGTGACGGGCCGGTTCATGGCCTTGCACATGAGCAGGGTCAGCAGCGTGCCGCTCGAACCGACGAGTGTGCCGGCAACGATCATCGAAAGATTGTTGATGGTGAAACCGTCCGCCGCGACCGCGAGGCCGGTGAACGAGTTCAACAGCGAAATGACCACCGGCATGTCCGCCCCGCCGATGGGCATGACCATTGCCACGCCGAAAACGAGCGCGAGCACGAACATTGCGACGAACGCCGTGGGATTGGTCGTCGCCCAGCCGGTCAGGTAGGCGCACAAACCGAGGATGACGACGAGAATCAGGCCGTTGAGAATGTTTTGGCCGGGAAACGTGTGCGGTTTTTCGAGGTGCCCCTGTAATTTAAGGAACGCGATGATGCTGCCGGAGAACGAGAGCGAGCCGATCAACGTGGCGAACAGCATCGTGATGGCGAAGAATGTGGTGATGCCTTCCGGGCTGTTGGCCCGCCGCAGAAATTCCAGGCTCGCGACCAGTGCCGCCGCGCCGCCGCCCACGCCGTTGAACAGCGCCACCATCTGTGGCATCGCGGTCATCTTCACCGAATACGCGCCGATGGCACCAATGATCAAACCGATCATAATCCCGACCACCATGAGCGTGTAATTCAGGTTCCATCCGCGATTCAGCAGCGAGGTGTTCTCGCTTCCGAGCAAAGGCACGGTGGCAATCAGCGCGACCAACATGCCGAACGCGGCCAGCAAATTGCCGTAGCGCGCGGTCCTGGGTGAACTCAGCAGTTTGATGCCGAGGATGAACAAAGCTGCGACTGCGATGAATATGATGGCGATGAACGAGCTCATTTTTTCTTCTGTTTGAACATTTGCAGCATCCGGTCGGTGACCATGAAACCGCCGAATACATTGGCCGAACCGAAAATCACCGCAATAAAGCCGAGCGCGATGGCCAGGGAGCTTTCCGCGCTGGCGAGCACCAGCATGCCTCCCAGCAGAATGATGCCGTGAATGGCGTTGGTGCCGGACATCAGCGGCGTGTGCAACATCGAGGGCACTCTGGAAATCAATTCAAACCCGAGAAAAATCGAGAGGACAAAAATGAAGAAAACCAGGATTTCGGTGCTCATAATTTCAACTTGGTTTGGCCACGCCGGCCAGTTTCTCGTTGACGATTTTGCCGCCATGGGTGACGAGACAGCCCTTGATGATTTCGTCGTCGGGCTGGAGAACGAATTGCTTGTTTTGTTTGTCCCAAAATTCCTCAACCAGGCTCACCAGATTCGCCGCGTAAACCTGGCTGGCATGCAGTGGCACGCGCGCCGGCAGGTTGGCGATGCCGACAATCTTCACCCCGTTGCGGTCGGTCACCCGGTCATAAACCACGCCTTCGACATTGCCGCCGGTTTCAACCGCGAGATCCACCACCACGCTGCCCGGTTTCATGGCATTGAGCATTTCGGCGGTGACCAGAATCGGCGCGCGGCGGCCAAACACCTGGGCGGCGGTGATGACCACGTCGGAATCGCCGCAGGTTTTTTTCATTGCGTCGCGCTGCTTCTGCACCTGCTCTTCGGTCAGCGCCCGGGCATAACCGTCCTTCGTCTGGCCGGTTTCCCCGAGGTCAATCTTCAAAAACTGCGCCCCGAGCGACTTGACCTGTTCCTCCACGACCGGCCGCGTGTCGTAGGCGGTCACTTTTGCGCCCAGCCGCTTGGCGGTGGCAATTGCCTGCAACCCGGCCACGCCCGCGCCGATGATGAACACCTTCGCCGGCAGAATCGTGCCCGCTGCTGTTGTCATCATGGGAAAAATCTTGTTCGCGTGGTTCGCGGCGAGAATCACGGCGACATAGCCGCCGAGGTTTGCCTGCGACGAGAGCACGTCCATTTTTTGGGCGCGGGTGGTGCGGGGAATCAGCTCCATGCTGATGGCGCTGACGTTGCGTTCGGCCAGCTTCTGGATCAATTCCTTTTCGTTGAACGGATCAAGCAGGCTTACATGGACACAACCGGCTTTCAGCAGCGCGATTTCCTCCGCCGGCGGCTTGCGCAGGCGCAGCACCATGTCGCCGGAACTCAGTAGCGCCCGGCGATCGGTGGTAATCGTTGCACTGGCGGCGGTGTAGGCCGCATCGGCAAAACCCGCACCAGCGCCAATGCCGGCCTCGACCTCCACCTGCGCGCCAAGTTTCACGAGCTTGGCGGCGCTGTCCGGCGTCAACGGCGCCCGGGTCTCGCCCGGATGCGTTTCTTTAGGAACTGAAATTTTCATTTCTCAAAAAAGGAACATTGAAAATATCACAACCCGGCCGGGACGAAACTCAAATGTTGCCATTTATCAAACATGAATTGGCATGTCTTGTCGGCCGGACAAATCGCTCTTTTGAATTTCAATCTTGCGATTTTAGCGCTGGATGCGCGCCGAGCCGCCTTTGGCGAACGCCTTGATCTGCTCCACCGTCGCCATTGTCGTGTCGCCGGGAAACGTGGTGAGCAGCGCACCGTGCGCCCAACCCAGTTTCACGCATTCCTCGGGCGATTCACCCGTCAACATGCCGTAGAACAGCCCCGACGCAAAGCCGTCGCCTCCGCCTACGCGGTCATACACGTCCAACTCACAAGTCGGCGCGGTATGGGTCTTGCCGTCAATCCACGCCACGGCGCCCCAACTGTGGCGATTGGTCGAGTGGACTTCGCGCAGTGTGGTGGCCACCACCTTGACTTTCGGGAAGCTTTTCACCACCGAATCAATCATTCCGAAGAACACGCTCGGGTCGAGCTTGCTTTTGGCGGTCACATCCGGCCCTTTCAGACCAAGACCTTTTTGCAGGTCTTCCTCGTTGCCTACAATCACGTCCGCGTGTTCGACAATGCATTTCATGACGGACAGCGCCTTGTCCTGGCCGCCCCAGATGTCCCAGAGTTTTTGGCGGAAGTTCAGGTCGAACGACGTGACCGCGCCCGCGGCCTTGGCGGCCTTCATGGCTTCAATGATCAATTCGCCCGTGGTCTCAGAGAGCGAGGCGAAGATGCCGCCGCTGTGGAACCAGCGCACGCCCGATCCGAAGATTTCCTTCCAGTTGAAGTCGCCGGGCTTGAGCAGCGCGCCGGCTTCGTTGCAGCGGTTGTAAAACACCACCGGGGGGCGCACGCCATAGCCCTGGTCGCTGTAGACCGTCGCGTGGTTCGGGCCTCGCACGCCGTCATGCTTGAACTTTTTGTAAAACGGTTTCACGCCCATGGCCCGGACGCGCTCGGCAATCAGGTCGCCGATGGGATAGTCCACCATCGCAGTGGCGATGCCGGTGTTCAGACGGAAGCAGTCGGACAGGTTGGCGGCGCAGTTGAATTCGCCGCCGCTGACGTGGATGCGGCATTCCGTGGCCTTGCGGAACGGGACGATGCCCGGATCGAGGCGGTGGACCAGGGCGCCGAGGGACAGGAAGTCCAGCGCGCCTTTTTCAGGGATGTTCAAACCGTATTTCATTGTATTTTCCTGATGTTTTAAGATTTTCCGCCAAGTCATTTTGCGGACAAAATTCCCGAATGACCCGGGGTTTTGGTGCGTGACACAACTAGCAGGGGGGGTGTGGTTTGTCTGTAAAAAAATGGGAATGCGGGAGGGAGTGCGGCCTTCAGGCCGCTTCATTGTCCGAACGGACATGGACGAAACAATTCGCCTGTGGGCTTTCCTACGAAAAAGCGGCGTAAACGCCGCGCTCCGGACAGTTTGCAATCGGGGGTTGTGTTCAGTTACTCCCGGCGAGCCGCGCAGCTTGTTCTGGACAAACCCTTTTGCCCGGCGCAATGTCAAATCCATGAAAAAGAATAGGCTGTCCCGACTTTGCGGACCGCCGTTAACTGTTTGTTAGGATGCGTGCGTCACGCGTATGAACGAAGTTCTCACAGAACTTTCCTTCAATGAGTGGGTTCGACATATATTTGATCATCCCGTCACCGAGCCTGCGTGGCATTGGGATGAGAATGCTGACCATGCCGAGTTGGAGCCGCAGCGTGTCGTCGCCTACGCTACCGAGCTTTTTCAACGCGCTGGGGAGTTGCTAGCGCCCTACACAGATGCTCAGGTCAATCAGGGACTTTGGTTTCTCATCAGCGAAAGTTCCTCGCCGCTTTATGCACTTACGGAGGCATCCATCCCATTGGAGCAGCGAGTGCATTGTATCCGGTCTATCTCGAAGCTCTTTGAGCAGTGTTTCGTCGCCCGATGCACTCCACATTTGTCGCATCTGGACGAGCCGGGAGCGGGAGCACTCAACTCGATCTGCTACATGTGGTGGGACATCTTTCCACTGCGTGGTCAGCCGGAGGACACGGCCCGGCGTGAGATTGATGAGGCATGCCTCTCAGTTATGGAGGCCACCTTGCAGCTTCCATCGGTAGCTTGCCAGGAGAGCGCATTGCACGGACTTGGCCACTGGGGTCTTTACTACAAGAATCAGTGCCAGAGTATTATCTCCGCATTCTTGCAGCGACATCGTGATTTGCGCCCCGAGTTGCAAAGGTATGCGACACGAGCAAGAGAACGATCGGTTCAGTAGTCACAGAGAGGCGCAGCTTAATCCTTGGACAGGTTGCAAACTTCACCATAGCGCTTTCGGTTGTTTCAAGAAAGTGAGGATGCGGCTCTCTGCCGAGGAGCCGCTACTTTCCGACAACGTTGCCAACCTTGCCCCAGATGGTGTAACCTAGGCTGATTTTATGCTGCTCTTCGAACGCGGCTCCGTAAAGGACAAGTTGTTGTTGGACGACTTGCGCGATGGCTTGTTCAAGGCGCTTGACCGCCTGGGCGCGCGCAAACGGGTCCTCGTCGTTCCCCCGGATTTCACCCGCTTTCATTCCCACGCGGGGGTGTTGACGAAACTCATCCACGATTATTATGGAGCACATTTGACCGACGTTTTGCCCGCGCTCGGCACGCATACGCCCATGACGCCGGCGCAGATCGCGGAGATGTTCGCCGGCGTGCCCGAAAATCTCTTCCGCGTCCACAACTGGCGCACGGGCATCGCCACTGTCGGCGAAGTGCCGGGAGAGTTTGTAAAACAGGTCTCGGGCGGCGCGGTGGATTTCCCCTGGCCGGCGCAACTGGCCAACCTCATCTGGACCGGCAAACACGATTTGATTTTGTCCGTCGGCCAGGTGGTCCCGCATGAAGTCATCGGGATGGCCAATTACAACAAAAACATTTTCGTGGGCACGGGCGGCCAGGAAGGCATCAACAAGAGTCACTTCGTCGGCGCGGCCTATGGCATGGAACGGATGATGGGACGCGCCGACACGCCGGTGCGGCGCATCCTCAATTACGCCTCCGAACATTTCACCAAGCACCTGCCCATCGTCTATGTCCACACCGTGGTGGGTCGCGGCAGCGACGGCAAGCTGGTCGTGCGCGGACTTTACATCAGCGACGACGTGTCTGGTTTTGACAAAGCCGCGGCGCTCTCGCTTAAAGTCAATTTCGAGATGCTCGACGCACCGCTCAAAAAGGTGGTCGTTTATCTGGACCCCTCCGAATTCAAGAGCACGTGGCTGGGCAACAAGAGCATTTATCGCACGCGCATGGCCATGGCGGACGGCGGCGAGTTGATCGTGCTCGCGCCCGGTCTGAAGGAATTCGGCGAGGACAAGGAGATTGACCGGCTCATTCGCAAATACGGTTATCGCGGCACGCCGGCGACGCTGGCGGCGGTCAAGGCCAACGCCGAGTTGCAGAACAATCTCAGCGCGGCGGCGCATTTCATTCACGGCTCGTCGGAAGGCCGGTTCAACATCACTTATTGCCCCGGCCAGCTCACCCGGCAGGAAATCGAAGGCGTCAACTTCAGATACGCCGACCTGAAGCCGATGACACAGTATTATAATCCGGCCAAACTCAAGGACGGCTGGAACCTCATGCCGGACGGCGAGAAAATCTTTTACATTTCGAACCCGGCACTAGGTTTGTGGGCGTATCGGGGCCGGTTCAAGGACTAACCAAACCAACCAAAACAAACCAAGCACAGGGAAAATAAAAATGAACGTTCCATTCAAGGTGAATTTGAAGGACCAGGTGGCGGTCGTGACGGGCGGCGGCGGCGTTTTGTGCAGCACCCTGTCGCGGGCATTGGCGGCGTGCGGCGCGAAAGTTGCCGTGGCCGATTTGAAACCGGAAGCCGCCGAGGCCGTGGCGGCGCAGATCCGCAAGGAAGGCGGTGTGGCCATCAGCGTCGCGTGCAACGTGCTGGAGAAGGCCAGCCTCGACGCGGCCAACGACAAGGTAAAGAAGGAACTCGGCCCGGTGGACATCCTCATCAACGGCGCCGGCGGCAATCATCCCAAGGGCACGACCAGTCTCGAATATCTGCGCAAGGAAGACTTGGCTGGCGCAGCCAAGGAAATCATCACCTTCTACGACCTCGACCCGAAAGGCATCGAGTTCGTGTTCAATCTGAATTTTCTCGGCACGTTGCTGCCCACCCAGGCGTTCACCCGCGAGATGGCTGGCAAGGGCAAGGGCGTCATCATCAACATCTCCTCGATGAACGCCTTCCGGCCGTTGACCAAGATCCCCGCCTACAGCGGCGCCAAGGCGGCGGTCAGCAATTTCACGCAATGGCTGGCGGTGCACTTCTCGAAGGTTGGCATCCGCGTCAACGCCATCGCGCCCGGCTTTTTTCTCACGGACCAGAACCGCACCCTGTTGACCAGGCCGGATGGCTCGTTGACGCCGCGCGCCAACACCATCATCGCGCACACGCCGATGGGCAAGTTCGGTGTGCCGGAAGATTTGGTCGGCGCGTTGTTGTGGCTCGCTTCCGCCGAAGCTTCAGGGTTTGTGACCGGCGTGGTCATCCCGATTGACGGCGGGTTCGCCGCCTTCAGCGGAGTTTAATTGCGCAGAACCGAGGCAGGCAGAATGACATTCGATTGAAGCTCGAAAAAATTAGTAACCCAACCCCGGCTTTCATTAACACCCGGCTTCAGCCGGGTGTCAAAGCGGCGGAAGGGGCGAGCCGTTTCAACGGCTTGCCAGTGCGGAAATACCGTTGAAACGGTTGTTGACGTTCTTTGTCCGCTCTCACCGGGCTGAAGCCCGGTGTTAATGAAATGGTGCTGCTCGTTTATGCGAGATTCAATAGTTTCCCAGTCGGGAAGTTTTTGTTAAACTCCGGTGTATTTTGATTACTAAAAAATTTTATGGAACCAAAAGCTGACATTGCACTGATCGGTCTGGCCGTCATGGGTCAGAATCTTATTTTGAACATGAATGACCACGGCTTCACCGTCGTGGCCTACAACCGCACAGTGGAGAAAGTGGACCATTTTCTCGCCAACGAAGCCAAAGGCACCCAGGTGCTCGGCGCACATTCGATCCCGGAAATGGTCGCCCAGCTCAAGAAGCCCCGCCGGGTAATGCTTATGGTCAAGGCCGGCAAGCCCGTGGACGAATTCATCGAGCAATTGCTCCCGCACCTCGAAGCCGGCGACATCATCATCGACGGCGGCAACTCGCTGTTCGAGGACACCATCCGGCGCGCGAAATACGTCGAGAGCAAGGGTTTGCTTTACATTGGCACCGGCGTGAGCGGCGGCGAGGAAGGCGCGCGCCATGGCCCGAGCATCATGCCCGGCGGTTCGCCCGCCGCCTGGCCGCACGTCAAACCGATTTTCCAGGGCATCTCGGCCAAGGTGGAAGATGGCACGCCCTGCTGCGACTGGGTGGGCGAAGGCGGCGCCGGCCATTACGTCAAAATGGTCCACAACGGCATCGAATACGGCGACATGCAGCTCATCTGCGAAGCCTACAACCTGTTGAAAACCGGGCTGGGCATGACGCCCGACCAGATGCACGAGATTTTTGCCGAATGGAACAAAGGCGAATTGAATTCCTATCTCATCGAAATCACCCGCGACATTCTCGCTTTCAAGGACGCCGATGGATCACCGCTCGTGGACAAGATTCTCGACACCGCCGGTCAGAAAGGCACGGGCAAGTGGACGGTGGTTTCGTCCCAGGACCTGGGCATTCCCATCACGCTGATCGCCGAGGCGGTCTATGCCCGCTGCGTTTCGGCCATGAAAGAGGAACGCGTCGCCGC
The DNA here is from genome assembly GCA_049511835.1 of Verrucomicrobiota bacterium. Classification (GTDB taxonomy): domain Bacteria; phylum Verrucomicrobiota; class Verrucomicrobiia; order Limisphaerales; family UBA11358; genus UBA11358. The sequence continues at coordinate 57,228 of JBEKXN010000020.1, read as the reverse complement.
GGCCAAAAAACTGAAAGGCCCGAAGCCCACCATCAAGGGCGATCAAAAAAAATTCATCGAAGCCATCCGCCAGGCGTTATACGCGTCGAAGATTGTCAGCTACGCGCAGGGCTACATGCTCATGCGCGCGGCGGCGGCGGAATACAAATGGAACCTGAACTACGGCGGCATCGCCCTGATGTGGCGCGGCGGCTGCATCATCCGCAGCATGTTCCTGGGCGAAATCAAGAAGGCGTTCGACAAGAACGCCAAGCTGTCGAACCTGATGCTCGATCCGTTCTTCCGGAAGGCCATCAAGGACAGCCAGCGTTCCTGGCGCAATGTGGTGGCCATGGCGGCCAAGAAGGGCATTCCGGTCCCGGCGTTCAGCACGGCGCTGGCGTTTTACGATTCCTATCGCAGCGAACAGTTGCCGGCGAACCTGTTGCAGGCGCAGCGCGATTATTTCGGCGCGCACACCTACGAGCGCGTGGACAAACCGCGCGGCGAATTCTTCCACACCAACTGGACCGGCAAAGGCGGCACCACCGCCAGCAGCACCTACACGGTGTAAGGTAGGGTTGGCGCGCCGCGCCGACCGGACGCCGCAGCGCGGCGTCCCCACCCAAAAAGATTCAAGGCGCGGGCTTCGGCCCGCGCTTTTTTTTGAGCGGAGGTGGAAAGAACGCAAATCCACAAAGAATTTTAACCACGAAACACACGAAGCACACGAACGAGTTTTAACGCAAAGACGCCAAGGCGCAAAGTTGTAAAGATTTTTGACCGCTAATGTCCGCTGATTGACGCTGATGCCGTAGGACAGCGCTTCCAGCCTGTCTCATTTCAGCAACCTATTTAGCACCTTCTGCCATTCGTCGCCAAACACCAACTCAAACACAATTTTGCGTTCTGGAAATTCCAAGCCCAGTTCCGTCCAGCTTTTTTCCTCCGCGAGTTTGTTGCACAACTTGAAGACGCTCTTCTTGTAGTCCGTATCTTCGTTTTTCAGGTGGATGCCTTTTGATTCGACTACAAACACTTTGTCGAAGTCCGTCCTGTCGGTTGCACTTGTGCGCGAGGCGATGAAGTCGGGGAAAATCCCATGCTTGCGCCAGCCTTGAATCCGGTAGTCCTGCCGGGACAGGTTGCGATACCACCAAAGCAACTGGCCTTGTTTGTCGAAATACCACGCCACGCTGCGCTCGTCGCCGTTTACGCAATCTTCTGCCACCTGCTCAAACAAACTCAACTGCAACGGTGAATTGTCTTCGCGAGTTAATCGCCGCGCACCTTTCCGCATCTTGATCTTGTTCGGTACGCTCGCCCCACCTTTTGCGTTCTCTGCGTTCTCGGCGGTTAAAAATGAATTTGCGTCTTTGGCAGCTTCGCGCCTTGGCGTTAAACCTGAGTTGTGCGCCAGGTTTACAGATCGGTAATCGGTTTGTGCCGGGGCACGAGCGCCTTCATGATGCTCCAGGCTATCAGATAGCTCAAAGCGCAGATGATGAACATGATGAGGTAGGCGGTCTGCGGGGTCGGGAAGGCGTCCCGCAGTCTGCCCTGCAGTATTTGGATGAGCACGCCGCCGATGCCGCCGGTCATGGTGCCGATGCCGGTGACCGACCCCACGATTCGCTTGGGGAACATGTCGGAAACGGTCGTAAAGAGGTTGGCCGACCAGGCCTGATGCGAGGTGGTGCCGATGCAGATGACGGCGACGGCCAGCACCGAGGCCCATTGCCCAAAACGGTCCACGTTGCCAAAGTATTGCGTCGTCAGCACAGCCAGCGGGCAAAAAGCGATGAGCAGCATCGCGGTCATGCGCGCTTTATAAACCGGCCAGCCCTTTTTGATAAGGGTCAGGGGAATACTGCCGCCGTAGATGCTGCCAACGATGGCCACGCCATACACGATGAACGTCGGCATCATGACCTCCCGGTTGGTCATGTGGAATTGTCCGGTCAAATAATCCGGCAGCCAGAACAGATAGAACCACCAGACGCCGTCGGTCATGAATTTCCCCGCAAAAAAAGCCCAGGATTGGCGGTAGCCCAGCAAGCCGGGCTTGCCTTCATTCCCGAACCGGTTCGCGCCGGAACGACCCGGGGAGCATCCCAAAATTGCCAGCGACGCGAGGGTGCCAACCACTGGTAAGAGATTGATCAGCACCAGCCAGCCGGTTTTTCCCAAGTCATGCCATCGTTTAGCCTGCAAAGCCAGGAGTATCCACCCCGCCGCAACCCCCACAGCGGCAAAAAACAACCGTGCCGGCAGGCTGTGAAACGCCTCCGGCTTGCCGGAAAGCCGTGCAACCGCCCAGATGAACAAAATGAAACCGCCAATGATGATGGTTGTGCCCCAAAACGCAGCGCGCGGAATACGGCCGCCAAAAGAAAACAAATTGCCGAAGAAGCCTCCGCGCGGCTTTTCCTCGGTTTTGACATCGTCCTGGTCGCTGTGGATATAGTCGAATTCAACCTTCGACAGCCATTTCTGCCGGGCGGGAGTTTCGTAGAGCCAAAACCAGAAAATCAGCCAGATGAAACCCACCGCGCCAGTGATGATGAACGCCATCTTCCAGCCCCGCTCGTTGCCAAAATGAATCAGGCACCAGGGGACGAACAGCGCGGCCACCATCGCGCCGAAGTTCGAGCCGCTGTTGAAAATGGCCGTGGCCAGGGCGCGTTCCCGCTTGGGAAACCATTCGGCGACGGTCTTGATGGATGCGGGAAAGTTGCCGGCTTCGCCGACGGCGAAAAGACTGCGGATGGCAATGTGCATCGCCAGTGCCCGCCCGACAAAGGCGTTCAGGATGCCGAAAATGGACCAGGCAATCAGGGACAGGGCCAGCCCCAATTTCGTGCCGATTTTATCAATGAACCATCCGGCCAGAACCGTCATGCCGGCGTAAATGCCCGTGAAAAAGGAGGTTAAAAAGGCGAAATCCGTGTTCGACCAGCCGAACCCGCCATCCGCCATTGGCGCGCAGAAAAACCCGTGCAGATAACTGATCACCTGCCGGTCCAGGTAGTTGAAGGTAGTGGAGAAAAACAGGAGCGCGCAGATGACCCAACGATAATTACTGGAAACCGGTGCGACCTGGTTTGAGGGATTCATAGAGGAGGGACTTTTATCGGGAAATGAGCCGCGCTTCAAGCGATGAAATCCGGCTTTACAAGCCGGCGGCCTTGGTGTAATGCTCCCCCATTATGTGGAAAAAATTTCTGCCAGTTCTATCGGTGTTGTTGCTGACCGGCTGCGCCGGGATGTTCACGCGCCTGACGCCGCTGCAACAATCGCGCACTGCAAGCAACCTTTATCCGGTTGAAGTTGCTTTTAATTCCCAGCAACAGTCGCTGCGTTGGGAAACCATTCAACCTTATGTCCTCGTCAACGGCGAGCTGTATCCCCTGCGTCCCGTGCCGCTGGTGAAAAATCGTTGGGAAGGCTTCGTGCCGGTGCCGCCGGGAGTCAACTCCGTGGACTATCGTTTCAAGTTCGACTACAAATACAACAACTTCGGCACGCCACCCAAGTCCACCAGCGCGGTTTCGCCGATTTATAAGCTGAACATCGTTGACCAGTAACCAGAGGGACAGGTCATACAGGTAACCAAATGATTTGGAGCGCGGACAGCGGGTCCGCGCTCTTTTTTTGAAAAAAGAGGATTGCGGGGTGGACGAAGCTATGTTGGAGTGCGCCCGTCCCCGGGCGTAGCAACTGGCTTCATTCAAATCACGGAACATTTCCCAACCGCCCGCCCCACATCGCTGCGGCCGGGACGGCCGCACTCCGTTAACGAAGAAATTCAACTTCGGAGTTCGGGATCAGTGTCTGGGCCGGAGCAGGATGGCTTTTTTGTCCGTGCCGTCCACCTCAACACTGTGGGTTTCCACGTCGGGGTCGTCTTTGAGCGCCTGATGCACCACCCGGCGATCAAACGCCGTCATCGGCTCCAATTCCACCGTGTCGCCCCAGCGCCGGACTTTTTCGGCGGCATCCCTGGCTTTTTTCACCAGGGCCTCGCGCGCCTGGGCGCGGTAGCCGCCCACGTCCACCATGACCTTCGGCGTACTGGCATCCTGCTGAAAGAGGAGCCGGTTGGTGATGTATTGCAGGTCGGAAAGCGTCTGACCCTGACGGCCGATGAGCCGGCCGGCGTCGTCCGTCTTCACGTCGAGCAAAACACCCTCCTCCAGTTTGTGTTCCTCGACCGTGGCGGGGAAGCCGAGGGACGTGAGAATTGTTTCGAGGGTTTCTTTCGGTTGCGCGGGCATGGGATGGTTGAGGGTTGAAGGTTGAGAGTTTAAAGCAAACGGTTTCGTCCGACCCTATTTCTTCTTTTTTGACGCCGGCGTCAATACTGAAACTGCGGCGGGCGAAACCGGAGCCTGATTCATTTTCGTGAGTTTCGTTTGCATGACGGTCAACACGTTGTTGACCGTCCAATACAATGCCAGGCCGGATGAAAAATTGTAAAGAAACACCAGAAACATCAACGGCATGTAGCGCATAATTTTTGCCTGGGCGGGGTCCATGCCCGGGGATGGCGGGGTCAGATGTGATTGCCACAACATGGATCCCCCCATCAGCAGCGGCAACAGGTTGAACGGGAAATGGGTGCCCGGAATCATGAACAACGTGTCCGGTTTCGACAAATCCGCGATCCACAGGAAACGCGCGCCACGCAGTTCAATCGCGCTCCGAATCATCGTGTAAAAGCCAAAGAACACGGGCATTTGAATGGCCATCGGCAGACAACCGCTCATCGGGCTGACCTTGTGCTTGCGATAAAGCTCCCACTGCTTTTGGGTGAACTTTTGCATGTCGTCCTTGTATTTTTCCTTGAGCGCCTGCATTTCCGGCGCGAGCACCTGCATCCGTTTCATCGAACGCGTGCTCGCCGCCGTCAGCGGCCAGAACACCACCTTGATGAGCACGGTGATCAACACAATCGTCCCGCCGTACCCCAGCCGGGTCACGTCGTGCAGCCAGTTCATCGCCAGCAACAGCGCCTTGGCAAAAAATCCCGTGAATTTTCCGAATTGCATCACGAGGTCAGCCTGATTTTGAAATTGGTCTCCGATGCGCGCCAGCAGCCGATATTCCTTCGGTCCGGCGAAGAAAACGATTTGCCGTTCGACCACCTGATGTGCCGCAAGGGTTGTCGTTGGATAAACCAGCGCGGTCTGAATGCCTTGCGGCGCGGGTGCGCCCGGCACCGGCTCGACGTTCGGGAACAGCGGCAGGCTCACCGGGCGCGCGACCATTTGTGCCGCCGGTTCCTTCGGCATCGCCATCAGCGTGAAAAACTGGTTGTGCGCCGCCACCCAAACCACGTTGTTCGAGCCGGCCAGGTATTCCGAACGTGGCGCACCGCGGACACAGCCGAAGCCCGAGCCGGAAAACCGACCCAACGACTGGTCCTGAATGCCCGTGCCGCTGAACCACATCGCCCCCTCATTCATGGTGTAGCTGGTGTCATCCGGCCCCATGGGCGTGGCGGTGCCGATGACCCATTCCTGCGCGGGCAGCATGAGCGGCTGGGCCGAGGTGTTTTCCAGCCGCACACTCGCGTTCATAAGGTAATTCGAGCTGAGATGGAATTCCTTCGCGAGCCGCAGGCCGTTCGTCAGGGATTTTTCCGTGTGGACGCCATCGGCGGTTTGGGTCAAGGTAAAATTGCCATCGCCGACCAGGCTGGCATCACCCAAAATCGCCAGCACCGGCACTGGTGCGCGCAGATTCAACGTGGCCACGCCGTCCTTTGCCACTTTCTTTTTCCAGCGCGGCGAGACGGTTTCGGGATAATCCAGCAATTCCACCGATTTCAACCCGCCGCCACGCGAAGTAAACGTGTAACGGGCGCGGGCATTGGTGATGACCAGCAATTCTTCCGGCGTGTTGGTGTCGAAAACGGAAACCGGAACCACGTTGGGCGGAGGTGAAACGGTGCTGGTATTGGCCGTGACGGCGGTTGCGCCAGCAGTCGTGTTGGTGTTCACCGGCGGCGGTTGCGAACGCGGCGGCGGCGCGTACTTCTGCCGCTCGACAAACCAGACGCCGAGCAGGATGACGCAGAGCGTGACAACAATGATGCCGGTTCGATCCATGAAATTCAGTGCGTGGGTTCCAAAATAATTCCGCCTTCGACCTTCTCACTTCTCACTTCCGCCTTTGGCACCGGATCATGCCCGCAACGGCCCCACGGATGACAACGGCAAATCCGCTTCACTGCCAGCCAGCCGCCCGCCATCACGCCCTGCGCGCGGATCGCGTCCATTGCATATTGCGAGCACGTCGGCGTGAAACGGCAGCCGCCGGTCGGTCCGAATAAAAAAATTTGCGCCGGCGAAACCGCCCCGCGATACACGCGGATGGCGAAAATCAAAATCGTAGTGGCGGTCGGCAGACCGCCGGATTTTTTTTGAGAAATCAGAGGATGCGGCTTTCTGCCGAAAGCCGCCACGCCAGTTTGGCTGACATCTCTCATTTTAGTTCTTTAGCAGGCTCGCGCGACGAAGCACGGCCAGAAAATCCTTTTCGACCCCGGCAAAATCGCGTCCGGCAATCGAATGGCGCGCGACCAGCACCAGTTCAACCGGTTGGGACAATTCATGTTGATGCCGCCGGAAACTTTCGCGGAGCAGACGCCGCGCGCGGCTGCGTTCCACCGCGCCGCCAATTTTGCGGCTCGTGACGACACCGAGCTTTGGCGACGCGCCATCCGGCAGGCGATGCCAGTTGGCGATGAGACAGCCGAGCGCCAGACGCTCGCCCTGCTGCCGCACGCGCATGAAATCCCGGTTCTGCCCGAGTCGCGCGTCGCGGCCCAAGCCCAGGCGGCTGGCGGCTGGGGGCTGGGTGGGCATGAGTGCAGCGGGTCAAACCGGCGTCAGGCGTTTGCGGCCCACGCGGCGGCGATTGGCAAGCGTGGCCTTGCCGCTCTTGCTCGAATTGCGGTTGAGAAATCCGTGCTGCCGTCTGCGGCGGATTTTTGACGGTTGATACTGGCGTTTCATAAATTAATTCGGCTTCCTTCCGGGTGAAAAACCGGAACGTGCGAGGATAGCCATGAAACCCCTCGTGTCAAGGCACAGCTTGATTTTGATGACAAGACATTGACACCGTATTGACTCAGGATAAATGTCACCGGCGTGGGGAGTTGGACGCGGGGTTCGACAATACGTTGACTCATATTCGTGGTTAGTCCCGGCGCCCAGCGCCCGGATCATGGGCCACCCCATCCCATGCCCGTTTGGGTGACAACGGTGAATATTTTTTCCGTCCAACCCGCCGGATTTTTCAAAATTTGGTTCCGAGCCGAAAAAACCAACCCGGTTAAAAAATGGCGGGGCGGGGGACCCAACCTGCCCAATCTTTGTCGAAGCTGAAAATTTTTGAAAGATTCTGAATTTACAAACGTAAGCACTGTAGTGCGGTGGTGGCAGTTTTAACTGATATTGCGGTTTCACTTAAAACCAGCGATCGCGAGTGGTTATAAATCAATCGTGAAGCCGTTGTGGCAATGTTTTATACCAGCCCCGATCCTGGGGCTAGGGATAAAAGGGCAAAGGGAATAAGGACGGGGCTGGTATTCATAAAATAAAAAAACAATGGCGTGGATTCCATGCAGCAGAAACGGGATGAAACAGAAATTTTATTCCCTTGCCCGCTTGCCGCTTGCAAGAAACAACCCTGATTTCCCATGCACATTTTGCTTTTAGAAGACGACCTTCGCGACCGGCAACTGCTGGAAAAAACATTGATAAATGAGGGGTTAGTGTGCCAGATAACTCATGCAAAATCAAAAGCGGAATTTCAGGCGGCATTGGAACAGACCCAATATGATTTGATCATCTCGGATTTTACTCTCCCGGCTTACAGCGGAATGGCCGCACTCACCGCCAGCAGGGAACTTCAGCCGGACACGCCATTCATTTTTGTCGCTGGAACCATCGGAGAAGAAAAGGTTGTGGAAAGCCTGAAATCAGGTGCTACAGATTATGTTCTTAAAAAGAACCTCAACCGGCTGGGACCGGCCGTGCGCCGTGCGTTGCGCGAAGCCCACGAACGAAAGCAACGGCAGCGGGCGGAAGAGCAGGTGCGGGTTCAATCCAGCGCCTTGGAGGCCGTTGCCAATGGCATAATCCTGACGGACGCGGCGGGGAAAATTCTTTTCGGCAACCGGGCTTTCTGTGCCATGACCGGTTATGCCCTGGAGGAAATTCTGGGCAAAACCCCCGGTTTTCTCAACTCCGGCAAACACGATGCCAATTTTTTCAGGGGACTCTGGAATACCATCCTGACGGGCCGGGTCTGGCAGGGTGAATTAATCAACCGGCGCAAAGATGGAACCCTCTATAACGAGGAAATGACCATCACGCCCGTCCAGCGAAGCAACGGAGCAATCAGCCATTTTATCGCGGTAAAACAAGACATCACCAAACAAAAACAGCGCAAGGAACAATTGCATCAGGCGCGAAAAATGGAGGCGATTGGTCAACTCGCCGGCGGCATCGCCCATGATTTCAACAACCTCCTCACCGTCATCCATGGCAATGTTCAATTGGTGCTGATGGATGAAAGTCAACTCAAGGAGGAGACCCGCCAAGGTCTTAAACAAGTCACCGACGCCACCGAACGCGCCGCGGATTTGACCCGCCAATTGCTCGCTTTCGGACGGAAACAGGTTGTTCAATTTCAACCCCTCAATCTAAACCACGTCATCAGCAATTTCACCAAAATGCTCAAGCGTGTCATCGGCGAGCATATTGCCCTGCAGTGCCGTTGCGCCGAGAATCTGCCCCTCGTCAACGCGGATGTCGGCATGATCGAGCAAATTCTCCTGAATTTGATCGTCAATGCCCGCGATGCCATGCCCCAAGGCGGGTCAATTGTCATTGCCACGGAGGCCGTCAGCATCGATGCCTCCTACGCTGAAACCCATCCGGAAGCGCAAACCGGCAAGTTTGTCTGTATCACGGTAGGCGATACGGGGACGGGCATCTACCCGGAATATTTGCCGCGGATTTTCGAACCATTCTTTACCACCAAGGAAGCCGGCAAAGGCACCGGTTTCGGCCTGGCGACGGTCTATGGCATCGTCAAACAACATCGGGGCTGGATCGAAGTATCCAGCCAGGTTGGGACCGGAACCACTTTCAAAATTTTTCTGCCGGCCACGGCTTCCGGCGCGGCAAAAAAATCAACTCCTCGAACGAAAGCGATTCCTGCCGGTGGGCACGAAAGAATATTGTTGGTCGAAGACGATGCTGACGTCAGAATGGTCACGCGAGGCTTTTTGGAAGGATCCGGTTATCAAATTTGGGAAGCTTCCAATGGTTCGGAAGCTTTGAATGTTTGGAAGACAAACGCTTCACAAATTGATTTGTTGCTGACCGATGTTATCATGCCCGGCGGCCTTAATGGCTGGGAATTGGCAGACCGATTAAGTGGGGAACGGCCGGGCCTGAAAGTGATACTGATGAGCGGGTACAATGCTGATCTGGCGGGAAAAATTCAACCCCACAGCCATGTTTTGCCAAAACCATTTTCATTGGAAAGCCTTACGGAAACCGTGCGGAGCTGTCTGGACACGGCGCGTCCGGCGGTTTGAAATTTTTGGAAAAATCGCGGGTGCCAGGAACTGACGATCAACCCGCTTCCAGCGCTTTCCCGGCTTCCCGCAAGGCGTGGTGCATCTCCGCCGCTGATGCATAACGCTGCGCCGGGTCCGGCTGACAAGCCTTGAGGATGACGGTGTTCAACGGAAGGAAATCCGCCGGGTCCCCGCCTTCAACCAGGGTCGTGGCAATCTCCGGAAAATAGACCGCACTGCGACCGGTGCTGAGCACGTAAAGCACCATGCCCAGGGCGTAAATATCCGCCTGCGGTGTGCCCGGACGTTCCGGGGGTGGCGGCATATAACCGGGTGTGCCCACCAACGTTCGCTCCTGGTCGGGAGGCCTGATTTCAGTGATGAGTCCCATGTCCGCCAGCTTGGGCTGGCCGTTTACAAAAATAATGTTCTGCGGCTTGATGTCGCGATGCGTAAGCCCCTGGCGATGGAGAAAATCAAGGGCATCGCTCAGGGCCAGCCCAATCCGCACGCATTCCCGCACCGGCAGCCTCCGTCGGTGGGAGCGGGCGCGTTCACTCACCAAATCACGCGGTTTGTAGGTGGAAGGCTCCTGTTCCCAACCCGGCTCCAGCGGGTCACCCAGTTCCATCACGTAATAAAAATATCCCGCCTGCTTCTCGCTGACAAATTCGACGCGCAGCAGGCCGGGATGTTTGTCGGAAACCGGCTGGTATTTTTTGATGCCGTTGAATTCACGCTCGTAGGGGTCGGGATTTTGGTCGAAGTTTGCCAGGTAAACCACCTTCAGCGCCCGCCATTGTCCGGTCGCGTTCCGCGCCAGCCAGACTTTTCCATAAGCGCCTTCGCCAAAGGGTGGATTGAACAATTTGTAATCCGGGGCATCCGGTATCTCCTCGACTGGCACGGTCGCGCGGGGAAATGACAGGGAAACTGAAACCATCTTTTTTTTGAGCGCGTGACGTATCTTCACAGCCAGCGCCCAAGCCAGGGCACAGGGCACTTGTCCGCCCACAATCACCAGCCAGGGAAACCAATAATTGGTGAAGTAACTCCAAGAAATCGCCCCGAACGCCACCACCAGGGCAGCCATCACTGCAACCGCACAGGCCAACGGCAACCGCAAGCGGCACAATCCGCCGCCCAGCAGCAATCCGGAGGTTACCAGCGTCAAGGCTTCCAGCCACCAGGCCGGCCGCCGCAGCCAGTCGCCATTCATCAGGTTCAAAAAGGAAGTGAGCAGAATTTCCACGCCACCGACGGATTCACCGGTCCAGTGCGTGTACGGAGTGCTGAATTTGTCTTCGTCCGTTTCGCCGCCAGGCACCGAAGTTTTCGGCGCCGTGCCGATGAATACGATCTGACCGCGGAAATAATTCGTTGGTCGGTCCAGCGCGAACCGGTAACTTAACCTGGTCGCTGCGCCATCGCGACCGTAGTAACGCAACCATCGTTCCTGCGGGTTTTCGCTCAATTGCGCCCCCGCCAGTCGCGCGGCGGTCCAGGGCAAACTTGGATGTGGCCCCGGAGATGGAAACGGCCAATGCCGGCGCACAACCGGGTCGGAATCGAGGCAGGCGACACCCCAATTGGTGGTTCCGGCAGCATCACGAAACAGTTCGGACAGCGGTGTGGGCTGCACCCCGTCCAGTGTCGAATAGGTTACCTGCGCCTGCTCGGTCCCCAACACGATGTGCTGTTGCCGCCGCATGGCTGCGGCCAGGGCTTCGTCCGGTATGGGATCGCGCAGTCGTAGCCGAAAGAAGGAGTCGAACACCACGAGGGCGCACCCGTCATCCGCCAGCCGGTTCAGCAATTGGGCGTGCAATCCCCGATCCCAAAGCTGGCCGCGGACTTGGTGGAATTCATCAAATGCCGCATTGTCCATCAGGATAAGGGTCACCCGGTTGGTGACCGCGCGCGCGCCAAAGCGGAACAAATTATCATAGCTGGCGTTCACCCAAGGTTCCCCCAGCGGCATCTTCCACAACATGAGACCGCAAAGCACCACCATCACCGCGCCCAGCGCGGATTTGAAAAATTCATGTTGTCCGATGGCTTTGACCTTCACCGCTGAAGGAGTTTAGAAAAAGACGGCGGGGAAATCAGTGATTTTTCACAGGATCGGTTGAAAGGGGGAAATGAATGACACGCGGTGGCCAGCCGGCTCTGTCTTTCCATCATGATCATCCAGCCAAAATGTCTGAAAGAGTGGCCCGGTTATTGCGTATTACTCAGTATTCGCCTGAGAAAAGCAAAACTGCTGTGCAGATTCTAGGGATGTTGTCGGGCGCAGGGAGAACGACAGCAAAAAACCATAAAAACCATGAAAAAATACATCCCTTATATCATTACGCTGGCAGCCATCACCGGATTCCTTGCCATTGCGCCAAATACCACTCGTGCCCAAACGACTGACTCTCTTCTGACTGATTCTGTTGATCAATCCGAGTTTCCGCAAATAACAGCCCAGCCGGTGGACCAAACCGTTCTCATCGGAGCGAACGTCGTGTTATCAGTGCAGGCAAACAATGCCGATGGCTATCAATGGTTGATCAATGGAGTTCCCGCTGACGGCCAAACCAACAGCAGTCTCATCATTGCCAATGCGGGGATTGGCGATGTGGGATTATACTCCTGCGAAGTTTTCAATGGCGGAGAAATGGTGCCAACTCGCACGGCATCTGTGGAGGTAGAGACTACGGCTGGCGCAACAGTTGCCAGTACAACTGCTGCCAAAGCAATGACTACCAGTGCCCTTATCGCCAGTGCAATGACCTCCAGCATGATGGCCGCCGGTATGCCCGCCGGGGGACCAATCATCGTGTTAGGCACTCCTTTACTCGGTAGCGGTTCGCAAGGCAGTTGCCCGGGACCTTATGCGGGATACGTCAATTATGCCAAAACGGTTTCCCAAGGTTGGGGATGGGCGCCCATTTCCGGCGTCAAAGTCCTTACGGCTGTTGATGGTTCAGGCCGGACCGATACCAAAATTCAATATTTTGGCGCTTATGGCGATGGAGGATGCGCTCAAACTGCGGTTACCATTCCCTATCCTCCGTTCAGCCCGGTTTACCGGTTCACAATTTATTTTACCAATAATGTCCCTACCTCGACGAATTATCCGATAGTCCTGACCGGATTCAATCCCTGACGGCAACTCGATGTAGGGAAAAACAATGTTTTGATTCTCCGCCCGGCAGCGCGGGAACAATCGCTTAATGGGGGTGCGACAAAATGTATCGCACCAGGGAACAACGCGAGCGTTCCGCCTGCCGGCGGTTCTTTGTAAGGATATTATTAGTAGGACAGGCGTCGCGCCTGTCTCTGACTTTAAACCGACGGATTTTTGAACGATTTGTCTTCCTAAGCGCTACACCAAACCCGGAAACATTTCTTGAAGATGGAGACAGGCGCAACACCTGTCCTACGGGTTGATCCACTAAAAATTGATTTGCAGGCGCAAGGCGAGGGTCCGGCTACGCGGCAGTTCGTTGTATAGGTTGAGCGGGTTGAGCTTGTAGTTCTGGTCGGTGAGGTTGAGCAGACCGAGCGTGACCTCGGCCTTTCGGCGCAGGAACCGATAACCGACAAACGCATTCAACTGCCAGAAGTTATCGCTCGGTTCGGCAGGGTCGTATCCGCTGTTGTCTTGAGAGTACCAATGGGCCTCGGGTTGGACGTAGAAACCACAGGGATGATTGTAAACCATGACCAAATCCACCTGGTTGAGAACACTCTTCAGACGTTGCCTCGGTGTAATACTGCCAGTGCCGAGAGTATTAGGAACATTCACAAAATTCTCGTTTAGCACGGCCTGGCTCCATTGATAACTCGCGTTCAACGCCCAACGCTCGCCCACCAACTGATTGGCGGTAAATCGAAGCGATTGCTCCTGGTAATTCAGGTCCTCACGAAGTCCGGGCAACGTAAGGGGTGGCGTTGCCAGGAATGCATAATCGAACGCCCCAACCGTTTGCTGGACATCGGAATTCAGCAGTTGGCCGGAAACACCGAGGTAGGTCTGCGTGGGAAACTTTTGTTCGACTGAAAATCCATACGTTTCGAATTTCGCTCCGGGGACCGGTCCAACCACCGATTCCGGAATGATGCTCCGGTAGGACTGAATAAAGCCCGCCACCTGCGAAGGTTCCAATTGATAGCCTTGATCGAGGCTCGCGCCGGCCAACGAGCGGGTATAGGCGAAGCGGAAGGTGGAACCGTCCCATGGCGTCAAAATCAGGCCGGCCTTGGGAGAAACCTGGTCTTCGGTCTGCTCGGTTCCAGAAACCGGGGCCGTCTGGAAATTTTCGGGAAAAGTGATCCGGTCGTAAGCCACACCGCCAATCAATTGCAAGGGATCGAAGACCTGCCATTGATGATAACCATACACGGAAATGCGCCGGAACAGGGAAGAACTATCCTGTTGTATGGCATTGGTCGGAAACGCACCGACATAGGTGGATGGTGTATTCTGCAGGTTGTGAATGTCGAAATTGCCGTACTGAATGCGCGTGCCCACAATGGTATTGTGCTTCGGCGTTTGCCAGATTTGTTCCAACTCTCCCGAATAAATCGTGAAATCATCCTCAAGATGCTCATGCATGGTTAACTCCTGCAACGAGGTCACTGTCCCAAAGGGTGTGAACGCTAAAAGGGTCGGCCCGGTCGGGTTGGTCACCGAAAGCGAATCATCCAGCCGAGCTGCGAAAAAGAGCGTATGAACACCCGGACTCCACTCATGGTGATAGCCCAGTCCCACAATCGGAGTTTGATCTTCATTCACGCGAGCGAATGGATTCGCGTTAGTCTGATAGTATTGTTGGGATAAATCCCCACTATTCGCCTCGTACTGCTTGATCTGCAAATAAACGGTGTCCTGCGGGGTGACTTGCGCCTTGAACGTTCCTGACAGTTGGCGCTGTTCAACGTCGTTGTTCACCCGCTGGCCGGGGTCGGAACGGTAGAGTCCCTCCACGTCATAGCCGAAGTTTTCGAAAGTGCCGAATTGTGCGCCCGACTCCGTCCAGGCCCCGCGGCTCAGATACTCCGTGCTCGAAACGACCCCGAGCCGATCGCGCTCGAAGAGCGGGGAATATTCCTGTTGGGAAATTGTGGGTGACATGGTGCCAGCGCTCACCGGGGACAGCAAATTCGCCAGCAGATATTCACTTTCGGTGGGGGTTTCATAACGAAGATTGATCTCGTTTGGATCGCTGAGTTGGGCATAGCTGTTCGCCAGAAAAAGGTGCGCCGAGTAATTCGCGTAATCGTAATTCACCGCGCGGGAGGCTTCGCGCACGGCCACGTCGAACATGCCGTCGTCCTGATACATCGCCGCCAGATTGGCGCTGCGCACCGCCTGGTCCTGGTCCAGCAACAGTTGCGAACGGTAAACGCTCCGGTTGTCATTCAAGGCCTGCGATTTTTCCAAGTCCCCAATCGCGTCGTTGATCCGGTTGTTCTCCTGGTTGAGCAGGGCGGAATAGAGCCACGGTGTCGGGTCCTTGGGATCCAGTTTTTCCGCGAGTTGAAGTTCCTTCACGGCCCGCGGGTAATCACCCGCCGTCGCGTAAGCTTTGCCCAGATAACTCCGCAATTCGGCGCGCTGCGGCTCGAGCGCCGCAGCCACCAGCAGGTCTTCGCGTCCAGCTTTGGTGTCGCCAAGGTGGATGCGGCAAAGTCCGCGTCCCAGCCAGGCATTGCCGAGGGCGGAGTCCACGGCCAGCGCACGGTCGAACCAGCCGATGGCTTCACGCGTCTGGTTCTGTGCCGCGAGCAGAAAGCCCTTCAACGCGAGCGCCTGGGCATTGCGCGGCGCGAGCGCCAGGCTTTTCTCCAGGGCGTCAAGCGCGCGGCCGGTGCGACCGAAACTGAATTCCAGTTCCGCCACCCGTTCCCAGCCAAAGCCGAAATCCGGCGAGTTGGTCACGGCCCGCCGTGCTGAATCCAGTGCCGCTGACAATGAAATTCCGGGGATGGCGCGTGATTGTTCATAGTAGGAGTCCGCCAGGAATTCCGTGGCCAATTGTGGACGGACCGCTGTCGGATTCAGCTGTCGCTTCACGGCTGAGATGAGTTGGCGCAGGGCTGCGGCAATCCGTTGCGGGCGGCTGGAAGCATCGGAGGCGGACAGCGAGGCGAGCATTGCCTCGGCTGGTTCAACCTGTCCGACACCCAGCAGCAGGCCGGCGAAATAAACACGCTCGGCGTCGGAGCCGGGCCGCCGCCCGGCCGGGTATTTGGCCAGCGCCACCAGCAGATCGCCCGAGCGGTAGGCCTGGAGGGATTCGTCGAGGATTTTTTGTTCTTCCGATGTAAACGGCAAATCCACCGGATCAATCACCGCCGGGTAGTAGAAACACCATTGCAGCACATTGTTGGCAATGAAACCCGCAGTGCGAACGGGCGCTTGGCCCGGCACGGCGACGGCCTGCTGGCCGTTGGTCAGCAGGAGTGTGGCCTGTTCGTTGCCAAACCGGACCTTGCCGTCAATCACGGACAGGGTCGTGCGCTCCGTTTCATCCGCGGTCACGACAAATTCCGTGCCCTCCACGCCGGCGACGGCGCCGCGGGTGATGACCCGGATGCGTCCCGGTTCATCCCG
Source organism: Verrucomicrobiota bacterium (assembly GCA_049511835.1). GTDB lineage: Bacteria > Verrucomicrobiota > Verrucomicrobiia > Limisphaerales > UBA11358 > UBA11358. The sequence goes on along the minus strand of JBEKXN010000020.1, from coordinate 41,041 downwards.
ATGGAAAAAAGAGACGATGCCCCGGAGCAAATGCAATCCGCATTGCGCATCGGCTGAATCCGGCGGCAGCACTTCAATCTCCGTCAAAGCGCCGAAAGACACAACGCTCCGATCCGACCAAAGGAGTGCCATCCGGCTGTTGGCGCCGGTGCGCACCCGGTCGAACGGGCGCAGGATTTGGTTGGTGCGCACCGGCATCCAGGTGGTGGCGGTGGCGGGAGTGACTTCTGCCGTGCCTTGAAGTTCCACAATCCGGATTTCGTTCGTGGCCACACCGCCGGCCATCGGCTGCGCCCAAAGCTCCTCGACGCAAGCCAGAAAACCCCCAAAAATTACGGCCAGCCAAAGGCCGCGACCGGCTTTAGGAAATAAGTTCAAGCATTTTTATTAATTTGCGCATCTGACCAGTGAATGCAGCCCAGACAAACATATAACACCTTTTTCTTCAACTTTTTTCGGGATGACGGCGTATTTTATTGCCAACCATCGCTCAAGACCACATTACTGGTTATATGGCAGAGCCGATGGATGAATTGATTCCAACGCGCGCAACTCTGATTCGACGCCTCAAAGACTGGCAGGATCAGTCGAGTTGGCAGGATTTTTTTGACACGTACTGGAAACTCATCTACGGCGTCGCCCTCAAAGGCGGTTTGACTGCGGCTGAAGCGCAGGACGTGGTGCAGGAAACGATGATCTCGGTCGCCAAACACATGCCCACCTTCGAATATGACCCGGCGATAGGCTCCTTCAAGACCTGGCTCCTGAACATGACCCGCTGGCGCATCACCGACCAGCTCCGCAAGCGCGGGCCTTTTGCCGCCGGCCATCCCGCTTCCGAAGACACGGCAACCGGCACCCGTACGGTGGACAAAGTGGCCGATCCGGCAGGCCGGGATTTGGACGCGCTGTGGGACGCGGAATGGGAAAAGAACCTGCTCGACGCCGCCATGGCAAAAGTCAAACGCCGGCTGGACCCGCAAAAGTATCAAATCTTCGACCTGTATGTGAACAAGGGATGGCTGCCGGAAAAAGTGGCCGCCACGTTCGGCATTTCCGTGGACCAGGTTTATCTGGCCAAACATCGGACGACGGAACTGATTAAAGAAGAAATCAAAAGGTTGGAAAGCAAAGTGAGTTGACCGATTAACGAATCTCACCCTTGAATCCTTGTTGTCTCAGCGCCTCAAACAACACCAGCGCCGCACAGTTCGACAGGTTCAGCGAGCGCGATTGGTTGTTGAACATCGGAATCCGCAGCCAGCGGTCACGGTTTTGTTCCAGCAACTGCTTCGGCAAACCGGCGGTCTCGCGCCCGAATACCAGGTAATCGTCCGCCCGGAATTGCGCCTCGGCGTAAATTTTTGATCCGCCGGACTCAACAAACCACAGCCGGGCGTTCGCTGGAAGTTTTCCTTCGAACGCTTTCCAGTTAGGCCACCGATGCCACTCGACGTGTTGCCAGTAGTCCATGCCCGCACGCTTGAGCCGCGCGTCATCGAGCTTGAATCCGAACGGCTCAATCAGATGCAGCGTCGTTTTCGTGGCGGCGCAAAGCCGCGCCACGTTGCCCGTGTTCGGCGGGATTTCCGGTTCGACCAAAACGATGTTCATATAAGTCAGTAGTCAGTGGTTGGTGGTCAGCAGCTGCGCATTGCCATTGGTTCTACTGACTACTGACTACGAACCGCTGACTTTTTATAATACACCTTCCACAACACCAACCCATGCGCCGGGGCGGTCATGCCGGCCACGCGGCGGTCTTTTTTGGCCAGCATCCGCCGGATTCCATCCGCCGGAAATTTGCCCAGACCGATCTGCACCAGCGTGCCGACGATGCCCCGGCACATTTTGTAAAGAAACCCGTCGCCTTCGATGATAAAGGTCAGTTTCGGGCCGGATTTTTTGATGTCACAGCGGGTGAGCCGGCGCACGGTGGATTTCATCTCGTAATTCCGGCTGGCGGCAAACGATTTGAAATCACGCCGTCCGACAAACAACGGCGCGGCGGCGCGCATGGCCTTCAAGTTGAGCGGACGCGTGACCTGCCAGGCGCTGTGGCGCAGCAGCGGATTCATGGCCGTGTGGTTCCAGACGAAATAGCGATATTGCTTGCCCGCCGCATCAAAGCGCGCGTGAAATTTTTTCGATGCGCGTGAAGCCGATAGAACACGAATATCTTCCGGCAGCCACGCGTTGAGCGCCAACGCCAGCCTGCGCGCGGACATTCGGGATTCGGCGCCGGGTATTTCAAAATGCGCGACCATGCCGAGCGCGTGAACTCCGGTATCCGTGCGGCTGGCGCTATGGAGGCGCGGCTTGCTCGGGAACAACCTGGCCAGCGCCGTTTCGACGATTTCCTGCACGCCGGTCCCGGTTTTCTGCACCTGCCAGCCCTCGTAGCCCGTGCCGTCGTAGGCGATGGTCAGTTTGAATTTTAACGTGTTCACAAATTTTTCGGAGGGGCGAGCTCCGCGAGTCCCATTCTTTTCCAATTCAATTTGGTCAGGGGCTCGTATAACTCGCCCCTCCGAATGAAATCAAGCGCCACCATCCAGATAGCTTTGCAACAAAATCGCCGCCGCCATTTGGTCCACTTTCTCTTTGCGTTTGGCGCGGCGCGTCCCGCCTTGAATCAAAACCCGGTTCGCCTGCGCCGAGGTCAGCCGCTCGTCCCACGTTTTGATCGGGACGGCAACGGCATCTTTCAACGCGGCAACAAAGGTCTCCACTTTTTGCGCCGCCGGGCCGTAGCTGCCGTCCATGTTGCGCGGCAGGCCGACAAGAATCAGGCCGATTTCCTTTTCCGGGATCAACTGCCGGAGCCGCGCCAGAAAATCCGCGAACGGCTCGGCGGGAATGAATTCCAGCGGCTGCGCGATGGTTCGGGTTTCATCGCTCACCGCGACGCCGATGCGCTTGGTTCCGTGATCGAGGGCGAGGATTCGCATGACGCGCGCAGTTTTGCAACAAACACCGCGTGTGGCGAGCCGATTTCAATTGCATTGTTTTAGCCACAGATGAACACAGATTTTCACAGATTCAATCCGTGTTAATCCGTGTTGAAGTTTCTCAGCGCCGTAGGCGCGACATATTTGTAGAAAAATGTTTAACCAAATTTTCAAGCTCCGTCAGGAGCGGCATCAGAATATGCCGCTCCTGACGGAGCTTTATTTTATTTGTGGCTGATGGGCTACAAAGATACCGCGCCGACGGCGCTAAAAACTGCGGAGCAAAGAACGCTGGACAGAAACTGGATAGCAAAATAAAGTCGCAATGCAATGCGAACGGCAAAAATCATCGTCGGAATAATTTGCCTGGCTATTGCTATCTACTTGACGCCTTTTTGTTTTGGAATGTTTTTGTATTCGGGATTGTTGTTCAAATTTTTTACTCTCTTTTTTTGGTGTGGCTTAATTGTTGTTGGAGTTTTTTTGATTCGTCGCCGAAAGTTGCCTCTTTCAAAGGGCACTCGGAGTTTGATTTTACTTTTTCTTGGTGTGGCAATTGCAAGTCCGATAATTTTGGATATTCACATTCGGCACGAACACGCAGCCTTGCAAAGGCGCGCCAAGGAATTTCTCTTGCGTCCAATTCCAAAACTACTCATTCCAGATTCTGAAGGAGAAGTTGGAGGATATTATGTGGACACGAATGCTGGCATCGCAAATGGGGTGTTCGGGTATTCCCGCGCCCTGATTGAACGGTATGCGACCAAGGGCAGGATACGCTGGTCTGCCGCAATACAAGGAGAGTTTGCCTGCACAGGAGACAACTGCCTTAATCCAAACATTTCTGATGAGGTCACTGGCAACGAAGAAGTGCGCCGTTATTCGGCAGAGAGCCATGCCATATTGGCGGAGGAATGGCGCATGGGATATTGGCAGTTTGTCGAAGACTCAATTGAATTCAAATCGGTGATTCCAGAAATCGAAGAAGAAGACCAATATAATGGATGGATTCATCAACTTGAAGGCACTTGGACAAATGAGAATTCTGAAACAATGACTATCTCTCCCAATGGAACTTTTTCAGCGAGGTGGGGCAGTCCTGTTCAAACCAACATATTCAAAGGAACAGAGCTTTTTATGGGCGGGGCCTCGGTTCTGCGCGTGATACGCGATACACAGAGCGTCTTCTTGCAGGATGGTGATAAAAAAGACATCAGGATTCTTCATGTAGATGGCCACAATTTAATTTACGAGCTTGATGGCCAAACAAATTCCATGAGCCGATGAAAGTTTTTTTCTTCGCTCGGCTAAATTTCTTTTTCCCACGTGTGTTTCGTGGTTAAATTTTCCCCGCGATGATTCAGTACCTCGATTTGCTGCGGCACGTCCTGGAACACGGAAAGTTCAAGGCCGACCGCACCGGCACCGGCACGTATTCCGTGTTTGGGGCCCAGGCGCGGTTTGATTTGCGAAACAATTTCCCGCTGCTTACCACCAAAAAAGTCCACACCAAATCCATCATTTACGAACTGCTCTGGTTTTTGCGCGGCGACACCAACGTCAAATATCTCAACGAACACGGCGTGACGATCTGGGACGAATGGGCGGACAAGGACGGCGGCCTGGGCCGCGTTTACGGCGCGCAATGGTGCGACTGGCGCACGACCGATGGCCGTTCCCTCAATCAAATTGACCACGTCATCCAGCAGATCAAAAAAAATCCCGACAGCCGCCGGCACATCGTCAGCGCGTGGAATCCGGGCGAGATTGACCAGATGGCGTTGCCGCCGTGTCACGCGCTGTTTCAATTCTACGTGAGCGACGGCGAGTTGAGTTGCCAGCTTTACCAGCGCAGCGCGGATATTTTCCTGGGCGTGCCTTTTAACATCGCCAGCTACGCGTTGCTCACGCTGATGGTTGCGCAGGTTTGCGGATTGAAACCCGGCGATTTCGTCCACACCTTCGGCGACTTGCACCTTTACGCAAACCACCTCGAACAGGCGAAGCTGCAACTGTCGCGCGAACCGCGTCCATTACCACAAATGAAATTGAATCCGGCGGTGAAGAGCATTGACCACTTCAAGTTCGAGGATTTTGAATTGATCGGTTACGATCCGCATCCGGCGATCAAAGCGCCGATTGCGGTGTAGTTGGAGTTCAAGCTTTAGCTTGCTCCGGCGAAAAATGAAAATGCAAAAGGTGAAACAAACTAAAGTTTGAACTCCAACAAGAAACAAGCTGAAGCTTGAACTCCAACGCAATTCCAACAATGTATCTCTGGCGAAAGCTTAACGAGAACCAGCGCGAAGAATTGCTTGAATTCCGTCGCTTCAACGACCGACCCTGGCACAGTCCACAACATCGAGCCAACCAGAACGGACGTTACTTACTCACCGCCGCGTGTTACGAACATCGCCACGTCATCGGACAAAAACCGGAACGAATGGCCGACTTTTGCGACCGCCTGCTAAAGGTTTTGGAAGCGGATTGCGATGAGGTTTACGCGTGGTGCGTGCTGCCAAATCATTATCACACATTGGTTCTTACGAGGAAATTACCAGCATTATTCCACGGCGTCGGCCTGCTGCATGGTCGAACCGCTTTCAATTGGAACGGCGCAGACAATGAACGTGGGCGCAAAGTCTGGTTTAATTGCGCCGAAACAGGAATGAAATCGGACCGGCATTTCTGGGCGACTTTGAATTACGTTCATCACAATCCGGTGCATCACGGTTATGTTCAGCAGTGGCAGGATTGGCCGTTTTCCAGCGGCGGAAGTTTTATCGAACAATGTGGACGCAAGCAGGCAGAGAAAATCTGGCGGGAATATCCAGTTGGCGAGTATGGCACAAACTGGGACCCACCGGAACTTTAGCTGGAGTTCAAGCTTTAGCTTGCTCCGGCAAAGCGAAAAGGGATAAACACTGAACAAGCTGAAGCTTGAACTCCAACATGAAACACTTCAAAGCCATTGCTGCAATGTCGCTGAACCGCGTGATTGGCGCGGGTGGCAAAATCCCGTGGCATCTGCCGGAGGATTTCAAGTGGTTCAAAAAAATGACGATGGGCAACGTCATTGTCATGGGGCGGAAGACGTTTGAAAGCCTGGGCCAGCCGCTGCCCAACCGGAAGAATCTGATCCTGACGCGGCATCCGCAGCGGCTCATCAAAAGTCATCCGGAAATTTTCGGCCAATATCACGAGTGGCGCGGCGGCCGTTATCTCAAGCGCGCCTACCAGTTTCATTTCAGCAAACTGGAGAAGGACCAAAAGACGGACCTGCTGATTTTCAACTCGCTGGAACGGCTGGATCCTTCGGAATTCCCCAACGAAATTTTCATCTGCGGCGGCGCGGACATTTACGCGCAGATGCTGCCGCGCTGTTCCGATCTTTATCTCACGCTGGTCAAACGCGAGGTGGCCGGCGACGCGTTTTTCCCGCCATTTGAAGACCGGTTTGTGCTGGCTGAAGAAGTCCGCGACACGCCGGAATTCAAAATCCTGCATTACCAGCATCGGTCATTGATTTCCCCGGAGGGATGAGTTCCACGAATCCCTGAATGCTTGGGGCTCGCAGAGCTCGCCCCTCCGAAAGCAAAACCGGCAGGCCGTTGCCGGCCCGCCGGTGTGTGAATTCAATCTGTCGGAGTGATTACTCGGACTTTCCGTCCTGTTTCGCTTCATCGGCGGCATCGAACGCGTGTTGCAACGCCACGAGGTCTTCGCCGGGTTTGAGCGCATCGAAAATTTTCTGCTCTTCCTTGAGTTGTTCGTCCGTGTAGCTGGCGGCCTTGATGGAAAGGCCGATACGGCGTTCACCCTTGTCAATCTTGATGACGCGGGCGGTCACCTCCTGGCCGGCCTTGAGCACGTTTTTGATTTTGTCCACGCGCTCCTCGCTGATTTGCGAGATATGCACGAGACCGTCAATGTCGTGTTGCAAACCGACGAATGCGCCGAAGCTCGCGAGCTTGGTGACCTTGCCGGTGACGACGTCGCCGACCTTGTAAAGCTGGTCAATGTTCGCCCACGGGTCCTGGGAGAGTTGTTTAATGCCCAGCGCGATGCGCTGGTTCGGGCGGTCCACTTCGAGCACGACGGCCTCGACTTCGTCGCCTTTCTTGAGGACTTCGGACGGGTGATTGATTTTGCGCGTCCACGACACGTCGGACACGTGAATCATGCCGTCAATGCCCTCTTCCAATTCCACGAAGGCGCCGTAGCTGGTGAGGTTGCGCACCTTGCCTTTGACCCGGGCGCCGACCGCGTATTTCGCTTCGGCATTGTCCCACGGATTGGATTCCAACTGGCGGATGCCGAGGGAAATTTTCTGCTCTTCCCGGTTGATGCCGAGCACAATGGCCTCAATTTCCTGGTCCTGTTTGAGCACGTCGCTGGGCTTGGCCACGCGCTTGGTCCACGACAACTCGGTGACGTGAACGAGGCCTTCGACGCCCATCTCCAGTTGCACAAAGGCGCCGTAAGGCACCAGGCTGACGACCTTGCCCTTGACCTTTGCGCCGACGGGATACTTGGTCTCGATGCTGTCCCACGGGTTGGCCATTTTTTGCTTGAGGCCGAGGCTGACGCGTTCCTTTTCCTTGTTCACGTCGAGCACGACCACGTCAATTTCCTGGCCGACCTTGAGGAGTTCCGACGGGTGACTGATGCGGCCCCAACTCATGTCGGTGATGTGGAGCAGGCCGTCAATGCCGTTCAACTCGATGAACGCGCCGAAATCAGTGATGTTCTTGACCGTGCCCTTGCGGATGTCGCCGGGCACCATTTCGGCCAGCAGTTTGGTGCGTTTTTCGTTGCGCTCCTGCTCGATCAATTCGCGGCGCGAGAGCACGATGTTCTGCCGCTCCTGATTGATTTTGACGACCTTGAATTCGTAGGTGTTGTTGACGAATTGCGCGAGGTTCCTCGGCGTGATGACATCAATTTGCGACGCGGGCAAAAACGCCTCGACGCCGATGTTGACGACCAGGCCGCCTTTGACGATTGACTTGACCTTGCCCAGGATCGTGCCGCCCTCGTTGCAAATGGTGAGGATGCGCTCCCAATTTTTCTTGAACTCGGCCTTTTCGTGCGAGAGTTCGACCGTGCCGTCCTTGTTTTCGAGTTTTTCGATGAGGACATCAATTTCGCCGCCGACCTTGAGCGCGTTGGTGTCTACAAATTCGTTGGTGGGGATGACCCCTTCACTTTTGTAACCGATGTCCACCAAAACTTCCTTCGGGCGGACTTCGATGATTGTGCCTTTGACAATTTCGCCGGCGGCAAAACGCGTCGCGCTTTGCTTCATGGCTTCTTCCATCGTGAGCATAACTATTCCAGGTTGAACTGCGGGAGGCTTGGTCGTCCGCTGAAACGGACTTCGAAGACTCCATTGCCTAACCACCACCCGGCTTCGCAACGCTTCGCCGAGGCGAGAACGCTGCCGTGGCAACGGAGGGTTGAATGTTAGGTTGTTTGTTAACTGTTGTTTCTCAGCCTCAATGAACATCCGCACCCGCGGCGTTCAGGCGGGTGGGAAGATAAACTTAACGGCGGATAAAGCAAGCGGGAAATTTTGTAAAAATTAATCACCGACATTGAAAATTAACCATCACCCATGACCTCAAAAAAAGAAACGGCGCTGGATAAGCGCCGTTTCAATTTTCCGTAACCCCACCCTCCAAATTGATGTATCGCCAGGTCAAAACCGGGTGCGCCCATTCCTCAACCGGACAAGGATCAAGGTTAACCACGGGCGCTTAAGCCGCGGGTATTTTCAGTTTTGCACCGACAACGATGCGGTCGTTCGCCAAACCGTTGGCCGCTTTAAGGGCTTTTACCGTTGTTCCGTGGGCTTTGGCAATGCGGGTCAAGTTATCGCCGGATTTGACCACGTAAAGAGTCTCGGTCTGGCTGGCGGTCGCTGCATTCTCCTTCGAGACAGCCGGGGCGGTCTGGCTGGTTGTGTTAAGATCGCGTTGCGGAACTGGTTTTGGTTTCTGCTGCTCCATTAAAGCCGGGTTTGTCCAGGACGCTGGCACATCCGTTGATTGGGTGACCTTTTTGGCCGGGGCCGGGGTCGTGGTCTGTTCGCTCATGCAGCCTTCAATTAACAGCCCGACCAGCAGGATTACGACGGCCACCACAGCAGCGATAAATCCCTTTTTAAACCGCTCCCGACGGCGTTGTTGACTGTCCGCCCGCTGCAAACAAGACGGGATTTGGAAAGGATTCGACGGATTCACAATATTCATAGTCTCTTCAAGGTGTTAGCATGGCCAATGCCAAGAATTGGGGGAAAATCCGGTAAGAGCATTAACTTGCCTTGGCCCCCCGACCGCCATGACCTGGTGTAAGTCAAACTGTCCAATTTCTGAACTGGGACATCGACGACTGCCAGCTTTGTTTATTAAATCACTACCCAAACCCCTGTTCCTTCAGCCAGAACAAGCAGGTGTTCGCCCGCAATCAATTCCCCAAAAGAATTTGACATCCGCATCAGTTTTTTTTAATGTTTCCACCCGGAAAGACCTCATAACTCATGAAAATTCTCCTTGTTTTCCCCCGGTTCGTTTCGTTGGCCCGCCGCGCCCTGATTGCAGGAGTTATCACTCTGATCCTGGTCTGCCTCCCGGCATTCGCGACGACCTTTACCAACGACACGACAATCAATATCAACGACACGAATTATGAAAGTGCGGACATCACCGTCACCAACTGCACGCTTACCGTGGATGGACCGCATTCTTTCGCGAGCCTGCAGGTTCTCAATAACGCCCGGCTTACGCATTCGTTCGTTGCGAATGGCATGCTGCAAGGTCCCTTTACCACCTCCGGTGAGTTGCATGTGCTGACGGGCACCAATGCGGAAGTGTTGACCTATTCCAATGTGGACGTATCCACCATCGTCGTCTCCGATGTCCCTGAGTCAACCAATTATTCGAACGGTGTGGACTACCTGGCCGCCGGGACCACAAACGGTTTTGCCACGATTCAGCGCACGGCAGATTCCGCCATCCCGGATGGTGGAACAGTTTACGTGTCTTACAGCGTTACAAACGCGGTGGTGATGGCCGGGCTCAATCTGTCAGTGACGGGAAACGTCGAAGTGGATGTGGGTGGAGTCATTAACGCAAGTGGGAAAGGTTACGGCGGCGGCGCCGGACCCGGTTCCGGCTACTCTGCCGGAAGTCCGCAGGACGGCAGCGGCGCAGGTTACGGCGGGAACGGCGGGATGAGTTCCAGCAACGCGATCGGCGGCGCGACCTACGGTTCCTTCCTCCAACCAACGAATCTGGGCAGCGGGGGCGGTTTCAGTTACGCCGGCATGGGGGGCACCGGGGGCGGGGCAATTCAAATCACCGCTGGCGGAACGTTCATCGTCAACGGCACGATTTCGGCCGATGGCGCCAACGGCACCAACAGCCGCTCCGGCGGCGGGTCGGGCGGCAGCATCTGGCTCACGGCGCACGTGGTGTCCGGTTCCGGCGCCATCAGTGCCCAAGGCGGTGCAGGCGAACCGACCCACGGCGGCGGCGGTGGCGGCGGCCGAATTGCGATTCAATGTGATGCGAACACTTTTGCCGGCTCGATGATCGCTTACGGCGGAGTTGGGGCGAAGATCGGTGGCGCGGGCACCGTTTACACCCAACTGACCAGACAGAACGGATTGCTGGTGTTTGACAACGGCGGACAGGCGGGAACGAATTCTCTCGCTTCCGTCTCCAGCAGCAGCATTGACGTGCTGATTCGAGGTGCGGCGGGCGTGATTCCCATCGGGGCGTGGACCATTGGAAATCTGACGATTGCCTCCAACGGCTTGCTTTTGGCCTCGTCCTCCCCGTTATCAACTCTCAATCTGACCGCCAGCGGCAACGTCACAATTCAATCCGGCGCCAGCCTGTTGGCCGACAGCGCGGGTTTTGCCGCCGGGTCGGGTAGCGGCTCCGGGCGTTCCTACAATGATGGCACTTATCGTCCTTGCGGCGGCGGTGGTTATGGTGGCGGAGGAGCAAACGGTTCCTCGACGAATGCCAGCGGCGGCATGACCTATGGCTATCAAACATCACCAACCGATTACGGCAGCGGTGGCGGATACGCATCAACGTATTCCATCGGGGGAATAGGCGGTGGTGCAATCCGGCTCAATGTGACCGGCATATTGCAGGTGGACGGACGCATCTCGGCCAACGGCGGCAATGGTTCCGGTTCGGGGGGCGGCGGCGGTGCTGGCGGCAGCATCTGGTTGACATCTGGAACTCTCGTCGGCTCCGGCTCCATCATGGCCAACGGCGGGAATGGGGCTGATTCGATCGGCGGCGGCGGTGGCGGCGGACGCATTGCCATCTATCCCGCGGCGAACCTGTTTGGCGGAACGATTTCCGCCTATGGCGGCGGCGGAGCCAATTGGGGCGGAGCGGGAACCGTCTTTCTCCAGCCCACCGGACAGAATGGCCAGCTCATTCTGGACAACGCCGGAAATATGGGAAGCAATACGCTGGTGCAATCCGCGAGTTCAGCGGATTTGATTTTACGCAACGGAGCGATTGGGGCGGCGTCCAGTTCGGTGAGTTTTGCCAATTTGTTCATGAGTTCCAATGCCTGGCTGACCACCTACCGCTACTCCTACGGCAACCCGGCCTACACCGTGAACTTTTCATTTTCGGGAAACGCCACCATTCAGGCTGGCAGCGGCATTTCCGCGGACGCCTTTGGTTACCCCGGGGGCCAGGGGTCCGGCGCGGGACAATACTATTACTACAATTCCACCTACCCGTGCGGCGGGGCGGGTCACGGAGGCTGCGGCGCAAACAGTACTGGAAATTACGCCGCCGGTGGAAACACTTATGATTATCCAACCTCACCCACCGGCTCCGGCAGCGGCGGCGGAAATTATTCCCCTTATTCGTTCGGCGGCTCGGGCGGCGGCGTGATTCGACTCACGATAACTGGAACGCTGCAAATGGACGGAACCATTTCCGCCAACGGCGGCAACGGTTCGGGCTTGGGCGGTGGCGGCGGCGCCGGTGGCAGCATCTGGCTGACCGTGGGCACGCTTTCCGGCGGAGGTTCCATCACGGTGAATGGCGGCAGCGGAGCGGATTCCGTTGGCGGCGGCGGCGGCGGCGGACGCATTGCCATTATCTACAACAACAATTCATTTACGGGACCGGTTTCCGCCTATGGCGGCGGCGGAGCCAATTGGGGCGGAGCTGGAACCGTGTTCATCCAATCCTCCGGACAAAACAGCCAGCTTATTCTGGACAATAATGGACATTCCGGAACCAATACGCCTTTGCAATCTGCGAGTTCCGCGAACTTAACCCTGCGCAATGGCGCAGTCGGGGTGATGTCCGGCTCGCTGACCTTCGGCAATCTGTTTGTGAGTTCCAACGCCTGGCTGCTGATGACCAATCCCAATTACGCTGTAACTTTGTCGAGTGCGACCATCCAAGCAGGGGGCGGCATTATCGCGGATGCTTTTGGTTACGCGGCCGGCCAGGGATCCGGCGCGGGACAATTCTATTGCAATTCCACCTGCTTGGGCAGCGGGGCGGGTCACGGAGGCTACGGTGCAAACAGCACCGGGAATTACGCCCTGGGAGGAAACACTTATGATTCCACGACGTCACCCAGCATACCCGGCAGCGGCGGCGGCGCGTATTCGACCGATTCCATCGGGAGCGCGGGCGGTGGCGTGATTCGGCTCACGGTGACTGGCACATTGCAAATGGACGGAACCATCTCCGCCAACGGTGGCAATGGTTCCGGCCCGGGCGGTGGCGGCGGCTCCGGTGGCAGCATCTGGCTGACCGTGGGCACGCTTTCCGGCGGAGGCTCCATCACGGCCAATGGCGGCAATGGAGCGGATTCCATCGGCGGCGGTGGCGGCGGCGGACGCATTGCCATTATCTACAACAACAATTCATTTACGGGACCGGTTTCCGCCTATGGCGGCGGCGGAGCCAACTGGGGCGGGGCCGGAACCGTTTATCTCAGATCCAACTCGCAGAGCTATGGCCAGTTGACCTTGGACAACGGTGGCAACGCTGGAACCAACACCACGTTCAGCCTCAGTTCCTTCGACTTGCTGGTGGCTGGCGGGGCCGTCGGACAAAACTCATCCAGCAGTTGGAGTGTGCGAAACCTTCAAATCCGCACCAACGGCGTGCTGACCACCATTGCCTCCTCTTCTTCTCAAACGGTCAACGTGACCGGCAACGCCACGATTGATGCCGGCGGGGCCATTTCGTTTGACGGCACCGGAAATGCAGCAGCATCCGGACCCGGCGCGGGGGCCACCTCTTACAACAGCGGCATTAGAGGTGGAGGCGGTCATGGCGGTTTGGGGGCGGCCAATCGGTCCGGCTATGGCGGTGCTTATGGCTCGATACAATCACCCGTTACCGCCGGAAGCGGTGGCGGCATTGGTGGCAGCTATGCGAATGGTGGCGCGGGTGGCGGAGCGCTCCGGCTCGCCGTCGCCGGCACACTGGCCGTCAACGGCAGGATTACTTCGGCGGGCAAAAATGGCGATGTCAACAGTGGCGGCGGGTCGGGCGGCAGCCTTTGGATTACCGCCGGCACTCTGGCCGGTTCAGGAACCATTTCCGCAAACGGCGGCGCCGGCAACGGGTTCGGCGGCGGTGGTGCCGGCGGACGCATTTCCCTGGGATATACGACCAGCGTCTTTACCGGACCGGTCTCGGCTTGTGGTGGCGGCGGATACGCGTCGGGCGGTGCCGGGACGATTTACACCAAGGCCAACAACCAGTCCGTGGGACAATTGCTCGTGAACAATGGTGGAAACGCCGGAACCAACACCCCGTTGTCTGCAATTTATGGCACGCCGACTTCACCTTTTAACCTTACGGTCGGTGATGGCGCGGTGGTTTGTCTGCAATCTTCCTTCCCGGTGTTGAGCAACCTAACCATCACCGCCGGCGGCTTGGTGACCAGTTTGTCCGGCCAGTCGAACTTGGACCTAATGGTCCTGCAGAACGTGGACATCGCGGCTGGCGGAGCCATTGCTGTGGATGCCAAAGGCTTTGCTCAAGCCAGCGGGCCGGGTGCCGGACAATCCGCCGGCGGGTCCGGAAGCGGCGCGGGCTATGGCGGTTTGGGCGGGGCTTCCGCAACCGCACCGGGCGGCACCAACTACGGCTCGGCCCAACAACCCGTGGACCAGGGCAGCGGCGGCGGATTGGGATCCGGACCGCTTTACGGCGGTTCGGAGGGCGGCGGCGCAATCCGTTTGAACGTGGGTGGCGTTCTCACCGTGGACGGCCTGTTCAGCGCCAATGGGGATTGGGGCCTCCAGGACAATTCCGGCGGCGGTTCCGGCGGCAGCATTTGGGTGACCGCCGGCACGCTGGCCGGCAACGGTCAAATCACCGCGGATGGCGGTGAGGGCGAATTATACGGCGGCGGTGGCGGCGGTGGCGGACGCATTGCTGTCTATTCCCGCGCGAACTTTTTCACCGGCCTGGTTTCCGTTTTCGGCGGTATGGGCGACTTCGCAGGCACCGATGGCACCATCTTCTACTCCACCAATTTCTCCTTGCAGGTTCTCTTACATGCACCCGCCGGCATTGTCAGCAACGGCGTAAGCTTTGTGAACCTGGTCTTTAACGAGGCGCCGGATTCGACTTCCTTCTCTGGAACCGACGTTTCACTCACGACGCCCAACGGGCCGCTGGATTCGGACACGTTCAGCGTTTCCATGCTGAGTTCCTCCAGTTACCAAGTCAGTTTCCCGCTGCAGACGGCCGTGGGTAATTACACGTTCACGGTTGGGACCAACATCAATGACCTGTACGGCCAGCCCATGTCGGAGGTTTACACGGGCGCGTTCACCATTTCGCTTCCCGTTATTCAAGGCACGGTCACCGGCACCAACGGACAACCGGTGCCCGGCATTTTAATCCAGCCGGACGGCGGATTGTCCACCACCACCACCGACACCAACGGCAACTACGCGCTGGGCATTCTGCCCGGCTGGAGCGGCACGGTCGTGCCGTCAGGCGGCGGTTTTATGTTCGTGCCCGGCTCGCTGGTTTACACCAACGTGACCGCGTCCGTCTCGAATCAGAACTTTGTGGCGGTCATCACCATCGCGCCCTTCTTGTCCGCCGGGCTGCAAACCACCAACCTCACGATGAGCTGGTATGGCATCTCCGGAGTGACCTACCAGATTTATTCCTCCACCAACCTGGTAGACTGGCTGCCTTACGGCACTGCGTTCCCGGGCACCAACGGACTGGTGGTCCTGCCCATGCCGACAGGTGGCGACCCGGCAAGGTTCTTCCGTGTGCAAGCCAGCAATTGAGAACCCGGCGTTAATTGGCACCCGGAGCGCCGCCGGCAAAGCGGTCTTTAGAGCGTTTTCAAACAATGTGTAGCCGCCGACGTCAGTCGGCGCCAATCGAGTAATGAAGAATGAATAGGGCGCGAACTGACGTTCGCGGCTACGAGATTAATTAAATTGCTTTAGGGTTCGTTAACCACCGGGCTTGTGCAAACCCCGGTCGTTTCAACCCCGAAGCCTGCGTTGACGCTCACCGGTTGTCCCCCTACTTTCACAGCATGTTTGAACTCGTCGCGCCCTATAAACCCGCCGGAGACCAGCCGCAGGCGATTGCGAAGCTGACTGACAGCTTGCTGTCTGGCGCGAGGCATCAAGTACTGCTCGGCGTCACCGGTTCGGGCAAAACGTTCGCCATTGCCAACGTCATCAAAAACGTGGACAAACCCACGCTCGTCATCTCGCACAACAAGACGCTCGCCGCCCAGCTTTACGCCGAATTCAAAAGTTTTTTTCCGCGCAACGCCGTCGAATACTTCGTCAGCTATTTCGATTACTACCAGCCGGAAGCCTACATCCCGCGCACCGACACGTTCATCGAAAAGGATTCAAGCCGGAACGAGGAAATCGAGCGCCTGCGGCTTTCCGCGATGAGTTCGCTGTTCTCGCGACGGGACGTGATTGTCGTAGCCAGCGTATCGTGCATCTACGGCATTGGCAGCAAGGAGGATTACACGGCCATGGTCATTCCGGTTCGCACGGGAATGCAGTTGTCGCGCGAACAATTCCTCACGCGCCTCGTGGAACTGCTCTACGACCGGAACGACATTGAATTCACCCGCGGCCAGTTCCGCGTGCGCGGCGACACTGTGGAACTTCGTCCGGCGGGACGCGAAGACGGGCTGCGCGTGGAATTTTTTGGCGAGGAAATCGAGCGCCTCACCCGCTTCGAGCCGTTGACCGGCAACAAAATTGAATCGCTCGGCGCCGTCACCGTGTTCCCGGCCAAACAATTCGTCACCACCGGCGACAAGATGAAACGTGCCATCCTCGCCATCCGCGAGGAACTCGGCGAACGCATCGCCTGGTTCGAAAAAAACGGCAAGCTGCTCGAAGCCCAGCGCATCAAGCAGCGCACCGAGTATGACCTGGAAATGATGGAGGAAATGGGCGTTTGCTCCGGAATCGAAAATTATTCGCGCCACATTGCCGGGCGCGCACCCGGCTCGCAACCCTGCACGCTGTTTGATTTTTTCCCGACGGATTATCTGCTCGTCATTGACGAATCGCACGCCACGGTGCCGCAAATCGGCGGGATGTTCGAGGGCGACCGCTCGCGCAAGACCGTCCTCGTGGATTACGGCTTCCGGTTGCCGAGCGCGCTGGACAATCGCCCGCTGAATTTTCTGGAATTCCAGTCCATGCAAAACCAGACGATCTACGTCAGCGCGACCCCCGCGCCGCGGGAAATCGAGTGGGCGAGGCAGAGTGCCGGAACGCCGGCCTCCGGCACGGCTCGGTCAGATGATTTTTCAAAACGTGCCGGGCCGGAGGCCGGCGCTCCAATCCCCGGCGTCGCCGAACTTGTCGTGCGCCCCACCGGACTCGTTGACCCGAAGGTCACGCTCAAACCGCTCAAAGGCCAGATTGACGATCTGATCGAGGAATGCCGCAAGCGCGCCGACGCGAAGGAACGCGTGCTCGTGACCACGCTCACCAAGCGCACCGCCGAGGAACTGACCGATTACCTGCGCGACATCGGCGTGAACGTCCGCTACCTCCACAGCGAGATTGACGCCATTGAGCGCGTCGAGATTTTGCGCGCGCTGCGCAAGGGCGAATTCGACGTGCTGGTCGGCATCAACCTGCTCCGCGAGGGGCTTGATTTGCCGGAAGTCTCGCTCGTGGCGATTCTTGACGCCGACAAGGAAGGTTTTCTGCGCAGCGAGACCAGCCTGATTCAGACCGCCGGCCGCGCCGCACGCCATCTTAACGGTGAAGTCATTCTCTACGCCGACGTGATGACCAACAGCATCAAAAAATTTCTGGCCGTCACCGAATACCGCCGCCAGCGTCAGCTCGAATACAACCGCGAGCACCACATCACACCGCGCAGCGTCAGCCGCGCGGTCGAGGAAAGCCTCGCCACCCACGAATCGAAGCGTGCGGAAGCCGGCGCCGTTTTGCGTGACGCGAAGATGGATGTTGATATCACGGAAACCATCCAGGAACTTGAAGATGAAATGCTCGCCGCCGCGAATGAGCTTAAATTCGAGAAGGCCGCGCTGCTGCGGGACCAGATCAAGGAACTCCAGCGGATGATGGACGGCGGCCAGCCGGTCGGGGAGGTGAAACCGCCAACGGCCAGTTATCGGAAAAAGGCACGACCAAGCCGTGCTTAAGCGCAGAATTTCAGCCTGACCCCAAAACCGCCGGACAGATGAAAATTGGCCGGCACGTTCTGTGCTGTCAGAGGCAACGTTTGAACCCCGGCGCGGCCACCGACAACGATAAAAACAAAGCCGTTCGGGCGGGATAAACAGTTTTTTAATTATGATTACTCCAGGTTTTTTGGCCGGTGCGTTCCGGATCGGTGAGGAGAATTCAATTCGGGCGTTGGTTCCCTCCGGATCCACCGTTGCTCAAGTCCTTATTTATTCCGGCGCTCTTTTCCTGGTGGCGCTGGCGGTTTTCGCCTGGGCGGTTTTTCGCACGCAGCACCGGCGGCGGCATTCGCATCATTATCATCCGAAGCCGGCGTCAAAACACCAGCGGCAACCCGAGTATCTCCCGCGCAATCCAACACTGGCGGAAACCGGCGGCCTGCCACCGGTTCGCACCGAAAAACAGCCTCCTTCCCCGGCCTGATTTGGAGCGCCCCATCAACGGCAGCCAGCCAGTGAAGGAAGGGAAACGGTGCCGGCGATTAGTTATAAGAATCCGCCAAGCCGATGACCTGTGGCGCAGGCAAGGGCCGGTAGTATTCTTCGTAGCGGCGGCCCGGCAGACCGCCGCTGATTTGTTCCCACTCCGCATGCCATCAAGACCGGTCAGAGGAAAGGTTTGCAGCCAGAGAATGCGACCTTGGGGCATTTGGACATTCGTGTGTCCCATCGTTTTGGCCTCAACGAGGATTGGCCTGTTTAACAAGCCGTTAAAATGCGCATGTTTTCCGGCGACAATGACTTTTTAAGCGGCATTTTAATTATATGTGGATTTTACTTGTAGGCGTGTTTGCTGCTTGATACTACTCAGCGGACCAGTCGTTAGTTATGGCGTTTTCCAACTGTTGCACCGAACAATTGAATTATGAGCACAGAAGAAGCCAAACAACTCATCCAGGAACTGGAAAAACTCCGTCGCCAAACACACCGCTTCCGCCTCCTCACAATCATCGCCCTGCTCGCCATCGTGATTACCGGCGTGAGTGCCATCATTGAGTCGGTTTACAGTCTTACTCTTGCAGGCCCGAGGCAGGAGGTGTTTGTCAGCAACCTGAGCACCAATCTGCAACAGGAACTCCTGCCCATCGTCCAGAAAATCGCCGGGCGCGCGGTCGACCGTCTCAAACCGGCGGTCGAGATGGAACTGAAAGAAATCAACGGGCGCGCCCCGGAAGTTGCCGATGTCGCCCTGAACGAACTGGATCAAATGGGGAACGAGCTTACGGTTCAGGCGGGAAAAGTTCTCGACCAGACCGTCAGCGGCGTCCTGCAAAAGCGGGAAGGCAAATTGCGCAAAATGTATCCCGACGTTTATGACCAGCAAATAGACACCTTGCTGAACAACCTGGCCCTCGAAGCCGGCGACCAACTCGCCCGGAGTGGCGAGAACATATTCAACCCCCATTTGAACTCCGTCCAAAGCATTCTGGTCAATCTCGAGAAAATTCAAAAAACCGAGCCGATTGATGCCAGCAAGGACATCGACGCCTGGCAGGTGACCTTTATGTTCATGGATGTGTTCGTCCATGAATTCAAAGACCTGGCCCCGCCAGAACCCGATAAACCCAAGGCCGCTGAACCCAAGAAGATCAAGGAGAAAAAGAAATGAAAACAGAACCATCTCCTGCTGCCGCCCCCCAAGAAGCCCCCCTGACCGGGGAAGCGGTTGCGACCGCTTATCTGGCCCAGGAACTGCTCAAAGCCCGGCAACTCCTCAAACGCACGCGGATTATCGGCATGGTCCTGATTTTATTTGTCGGGGCTTACATCGGCATCATCAGCACCATTATGGTCAACTTCTTCCAGCCGAAGGCAGCCGCAGAGGTCGCCAGCGGCATGCTGGCCCAGCACGCCGTGAAAGACGGCCCGATTCTCGCCGCGAAGGTCGAGTGGGAAATTCCCCACCTCATCCACGAGGTGCCCGACTATCTGATCGGGGAATTGCCCGTTTATCGGAAGGAATTGCAGCAGTCACTGGAAACGGAGTATGAGGCATATTGCAATTCGCTCGGCAAGGATTTGGGCAGTCAGATTGACAAGCTGATTGATGATCACCAAGCCGAGATCAAGACGCTGTTGGAAAATGCCGGCGATCGTGACGCCATCCGGAAAACCCTGCCTGATTTCGACAGGGTGATTGGTGAGTCCATGAAAAACGATCCGGAGGGCCAGGCGTTGAGAGAGCGTATTGACGCGTGGGCTGCCGCGCTGAAAGAAGTCGAAAAACGCATGGACCGCCTGGCCAACGGGAGCAACTTGACTCCGGAGGAGCAGAAGGCGCGCTACGCCCTGGCCCTGCTGTCAAAAGTCATTGACGCCAACACCAAAATGCCCGAAGACGTTTCCGCACCCGTGACCAAGCCGAAGCCGCAACGATAATCAATCGTCTTGTTATTGGCTGCTTTGCCGCATTTAAACGGTCGAGACTGATGATCCGTCTCAAACCCGCTCCGGCCCATTACTCGACCGGGTTGTATTTTACCACTCGCGTCAACGCGGTAATGAGTTTCGGACAAGACGTCAACCAGGCGAACCAGTAAAACAGGCCAAGGCTCACACTGAAGAATTTCGCGGCCGGAACCGTTTGTTTCGGATCAAGAAACCGCGCTGCTGATTCCGAGTCGTGAGCCGGCCAGGGCCGTTTCATGCCACAGGCTGATGAGTTCACTCAGGCTTTGCAGCCACGGCAGCACGCGGTTTTCCAGCGCGTTGGAGAGCGGAATGGTGTCTTCCGAATGGCAGGCTTCGTTCACGTCCCTGATAATGGCGGCGATTTGTTCCAGCTGCCACTTGCGGAGTTGGGCGAGCGACGTGCGATTATCGAATGGCTCGCAAGTATTTTCCGGCAACAGGCTCAAGGTGATCACCGGCTCTTTGAGAACCGAAGCCAGATTCCACCAGACTTCGTGCGCCACCCGGCCATCGTTGATGAGGACCAGCGTCAGGGCGGTTTCAACGCACTCCCGGGCGAGATCGGTTTGTTGAAACGCCTTCTTGAGCAACAGGAGAGAAGTCTCTTCCAAAGCGACTGTCCCGGCCTCGACGCGGCAAAAAATTCTTTGATTAAGCAATGGCAGGGCAAGGTTTACCGGCTGCCCATCTACGCTTAAGGAATACAGAATGCGATGACTTTCCAGGGCGAGCGTCTCGAGATGGCAGCGAATGGCACTAAGGGAGCGGCGCCCAGACGGCAGTCCCACCGGCAGACCATCGAGGATTACTTCAATCTCATCGCGGCTTTCAAGGGGACCGAACGCGTTTTGGGGCATATTAACATGAAAAGCCGCAAACTTTGTGCCCCAGAACGAAGCCGTTCCTGAAAGTTATTCACAATCGATTCACATGAAATTCACAAAACGCTTCCGGGAAAATGATCCGCCCGGAAACACCATCCAACGAACTGGAGCCGGCGGAAAAAACACGGAACTTGAAACCGCTCGTCTTACTTGGCCGGATTTGCGCCCTTGACGATCAGATGAATGGAATAAAGTGATTTGCTCGCGGTGATAAAGAGCGTTTGACGATTCTTGCCACCAAAGCTGACGTTCGCCGACCAGGGTTCCGGCACGTCAATGTGTTCGATTTGCCTGCCGGTTTTGTCGAAGACCGTCACGCCATGTCCGCAGAGGTAAAGGTCGCCCTTTTCGTCAATCGTCATGCCGTCGGAACCTTTCGGACAAAACAGCGTTTTGTTCGTGAGCGAACCGTCGGGCTGGATGTCGTAGGCATAAGTGCGGTCCGCGCCAATGTCGGCGACGAAAAGCTTTTTGCCGTCCGGCGTGCCGGTGATGCCATTGGGCTTTTTGAAATCATTTGTGACCCGCGCCAGTTTTTTGCCGTCGGGTGAAAGATAATAAACCTGCTCGCCGTCCTGCGCCATCGTATCGTGGTCCCACCACTGGCGTTTGTAAAACGGATCGGTGATATACATGCCACCATCCGGCGCCACCCACACGTCGTTCGGACCGTTGAGATATTTGCCCTGATAGCCTTTGACGAGCATCGTCACTTTTTTGTCGGGCGTGATCAACCAAAGCTCGTTCTTCTCGTCGGCGCAGGCAATCAGGTTGCCCTTGGCGTCGAAATACATGCCATTCGCGCGTCCGGCGGGTTGCATGAACGTGGACAGCTTTCCGTCCACGCTCCATTCCAGGATGCGATCATTCGGCTGGTCGGTGAAAAAAACATTGCCGTTCGTGTCGCTCGTCGGGCCTTCGGTGAATTTGAGGTCGCCGGCGAGTTTTTCAAGTTTCGCGCCGGGTTCGATGACGCTTTCGGCCACGGCCGGCGAAAAGCCAGCCAGGCCGAAACAAATCCATCCGGCGAGAAGAATCAACGGTTTCTTTGCGATCATTCGGAACAATCTGCGTCAGTCAAAATTTTTAGGCGACAAAAAAACGCGCGAAGCTTGCGAAGGGGAAGATTTTCCGCCCCTGTCTTTTTCGCGGACCTTTCCGCTTTCAAGTTTGTTCCTTGTTTTCGGCGGCAAACTGAAGCATTTTTTTGGGGAACGTTGATTTTTATCGTGCGAATATGCAACCTGGAACAAAACGGTCTCTACGTTTTTTGGAAGTTTGGCTCATCAACACCCTTGCCGTGCTGGTGGCTTACTACATCGTACCGGGCATCAACTTCCGCCGTTGGAGCGATTTGTTGATCGCCTCCGCGCTGTTGGGGATTTTGAACGCGTTCATCCGGCCCATCCTGATGTTCTTTGCGCTGCCGCTGCTGATTTTCACGCTCGGTCTGTTCACGTTCGTCATCAACGCCCTGCTGCTTTATGGCATCGGTTGGCTGATGGGACTGTGGGGACTGCAATTCACGGTGAACACGTTCTGGGCGGCGTTCTTCGGCGCCTTCATCATCAGCGCCGTGTCGGTCACGCTGAACATTTTGACCGGCACCGGCAGCACGCGCATCACCTTTTCGCACCGCCCGCCGCCATCACCAAAATCCGATGATGACGACGGCCCGGTCATTGACGTTTGAAATTCATGCCGGCGTTCGATAAGCCGCGCGCAATATGTTGATGCCGCGCGCGCGAAATTCCCGCTCGAAATCCGTGAGCAATTCCGCCAGTTCCGGCGGCGTTTCAATCCGCTGAAACTCCTTGCTCGCGCCAAACACCCCGGTCATTTGCGCAAGGTAATCTTCATCGTCGGTTCGCAAATAAACCCCGCCCTCCGGAGCGAGCGCAGCCTGAGCCAGGTGCGGAAACGATTCATTGACAAGCCGGTTTTTACGGTGCCTTTTCTTCGGCCAGGGATCGGGAAAATAAACGTGCAACGCCGATGCCGAATGAGGCGGCAACAGGTATCGCAAAAAATAAGACGATTCGATCTGCACGCCGCGTAAATTCGTCAGCCCGGCGCGACGGCCCTTGCGATCCAGCTTGCGGAGGCGGCCGAGCAGCCGCTCGACGCCAATGAAATTCCGTTCCGGATGCCGCCGGGCGTATTCAGCTAGGAACGAAGCGTCGCCGCAACCGAGTTCGATCTCCAGCGGCTGTGGTTTTCGGAAAAGCTCCGCCAAGTCGAGTGGTTTGACAATGGAACGCAATTCCACGACCAGATTTTCCGGCGTGCTGGTTTGAGTTTTCAAATCGGAAATCGGCAATCGAAAATCGCAATTTAAAAGATGGTCGGGGCGGTGAGATTCGAACTCACGACCTCTTGTACCCGAAACAAGCGCGCTAGCCAGGCTACGCTACGCCCCGACATCAGAGTCAAACAGGTTGCCCGCCCGCGCCGCGAAAGGCAATGCTGAATTTAAATCACCGCCGCCCGCGACGTGCAGGCGTGCTTGGATTACGCCTCGCGCGTAATGAGCAATCACTTCTCCGTGGTCCAGACGGCATGAAGGGCTTTCCGCGCTTTTGCACCTTGGAGTCTTGGCGTTAAATCCGTTTGTCCCCGTCGTCCATCCCAAAATGATTTTGGCAGCCGGGCAGAAACAGCAACCGCGAAACACACCCAACACGCGAAAGAATTTCTTTCCTGAAGCTGTTCGTGCATTTCGCGTTGTTCGCGGTTCCAGCCGAAAGCGCCGGAGGCCTGGCGCACTCCAGGACGCTTCGCGTGTCAGAAAGTCATTGAAATATCCGACAGGTTTTGGACTGGGCGCTTTGATTTGTTTGGATGAACGTCTTGCAAAGGACTGACGCGCCCGACCACGGATTAGGATGCCCGCCGCTTCCGCTTTTAATTCCAAGCCGGTTCGGACAGAATCCCCGCGTGAACAAAGCCGGACCAACCAGCCGACACATGCGCCTGAAACTCACCGTTCGCGGTGCGGTGCAGGGCGTCGGCTTCCGTCCGTTCGTCTTCCGCCTCGCCACCGGACTCGGACTCGCCGGCTGGGTCAACAATTCCCCGCAGGGCGTCTTCATCGAAGTCGAAGGCCCGGGTGCGGAACTGGAAAAATTCCTGCTCCGGCTCGCAACCGAAAAACCGCCGCGCAGTTTCATCCAAAGCCTCGAAGCTTCGTGGCTCGACCCTGCCGGCTACACGGCATTTGAAATCCGCCCCAGCGAAACCAGCGGCAACAAAACCGCGCTGGTGCTGCCGGACATCGCCACGTGCCCCGATTGCCTGCGCGAAATCTTTGACCCCCAAAACCGCCGCCACCGTTATCCGTTCACCAACTGCACCAACTGTGGCCCGCGCTTCAGCATCATCGAGTCCCTGCCCTACGACCGCGCGAACACTTCGATGAAGGGGTTCACGATGTGCCCGGAATGCCAGGCCGAATACGACGAACCGTACAGCCGCCGCTTCCACGCCCAGCCCAATGCATGCCCGGCCTGCGGCCCGCGGTTGGAATTGTGGCGTAGCGGCGTTCGGCAGAACGCCGCCGACTTTTCCATTGCTCGAGATCAGCCACGCTCTGCCGAGCGCAGCTACGAAGCACTTTTGGCGACCGCCAAAGCGATTCGTGAAGGGAAAATCGTCGCGGTCAAGGGGCTGGGCGGATTTCACTTGATGACGGATGCGCGCAATGACAAAGCGGTCCGACTTTTACGCGAACGAAAGCACCGCGAGGAAAAACCTTTCGCGCTCATGTTTCCATCGCTGGAGAACGTAAAAGCTGAATGTGAAGTTTCACCGTTGGAAGAGCGACTGCTCCGCTCGCCTGAATCGCCAATCGTTTTGCTGAAAAAAACCGGCAATCGGCAATCGGCAATCGGCAATTGCATTGCTCCCGGTAACCCTTGCCTCGGGGCCATGCTGCCTTATACGCCATTGCACCACCTGTTGCTGGCGGAACTCGGTTTTCCCGTTGTCGCCACCAGCGGCAATTTGAGTGATGAACCGATTTGCACGGACGAACGCGAGGCTTTGGAACGGCTGGGCGGCATCGCTGACGTTTTTCTCGTCCATAACCGTCCGATTGTGCGGCACGTGGATGATGCAATTGTGCGCGTGATGCTGAACCGCGAACTGGTGCTGCGCCGTGCCCGCGGCTACGCGCCGCTGCCGATTACCATCGGAGGGGCGAGCTCTGCGAGCCCCCAAAATCTACAGAAACAAAATCAGGGCGTCGCGGAGCTCCGCCCTCCGAAAATTGTTCTGGCTGTTGGCGCGCATCTGAAGAATGCCGTTGCCCTCTCGGTCGGCAACCAGGTTTTCATCAGCCAGCACATCGGCGATTTGGAAACGGAGCAGGCCCATTCCGCCTTCCGCAGCGTTATTGCCGATTTCGAAAAACTTTACGGGACCGTGCCGCAAATCATCGCCGCCGATCTGCACCCGGATTATCTCTCGACGAAGTTTGCGAATGAACTTGTGGCACAGGCTTCCCGGCCTGTGGGCAAAACACAGACCGGAGGTCTGTGCCACATCGGTGTCCAGCATCACATCGCCCACGTTCTGTCGTGCATGGCGGAAAATGAAATTGCGCCGCCAGTGCTTGGTGTTTCGTGGGATGGCACCGGCTACGGCCTGGACGGCACGGTTTGGGGCGGCGAATTTTTCCTCGTCACCGACGAAAGCGTCGAACGCATCGCCCATTTGCGCCCATTCCGTTTGCCGGGCGGCGACCAGGCGGTCAAAGAACCCCGCCGCACCGCGCTCGGATTGCTTCATGAAATGTCCGGCGACAAGGTTTTCGAACAAAAAAAACTGGCGCCGGTCGCCGCCTTTTCCGCTTCAGAACTGGCCGCGCTTAAAACCATGCTGGCTAAAAAATTGAATTCGCCGGTGACGACGAGCATGGGCCGGCTGTTTGACGCCGTCGCCTCGCTCGTCAATCTCCGTCAGCAAATTCGCTTTGAAGGCCAGGCCGCGATGGAACTGGAGTTTGCGCTGGATGGAATCAAGACTGACGAAACCTATGAATTGCGAAATGCGGAATGCGGAGTGCAGAATGCGGCTCGCGAGGACGCTCGCCCCACCAAAACTCCGAACCCCGAAATCGTTTTGGACTGGTCGCCGATGATTGAAGCGATTTTGGCGGATGTGAAAGACGGCGTTCCGGTCGGCGTCATTTCCGCCAGGTTCCACAACGCGCTGGTGGAAGGCATCGTTGCGGTTGCCAAACACGCCGGTCAAAACCGCGTGGTGCTTTCCGGCGGCTGTTTTCAGAATCGCTATTTGACGGAACACGCCGTGCGGCGTTTGCAAGCGGAAGGTTTTCGTCCGTATTGGCATCAGCGCGTGCCGCCGAACGACGGCGGGATTGCGTTGGGACAAGTCGTTGCTGCCCTGCGTCAGATGGTGTAGAATGGAAAACCATGTGTCTGGCCATTCCGGGAAAAATTGAAAGCATCAGCGGCGACGACCCGTTGTCGCGCACGGGCAAGGTCAATTTCGGCGGCATCCTCAAGGAGGCCTGCCTCGCCTATGTGCCCGAGGCGAAGGTCGGCGATTATGTCATCGTCCACGTCGGCTTCGCCCTCAGCCGGCTCGACGAGGAGGAGGCACACAAGGTTTTCGAGTATTTGAAAGAGATGGAGGAACTCGCCGAGTTGGGAGAAAGTAGCGCAGGCGTCTCGCCTGCGCGGGCCGCAGACCCTGAAGGAGCAGGCGGGACGCCTGCGCTACGTTGAAGCATGAAATACCTCGACGAATACCGGGACGGCGAACGCGCGCAGCAATTCGCGCGGGAGATCCATCGTCTCACGACCCGGCCGTGGAACATCATGGAGGTCTGCGGTGGCCAGACGCATGCCATCGTCAAGTTCGGCATTGACGAACTGCTGCCCAAATCCATCACGCTGATTCACGGGCCGGGCTGTCCGGTTTGCGTGACGCCGCTGGAGATGATAGACAAGGCGCTGGAAATCGCCGCCCGGCCCGGCGTGATTTTCGCCTCGTTCGGCGACATGTTGCGCGTGCCCGGCAGCACGACCGACCTGCTTTCCGTGAAAGCCAGGGGCGGTGATGTGCGCATGGTTTATTCGCCGTTGGATGCCGTGAAACTCGCGGAACAAAATCCGGCCAAGGAAGTCGTTTTCTTCGGCGTCGGTTTTGAAACCACCGCGCCGGCGACGGCCATGGCGGTTTATCAGGCTGCGCACAAGGGGTTGAAAAATTTTTCCATGCTCATTTCACACGTGCTCGTGCCGCCGGCGATCGAGGCGCTGATGTCGTCGCCGAACTGCCGGGTGCAGGGTTTTCTCGCCGCCGGGCACGTCTGCACGGTGATGGGTTACTGGGAATACCCGCCCCTCGCGGCGAAATATCACGTGCCGATTGTCGTCACCGGTTTCGAGCCGCTGGATATTTTGCAGGGCGTGCTGATGGTGGTGCAGCAACTGGAATCCGGCCGCGCCGAGGTTGAAAACCAATATGCCCGCGCCGTGCGCCGCGAAGGCAACCAGCCGGCGCAGGAGCTCATCCGCCAGGTTTTCAAGGTCGTGCCGCGCCAGTGGCGCGGCGTCGGCGAAATCCCGCAGAGCGGCCTCGGCTTGAACGATGCCTACGTCGCATTCGACGCCGAAAAGAGATTCGGCCTGACCGACCATCACGTGGCCGAACCGACCGAATGTCTCAGCGGCCTGGTTTTGCAGGGACAAATCAAGCCGTACGAATGCCCGGCCTTCGGCACGCGCTGCACCCCGGAACATCCGCTCGGCGCGACGATGGTGTCATCTGAAGGCGCGTGCGCGGCGTATTACCGATACCGGCGGCAGCCCAATTTGGTTCAACCACGAAATACACCAAACACGCGAAAGGAACACGAATAAGACCCGTTATCCGAAGAATGTTTCCATGAAATTCTTTCGTGTGGTTCGTGTGTTTCGTAGTTAAAAATAATTTGAGATGAGAACGCCAGAATTCAACGCCGTCTGCCCTATTCCAATTTCGCAATACCCGCACGTCTTGATGGCGCACGGCGGCGGCGGCAAGCTGATGCACCAGCTCATCGGCAAAATGTTTCTGACGGCGTTTGCCAATCCGCTGCTCAATATGCAGCATGATTCGACGGTGGTCGAATGGACCGGTAAAAAACTTGCATTTACGACCGATTCCTACATCGTGCGCCCGATTTTTTTCCCGGGCGGCAACATCGGTTCGATGTCTGTCCACGGCACGGTGAACGACCTGGCCATGAGCGGCGCGCGGCCGCTTTATCTCAGCAGCGCGTTCATTCTGGAGGAGGGTTTGCCGATGGAAACACTCTGGCGGGTCGTCTGCTCGATGCGCGATGCGGCACGGCGTTGCGGCGTGCAAATCATCACCGGCGACACGAAGGTCGTGGACAAAGGCAAGGGCGACGGCCTGTTCATCAACACCGCCGGCATCGGCGTCGTCGAACACGAACAGAAAATCGCGCCGCAAAATGTGCGGCCCGGCGACGGCGTTCTGGTCAGCGGCGATTTGGGCCGGCACGGCATGGCGATCATGGCCGTGCGCGAGGGCCTGGAATTTGAAAGCCAGATTGAAAGCGACTCCGCGCCGGTGTCCGGCCTCGTGATGCAACTTTTGAAAGCCGGAATTGAAATCCACTGTCTGCGCGATTTGACGCGCGGCGGCCTGGCCAGCGCGCTCAACGAAATCGCCGAGGTCGCCGGAGTCAAAATCGCCATCGAGGAAAAATCCGTGCCGGTGCGCGAAGACGTCCATGCCGCCTGCGAGATGCTCGGCCTCGATCCGCTGCACGTGGCGTGCGAAGGGCGTTTTGCCGCGTTCATCGCGGCGAAGGACGTGGAACGCGCGTTGGCCATCATGTGCGGCCACGCCGTCGGAGCGGCATCAGCAATGATCGGGCAGGTCACCGAAAGTTCCACGCCTTTGGTCACGTTGAAGAGTGCGATTGGCGCCAACCGGATCCTGGACATGCCGAGCGGCGAACAGTTGCCGCGGATTTGTTGAAACCCTTGGGAGCGCCGGCGTCCCGCCGGCTCGCTGCGTTGTGACTGACAGTTCCACCCGCTGGCGAGACGCCAGCGCTCCCAGAACCACCCAACACTCTCCTTGTCGTCGAAGTCCTTTTTGTTACGCTGCGCGGAATGCGAAAATTTCTTTTCAGTTTCTGGCTGGTCCTGGCCTTGCCGGCGACCGGCGCGGAAATCAAAATTGATTTCGGCGACGCTGCAACCAGCCTGATGCCGACCAATTTCCACGCCGCGCTGGCGGGGGGCGGCCGGCCCGGCGAATGGAAAATCATCATGGACGAAGTGCCGCCGCTGCTGGCACCGCTTTCACCGCAGGCGCCGGTGGTCACGCGCCGCGCCGTGGTCGCGCAAACCAGCACCGACCCGACGGACGAGCGGTTTCCGATGCTGATTTACGACGGCGAGACGTTCCAGGACTTCAACCTCAGGACCCGGTTCAAAATCGTCGGCGGCACCGCCGAGCAGATGGCCGGCGTGGTGTTCCGTTACCAAAATGAATCCAATTGTTACGTCATCCGCGCCAGCGCGCTGGGGAACAACGTACGGTTTTACAAAATTGTGGACGGCGTCCGTTCCGACCCCATCGGCCCGGAAACGGACATTTCCACCAACACCTGGCACATACTGGCCGTGCAATGCCAGGGTAATCAAATCACCTGCTGGCTGGACGGCAAACTGGTGATGCCGACGTTGCACGACAATTCATTCGCCACCGGCAAAATCGGTTTTCGCACCAAGTCCGACGCGGTGGGTTATTTTGGCGACACGACCATCAACTACACACCGCGCGTGCCGGTGGTGCAGACGCTCGTGCAAGCCCTGCTGAAAAAACAGCCGCGCATTCTGGGGCTGCGCCTTTACACACTCGACGACAAAGGCCAGCCGCAGATTGCCGCCAGCAAGTTGGAAAAAGAAATCGGCCAGCCCGGCTCCGACGCGGAAAAAGCCGCCATCACCGACGGCAAGGTTTATTTTGGGCGCGGCAAAGGCACAGTTACAGTCACGCTGCCATTGCGCGACCGGAACGGCGATCCCATGGCGGCGGTGCGGGTGCAATTAAAATCATTCCCCGGAGAAACACAGGACACCGCCCTCACTCGCGCCACGATGATCGTCAAAGACATGCAGGCGCAGGTCGCGTCGAAGGAAGAATTGACGCAATGACCGGCGCGCTCAGGGTTTCGCCGGAGCGGCGGGCACTTCGTTTGGCGGCTCCACCACGGGTATATCATTTGGTTTGACCCGGCGCGCGCCGCCAAGGACCGTAATGTTGCCGGCATCATCGGTGTGCAAACGCGGGCGCGTGTTGAAATAATCGTAAATTTCCTGCCACACGATGTCACCGTCCGGATTGACCACCGAGTAAGTGAAGATGCGCGCGCCGCTTTGATAGATCACGTGCAACTGGCTGAGGCGATCCAGTTGCGCCTCCGGCTGGCTGAACGAAACCATCGGGCCAATCGCACGAACCTTGAAAATGCGCCTTTCGGATTCGTCGCTCACCTGCACATACATCCGCAGTTGCGAACGCAGATAATTTGCCTCCTCCAGGGTGTATTTGCGGACTTCCGGCGGGCGATTCGTCACCCCGGCGGGCACGGGCAGGCCAAACGTTTGCGACCACAATTTCGCGCCGTCAATCACGTTAAAGGATTGAGGCGGGCTGGGGATGGCCGCGTTCCAATCCTTGATGCGCACCGTGGCGGTGACACGATAACCGCCCTGCCGCGTCAGCGCAAAATACGGCGCCAAATCCACACGCTTGGTGGCCACTTGCGACGAACCCACATCAAATTCACCCTGTACCGGCACGTCGGCTTTTCTGACGACCACCGTACCGCCCGTTGATTCCACACTAAACGTCAGCCAGTTTGCGTCGGCGCCCAAATGCAGCGGCTGGCCGGAACGATTCGTGATGCGCACCGCCACTGGCAGCGATTCGCTGGGCAGAAATTGTTCCTGATCCAACACCACGTCCACGGTCACCTGCGCCGACGCGCCGAACCAGGTTAGCAATGCCAGGCCAAAAATGGGCAATGAAAATTTCATTTGAACGCTAAACACTCTAAACCGCCGTGTGCGGGTGGCAACTGCAAATGCACACCAACAGAACCGCCAGCGTCGCAGGAGGGTATTGGGGAGTTGATGTTGCGATACGCGAAAAATTGGGGATATTTTGCGGTTTTCTTCCACGGCTCGTTGCGCGCGTACTACTTTCGATCCAAGCAATCCCGCACAGTTTGCGCGAGTTTGTGAGGATGATAAGGCTTTTGCAGAAAATTGATGCCTTCGACCAGCGATGGCCCTTTGCCAACGACGTTTGCGCTATAACCGCTGGTATAGATGACCTTCAGTTGCGGCTTCTCGCCTTTTAACTTTTCCGCAAGTTCGCGTCCCATCATGCCGTCCGGCAGGACCATGTCGGTCAGCAGAAGCTGGATTCCGTCCTTGTGCTTTTCCCAGACATCGAGTGCCGCAATTCCTGAGACGGCAAGCAACACAGTATAGCCGCAGCGTTGCAGCAGATTGCCGACGAGCAGGCGCACGGGCTGTTCGTCTTCCACGACCAGAATGACTTCATCGCCATGCGGCAATTCCTCGGCGACAACCGTGGTTTTTTGTTTCGCAGTAATGTCCTTGGCGGCCGGCAGGTAAATACGAAACGTCGTTCCTTTGCCCACCTGGCTTTTAATTTCGATCCAACCGCGGTGCTGCTTGACAATGCCGTACACGGTGGCGAGTCCGAGGCCGGTTCCCTTGCCGATTTCCTTGGTGGTGAAGAAAGGTTCGAAGATATGTGAGAGCTGTTCGGGGGCGATGCCGCAGCCGGTATCACTGACGCTCAAACAAACACACCGGCCGGGAATGGCGGCCGGGTTCTGTTGCGTGTATTCCCTGCCGATGCTCTTCGACGTTGTCGCGATCGTCAACCGCCCGCCGTCCGGCATCGCGTCCCGCGCGTTCACCGCCAGATTCAGGAGAACTTGTTCGATCATGCCGGCGTCCGCAAAGACGAGGGGAAGGATGGGAGTGTAGTCCGATTGCAAGGCGATATCTTCGCCCAGGATGCGCTGAAGCATCTTGGTCATGTTGCCCACAACCTCGTTGAGATTCAGGTGGGCGGGCTGCATGACCTGCTTGCGGCTGAACACCAGCAATTGTCGCGTCAGCCCGGCAGCGCGTTCGGCTGCGTGGATGATTTGTTTTGCCAGGTCCACGTCCGCTTCAGACAGATTTTTGGCATCGAGCAGCAATGAGGCGTTGCCTTGGATAACGGTCAGGATGTTGTTGAAATCGTGCGCCACGCCGCCGGCCAACTGGCCAATGGACTCCATCTTTTGAACCTGGCGGAGCTGTTCTGCCAGCGCAACTTCCTGGGTCACATCACGCTTGACGGCCACGTAATTGATGATCCTGCCCGCCGAGTCCCGAATCGGCGAGATGATCATGTCCTCCTCATAAAGCGCTCCACTTTTCTTTTTGTTGATGATCCGTCCCGACCACACTTTGCCCTGCGCGAGTGAGTCCCACATCTGCCGGTAAAAGGTGCTGTCATATTTGCCGCTTTTCAGTATTCGCGGATTCTGCCCGACGGCTTCCCGCCACGTGTAACCCGCGGTCTTTTCAAAGGCGGGATTCACATAGAGAATCTTGCCGTTGGTGTCAGTGATCACAATCGCCTCGGCGGCCTGCTCCACGGCGGTTGCCAGGCGGGCATGCGCTTCCGCCATCTGCTTGCGCTCCGCGATGTCGTATGCCAACTCGCGATTGGCTCGCTCCAACTGCTCCATCTTGGCTTCCAGCTTGCGGATAAGCGCCGCATTGTATTGCTTCAAATAAACGGGCTCATCCTCTTCGGGCATTTCAATCGGAAGCCGGATCGGCACGTCCGCTGCCGGTTTGGTTTGCGAGACGGGTGGACTCTCGATTTGCTCGATGGTTCTCCGAATGATCGCCAGAAATGCGTCCGGTTCCTCGGGCTTGACGATAAACTGCGCGGCCCCGAGGCTGAGCGCGAATTCCCGGTCCCGCTCATCGGTGTAGGTGGCGGTGTAGAAGACAAACGGAATGGCCTTCAATCGCTTGTCCTTCTTGCATTCACGGCACAAGGCAAACCCGTCCATTACCGGCATCAGGATGTCGGCGATGATCAGGTTCGGCGGATTCTGCCGCGCCAGATCCAGCGCGGCGACCCCCTGCGTGGCGGTTGTAACATGGTAACCGTTGCCGGAGAGCAGCACCTGCAATTGATACAGGTTCTGCTCGTTGTCATCCACAATCAGAATATTCATGGCGGATTTCCT
Organism: Verrucomicrobiota bacterium; assembly: GCA_049511835.1. Classification (GTDB taxonomy): domain Bacteria; phylum Verrucomicrobiota; class Verrucomicrobiia; order Limisphaerales; family UBA11358; genus UBA11358. The sequence goes on along the minus strand of JBEKXN010000020.1, from coordinate 7,700 downwards.
CCTTCGTTGGACCGGGCTTTCAAGTATTTTTCAATTTCGCCATTGAAAGCGTCGGGGTTGATGGGTTTCTCAATGTAACCCGTGCAACCCGCTGCCAGGACCAGCTCCCGGTCACCAACCATCGCATAGGAAGTGACGGCCACGATCGGCACGTTCTCCAAGGGGGGGGTCTGTCTCAACGCTCGTGCCACAGCGTAACCATCCATTCCCGGCAACTGGATGTCGAGAATAATCAGGTCAGGCCGTATTCGGCCGGCCAGTTCAATCCCCTCGGGTCCGTTTCGGGCCGAAACGACGTTGAAACCGTTTTTCTCGAGTAGAAACGTCGTGAGGTAGCGGTTTTGTTCATTGTCCTCAATTAGAAGAATTGTGCGCTTCATAGGCGTGCTTTCGGTTTCGGGCCAGGCGGCAGGATGCCCGCCGTTACAAGTTCCCGGGGCAGTGTGAACGTAAACGTGCTCCCTTTGCCCAAACGACTCTCCACCGAAATTGTGCCGCCCAGCCGCTCGGCCAGTCGCTGGCAGATGGCCAACCCCAGTCCCGTCCCTTCATACTGACGTGTCAGACCGGTGTCGAGCTGGCGGAACGGCTGGAATATCTTGTCAAAATCCTCCGGCTTGATGCCGATGCCGGTGTCGGCCACTGAAATGCGGATGGCGGATGGCGGCCTGCCCTCCGTAGCCTTGGGGCGGAGGATGGGATTGCGGATGGTATCAGGCACGATTTCCGCCGTGAGGGTGATTCCGCCTTTCTCCGTGAACTTGATGGCGTTGCTCAGCAGGTTGAGCAGGATTTGCTCGACCCGCCGGCGGTCGCTGGTGATTTGGCCCACCTCTGGCGCCAGACGCAACACCACCGGCAGGTGTTTTTTGTCGGCCAGCGGCGTCACGGTTTGGAGGACTTTCTGAATGGACTCGGGCAGGTCAAACGGGGCGGAGCGAATCTCAATCTGGCCGGCTTCAATCTTGGAGATGTCCAGCACGTCGTTGATGAGCGCCAGCAGATGCTGCCCGCTGTCTTTGACCATCCGGAGCTGCTTGGTTTGCTCCGCGTTTAACGGCCCGGCCAGGCCCTGCAGCATGAGGCCGGTGAAGCCGATGATGGAGTTGAGCGGCGTGCGCAGTTCGTGGGACATCGTGGCCAGGAAGGCGGATTTCGTTCGATCGGCCGCTTCGGCGTGGTCCCGGGCTTCAGCCAGTTCGGTGGTGCGCAGGAGGACGCGCTCTTCAAGGCTGGCTTGGGTGGCCCGCAATTCCTCCTCGGCCCGTTTGCGTTCGGAAATGTCGGTCATGACAGCCACGCGGGCGTTTCGTCCTTGATATTCGAGGTCGTGCGAACTGACCACGATGGTGATGTATGAACCGTCGCGTTTGCGGTGATGCCATTCGCCCACGTTGGCGTGTCCATGCAGATGTGGAATCAGTTCGGCAATCTTCGCTTTTTCTTCTTCGGGATAGAGGTCGGTCAGGTGCAAGGCCAGCGCTTCCTCGGGGCTGTAGCCATAGTGCCGGATGAACGCCTCGTTCACCGCCAGCATTTGCAGGGTGCCGCGTTCGTAAATGAGCATCGGCATCGGGTTGTGCTCAAAAAGGAACCGGTAGCGGGTTTCGCTCTCCTGTAATGCTGCCTCGGCCCGCTTGCGCTCCGCGCGTGCGCGCAGACTCGTGATGCCGTAGCCAACATCGCCGGCCAGTTCCGCCAACAATTCCATCTCGCCAGCGTTAAAGGTGTCCAGATCGGCGGCATACACCGTCAACGCGCCCAGGACGCAGCCATCGCATATCAAAGGCAAGGCGGCCGAATTGACGTAACCACGCTGGCTGGCGGCCTGGCGCCACGGTTCGAACGCGGGATCGGTGAGAATGTTCCGGGCGATGGCTGGTTGCTTGGTGCGGATGGCGGTGCCGGTGGGGCCGCGTCCGCGTTCGGTGTCGGCCCAAGTGATGTTGACGGTGTCGAGGTAGCCCGCCTCAAAGCCGGCTTGGGCGACCGGGCGCACCGACTTGGCTTCATCCTGTTCCGCCAAACCCACCCAGGCCATGCGATAGCCGCCGTGTTCGACGAGCCGGTGGCAGATGTCGGTTAGGAGGGTGGCTTCATCCGGCGCGCGAACCAGGGCTTGATTACATTCGCTCACGGTCCGCAAGGCCCGGTTCACTCGCCGCAGTTCTTCCTCCGCCCGCTTGCGTTCGGTGACATCATGAATTGACACGACTGTGCCAGCCGTTGGGTCCTGCGTCCGGAGAAGCACGGCCGTCAAGACAACGTCGCGGAACGTACCGTCACTCCGGCGCAGCCTTGTCTCGGTTGTGACAAGGTTTCCTTCCTGTAGATGCGTGTATAGTTCCCGTCCGACTCGATCATATTCCTTGTCGCTCTCATACAACATCCGGGTGTTCTGACCGAGAAGGCTTTTCTCGGAGTAGCCAAAGCTCTTGCACCAGGAATCGTTTGCGCTTTGAAACACGCGGTTTTTCATGATGCAAATGCCAACGGGCGTGGATTGGAAGACGCTTTGCAGGGTTGCCTCACTTTGCCGGAGCGCTTCTTCCGCCCGCTTGCGCTCGGCCAGTACCCCTGCCAGAAAGAGGGCGCAGATGATGGTCACATCCAAAAATGAATGCAGGAACAGCAGTGACTCATCAACTGTATCCCTCAGAAATGGGCTGCCGCCATGACTGGTGCCGATCGTTGCGAGAATCGCAATGGCGGCGGCAGTGGTTGAAGCGCCGCGCATGCCGAAACGAAATGCCGCCCATAGCAACAGCGGCATGAGACCGTATGCGAGGGGCACATTCCGAAAGAAGGCACAAGAACAAAGCAGGAGCGTCACTCCCCCCAACACTGCCGCTTCCAGGGTGCGCCAGGGGTTCTTGCGGAAAGGGTGTGCATGATGCCACGCCAGAATAAGGGGAGCGGCAACAATGGCTCCGGTCGCATCGCCCATCCACCAGGTGATCCATGAGAAACCGAACCGTTCCCAAGGGATATAGCCCCCCAGCGACAGGCTGACCACCCCGAAAGTGGGACTGATCGTGCAACAGCCGAACGCACCGACTGTAACCAGCATCAACACGTTCCATCCGCTATACAGGGGGTATTCATCCTTGCAAAAACGACGTACCAGGAATGCGCCTGCTCCCGCACCGGACATGGTGCCGATACCGATAAAAGACGCGACCAGCAAGTCTGGCAATACTGCATGGACAGACGACACCGTGCCGTCAAAAAAGGAGATGGTATTAGCCACAAAAGAACCGAGCCAGACCCCGACCAAGGCATTACGCCCCAGAATCATCACGGCAGCAAGGGCTATTCCCGCAGCGGGAAAGATTGGGGAGACGTTGCCGGGAGGGATCGTAAACAAAAAACTCACCTTGGCAACCACAGCATACACGACGGCAACCGCCAGGATGGCAACCGGCGATGAATTAAGAATCCGAGGTGTGGAATACTCCCTGGTCCCTGTGTGATTCATTTTTCAACACCTCCCCAACCTCTTGCCACTGGCAGCGTAAAACGGAAGTTGTTCCACTTGCCCATCTCTTCGGCCTGAAACAGCTTCGAGCAGAGATTGTCGGCAAACCGCTCGTCACGGACCGCATCCGACACGATGAAAAGACCGGACTGGTGGATGCCGTGGCCGCAGAAGGAAATGTCGCGGGCGGTTTCGGAAGCGGTCAGGCCGGTCTTCGACTTGAACCACTGCCGCTTTTCATCAACGAGCGAGATGAGCGCGATGGGAGCTGCGCAGATTTGCGCTGCCAGCGCAGTGAAATCGTCAAAGGCTTCCTCCGGCGGCGTATCCAGCACTTCATACTGCCAGAGAACCTCAAGACGCCGTTTTTCGTCCTGCACTGGTGGCGGAGTTTTCATTGTCCCGCTGCAAACCAACAGGTCTTTCCCCAATCCACTTGAAATATTACCCGTTTCCCGGCCGATGGCCAGTGGGAACTTCAGCCGCCTTGGCGAAGCTTTTTTACGCTCCACCCTCCGGCGGGTGCGTCCTGGCCGATCCTCTCCCGGGTCAACCTCCGTCCCAAGAGATCAGCCCCGCGGCAAGCGTGTAGCATGGCAAAGATACCATAAACACGGATGCAGCCAAAAAGATAGACCAACACGCGGCAAAACCCCACCTTGCGATCGAGGAGGCACCCACCAACCTGAGTTTTCCTCAAGTTGTTCAGATGAAATCTTTGAACAGTGCTGCAACAGCTGTTTTATTGCCCTTCCAGCACTTCCACCCGGAAGAAGCATTGCGGCGTAACGCTGATGCTGTTGGTCACGGCAACAATACCATCGGTCCCGGCAAAGGGAGTGCCCAAAGGTGTCCACTTGGACAAGAGGTCGGTGGTATATTCGAGTTGATACGTCTGACCGGCGATCGTTGGGTAACTGACGACGAATTGATCCATTCCGTTCACACTGACTTTGGCACCGGCCAGTTGCGGGGCCGAAAACACCTGCAGTGTTCCGTTCACATACTGGATCGTGTAGTTGGCGGCGGTCGCATCACCGGCGGTGATCGGATACTTGCCCGCACCACTTGTGGTCGTTGCCGTTGTGCTCAAAACCACCGGTGACGACAGTGCGCTGGCGCTCTCGCCGCAAACAAAGCCGCTGTAACTGACCGTCAACGTCGGATTGGGCATCCCGCAAATTTTGTTCTTGGCGTCGGCCGTCACCGTCAAGGTCGCCTTGTTGATGACCAGCGTGTTGGTCACGCTGCCTTGGTAATTGTCGTCATTGATTGTGCCGATCACCGTATAGTTGCCGGCATTGGTCGGAGCATTGGCCGAACCGTTGTACGTAAAGCTCACCGCCAACCCGCTCGGGGTCGTCGTCACCGTCACCGGCTTGGCCGTGCCGTCGTAAGTCTGGCTCAGACTGCCGAGAACGATCTCGTCTGAGGCCTGGGCGATGACCAGTGTGTTAGTCGCGCTGCCTTGATAATTGGCGTCATTGATCGTGCCGATCACCGTATAACTGCCGGCATTGGTCGGAGCGTTTGCCGAGCCGTTGTACGTAAAGGTCACCGCCAAACCGGTTGGAGTCGTGGTCGCCGTCGCCGCTTTGGCCGTGCCGTCGTAAGTCTGGCTCAGGCTGCCGAGAACGATCTCGCCCGAGGCTTGGGCGATGACCAGTGTGTTGGTCGTGCTGCCTTGATAATTGGCGTCGTTGATCGTGGCAACCACCGTGTAGTTGCCGGCACTGGTGGGAACCGTGGCCGAACCGTTGTAGGTGAACATCACTGCCAACCCGCTCGGGGTCGTGGTGACTGTCGCGGACTTGGCCGAGCCGTTGTAAGTCTGGCTCAGGCTCCCCAGCGTGATCGTGCTGGTCGCCTTTTCGATGACCATTGAGCCAGTGGCGCTGCCAGTGTAATTGGCGTTACTGATTGTTCCAACCACCGTATAAGTACCCGCGGCAGTCGGCGCCGTGGCCGAACCGTTGTAGGTGAACGTCACCGCCAACCCGCTCGGAGTGGTGGTCGCCGTCGCGGCCTTGGCCGAGCCGTTGTAAGTCTGGCTCAGGCTACCGAGCGAAATCGTGGCTGTAGCTTGACCGATCACCAGCGTGCCAGTGGCGCTGCCTTGGTAATTGGCATCGTTGATCGTCGCAATCACCGTGTAGGTGCCGGCAGCAGTCGGAACCGTAGCCGAACCGTTGTAGGTAAAGGTCACCGCCAACCCGCTCGGGGTCGTGGTGGCCGTCGCGGCCTTGGCCGAGCCGTCGTAAGTCTGGCTCAGACTGCCGAGCGAAATCGTGGCCGTAGCTTGGCCGATCACCAACGTGCCGGTCGCACTGCCCTGGTAATTGGCGTCGTTGATCGTTGCAACTACTGTGTAGCTGCCGGCGGCGGTCGGAACCGTGGCCGAGCCGTTGTAAGTGAATGTCACCGCCAACCCGCTTGGGGTTGTGGTGGCCGTCGCGGCCTTGGCCGAGCCGTCGTAAGTCTGGCTGAAGTTGCCCAACGTGACCGAACCAATCGCCTGCTCAATCGCGCCCGCCGCGCTCGCCACGGTGTTCACCATGTAGTTGCCGCCGCTGTTGCCGCCATTGACGGTGTAGCTGCTCACGCTCAACGTCTTGCCTGTCCCTGCGTTCTGCGTGTCGTAGGTCTCGGCCAAACCGGTTACCGTGTCGGAGCCTTGCAAACCGCTGACTGTCGGCACCGCCGCCGCACTGGTGTTGCCGTCGTAAATCTTGGTGTTGGCCGTGGCGGTAATCGTCAGTGTTGCCGCCGTAATGTCTGCCGTCAGACCCGTTGGCTGGGTCAGCGCGTAGTTGCCGGCATCGGCTCCGGTAAGGTCATATCCGCTTACGGTGACCGGAATGCCCGTTCCCACGTTCGAGCCGGCAAACGCAGCGCTGGCGTTGTCCGTGATCAGGCTCACATCGTCACCGCTCACGGTTCCGTTCAAAGTCGCTGCGCCATTCAATTGTGCATTAATTGTGCTGTCATAGACCTTGGAAGCCGAGGTCACCCCAACCACAGTCAATTCAGCCGCGGAGATACTCGCCATCAGGTTTGTCGGATCCGCCAGCGTATAATTGGCTGCGGCTGTGCCACCCAAGGCCAGACCCGCCACCGTCATCAGCTTGTTGGTGCCGACATTCTTGTCCGCAAAATACGCCACGGCATTGCTGGCGACCAACGTCACGTCGTCGCTGTTCAACATGCCGGTCAACCCGGCATTGTTTGCATCCAGGGTGGCGTTCGTGGTCCCGTCATACACCTTGTCCAAGGCCAGCAGATTCGTCACCGTCAGCATCATCGTGTTGATCATCATCGTGCTGGTGGCGCTTCCCTGGTAATTGGCATCGTTGATCGTCGCAATCACCGTGTAGGTACCAGCGGCAGTCGGAACCGTAGCCGAACCGTTGTAAGTGAACGTCACCGCCAACCCGCTCGGGGTCGTGGTGGCTGTCGCGGACTTGGCCGAGCCGTCATAGTTCTGGCTGAGGCTGCCGAGCGAAATCGTGGCTGTAGCTTGGCCGATCACCAGCGTGCCGGTCGCACTGCCCTGGTAATTGGCGTCGTTGATCGTCGCAACTACTGTGTAGCTGCCGGCGGCGGTCGGAACCGTGGCCGAGCCGTTGTAGGTATAGTTCACCGTCAAACCAGTCGGCGTCGTCGTCGCCGTTGCAGCTTTGGCCGAGCCATTGTAAGTCTGGCTCAGGCTCCCCAGCGTGATCGTGCTGGTCGCCTTTTCGATGACCATCGAGCCAGTGGCGCTGCCAGTGTAATTGGCGTCACTGATTGTTCCAACCACCGTATAGGTGCCGGCAGCAGTCGGTGCTGTGGCCGAACCGTTGTAAGTAAATGTCACCGTCAAACCAGCCGGCGTGGTGGTTGCCGTGGCGGCCTCAGCCGATCCGGTATAGGTCTGGCTCAAACTGCCGAGAGTGATGGAAGCGGAACCCTTGCTGATGACCAGCGTGTTGGTCGCGCTGCCGGAGTAATTGGAATCGTTGATGGTGCCGATGACCGTGTAGCTGCCGGCATTGGTCGGCGCGCTGGCCGAACCGTTGTAGGTGAAGGCCACTGTCAAACCGGTCGGAGTGGTGATTGCCGTGGCGGCCTCAGCCGATCCGGTATAGGTCTGGCTCAAACTGCCGAGAGTGATGGAAGCGGAACCCTTGCTGATGACCAGCGTGTTGGTCGCGCTGCCGGAGTAATTGGAATCGTTGATGGT
>JBEKXN010000019.1:0-66121 GCA_049511835.1 Verrucomicrobiota bacterium | reverse complement strand
GGCCGCCATATTGCATTTCAAATTCAAGACTGATTTTATGGCTGACGCTGCAAATCGCTATCCCGAAAACGTCCCGGGCAAATACTACGTGGACAACCAGTGCATTGACTGCGACCTGTGTCGCGAGACGGCGCCGGATAATTTCAAACGCAACGACGACGGCGGATACTCGTTTGTCTACAAACAACCGGCATCGCCGGAGGAAGAAGGACGTTGCAAGGAAGCCAAGGAGGGCTGTCCGGTCGAGGCCATCGGCGACAACGGCGCCTAGCCGGCGCTTACGCGGCCGTGGAAATGCCGGAGTCCGTCGGCAGCGAAACGCGGACGACTCCGGGCTGGCCGGCCTGCGGCGGAACAATTTCCAGCTTGCCGTGGTGCGTCTCAATGATTTTCCGGCTCACGGTCAATCCCAAACCCAAACCCACATTGCGCGTGGTGAAAAACGGCGCGGGCGCTTTTTGCGCGGCCTCGGCGGTAAAGCCGGCCCCGTTGTCCTGAACTTCAATTTGAACGTCCGGCACACCGCCGCGATTGGCATCGGTGTGCAACGTGACCCCGATTTTCGGCTCCTTGGGATTCGCCTGAAGCGCATTGAGCATGATTTCAGCCAGCGCGTGTTTGAGCGCGGCGCGGTCGCCGGTAATGACAACGGGTTTGCTCCCATTTTCAAATTGTAATTTGCCGGCATCGGCGGACTGATGTTTGCGCGCTTCCTGGTAGGCCTCCTCGATCAATTTCCCGACGGTGAAAGTCTCCTGTTCGATGTGGCCTTCGCGTGCGAGAAAACGCATCTGATTGATCAACCGCGTGACGCGTTTGACCCCGTCGGCGAGGGCCTGGTCGAGTGATTCGCGGAATTCCCGGTCCCGGTATTTCTCCGCGAGCAACTGCTGGTGCGTGGCCAGCGGCACGAGCGCGTTGCCGATTTCGTGCGCGAGCCGGTCGGCCATGGATTTGATGAGGCGCAGGTTGGCGGCCTCGACTTCCAGCCGGCGCAACTGTTCGGTCTGGGTGAGATCATCGGCGGTCAGCAACGCCGAAATGGGCACGGTGGAATTTCCCTGCCGAAACGGCACGACGCTGACGCTGTAAACCGTGCCCGGCGAATTTTCCGGTTCGTAGCGATAGGGCCCCATTGCCGCGCCGGTTTTCAGGACTTGATAGATTTTCGCGCCGAGCACCTGCGGCAGATCGCTGAATTCGAGTTCGCCGGTGCGTTTGTTTTTCTGGCCGAAATGGCGGCGCGCGGCCTTGTTCGCGTGGAGCACTTTCAGGTCGCGTCCGACGACGATGCACGCGCTGCTGAGTTCGCGCAGCACGTCGGTCATCATCTCATGGTTGCCGGCCAGCCGGTCATGCAGTTCGATGTTGCAGAGGGCGAGGCCGACTTGTTCCAGCAGGTGGAAAATGAGTTCCAGCTCGACGTTGACCAGCGGTTCGCCGGTGATGCGCACGTCGAAAACGGCCACGCCGGCAATCGTGTCCCGGGCAGGAATGGGCACGGCGACCTGCGCGCCGAGCAATTCAAATTCCTTTTGCGTTTCGACGTCGGCGCGCGCCTCGTCACTGTCGCGGCGGAGAATCCGGCCGAGCCGGGAAAGCTGGCCGCCGATGCCGGAATCGAGCGAGAGTCCCAGATGTTCGAGCAAACCCGGGGAAAGGCCGATGGCGGCGACGGCGCGCAAACGGCGGCTGTCCTCCGGCAAAGGTGTTTCCGTGAGCGGCGAGGGACGTTTCAGGAAGATGGCGGCGCGGTTGATGCTGAGCATTTCGCGGAGGAACAGCAGGAATTGTTTCAGCATCGCCTCGGCGTCCAGCGAATGGGTGAGAATGGACGAGAAATCACTCAGCACATCAAGTGTTTGTGACGCGCTGATGACGCGGTTGGGCGACGGTTCGGGCGTTTGGAAAAACGGGGTTCGCGAGGGCATTGGCGCGGGCGGCGGAGGTGTTCGCGCGGGTTGCCGGGTTGCCGGCGCATTCCATAAACGTTCCAACAACGAATTTAAAAGCCGGCTGCGGACGGGTTTGGCCAGCACGTGGGTAACGCCGCGCAAAAAAGCCTCCTCCTCCCACTCGGATTGGGTGTTGGCCGTGAAAGCGATGAGGGGGGATCTGGCGTCGCGGCGGCGGAGGCGTTCGATGACCCAGACGCCTTCGACGCCCATCAAATCCACGTCGAGAATGCAGGCGTCGGCCAGTCCATGCACGAGCAGTGGTTCGGCTTCATCAACACTGAGGCGATGAACGACCCGGCATTGCTCCGGATCCAGACTCGCGCGAATGGTTTCGGCGAAATCTGGATGAGGAGACAATACCAAAATGGTTTTCATCGCACTTCCAAGAAAAGCTGCCAGTACTCGGTTGCCACTTCTGTCCGGGTATATTCCACAATTCAAGCCCAAAGGTCAATGGAATCTTGAAGCCAGGATGTGGATTTTATGGCGTAAAACCGGGAAATTACCCGCTGGCGAGCAGTTTTTCCCAAAGATTTTCGTTCAGCAGCGCTTTTCGGAGGAATTCCGCGTCGTCCGGCGATGAAACGGCCGGTTCGGGTTTGAGGGGGAGGCGGAGGGTGAACGTCGTGCCGTAACCGTGCTGGCTTTGGGCTTCGATTTTGCCGCCGTGATGGTGGACGATGAAAAAGCAGGCAATCAGATTAATGCCGTATTCGGACGGCACACTGCCATGCACAACAAACGGATCGAAGATGACGCGCAAGGCTTCCGGCGGCAGGCCCGGCCCGTTGTCGCTGATTTGAACGACGATTTCCGGTTTGGCCCCGGCATTCTGCAATTCCGCCGAAAAGGTGATGCGGCTGCCGGCCGGCAGCATGTCCAGTTCGTCCTTCAGCAACAATTCAAACAGCCGGCAAAATTTCGGCCGGTCCACATGCAGCGCGGGCAACGAATCAGGAATCTTGTTTTCAATTTCGATCCGCCGGGCGGCGAATTGGTCCTGGAACAGGGCCAGTGCCGCATTGACCGTCTGGTGCAGCAACACTTCGTCGGCGAATTGCGACGAGGCGTTGTTTTCCGACGCGGTCCAAAGGTCCTTGAGCAGGCCGTTGATTTTTTCGATCTGCGACTGGACGTTCTGGTGATAGTCCTTCCAAAATTCGGGGTTGCGCAGGCTGTTCAAATCCGTTTTTTCCTCGGCCATTTTCCCGGGCGCAAGGTCGAGAAAGGTTTTTACCGCGACGAGTGAGTTGCGGATGTGATGGCTCAACCCGGCGGCCAGCAGGCCGAGGCTCACGATGCGGTCGGCGATCATCATGTTGCGCAACACGGACATTTTTTCGCGGAGCAACTGGTCGCGTTCGGCCTGCACCATGAAAAATTCCAGGCCCTGCCGGAGCGTCAGTTCGAATTGCGGCGGGTCCCACGGTTTGGTGATGTATTTGTAAATCGCGCCGCTGTTGACGGCGTCAATGGCGGCGTCCATGTCCGTGTAAGCCGTGACCAGCATGCGCAAAACCTGCGGGCGCAATTGCCGCGCCCGGCCCAAAAGCCAGACGCCTTTTTCCCCGGGCATCCGCTGGTCGGTCAGCAGCAGGCCGATCTCGTCGGCGTGCTGTTCGAACAGTTTGAGGCCGTCCTGGGCATTGGCCGCCGTAAAAATCCGGAACTGATCCCCAAAGGCGCGGGTGAAGGTCTTCAAGGACTTCTCCTCGTCATCCACGTAGAGGATGGCGAATTTTTTGTAGTCGTAGAGATTTTCCATGTCCGGCCTTCAGTTGGTCGCCTGATTGGTCCTGACGGGGAATTCCAGCGTAAATTCACAGAACTTTCCCGGCTCCGTTTTCACCGAAATTTTTCCCCCGGACTCCTTCACGATGCGGTAGCAGATGCTCAAGCCCAGCCCCATGCCTGCGCCCACGTCTTTCGTGGTGAAAAAGGGGTCGAAAATCTTGCCCACATCAGCCGGGGCGATGCCCGGCCCGTTGTCGCGAACCGACAAAATGCTGCTGCCGTTCTCAATCCGTCCTTCAATCCGGATGGTTGGCTTTTCATCCCGGAACGGCTTCGTTTTCAACGCATCGAGCGAGTTTTGCAGCAGGTTCGTGACCAGGTGGATCAATTTGTTCTTGTTCGCCCAGATCGTCTGATTCCCGGCAATCTGCTGGTCAATCTGTACCTTGTCCTTGCACTCATTGCTCAGGAACCGCAGCGCCGAAGCGACCACCTCCGCCACCGCCACCTGGTCCCGGCTCTCGGTTTCGGGATGCGTGAACATCCGCAAATCCGAGACGATGGTCTTCACCCGTTTCACGCCTTCTTCGACATCGCTCAAAATCTCGGCATAATCCGCCTGTTGCTCCGGGGCAAGGTATTGGCCCTTGTTGCGCAGGGTAAACAGGCCGGTGGTGGCGAAGTTCAGCGGATTGTTGATTTCGTGAATGATGCCCGCGCTCATCCGGCCGAGCGACGCCAGCTTTTCGGTTTGCACCAGTTGCATTTCGTTTTCCTTGAGCTGTTGGAGGCTCGCTTCCAGCGCCTTGCGGCTCTTGTCCAGTTCGTAACGCAACGTGAATTCGCTGAGTCGAAGCCGGTAAAAAAAGTGGTTGCCCACAATGACGATGATGCCGGTCAGGGCCAGGAAATAAAGATTGATGGCCAGATTGTTGAAAAATTCTTCGGGCGTCGGTTTCAGCCAATGGAAACCGCAGGCGGCCAGATACATCAGGATGATGGCGGCCACGCAAAACGTTGACTCCCAGATGTCCCAGCGCACCACGACGCTCACGGCGAGCAGGATCAAATTAAGCGCCGCATAATAATTCGACGTCGCGCCCGTCAATGGTCCTTGCGCCGCGGCAATGATCCAGCACATGAAGAATCCGGGGAGGAGTGCGATGGGAATGCCCACCAGACGATAATGTTTTTGTCCCAGCTTGGCGGTGTGCAAATACCAGAGGCCGGCCGTCAGAACGGAACAGAGGAGTCGCAGTTCGAGAAAATACCAGCGTTGCGGGTGGTAGAACAGCCAGTCCATGATCGAGCCGAGCGGCATCAAAACCACCACCAGCACCGACGCGATTTTGCCCGTGCGCAGACGCTCCTGCCGTTCATTGGCGACAAAAGCGTCGGCAAAATCGTGATTCGAAGATGTTGGATTCTTAAACATGGTCCGGCTTGCGCACTTCCATGAACAGATTCACCCCCGTCGCGTCGGAGCGGACCTGGACGGCATCGTCCGGGGCGCGGTCCGGCAGCAGGGCGCGCAAATTTTGGGCGGTGCGATAAATCAGGTGCCAGTCCAGCAGGTACGCCATTCCATTCCGCAGCGGATTGGAAGGGTCCACGTTCGTCACCACCAGCAAACCCCCGGGTGCAACCTGGTCATAAAAGATGTCCACCAGTTGCGTGCAGGTGTGATCGGACAAATAATCAAAAAGCCCCGAGCAGTAAACAAAATCGTACTCCCGTTCAACGCCGGCCCCCGCCGCGGCCGGCTTCAGGCTTTCCTTGATCAATTGATGAACGGTTTGCTTCTGAACCCGGACGGCGGTTTGCCGGTGGAAACGTTTTTTGACGTCCTGGATCGCCTTTTCGACATGTTCCAGGGTTTCACGGTTGAAGTCCGCCAGCGTCAACTCGACCTGCTCGCTCAAGAGGGAATCGCCCAGAAAGCGTTGCACCTCGACGGCGGGGCCGCAGGCAAAGTTGAAAATGCGCGCCTTGCGCCCCAGGCGCGACAGGCGCAACGCCTCCGTTTCCATGCACCGGGCGAGATACGTCAGCCGGTTGCGATGCGCTGCCGCCGGCGGTTGTTTGAGAAACCAGCAGTTGACCACCTTGGCGTACAGGGAGCCGCCTTCCTGCCCGTCGCGGGCAATCATGTTCACCATCTCATAATCGCCGGCATAACCGAGCGGTTTGTAAAAGGTGCGGTGGGCAAATGGCGCGCACAGGACCAGGGAATGCAAATGCTGCCGCAGGTAACTTTCATGCGCCGGTCTTTGATCGCCTTCGATCTGTTCGGCAATCACCTCCAGCTTTTTAAAAAGCTCGTCCACCGCAGGGATCACCACCTGCGCGAAGGCTTGCGTCACTTCCTGTTCCAATTGCTGCCGGCTGCCGTCCGGCAGCGAACGAAAACCAACCTCGACCTGGTCCAGCCAGATTCGCAGGTCGGCCAGGAAGGTTTGCATGTCGGCGGTGACGATTTTGTATTCCGGCAACACCTTGTAGAGTTTTTGCCATTCGGCCAGAAACGCCCTGAATTCCTCCGTGAGCCGCCCGCCGCCTTGCGTTACCCAACCCGGGTCCACCTCCATCCAGTGCGCTTCCTCCAACGTCGCTTCGCAGACGATGCTCAAGCCCGCATCCACCACGTTGCGGACCACCGCGCGGCCCGAATAAATCGTCCGGCCTTTCAGGACGATTTTGAATTTGTTCAGCACTTCGGAAAGCCGCGGGTTCACCCCCGGATTATACAGCTCGAACACGACCGCGTGACGGGTTACGCGTGACGGAACGCCGCGCAATTCCAGCTCTTCGGTGGTCTGGAACATTACCAGACTTTCCTTGACGCCGGAGGGACTTTCAGCCGTTTCGCTCTGCACTATTTTTTTGAGCTCGCGAAGTTGCTGTCCGTTCCCTCCATTTCCGTTGGTGTTGACGGCCTGATTCATCTCTGGGGGAATGAATAAACCATTTTCCGCGCCAAAACAAAGCGATTCTTGACGTTTGCCGCTGGCATCGCCATTGCTTTGTTCACTCCGCGCCGCTTGCAGGTGCAATGTCCGGCGCCTTGGATGAAATCGGAAGCGGCAAAGGGATGCTTGTCCCGTTACAGGACAGGCGCCATGTTGAAAAATGATGACCCCTGTTACAAGATGCGCTAAAAATGGGGCGCTTGAATTGAGTGTCGGGAACCGGGGAACGAACCGCTGGCGCGTTTGCTGCTATACCGGCCCCAAGCGGCGCCAGCAACCGGCGCAGACGTCATTGGACCTGCCGGACCGGGCCGGTCCAGCCGCGATAAGGAATTTGGGGTTATGGTTACGATGAGAACAACCAGTCTTGCACGCAATGCCGCCGGGCAGCCTTCCTTCACGGGTTGCGCCGCCGCGCTGAAGGCCAAATCGCTGGCCGACGGCAAATCGCATTCCGTCTCCTTCGGCGCGAACAAAATTCACTACGTCACCGTGGGCCGGGGAAGAAACACGATTGTTTTCGTCCATTGCTGGGCGGGCAATCTCAGCTTCTGGCGCGAGCAGGTCCCGGCGCTGTCGGACAAGGCGCGCCTGGTGCTCATTGACCTCCCCGGCCACGGCCATAGCGACAAGCTGCCGGCGGCGTACAGCATGGATTATTTCGCCGGCGCCGTCCTCGCGGTGATGCGCGCCGCCCGGGTGGACCAAGCCACGCTCGTCGGCCACAGCATGGGCGGCCCCGTCATCTACCGCGTTTACAAACAGGCGCCGGAGAAGGTCGCCGCGCTGGTGGTGGTGGATGGCTTTCTGCGCCGGCCCCGGGTGACGCCGGGACAGGCCGAAGAATTCATCGCCCGGTTTCGCACGCCGGAATACCGCGAGCACACCCGGCAGTTTTTCGGCCCGATGTTTCCCGTTCCCGGCACCGAAGCCTTGCGCAACCAGGTTTTGTCCGAAATGCTCGCCACGCCGCAGCGCGTCATGCTCGGCGCCATGGAGGGAATGTTCGGCCCGGACCAGCCGGATTGGGACCTGAAAACGGTAAACGTGCCCGTGCTCGTCATCAACGCCAAAGGCCCGATGTGGGACGTGGATGGCAAAAATCACGTCCGCTCGCTCTCGCCGCAAACCGATTACCGCGTCATGGAAGGCGTGGGCCACTGGCTCATGCTCGAACGGCCGGCCGAATTCAACGCCCTCCTCACGGACATGTTGCGGAAGTTTCATCTGATTGCCAAGTAAGCCGGCCGACAGTAGGACAATTCCACTGGTAGGGACGCCGAAGTGTCCGGAAAATCAGGTGGGGTCGCATCGCCGAGGCGACCGAAATGGGATGCTGAATTTCCGTCGGACGGCTCGGCGAGCCGTCCCTCCCTTCAAAATAGTCCGCTACCCACACGGCTTGCGCATTTCCACGACGAATCAATCGCGGCCTTCAGATTAAAAACGCCAGCCCGCCGATACGAACACGGCGGAACTGAAGAAATCGTAATTGCCGTTGGGGCTCTGCCCGGTTGACACTGGGGGTATGGTTGCCGGCTTGCTGCCGGTGACCGTGTGGGTGGGGCCATAGCCTAACTGGTAGGCAATGTCGAAATTGAAATGTTTGCCCTTGTAACCGGCCCCCGTGCTGAAAAAGTAACGGTCCATGTCCGCCACGATTGGGGAGTAGTACGTATTTGGCACGGAGTTCTCGTTATAGACGAAACCGGCGCTCGCGTGCCAGCCGCTGTCAAAATACCGCGTCACGCCGAATTCATACATCCAGCTCGGCTGCCAATAGAGTTTTAAATAAGCGTCTGACGGGAAATTCGGTGGGGGGGTCGCTTGGTGAATGGTGTTCGATCCAAAGCTGCTCCAATCCGTGTAGTCCGCATCAAATTCAATGTTCCACTTTGGCGTGGGCCGGTAGGAAAAGCCGCAAACAACGGTGAAAGGAAACTTGAAGTCTGTTTGGGCGGATTGTTGCGTCTTCAGGGTGTTGGGTCGTTGCTCGACTGTCGTTTGGCCATCCAGGGTAACTGTTGCCGAACTGCGAAAAGAGGTGCCAATTGAAATTTGGTCAATCGGTTGCCAGAGCACACCCAGATTGTAACCCACGCTCCACCCGTCGCCGGTAAAGCGGAAGAAGTTGGTGTACGGAAATTGATATTTAAGAAGGCCTTGATCCCATTCCATGTTCGCATAGTTCACCATCACACCGCCGCCGATGGAAAGAGATGGCAATACCTTGTATGCCACCACCGGATTGATGGTCACATACGTCAGTGAGCCGTCCAAGGCTACTGAGCGGAAGCCCGTGTTCTGCGGCCAAGACGATTTCCCTCCGTAAGGCGCGTAAAACCCCAGACCAAAACTCACCGGCAGGTTCGTGGGCGTGTAGGTGTAGAAAAGTTGGGGAGCCACGGCATAATTGTCCTGCTCATCATAAGTGTGACCGTGGTTGGGGGCGCTGCTCGGGGGATTGAAGCTCGAGTCGAGATAGATTCCATAAAGGCCGCCCCGAAGTTCGTTGCCCTCGAGCTGGGTGATGCCCGCCGGGTTGTAGTAAATGGCCGACGGATTGTCCGCCGTGGCCACAAACGCCTCGCCGCGCGCCGTCGCAAAGGCGTCCTGGTCCGCCAGCCGAAAACCATTCGCCGAAGCTTTCCAGGTCAAAGCCACTGAAATCATCAGCGTCAGCAGCCTCAGTGTATTGCTTCGGTTTATCATCGCCGATTCATGGGTTCCAACAACAGAACGAACGCCGTAGATACGCATGGATGCCGCGCCGGAGCAAGCAAATCCCGGGCACCGGGCGCAACTGGGCGCAACCTTGACACCACCACCAAGGTAGGGCGACGCTGCCGCGCCGCCCAAACTTTCACCAGAACGAGCGGGGCGATGTTCTGGCGTGAGTATCCCCATGGTTCCACCAGCATTGCTACGCTGGCTGGCGGTGAGATTGGGGCAAACCGGCAGGTTTGCCCTACCATCGGTGGTGGTTGTGTCGGTGCAGGCCCCGAATTGGCAACACGTTGTAAATATATGGTTTGTGAAAGATCAGCCCGGAGTCTTTCGTAATGAAAACAGGCGAACATGTTGGATTTGTTTCAAACCAGCTCCCGGCGGGTTTCAGGCCGGCTTTACTTTCATCCGGCATGGGGTAAAATAGTTTTTGTGCAAAAAGCCGTCCAATTGATGGTGGGATTGTTGTTGTTTGGGTCCGCCGTTGTTCCGGCCCAAGCCGCCTTTACCATGCTCCAGGTTTTTGGCGACAGCATTTCCACCACGACCAACAATACGGGAGGTCAGGCAAATTTTTATTACGGCAAACGCTACACCAACGGCCGGGTCTGGGTGGAAGTGCTGGCGCAGCGTCAGGGACTGATTCTTTACCCCACCAATAACTGGTCCTTTTTCTATAATTCCAGCACCACCATGTTGGCGAATGTCAGCAGCTTCCAAGCCCCATCGGATGTGAACATGAGCAACATCCTGTTTGTCATCTGGGTCAACTGTGCCGATTTATGGTTCCCGGCAACATACAGCGGCACGAGCATGAACGCGTGGACCAACGCCATCAATCAGTCTCAAACCAACCATTACAAGGCCGCCACCAACCTTTATGCCAGGGGCGCCCGCATACTCATCATGCCGAATGCCGTGGATGTTTCCGCGATTCCGGAGTTTGATTCCTCCGTCAATGCGAATTTCATTCACCTAAGGTGCCTTGATTACAACGTCGCTTTCTCCAATACCTTGAATCGTATCAGAGCGTCGTGCCCCAACCTGACGCTTTATGAACCTGACTTTTTCACCCTGCTCACAAACATGCTGGCGCATGCCGCCAACTATGGCTTGACCAATACCCTTTGTGATGGAGTGAGCATTGATGCCGCTGATGCGTTTAACTGCGGTTTCCCAACCGCAGCTACCAATGGCTATGGCACAAACTATATTTTTTGGGATTTACGTGACCCAACTGCAATGGTTCACATGTGGATGGCCAATACCGCCCAGCAACTCATCTCGCCGGTGCAAATCAGCCAGATCACCGCACTCAATGGCAGCAACCAGTTGGTTATGGTCAATGTTCCGGTTGGCCAGAATGGGTTGGTGCTTGGCTGCACGAATCTTTTGGCGCCAGGCTGGCAGACCAATGTCACCTTCGTCGGTACTAATGCGACGCAGTCGGTCTATGTCACCAATTCCGGTCCGCAGTGGTTTTACCGGCTGAAATTCCCCTACTCCTGGACCTGGCCGTAACCGCCGTTATCTCTGAAATTGGTAGGGACGTGCGGCCCGCGCGTCCGATGGGAGGCGGAACTTCCGCCGGTCGCTTCGGCGAAGCGACCCCACCGACATGGAATCACGCCGCCGAAGCTGCCATCTCCGATAATTTCCCCAACTTTTCATATCCCCAACGCAACATCCGCTCGGTGGTGGCCCAGCCGATGCAGGAATCGGTGATGGAGACGCCGTAACGCAAGTCCGCCGGATTTTTTGGGATCGGCTGGTTGCCTTCGTGTATGTTGCTCTCGACCATCAGGCCGATGAGCGACCGGGTGCCGGCCACGCGCTGCTGAATCACGCTGCGCCACACGTCCTCCTGCCGCGCATGCTGCTTCTCGGAATTCGCGTGGCTGCAATCCACCATCAGCACCGGCGGCAGGTCTTCCGATTTCAATTTTTCCTCCGCCGCCAGGATGCTGGCCGCGTCGAAATTCGTCTGCGCCCGGCCGCCGCGCAACACGATGTGCGCGTCCGGATTGCCCGCCGTGCGGACGATGCTCGTGACGCCGTCCTGGTCAATGCCCAGAAAACTGTGCGGTTGCCGCGCCGCGCCCATCGCGTCAATCGCCACCTGCAAACTGCCGTCGGTGCTGTTCTTCAAACCGACCGGCATCGAAAGGCCGCTGGCCATTTCCCGGTGCGTCTGCGATTCCGTCGTGCGCGCGCCAATCGCCGCCCACGTGACCAGATCGGCGATGTATTGCGGCACAATCGGGTCGAGAAACTCCGTCGCCGCCGGCAGGCCCAGGCCGGTGATTTGCAGCAGCAGCCGCCGCGCGATTTTCAAGCCCGTCTCGATGTCCTGCGAACCGTCGAGGTGCGGGTCGTTGATCAGGCCCTTCCAGCCGACGATCGTGCGCGGCTTTTCAAAATAGACGCGCATGACAATTTCCAGGCGGCCGGCAAATTTCTCGCGCAGCGCGTTGAGGCGGGTGGCGTAATCCAGCGCGCCCTTTTCATCGTGAATCGAGCACGGGCCGATGACGACGAGCAGGCGCGGGTCTTCCCGCCGCAAAATGCGGATGACGCGTTCGCGGCTGCGCGCCACGGTCGCGTTCGCGGCGTCGGTCGTCGGCGACTGCGCCTTCAATTCCCGCGGCGTCAGCAGCCGGACGATTTCCTTGACGCGTAAATCCTGCGTTCGAAACATGATGACCAATATAGCGCAGGTTTGCTTCGCGGAAAGGCCGAACTCAATCGCAATTGGGCATGGGGCGCAGTCTGCCACCACTACCAACGATGGTAGGGCAAAGCTGCCGAGACTTATCGGAGGGGCGAGTTATACGAGCCCCTGACTCACAGAATGTCTCTGAAAATGGGGGCTCGTGTAACTCGCCCCTCCGACGAGAAATTATTTTGAGACAAACTCCGCCGCGCCGCCCTGCCGTGGGGCTGGATATCCGGCCGGCACAAAAGCAAAGTGCTGGCGTCCGGACGATTTTTGGTTTATTTATGTACCGTTATGAAAAAACTAATCCTGACTGTTCTCGCTCTGGCCGGCGCCGGGGCGGTCCGCGCCGGCATCCACACCCAGATCGTCGAATACAAACAGGGCAACACGACGCTCGAAGGCTTCGTCGCCTATGACGACGCCATCCCGGGCAAACGCCCCGGCGTCCTGGTCGTGCACCAGTGGCTGGGGCTGACCGACTACGAAAAACATCGCGCCGAAATGCTCGCCCAGCTCGGTTACGTCGCGTTTTGCGCCGACATTTACGGCAAGGGCGTCCGTCCGCAAAACCCGCAGGAAGCCGGCGCCCAGGCGGGCAAGTATAAAAGCGACCGGCAACTTCTGCGCACCCGGGTCAACGCCGGGTTGGACGCGCTGCGCCAGCAGCCGCTCGTTGATTCGAAACGCGTCGCGGCCATCGGCTATTGTTTTGGCGGCACCACGGTGCTTGAACTGGCGCGCAGTGGTGCGGACGTCGCCGGTGTGGTGAGTTTTCACGGCGGACTCGATTCGCCGACGCCCGCCGACGGCAAAAACATCAAAGGCAAGGTGCTGGTTTGTCATGGCGCGGATGACCCGTTTGAGAAGCCGCAGGACCTGGCCGCGTTCGAGAGCGAGATGCGCGACGCCAAGGTGGATTGGCAACTCATCAAATACGGCGGCGCGGTCCATTCCTTTACCCAACCCATGGCGGGCAACGATAATTCCAAGGGCGCGGCTTACAACGAAAAGGCGGACAAACGTTCGTGGGAAGCCATGAAGCAGTTTCTGGCCGAGATTTTCAAGTGATTCAGGTCGGAGGGGCGGGTTCCACGAGCCACCAATTTAAAAATTTGGAATGGGACTCGTGCAACTCGCCCCTCCGAAAATGCAAATTCAATTTTCGTGTGGTTCGTGCATTTCGTGGTTAATGTCCTTCCATGCGCATCACCGGCGGCAACGCGGCACGGCGGATTTTGAAAACGCCGAAAGGTCTGGCCGTGCGTCCCACGCCCGACCTCGTCAAGCAGGCGGTCTTCAACAGTCTGGGCGCGCGGGTGGTGGGCGCACACGTGCTGGAACTTTTTGCCGGCACGGGCGCGTTGAGCCTCGAATGCCTGAGCCGCGGCGCAGCGTCGGCGGCGGGCATCGAGAAGTCACCCAAACACGCGGAATTCATCCGCGCCAATGCCCGCACCGCCGGCCTGGATCCAGCGCTGGAAGTGCGCGTGCAGGACGTGTTCACCGCGCTGGCGCAATTCGCCGAAAGCGGTCGGCAATTTGATTTGATTCTGGCCGACCCGCCCTACGGCGAAAAAAACATCGGCCGCCGCTCCACCTCCTTCGCGCAGCAATTGCTTGATGATGCAAATCTGCCGAAGCTGCTCGCGCCCGGTGGACGGTTCGTTCTCGGCCACACCAAGCGCGACACGCTGGACATCGTCGCGCCCTGGAAAGAAGTGAAACTGCTCAAGCACGGCGACAGCCTGATGCGGTTTTTGGAACAGACAAAAACTTAAAATTAGAAAGCTGCCAAAAGCGCCAGAAAAAGTAGCGCCGCAATTGCGCTTATCACGAGCATCATGGCAATGAGAACCTTCCATGTGATGGAAGCCAATGTGTTTTCCAAGCGCGCCGTTGAAACAAAACAGCGAACGATTACAAGCGAAGCAAAGAGCAGTAATGTCATGCTCAATTCCCGACCTAGAAATTTTACGACTCGCTCGAATGTGTCAGACGGTTGCCATTCGTTAATCGCATAATAAGCGCTGCCGAACCCGACGATAAAAATCAGGCAAAGCAAAAAAAGAGGAAACCGATCTCCGGGACGGATACGGATAATTGTCTGTCGAGCTTTTGAGTCTTCGCTCATATTTATCCCGTTGCTTCTTCCACCGACTCGCGAATCGTTTTCCTGAATTTCTCGATGCCCTGATCAAACGCGGCGGAGATGGGCAGCAACGAAACTTTGCGAATCTTCTTTTTGAACTGCTTCAAATTCTTTTCGGCCACCACCTCGTCCATTTTGTTGGCCACCACCAGTCGCGGTTTTTCGAGCAGAGCCGGGTCGTAAAGCTCCAGTTCGTTGAGCAATTGTTGGTAATCGTCCCACGGCGCGCGGTTGTCCGTGCCCGCCATGTCGAGCAGCAGCACCAGGATTTTGCAGCGCTCAATGTGGCGCAGAAACGCGTGGCCGAGGCCGACGTTGCGATGCGCGCCTTCAATCAACCCGGGCACGTCGCAAACCGTGAGCCGGTGCCAGTCGGCATATTCCACGATGCCGATTTGCGGGTGCAGCGTGGTGAACGGATACGGCGCGACTTTCGGGCGCGCCTTGGAAATGGCCGTGAGCAGCGTGGACTTGCCCGCGTTCGGATAGCCGACCAGCCCGACTTCGGCCATGATGCGCAACTCGAAAAGATAATCGCCTTCCTCGCCCGGTTCGCCCGGTTGCGCGAAACGCGGTGTCTGGCGCGCCGCCGTCGCAAAGTTCCGGTTGCCCAATCCACCGCGGCCACCCTGGCACAACACGAATTGCTGGCCATGTTCCGTGAGGTCGGCAACCAACTCGCCTTTGGCCTGCGGCGCAGCAGACGATTTACTGCTGTCGTCCAGGCTTAAATCGATCTCGCGCGCAAACTCGCCGCTGGCGCTGCGAATCAAGGGCCGTTTGCTCGCGCCGGTTTTGAACGTCGGCTTTTCGTCCTCGTCCCTTGGCGCGGCGGAGTGTAGCGAAGACGGCTCGTCCTCGTTTTTTTCGTCCGGCCGGCCGCCCCCCGCAATTCGCCACACCAGCGTGCCGCAGGGGACTTTGACGACGAGGTCCTTGCCCGCGTGACCGTCCATGCCCTTGCCCATGCCCGCCTCGCCGGCCGGGGCGATGAGGCGTGGCTGATAATACTGGGCGATGAGGTTGTTGAGATCGTGGTCGGCCTGCAGAATCACACTGCCGCCGCGTCCGCCGTTGCCGCCGCTCGGGCCGCCCTTGGCCACGTAGGCTTCGCGATGGAACGCGACACAGCCTTTGCCGCCGTGCCCCGCCCGCGCGTAAATTTTTATTTCGTCAACGAACATGCGCTGAATTTACGATTGATGATTTACGATTTACGATTTTCTAAAACCCGCCGTTTGACTGCAACCCATCATCAATCACCAATCATAAATAAAAAAGGCGAGGCGCGTGGCCTCGCCGTGAAATTCATTGGTGCCCGGTCAGTTCTTCGCGGCGGGTTCGGCCTTCACGTTTACGCGCCGGCCGTTTTTGTCAAAGGCGATTTTGCCGTCCACCAGCGCGAAGAGCGTCCAGTCGCGGCCGGTGCCAACGTTTTCGCCCGCGACAAACTTCGTGCCGCGCTGCCGGACAATGATGCTGCCGGCGCTGACCAGTTCGCCACCGTAGGTTTTGACGCCGAGACGCTTGCTGACGCTGTCGCGGCCGTTGCGGACGCTGCCTTGACCTTTCTTATGTGCCATAAATCAGCCTTTGATTTCAGTGATTTTAACCACCGTCAGTTCCTGGCGGTGTCCGATGGTTTTATGATAGCCCTTGCGGCGTTTCATTTTGAAAGTGAGTTTTTTCTCGCCGCGCTTGTGCGCCACCACGTCGGCCAGCACGCTGGCGCCGCTGACCGTGGGCGTGCCCACCGCCAGCTTGCCGTCGCGATTGACCAGCAAGACGCGTTCAAACGTGAACGGTTTGCCGGCCTCGACGGCCAGACGTTCGATTTCCAGCGTGTCGCCTGCGGCGACCCGATACTGTTTGCTACCTGTTTCTAAAACGGCATACATAAATTGACCCGCAAAGGGTCGGGTATTAAGCCAGACCCGCGCCTGCCTGTCAACGCCGGATTTATTTGGAAATCGTTTGATTCATGCAGTGTCGAGCCTGCTGGCTGCGTCGAAGTGCGGCGCAGGCGGGCGACTTAAACGAATCGGCGCACCGCACCGACACCACAAATCCTGTTAAAAAACAATAATTTATCGTTTAACAGTAAAAATTACTTGACTAACGGATTCCGATGGTGTATTTATTGCGCCATGAATGCGAATGAAATTTCTCCGAAGGCCGGTTCTCGATTGACCCGAATCAAAATTGTGAGCCGGATATTCCGGGTGTTGATCGGCATCCTCGTCGTGATGTGGGTGTTGCTGTCCGCCTTGTTTGTCCTGGTTTCGGTTAAAGACGCTATGGGCGGCGGGCAGCCGATGTCAGGCACAATGCAATTTCATATTTCACTTTCACCGCACCAAACCTACATCTCGCCGTTCGATGTTCCGTTGCCGGTTTTGCTGTTTGGCGCGGTTCAGTTGTGTCTGGTCGGTTTCGGCCTGATTTTATTGAACCGGCTGTTTGCGCTCTATGAGCGTGGCGATTTTTTCAAGACGGGAAACATCCGGTGCATCAAATATCTTGGCTTGGTCATCGCCGGCCTCTGGCTTACCCAAACAATTTTGGAACTGATGGCGCATCAAAACAACATTGAGGGATCCGGACTGGTGTATGGCGTTTTGGTCGTTTTTATCGCTTGGATCATGGACGAAGGCCGGAAAATCCAGGAGGAACAGGAACTGACGGTTTAAACCAACCACGGCTTTTCAAATTTATGAATGCGAACGAAATGTCTCCGAAGATTCATTTTCAGTTGAACCCCATCAACAAAGTCAGCGGCAATTTCAGCGCCGTCTTTTTTGCCATTCTGTTTTTATCCGCCGCGCCACTGATGGCCGCTCAAACCTCCGAACCGCCCACCGATTGGAAAACGGCAAATATCAACGCCCTGATGAAGCTCCTCCAGAACCGGAACTATCTGGAATTTGAACAAGCCTTCAAGGCGCATCCCGATTTTTCTCCCCTGGCCCGGGACTTTTTTGCGGGCGTGCTCGCAAACCGCCAAAACGATGTCATCCAATCTGCGCAACTGCTGGAACCGATGCTCACACCATTACCGCCCGGCCAGCTGCCGGCCGAGCAGAGAAAATTGGGGCTGCTTACCTTGGCCGACGACTATGTAAAATCCTTCCAATACGGAAAGGCGGCGGAAGCGTACGCGCATGTTTTGCAGCAGTTCGCCTCTTTGCTCGGTGAACAGGAGAAAAAGGAGGACATCGCAGATTGCCATCAAATCTGCGAACTAATGAAAGATTATCCGGCCCAGACGATCAAAACTGGTGGCCCGTTCACGGTTCAGACCAAAAGAGACGCGATTGGACTCATTGAAGTTCCAATCGAGGTCGGTGGAAAAACCGGGTTGGCGGTCATTGATACGGGTGCCGATATTACGACCATCAGCCTGACCCGGGCACATCAGCTTGGTTTGAAGATTTCCGAGGGAACCACGCTGGTGGGTGGCGCGGCCGGGGCTAAATTCCGGTGTCATACGGCCCTCATTCCCCTGCTGAAAATCGGGAACGCCGAAATCCATAATCTCGCCGCCATCGTCATGGATGACAAGGATCTGTATGTCGCCGAGGCTCATTTTCAAATTGAGGTGGTGATTGGGTATCCGGTCGTTGCCGCCCTTGGATGTGTAACCTTTTATGCCGATGGCCGCATCGACGCCAACCAGTCAACGAACAAACAAGGCGCCGAGATGTTCATGGAAGGAAACAAACCGTGGATAGCGGCAAAGACCAGGAAGGGCGTGCGGTTATTCTTCTTGGATACGGGGGCTCCACGCACCACGATGTACGACCTCTACTGGAATGAAAATCGGGATGTCTTCGCTGGAGCAAACCTGGGCACGATCCAGTTTTTAGGAGCCGGGGGGAACCGCGACATTCCAGGCTTTCTCGCGGCAGAAGTCCCGCTGGTGTTCGGAACCATTCCGGTTGTTTTACACAATATTGCAGTGCTAACCAAACCGCACACTGATGCGCCGGAGGTTTTATATGGATGCCTCGGCCAGGATTTGTTACGGCCGCTTCGCAGTTGGTCGCTCGATTTTAGGTCCATGCGTTTCCAAATTGAAGCCAACTGAAATTTATTAATGAAACGTGGCAAAACCACATTGAGAGTTCCGGTTTTGTCTGTGGCGTTTGGGTCGTTTTTATCGCCTGGATCAGGGATGAAGGCCGGAAAATTCAGGAGGAACAGGAACTGACCGTTTAAGTTTATGCCCATCATTGTCAATCTCGACGTGGTTCTCGCCCAGCGGAAAATACGGCTGAACGATCTGGCGGCAGCCGTGGACATCACGCCGCAAAATCTTTCCATCCTCAAAACCGGCAAGGCCAGGGCCATCCGTTTCTCCACGCTTGAGGCCATTTGCGCCCATCTCGAATGCCAGCCCGCCGACATTTTGGAATATCGCCCGGAAGCCGAAAAAAAGAAGCAGCCGGTGCGAGCTTAGGCCCGTGAAGCCTGCCGTTCCTGTTTGCGAAACAGGTGTTCGCGACGTTTGGTTTCAGCGGACAACAATTCTTCCGCCGACCAGCCGCGCGCCTGCGCAAGCTCAGACAAGATAAAAAGTTCCTTGGCCAAGTCTGTTTTATTCAATTTTTTCTGGTAGGAACGCGCTGTGGCGTGTCCGTGATTTTTTTGCGAAGAAGTTTGGGCGGCGCGGCAGCGCCGCCCTACCGACAAATCAAACAAACCCGCTTTGCGCGCCTTTTTCACGAGTTTTTCCGCGCGGAGCAGTGCGGGCAGATGTTTCGGAATGCCATCGAGTGCGGAGTGCCGGGCGTGCTTGGTCCCGTGCTTTTCCGCTTTTTTGATTTTTTCCCAGTTCGCCCAGACCTCGCCCACATCCTTGACCTTGGTTTTGCCAAACACATGCGGATGCCGGCGCACCAGTTTTTCGACGAGCAGACGGCAGACTTTTTCGAAATCAAACGCGCCGCGCTCCTTCGCCAACTGGCAGTGGAAGACAATTTGCAGCAGCAAATCGCCGAGTTCCTCCGCCATTTCGTGGTCGTCTTCCGCTTCGATGGCGTCAATCAATTCATAGACTTCCTCGATGGCATGGCGACGCAGCGTCCGGTGGCTCTGCTCGCGGTCCCATGGACAACCGGCCGGCGCGCGCAGCCGGGCCATGACTTTTAGAAGGTCATTGATGGCGGGAGATTTTTTCATGGGAATAAACGCAAAGGCGCAAAGAAGCAAAGACGCGAAGAAAATTCCTGCTTCATCTTTGCGCCTCCGCGCCTTTGCGTCTTTGCGTTAAAAAAATGCATCACAGAATTACCAGATCGTCGCGATGCACAATTTCGACCCGCGCGAGCTTTCTGCCGCGCACTTCGGCGGCGTCGAACTTCGCAATGCCGCGCGCGAATTCCGTCCCGTCCAGGTCGCAAATCCGCACGACATCGCCGGCAGCGAATTCACCTTCACAGCGTGCCACACCCGGCGGCAGCAGGCTCTTGCCCTTCTCACGCAGGGCCAGTTTTGCGCCGTCATCCACGAACAGCGCGCCCTGAGGATGATGGAAAAATGCAATCCAGCGTTTGCGGCCCTGCAACTTCGCGGGGTGCGCGACGAACAGCGTGCCTTCGTCCTCGCCGGCGAGGATTTTCGCCAGCACGTTTTTCTTTTTGCCCGACGCGATGACGAGCGATATGCCGGAACGCACGGCGATTTTGGCCGCTTGAATTTTTGACGCCATGCCGCCGACAGCGGTTTCGCTGTCCGTGCCGCCGGCCAGCTTTTCAATGGTCGAATCAATTTTTTCGATGACGGAAATCGTTTTGGGATTGGCTTTGCTGAAATTCTCAATCACGCCGTCCACCGTGGTTAAAATGACGAGCAAATCGGCGGGCAGCAGCGATGCCACCAGCGCGGACAAGGTATCATTGTCGCCGAATTTGATTTCGGTGAACGACACGGCGTCATTTTCGTTGATGATGGGCACGACACCGCGGCCGAGCAGCGTGACGAGCGTATTGCGCGCGTTGAGATGACGCTCGTGATGTTCGAGGTCGTCGTGCGTGAGCAGCACCTGCGCGACGGGCAAATCGTGCCGCGCGAAAAGTTCGGCATACATCGCCATGAGGCGCGACTGGCCGACGGCGGCGCACGCCTGCAACTCGGCGAGTTCGTTGGGACGCTTTTCATAACCCAGCGCGCCCATGCCCGCGCCGACGGCACCGGAGGTGACGAGCACGATTTCCTTGCCGGATTTTCTCAACGCGGCGACCTGCGCGACGAGCTGTTCCAATTGCGCCGGGTCGGGCTGTTTGTGGCTGTCGGTGAGCACGCCGGTGCCGAGTTTCACGACGATACAGGCGGCGGTTTTGACGGATTCACGATGCACGTGGTGAAATTAGAAGAAAATTCCCGCGTGGAAAACGCTAAAATGACGGGCGGTTTTTGCGTAGATTCAATTTCGCAAAGCGCCGGGCTTGGGCAGGTCCACCAATGATCCAAAAAAATTCCCCCCGCGCAGTGCGACGAGCACCGCCAGTCCGGCCAGGTCCGCCTCGGACTTCACGTTTTTCATCACGCAGTTGTCGAGGCCGATTTTTTGCGCGCGGTTGTTGCGCTGGTCTTTCAGGTCAATGAACTTCACCGTTCCGACCGAGACATTCAGCACGTCAATGGACTGGAACTCGAAGCCGGTCTGTTGCTTGAAACTCGCCGCGCCTTTGCCGCCGCCGGTTTTTTTCGAGGGCATGGCGATGCCGAGCGAAAAAATGTTCGTGCGTCCGGCCTCGTTTTTCACGATGTCGAGTTCACCAAGATTGAAGCGCAGGAGCGTGAGGTGAATCTCATGCCGCGCAAGGGCGGCGCGGTCGTATTCGACGTGGATTTCCGGGATGTTGAGAAACGGCGTGCCGCCAAAATCCGGCGGGTTGTAGAGTTTTAGATTTTGAATCGTCACCGTCGGCTCGGTGAGGCCGAGCGAAAATCTTCCCATCTCCGCGTCCATGCCGGTCCGGGCGTGGATTTGATGTTCGGCCCAGACCCGGAGAAGCGAATTGAGCGACAGCAGCAGAATGACGATCAACACGACCGCCAGCAGGAACAGTCGGAACAGCCATTTGAACAACCATTTAATCATTTTCGATTTACGATATACGATTTATGAAAAGTGTCCACGTCACGGTCATTGAAAGGTGGGGCGCGGTCTCCGCACCACGCCGTGCGGCTCGCTCGGAGAGCGAGCCCTACCCAAATTAAACCGCCACGTCCTCCGGCCGCACTTCGAGACATTCGTCCTGATCCTCCCAAATGACGGCGGGATAAAGATTCAGCAGCTTCGGCGCGAGTTCGCGGCCCGCGCGCGCGAGCAACCGCTCGGCTTCTTCCGCGGCGTTTTCATAGGCGCGGTCGTAATTACTTGCGCGACGGCGCTGATGGTCGTCCCAATGCGCGACGGCATGGATGGGTTCATATTGTTGCGCCCAAGTATCGAGTTCGGCGCGGACGTCAGCGGAAATTTCGTCGAATGGCACCAGCGTTTCGTTGCAATGCTGGCAAATCAAACCCGACTCGCGCACATCCCGCGTGAGCAGCGGCAAAAATGGGGCGCGGCAGCACGGCGATTCCGCATAAGCCGCCGGCGGCGTGGCCAGCCGCTTGAACCAGACCTGCCGGTCGTGCGCAAGCTGCGCCGCCAGCCGGTACGCGCCGATGAGCGGGTGCGAGAGCCGCCACGCCCGGCCTTCGAGCTGGCCGAGTGTTTGCGCCAGCCAGCGCCCGAGCGTGAGGTCGTCCCAGTCCTGAAACGCCCGGCCGTATCCCTTCCACAACGAGTCGAGCGGTGAATCCGATTCAAATGCCATCGCCGGCAGGATGACGCGCCGGGGGAATTTTGTCGAGCGGCGTTGCGAAAATGGAGCCAATGGCCGGGATTGGCCGATTATCCCGCGATTGCGAATCGCCAAGATGCCTGATTTATTGGGGAATCAATCCAAATCATCGTAACCAATTTATTCCCTTTTTGACTCGTTTGGTGTCCGTTTTGGTGTCTGCTCCGCCAATGGGTTCAATAGACTTCTGGCAACTCACCACGAGTTTTTTCAAAGCAGCCTTGTGCCCCACCTTCCGGTTTGTCGTTATACAGCGGTTTATTTTTTTGCCGCTGAGGCCGGATAATTTTCCCGGGCCGCCCATCAGTTCGACAAACAGCGGTCTGTCGGTTTCTGCCACCGAACGAATAATACCGATACCCTTTCGCCGGTGCGCAACGGTTGGCTCGTGTGACTTGCAATCATCATTGCTCTTTTTCAAGACAACCCCTGTCTTGGAGACTTTTTCGTCCGCACCGGATGGAATGCCGCTAATTGAGGCAGGGTGGTCAAAAAATAATTACCAGCATTCGACCTCCGCGTTGAAGGCATTGGTTTCTGTATCAATTCAGGAGTCTCCCTTGTCCCAAAGTTTGTTGCCCGTTTCCAAAAATTTCCTGCGTGCCCCGCTGTCAGGTTGGCAAGCCCTATGCGTAAAGAACTGCTGTGCTGTACCAAGTGGAAGTAGTTATCCGGTCAAGACGTGCCATTTGGGGTTCTTTTCTCTTCAGCATCTTGTTTGCGGTTATGCAGCTTTCAGCCTTTGCCACCGGGAGTGTAACGTTGGCGTGGAACGCAAGCACGGATCCAAGCGTTGTGGGTTACAATGTTTATTACGGAGGGGCCAGCGGTGCCTACACCAACGAGATTTGTGCTGGCAACGCAACCAATGCAACCATTTCCGGCCTGGTCGAGGGAACCACTTACTATTTTGCGGCGACAACGTATGCGGCTTCGGGCAGGGAAAGTCCGTTCTCCAGCGAGGTGTCCTACCTGGTTCCCCTGAATGTTCCGATTGTGAATTGTTCAAACACCTATACCGCTGTTGTGACTACAAATGCGCCGGGATTTTACACAAACAGGCTTCACCAGATCAGACCGATACCGCTGTTCTCCACCAATTACATTTTCAACGGCTTTTGGATTTATTACCCCCCATCGGGGGTGTGGACACTTCAATCAAGCTCGAACCTGCTAACCTGGTTTGATTATGCGACCGGCACAAATGCCGTGTTTATCCCCAACACTGGCGGTAATTGGTTTTTCCGGTTCAAAGCGCCTTAACTTGTCGGAACGGGGGTAAATATACCGCAAATTGGTGTCCGTTTTGGCGTCCGTTGCAGACGCCTTGACTTCCAAACCGTTGCTGCACTTGCAGTTGGAAATGGAGCCAATGGCCGGGATTGAACCGGCGACCGACGGTTTACGAAACCGTTGCTCTACCGCTGAGCTACATTGGCTTAAACAATTGAAAATAAAGCATTTTATGCTGTTATTCTCGCTGGATTTTTAGGTGCCTGCATACTCAATTTGTATATGGTATGGTTTTTCAGCTATGAAAACGACATCACCATCACCGACCAAGCGCAAGATAGACGCGGATTGGGTCAAAACCCGTATCCCAACCTCATCCGCTACAAACCCAGCGGCAATTATTTTGGGCGTGTCCGGGTCAATGGCAAGTTAATTCGCCGCTCTCTGGAGACGCACGTCTTGACCGTTGCCAAGCTCAAGCTCTCCGACTTTCTCCAGGATCATCGCCGTCTGGCCGTCAACAAAGGGCAATCCGTCAATGGGGAGGCCATCATTGAAATGTTCAAAAAGGAAATCGAGGATGACCACAACAACAAGCCACGCACCAAGCTTTACAAGCAGGAGGTGCTGACAGCGTTGAAAAAATCGTGGCCGGAGTTGTATTCGACCGACATCGCCAAAATCAACCAGAAAGATTGCAATGAATGGGCGGCGCGTTATGGCAAGGAATATAGCCTGACACGCTATAATGGGGCGCTGGGCATCGTGCGCCGCATTTTCGAGATTGCGGTTGAACATGGCTACCGCGTGAATAATCCGGCCAAGTTTGTGGATCGCCGCCGGGTGAAGCCAAAAGAATTACACCTGCCATCGCAGGCGCAATTTCAGGATATGGCGACGCACATTGAAACTTCCGGCGCGGGACAGGCGAAGGATTGCGCGAATTTGTTTCGTTTCCTGGCATTCTCCGGTCTGCGGATGGGCGAAGCGCGGCATGTCCTCTGGAACGATGTAGATTTCGAGAAAGGATTGCTCCATGCCCGCTTTACCAAGAATGGCAAAGACCGTTGGATTCCGCTGAACAGTAGTTTGCGGCAACTACTGGAATCAATGCGCGCGGTGCGATCCAAAGAATCACGAGATAAAACCGTGATGCGGGTCTTTGAATGTCAAAAGTCCATAGACCGTGCCGCGAAGCTGGTCGGTGTAAAACGGATCACGCATCACGATTTACGGCACTTGTTCGCCACGCGTTGCATAGAGGCCGGCGTGGACATTCCGACGGTCTCTCGCTGGCTTGGGCATCAAGACGGCGGCGCGCTGTGCATGAAAACCTATGGCCATTTGCGCGATGAGCACAGCCAGCGAGAAGCGTTGAAAGTGACATTCTAAATTCGGACTCCGTGACTTTGTTTTTGGGTCTGCGCCGGTCTTTCAGAAATGGCGCGGGCCAGTTTGATTTCAAACGACTCGACGACGATGCTCATGTCTTGGTGTGGATATTTTTCTTCAAGGTGTTCTCGCACCTGTGCGGCCATGTCGTCTTTCCAAACCTTAAAAACCTGTCGCTGGTCGTGCGCGAACGTCTGCAACACTTCTCGCGCGTCGCGGCCGGTGTTCAAAACGTCTTTCATTTCCCTGGACTTCAACGGCAGACATTCGACAACTGCAAATTCCAAGCCTGCCTCCGTGCGACGGTGACAAACTGATGTGATGTTGAACCCTTCAGGGTTGACCATCCGGCTCAACCAATCGGTAGCTTGTATTCCGGCCACCGCCTTTGTCTTGGATGAGAATACCTCGGTCGAGCAAAATTTTAATGTCCCGCAATGCCGTGTCCCCGGAACATTTAGCGAGCTTGGCATATTTTGAGGTGGAGAGCTTGCCTTCAAACCCGTCCAGCAACCGGTTGATAACTTTGCGCTGCCTTTCGTTCACCGGCGACTGGCTGTTGATTTGTTCCCAAACTTTGGCTTTTCGCAGAACGCTCGCCAAGCCGTCTTCCGCTCCCGCGACTGCGCGTCCGAGACAACCGAGGAACCATTCCAGCCACGAAGTAATATCCACTCCACCCTTTTGGTTTCGCTCCAAGTTCAAGTAATACTGTTTTTTCTCGGCTTCGATCTGCGCTGACATGCTGTAAAACCGTTCAATCGTCCCTTCCGCCCGCGCCAATGCCATATCGGCAATCGCCCGGCTGATGCGCCCGTTGCCATCCTCAAACGGATGGGTGGTCACGAACCAGAAATGAGCAATGCCCGCCTTCAGCACCGGATCAACTCCGTTCGCTGCCTCAAACCAGTCAAGGAAGACCGACACCTCATGCTCAAGCCGGTCCGCCGTTGGTGCTTCAAAATGAACTCGCTCGTGACCCATCGGACCGGAAACAACTTGCATCGCGCCGATGTCAGCCGGGCGCCATGCGCCGACTGTAATTCGCCGCATACCGCTGCGGCCCGTCGGAAATAATGAGGCGTGCCAGCCAAATAATCGTTCCGCCGTCAATGGCTCGGCATATTTTTGGGTGGCATCCAACATCATCTCAACCACGCCTTCCACGTCACGACTGGCCTTCGCATTACCTCCAAAATCAAAGCCCAACCGCCGCGCGATTGAAGATCGCACTTGCACGGCGTCAAGCAGCGAACCCTCGATGGCACTCGACTTGATGACATCGGAAGTCAACGTTGTCAGACTAGCCTCCGCTCGCAGCCGAAAGCCAAGACCTTCCATCCGCCCAAGCAGACGCCCTTGCCGATGCCGGACATCCGCCAGCAATGGCAATAGTTTGGCGTCATCCCACGTCAGATTCGGCCAGTCTGGATTTTTATGAATGTAGCTCACGGTCTTATTCTCCGCTAAATCTGCGGTGATTGCAACAACTGTTCTCCGCATATTATGCGGCGAATAATGCGCTTATTCACCGCAAAAAAAACGGATGAGGTGGGCACGCACCCTGCATTATTTTTGCTTTTTCCTGTTGACCGGTCTTACTGACAAGGGTGTTAAAGTCGTTGCCATTTCGCTTAAAAAACAGCGCCGGCAATTTCCGCATCCGTTGCGCCTAGGAACCGGTTTGGAGGTGGCTGTTTATCTTGTTGAGAATAGTGCGCGACAAGGATTCATCGCCGAACGTGCCCACGCGAATGCGAATTTCAGTTGAAGCATTGGACAGGTTTTTTAATTTGACGCTGATGCTGGTGTTGCTGGCGTTGCGCGCCGTCAGATTGGCCTCCAAGGCGTCCTTCGCCTGACTCGTCACCGGGAACTCCAGGTCCTTCATCGCCGCGAGCGTGGCGTTCCAGGTCCGATCCAGCGAGGCTGACTCGGTGGTTTTGATCTCGCCATTCACCCAGGCGTAACCCGCCGCGCCGGCGCCCGCCGCCGCACCCACCACAAACAACGCACACCCGCTCACCAACGCCAGGAGCGATGCCATCAACACCGTAATCAACAGTTTCATTTTCATAAAATCAGTTCATTGTTTGTATAACGCGAAAAAATAGGCGCTCCAGCCGGTGGCGCAAGCTGAAAAATGTCTGCGTCGAAACGAACGGCACGGGTTGGCCCAAATCCGGGCCTGGTTGCGGCCCGCCGGCATCGCGAATGAGCTTGCCCCCAATGCAAACACACGCACAATATGTCCGGTTGGAACGCAGCGCATGAAGTCTTCACCAGCGGCTTGCGTGGAAGGGTGGCTGAGTGGTTAAAGGCACCTGACTCGAAATCAGGCGTAGTCGCAAGGCTACCGTGGGTTCGAATCCCACCCCTTCCGCCAGCTTTTCTAATTTTTATAATTAGAGTAATTTTTACATGGCCCTTATTGTTTTCTTCGCTGACGACACAAAAAGTGTGATCGGGAGTCAACTCAACTCGTAAGCGATGTTTTGAATCGCGTTTGACTCTGGATTTTAGGAGTTTGACCAAGTGAGTTTGCCCGTTGAACAAAGACTCGCCGACGCGCTCGCGGAATGTGAACGATTGCGCGGTGAAAACCAGCAGCTTCGCGAGCGCTTGGTACTTCCACTGGTCGAAGCGGCGGCTCAATCAACTAACAGCAGCGGTAAATTTAGTTCCACCGTGGCTACGGTCACTTCCAAGTCCGGCTCTGATGAAAAAGTGAAGTTGTTCCGCAGTCTGTTTCGTGGACGCGAAGATGTCTATGCGGCGCGCTGGGAAGGACGGAATGGGAAGACGGGCTATTCCCCCGCGTATCTAAAAATATGGAGTAATTCGTTCCAAAAGAAGCCCGATGAGCCAACGGAATACTTTCCGTTGACGGATCAAGTGATTCACGACCATCTCACCGGCAAACTCACAGCGGGCGTTTATCCAATGTTGACGGACGAAACCTGCTGGTTTCTGGCTGCCGATTTTGACAAGGCGACATGGCAGGACGATGTGCGGGCATTCCTTCAAACTTGTGCCGACTGGAGCATTTCTGCCGTTCTCGAACGGTCGCGTTCCGGACGCGGCGGTCATGTCTGGATTTTCTTTGATGCGCCGCTGCCCGCCGGCTTGGCGCGAAAACTTGGCGCAGCCATTCTCACCCGGACAATGGAGCGGCGCCACCAGCTTGGCCTCGACTCTTACGACCGTTTCTTTCCGAGCCAGGATACGATGCCAAAAGGCGGCTTCGGAAATCTTATCGCGTTGCCGTTGCAATATCTGCCGCGCAGTCACGGCAATAGTATTTTCCTCGCCGCTGATTTCAATCCGCATCCTGACCAGTGGTCTTTCCTGTCAAGCATCCGGCGAATGTCGTTTGCCGAAATTGAAACGCTGGTGCGGGATGCCGAACGCAGCGGTGAAATTATCGGCGTCCGGCGAAGTGTCACCGACGACGATTCAAACGAAGACCCGTGGACGTTGCCGCCGTCGCGGAAGAAAAAGGATCAACCGATTCCCGGTCCGCTGCCACCGAGTGTGAAAATTATTCGCAGCAATCTCGTCTATGTGGAGAAAGAAGGGCTGCCGTCTGCGATATTGAACCGGTTGCACCGGCTGGCTGCGTTTCAAAACCCGGAATTTTACCAGGCGCAGGCGATGCGGCTTTCCACGTTTGGCAAGCCGCGCGTCATCCGGTGTGCGGAGGAATTTCCGCGACACATCGCCTTGCCGCGTGGTTGTCTCGATGAAATCACGGCGTTTTTCAAATCGCATAACGTCGCGGTTCAGCTGGACGATCAGCGATTTATTGGCAACCCAATTGAGGTGAAATTCCACGGCCAGCTTCGGCCCGAACAACAGACGGCTGCCGAAGCCATGCTCACCCATGACGACGGCATCCTTTGCGCAACAACCGCCTTCGGGAAAACTGTCATTGCTTCGTGGCTTATTGCAGTACGGAAAGTGAACACGCTTGTTCTCGTCCATCGGCGGCAACTGCTGGATCAATGGCGTGAGCGGCTCGCGGCATTTCTGAATCTGCCCATAAAATCAATTGGCCAGATCGGGGGCGGGCGGCGACGCGCCAGCAATATTATTGACGTTGCCGTCATTCAAAGCCTGAACCGTAAACAAGTTGTGGACGACCTGGTCGCAAACTACGGCCACGTCATAGTGGATGAATGCCATCACCTTTCGGCGGTGAGTTTCGAACAAGTGTTGCGGCAGGTGAAGGCGCGTTATATCACGGGCTTGACTGCCACGCCGAAACGCAAGGACGGGCATCATCCCATCATCGTGATGCAATGTGGCCCGATCCGTCATCGCGTGGATGCCAAAGCGCAGGCACTCGCGCGACCATTCAAACACATCGTTATTCCAAGGCCGACCAATTTCCGGTTGCCGCCCACAACTGAAAAGCTGGAAATGCACGAATTGTATGCGGCGTTGGCCGGGAACAAGGCGCGCAATGATCTAATCTACGTTGACCTGCTGCGCGCCATCAAAGCCGGGCGTTCTCCCATCCTCTTGACAGAACGCATCAGCCATGTGGATGAATTTGCCGGGAGATTGAACGGCCTTGTAAAACACATCATTGTGCTGAAAGGCGGCATGGGCGTAAAACAGCGACGAGCAATCGCTGAACAACTGGTGGCAATCCCGAATGACGAAGAAAGAATTCTGTTGGCGACTGGCCGGTACATCGGTGAAGGCTTCGATGATACGCGCCTCGACACCCTTTTCCTGGTCATGCCGATTTCATGGCGCGGCACGCTTCAACAATATGTTGGCCGCCTGCATCGTCTGCACGATAACAAACGCGAGGTCATCGTTTATGATTATGTGGACGGCTGCGTGGCGGTTTTATCCGCGATGTATTCAAAGCGTGTGCGCGGTTATGAAGCAGTCGGTTACCAAATTCAGGATGGAGATTGATGGAGAGCCGCAGTCGGGGTGGGTGACAGGAATGAAAAGTCTGTTGCAGTTTAATCCTCAAACGGATTAAGCACGGGCACTTCCGGGAAATCCTGTGTGTTGCGCGTGACTACGGTTAATCCCCGGCTCAAGGCAATGGCGGCGATCTGTGTGTCAGGGTAGCTGCGAGGTTTTTGTTTCAAGGCTGGGCACGAAACATATTCGCCCCATACTTTGGCCGCCTCCGCGTCAAACGGAACCACGGTTTCCCCGAACTCGCGGATAAAATGATCCACTTCTGCCAGCAAACGAACGCGCTGTTCCTTGGGTGCGTTATGCGCTCCTTGATATCGCTCGGCGACAAGCCACGCTGGGGATGCCGCTCGCCACTTCATGCGCCAAAAGCCAGTTCAACACACGGGCATTGGGTCGTGGCTTGGCGACTTCGGTAATGATGTTGGTGTCGAGAAGGAATCTCAAACGTCCTCCACAAGCCGGTAGTCGCGCGGAGCGGCGGGCACGCGACCCAAACGACGCAGTGCCTGGATGAAGCTGCCTTTTGCGGATCGTGTCAATTTGACCACGCGCATGGAATCACCATCGGCGCGCCAATCCAATACGGCGCCGGAGTCGAGTTCAAATTTCCGGCGCAATTCCTTTGGCACAACCGTCTGACCTTTGGTTGTAATGGTGCTCGTCATGGTAAGAATTTCCAACTTTGGATCCTGTTTTTCAAGTAAAAAATGAAACGATTCGATTACCGCAAGGACATTCTTACTTGCAAAAAGATATGGTCGGCGACCGTTTGCTGAACTAATTGGCGCAGCTATTTCAGTTTCAAATGGAGTTGTCATTCTGCTTGAGGAACAGTTTTAAAGCAGGCCAAAACCGCTTGCTAGGTCTTGTCCGGTCATGTTCCCAGTTTTTGAAAGTGCCCATACTCACGCCCAGTTTCACGGCCATGGTTGCCTTGGAAAGGCTTAATTTCACACGGTGTTTCGTCAGTAATTCTGCGAGCGATTGGGTGTTGTTTTGGCAAGGAGGCGAATCAACCCTTACGGCCTTGATCACCAGATGGCAAAATGGGTTCAGAAACGACCCCTTCCGCCAGTTTGAATCTTGCGAAATTTTCTTTCCACCGGAGCCATCCGTTTTACAGCTTGTAGGCGTGCCAAGCCCGCCACTAGCATTTGCTCATGCGACGACAGGATTGGAGCTGGCTGGTTCTGGTTTTGTTTTTCTGTTCCGGCGCGACGGCGCTGGTGTACGAGGTCGTGTGGTCGAAATTTCTCTCGCAAATTTTTGGCAGCACGATTTACGCGCAGACGGTCGTACTCGCGGCCTTTATGGGCGGATTGGCGCTCGGCAATAAAATTTTTGGCCGCCGGGCGGATCGCTTGCGGCAACCGGTGCGCGTTTATGGCTATCTTGAAATCGCCATCGGTCTCTACGCTTTTTTCTTCCCGTCGCTGGACCGGTGGGTTGACCGGATTTTCGTCGCCGTGGGAACGGGCCTCGCGGAACACCCCGGGTGGCTTCTCGCGTGGAAAGGTTTTTTGAGCGCGGCGTTGTTGCTCGGCCCGACGATCTTGATGGGCGGCACACTGCCGCTGCTCGCGGCGTGGTTGCAAAAATTTTCTTCGGACGCCGGACGCCGTTCCGCATTATTTTACTCGGTGAACAGCCTCGGCGCGGTGGTGGGCGCGGGGCTGGCCGGCTTCTGGCTCGTGCAAAACCTTGGGCTGGTCTCATCGCTCCAGATGACGGCGATGGTGAATGTCATCATCGGCGCAACGGCGGGATGGTTGAGCCGCAGCCAGTTGATTGGAATCGCAAGACCGACTGAACCGGTGGTGACGACCGCGGACGGCGTTGCTTCGTCGCAGACGCGGCGTTGGGCCTGCGCCGTCGTTGCCATGACGGGCGCCGTCTCCATGGGACTGGAAGTGCTGGCATCCCGCTCGCTGGCGATGATTTTTGGTTCGTCGCTGCAATCATTCGCCGTCATGCTCATGGCCTTCATCCTGGGCATCGGGCTGGGCAGCGCGTGGATTGCGTCGTTACACCGCCGGAAAATTCCCGATGCCAAAATGGTTGCCTTGCTGCTGAGCGCGGCGGCGGGATGGATCACGCTGCTCGTTTTTAACCTCGAACGGTGGGTGGATTTTTATCGCATCGCACAAACCGGCATCGGTCGCACGAGTGTGGGCTATGTTTATCACGAGTTGCTGACCACGGGCATTTCGCTGGTGATTCTCGGTCTGCCCGCCGCGGGCATCGGCGCGGTGCTGCCCTTGATGATCCGCGCGGAATCGGCAGGAACGGTCACGCTCGGCGACAAGGTCGGCACGCTGCTCACCTGGAACACACTGGGCGCGGTGGCGGGCACGCTGACCGCGGGCTTCGTGTTGATGCCATTGGTTGGTTTGCGCAATGCCTTCGGCGTACTGGCGCTGGTGCTGGCATTGGTGACCGGGGTCGTCACCTGGCGTTCCGGCTGGCGCGCGGGAAAAATTTTGGCCGTGTCGGCCGCCGTGTTTGCCGGATGTCTGTTTACCTTTGGCGGGGAAGATTGGCGATGCGTGATCAGCTCCGGCGTATTCCGGGGGCGGGAAAAAGAATTTGACCCGATGGCGATGTTGATCCGGAAACAACACACCCGGATTCTTTTCTACGAAGATTCAGCGGACGCCACCGTGTCGGTGGAACAGGGTGATTACTATCCCGGTGTCCCGTCTGCAGCCGACCGCTGCCTGCGGGTGAATGGCAAGACTGACGCATCGGCACGTTCTGATCTCAGCACGCAACTGCTCCTCGCGCATCTGCCCATGCTGGCCAAACCCGGTTCGAAGGACGTTTTCGTTTTTGGACTTGGCTCGGGGATTTCCGCCGGGGCGTTGCTGTCATATCCCGTTGAAAAAATTGTGATTGCCGAAAACTGCGGGCCCGTCGTCCGCGCCTCGCAGTTTTTTACAAACTGGAACCGTCGTGTGCTCGACGATCCGCGCACACACCTGTGGCGCGAGGACGCGCGCACCGTGCTTAAATTGAATCCACAGCTTTACGACGTGATCGTGGCCGAACCGTCAAATCCGTGGACGGTTGGCATCGGCAGTGTGTTCAGCCGCGAATTTTATCAGCTCGCCGCCAGCCGCCTTAAACCCGGCGGCATCATGGCGCAATGGTTTCACGTTTACGAAATGCACGACGGCATCGTGGAACTCGTTCTGCGCACCTTCAATTCCGTTTTCCCACACGTTGAAATCTGGGACTCCTGCAGCGGCGACATCATCATGCTCGGCTCATTGCAGTCCTGGCAAACCGGGCCCGACGTTTTCCGGCAAGGCTTCACCCTCCCCGGCGTGCGATGGGACCTGGCGCAAATCGGCATCCGCTCGCCCGAAGCGTTGCTCGCCCGCCAGCTCGCCTCCCAACGCACCGCCTTCGCCATCACCGGCGGCGGCCCGATCCAAAGCGACCTTTTTCCCGTGCTCGAATACGCCGCGCCCCGCGCTTTATACCTTGGCGACAATTCCCGGATGCTGGAAAAATTTGACGAACGCACGCGCCAGCAATTGCTCGCCCCCGCCGACAAACTGGCGATTCTCCAATCGCTTCCGCCGGAACAAGTCCAATCCATCTTCTCGGAATTCACCACCCTCAACTCCGAACTGTTCGTTTCTGTGCGCGGTCTGGCCCCGGCGGCAACCGTGCCTTGCGTGTTCAACACAAATTCACCGCGGACAACCATCCCCGCCCCGCCCGCCGACAACCCGACGAATGCCGTCATTCTGACCCGTGCCGCCTCCTTGATCGGCGGCACAATCCAACAACGGCGCGAAGGCATCGCGCTGATCGAATCAGCCGTGGAAGCACAACCATCGTCCACCAACCGGCTGGTGGCCGAATGGGTGTCGCTGGCCGCCACTGCCGCGTTCAGCATCGGCGATTTGGAACCGGCCAGGTGTTTGGCGGCGCTGGCCCTGAAACGGGATCCCGCCAATTTGCAGGCCGCATACGTGGAGCGCATCGTCGAACGGGAGCGCCAGTCGCGGCGGGCTGCTGACAGCCCTTCGGCGCGTTGAGCGCGAATGAACTGACGGCCGGATAAACCTCGTGAATCAACAACCGCCGTTTCAACTCCCGGCGGAGGTTCGACAAAACCGTCTCGTGTGATAAAATCTCACTGCGAGAGAAAAATGGAGACGCACCAGACAATTCCATCCGCCACACCGGAAATTTCCGCCGCAATGGAACTGTCCATCGGCGGCATGAGTTGCAACAACTGCGCGCGGCACGTCACCGGGGCGATTCAAAGCGTGCCAGGGGTGCGGAGCGCAACCGTGATTTTGGATGCCGGACGCGCCTCGGTGCGCTGGAATTCCGGCGCGGTGCAAAACGCTTCCGCAGTCATCGAGGCCGTTCAGAAAGCCGGTTACACGGCGAAGGAAATCCAGGCCGACACTTCCGCCGGCGGCGAAACCAGACACACAAGCTGGCAAATCAATCTCTGGCTCGGCGTCGCCGTTACCACCGCGTTGATGGCTGGCGAATGGGGTTTCGGCCTCGGCATGACACCATGGTTTCAATGGCTTTCCTTTGCGCTGGCCGGCGCGGTCCAAATTTTCGCCGGGGGAAAATTTTACCGCGGCGCGTGGAACCAGCTCAAAACTGGCGGCTCGAACATGGATACGCTGGTCGCGCTCGGTTCAACGACTGCGTTTGGCTACAGCGCGTGGGCGTTGCTTGGTGGTGTGGGCGGCCATGTTTATTTCATGGAAGCCGCCGCCATCATCACACTCATCAGCTTCGGCCACTGGCTGGAGGCCCGCGTGAGTGCGCGCGCGTCGGGCGCATTGGAAAAATTACTGAACCTCGCGCCCCAAACCGCGCGGAAATTGGGAACGCCGAACTCCGATTCGGAAACCGATGTCGCCGCGGACGTCAGTCTGCGCCATTCCATTGAAATGCGCCGGCTCACGTCGGCGGCTGCGGAAGAGAAGGAGGTTCCCGTTTCGGAACTAAAAATCGGCGATCTCATCGCGCTGCGCCCCGGGGACTGCGTGCCGGTGGACGGCGTGGTGACCGAGGGCGATTCCGCCGTGGACGAGGCGATGCTCACCGGCGAATCCACGCCCGTGGATAAATCCGCGCGCCGCGAACTTTACGCCGGCACGGTGAATTTGAACGGCCGGCTTGTCATGCGCGTGACGGCCACCGGCGAATCCACCGCACTGGCGCACATCATCGCCGCCGTGCAACGCGCCCAAACCAGCCGCGCCGACATCCAGCGCCTCGGTGACCGCGTGAGCAGCGTCTTCGTGCCGGTCGTCGTTGCCATTGCCATCGCTGCCGCGCTCTGGTGGGGACTCGCACCGGAATCAGCCAGATACGTTCACGATTTGCTTGCGCCATTTCTTTGGCCGGCGATGACTCCGGCCGGCGCGGCCACGGCGTTCATCATCGCGGCGGCGGTTTTAATTGTCGCGTGCCCGTGCGCGATGGGTCTGGCGACCCCGGCGGCCATCATGGCCGGCGCCAACACCGCCGCCCGACGCGGCATCCTGATTCGTGATGGCGTGGCACTCGAAAAGGCCGGGCAAGTCACCGCGGTTGTTTTCGACAAAACCGGCACGCTCACCGTTGGGAAGTCGGACGTGGCGAAAATCTGGCAAGGTAGCACAGACGTCCCGCCTGTCTGGAATATGGAAGCAAAGGCAGGCGTGACGCCTGCGCTACTTTTAGCTACTTCGCTGGCCCGTTCCTCGACCCATCCCCTCAGCCAGGCAATCGCGAAATTGGAACCGGAGGGCGGAGTTTCACGACGCCCTGACTTGAAGGACTGGCAGGAAATCCGCGGCGCGGGCGTGGAAGCAAAAATCCAATCCTCAACCCTCAACCTGCAACCCTCAACATCGCTGGTTCGGCTCGGCTCGTTGCGCTGGCTCAAGGAGTCAGGCGTGGATTTGGCGTCGGGCGAGAAGTTCATCGCGGAATGGTCAGGACAGGGCGCGACGATTGTTGGTTTGGCCGTTGACCAATCACTCGCCGGTTTATTTGCCATAAAAGACACCGTCAAACCGGGCGCGCGCGCCGTGGTTGAAAAACTGCGCCGGCAGAATTTGAAAACGTTTTTGCTGACGGGTGACAACGCACTGACGGCAGCCAGCATCGCGCGGGAAGCTGGCATCGAAAGCAAAAATGTGTTTGCGGAAGTGCGACCGGAGCAAAAGGCGGAGTTTTTGAAAAAACTTCAGGCGCAGGGCGGGCGGGTGGCGTTCGTCGGCGACGGCATCAATGATGCGCCGGCGCTGGAGCAGGCCGACCTCGGCATTGCCGTCAGCCGTGCCAGCGGCCTCGCGCGCGAGGCGGCGGACATCATTTTGCTCAAGTCGGAGATCGAAGCGGTGCCGGAGGCGCTCGGTCTGGCGC
This sequence comes from Verrucomicrobiota bacterium, assembly GCA_049511835.1. Classification (GTDB taxonomy): domain Bacteria; phylum Verrucomicrobiota; class Verrucomicrobiia; order Limisphaerales; family UBA11358; genus UBA11358. The sequence continues at coordinate 30,041 of JBEKXN010000019.1, read as the reverse complement.
GGGCGACGTTGCGAACGATCAAACAGAATCTGTTCTGGGCGTTTTTTTACAACGCGCTCGGCGTGCCGCTGGCCGCGCTGGGATTCATCAGCCCGATTTTGTGCGCGGCGGCAATGGGCGTGTCGGACTTGGTTGTGATTGGCAACGCGCTGCGGTTGTTGCGCTGGCGTTAAGCGCAAGGGCGCGGTCAATGAATGGGAAGAAGTGCCTGTTCTCCGTTAATTTCCAGCACCACCCAGTCATCGCCCAGATCTTTGAAACGCACCGGGATGGGGCCGTCGGGCGTTTGCATCAGGTCCGTTTCGCCAAGGAAAACGGTATAAATCTTCGTTCCGCATTGAATTGTCACCGCCGATTTGGCGGCATTTCTGGTGACGCCCTTTATGGCAAAGTATTTGACAAGCGCTTCAACCGGTTTTGCCGGGGTCTGTGATACCGAATTGGTGGGCGTGCTTTGCGCTGGTTGGTTGGTTTTGGTGGCAGCCTCTCCAAGCGGCGCTGCTGGATTGGTGGACGTGCCCAGGGTGGGCAGGTTTGTCATGAGGGCAGCCCCTTTGGCCGGCTTGGTTGAGTTGGTGGGCGCGCTTGGGACTGGCGGGTTGGTTTTGGTTGCTGTTTTTTCAGCCGGTTTTATTGAGCCGGCAGGCTTGCTTGGGGCGGGCGGGTTTGCCTTTGGGGCCGGCAGGTTTGTTTTGATGGCCGTTTGATATTCTTTTTTTATTTCCGGCTGCGGCGTGACGACTTCAAATTCATCGGGGGTTCTGGCCGACGGCCGCAAATCGCCCATCAGCGATTCCAGAATGAAGAGGTTCACGCCGAACAAGAGCGCGTAGGAAATGGCGACGGTGAAAAGGACGTCAACATAAGGCGCATGGGTGACTTTTTTAAGGCACAGCAACAGCACGGCAACCACGATCGGAGTGGAAATGTAAGAGGCAAAGTAAATTCCGATGAAACGGCCAAGGGCCATTTGCAGGATCTGGTCCAAGCCGGTCGCGAGCGCGGCCGATCCCAGCAACCCCAGAAAATTGTATTCGAATCTTTGGTCGAGTTTTTGAATCTTGATCATGCCCCAAAGCAGTCCGAGCAGGATCGCCGTTTGAAGGGCGAACTCGATGAGCAGGCGTAGAAGAGTGCCAGACATTGAGTTATTCTTCGTCGGGGCCGTCCCAAATGACAATGTTTTTCTTGTCGCAATCCGCTTTTTGCGTTGCCCCGGTCTGCGTGAAACCCAAGAGCGAAGTCGTGGCGGATATTTTGGCGGCAATCAAAGAGTCGCGAGCGTAGCAACGTGTTTCCGGCATCTTGCCGGAAGATCTGAGCGGGTTCGCTCCGCCAGCAAGATGCTGGCGGTCCGTTTATTCCGCGCCGTTGCCGGAGTCAGCCTTGCGTTCCCAGCGGCGCGGCGCCCGTTCGGGCAGACTCGTGTCCACCTTGGCGTAATAAGTTTCCTCGCCGAACCGCGCGTCGGCTTCCTGCTGCAATTTCTGCGACGGCATGACGCTGAACCGTTCATTCGTGTCCACGAAGATGACCTCGCCGCCCGGACGCATGAAACAAAGCAGCAACGGGCATTTGCCGGGGTGTGCCGCGACCAGTTCGCGCACGGAGTCCAATTGCTCCGGTTTCAGATGCGCGGTATGCAGCCGCAGATGGACCTGCCGGGTGAACCGCCGGGGCGCGTCCTCCAGCGGCATGATTTCCTGTGGAAAAATTTTCGGGCGGTCATCGCCGGTGTTCACTTCACCGATGACGAGGATGGCTTTGTTGGGTGTGAGCCATTCGCGATATTTGTCATAGTTCTCGTTCATGCAAAGAATCTGCACCGAGCCTTCGAGGTCTTCGAGCGTGACCATCGAGTAAGGTTTGCCGCTCTTTTTCGACACGCCGTTTTGCACCGCGGCGATCAATCCGCCGATGCGCGTCAGGCTGCGATTCGGCAGCTCCGCGAGCTTCACCGTGTTCGTCAGCGCGTATTTCTCCAGAATCGGCGCGAAGGGCGTCAGCGGATGGCCGGTGACGTAAAATCCCAGCAACTCTTTCTCGTGCGCGAGCAGTTCGTGCTGGGGCCATTCGGGCAGGTTGCTGATGGATTCCGGCATCGGCGGCGCTTTTTCCTCCAGCGCGCCGAAGAGCGAACTTTGCCCGCGCTGGCGATCGGCGGCGATGCTTGCGGCGCGGCCCAAAGTGCGTTCAATTTGGGCACAAAGCGTGGCGCGCGTCTGCCCAAAACCGTCGCACGCGCCGGATTTGATGAGCGCTTCAAGAATTTTCCGATTCACGGTGCGGCCGTCCACGCGCTCGCACAGATCCGAAAGCGAAGTAATTTTTCCGCCGTCGTTCCGGGCTTTCAAAATGCTTTCCACCGCAACTTCGCCCAAGCCTTTGATCGCGGCGAGGCCGAAGCGGATGCCACGCCTCGGAGCGCGGCTGTCCTCAGCCGCAGCAGTTCCGGCAGCCTTGTCAGCTTTGAAACTTTCGGAAGCCGCCTTTGCCTTTGTGGGCACTGCGGCTGGGACAGCCGCGCTCCGTTCCGCCGGCGCGAAATGGACCTGGCTTTCGTTCACGTCCGGCTGCAAAACCTCGATGCCAAACTCCCTCGCTTCGTTGATGTACTGGCTCAACTTGGCGGTGTCCGCCATGTCGTTGGTCATCATCGCGCAGAAAAATTCGACCGGATAATTGGCCTTCAGGTACGCGGTCTGATACGCGACAATGGCGTAGGCGGCGGCGTGCGATTTGTTGAAACCGTAGCCGGCGAATTTTTCGAGCAAATCGAAGATCTCATTCGCCTTTTTTTCGGGGATCTGATTTTTCTCCCTGCAGCCCTTGACAAAAATGGCGCGTTGCTTGGCCATTTCCTCCCGCTTTTTTTTACCCATGGCGCGCCGGAGCAAATCCGCGCCGCCGAGCGTATAACCGGCCAGCACCTGCGCGGCCTGCATCACCTGTTCCTGGTAAATCAAAATCCCGTAAGTCTCGCGCGCAATCGGTTCGAGCAGCGGATGCTCGTATTCGATTTTCATCTCGCCGTGGCGGCGTTTGATGAATTCAGGAATCAGCTCCATCGGGCCGGGGCGATAAAGCGCGACCAGCGCCGTGATGTGTTCGACGGAACTGATTTGAAATTTGCGGCACAAATCGCGCATCCCACCGGATTCCAACTGAAACACGCCCAGCGTTTCCGCGCGATTGAGCAGGTCATAGGTTTTTTGGTCGTCGAGCGGCAGATGGTCGATTGGCACTTCGACGCCGTGCGTGCGCCTGACCATTTCGCACGTGTTGCGGATGACGGTGAGCGTCTTCAGGCCGAGAAAATCCATCTTCAGCAGGCCGAGGTCGCCGACGGGATTCATCGCGTATTGCGTGACGAGCGTGCCGCTTTCGTCCTGCTTGAGCGGCAGCAGATTCACGAGCGGCTGGTCGCCGATGACGACGCCGGCGGCGTGGACGGAGGCGTTGCGCGTGATGTCTTCGAGAATGAGCGCGGTGTCAATCAACTCGCGCGTGACCTCCTCGTTTTCGTAGGCCTCCTTGAATTCCGGCGATTGCTTGAGCGCCTTCGTCAGATCCATTTTCAGATCGAACGGAATCATCTTGGCCAGCCGGTCGCACTCGCCGTAGCTCAAACCCATCACCCGCCCCACATCGCGCACGACGGATTTCGCGCCCATCGTGCCGAACGTGATGATTTGCGCGACGGAATCGCGGCCGTATTTCTCGCGGACATACTCAATGACATCGGCGCGCCGGTCGTCGGCAAAATCAATGTCAATGTCGGGCGGGTTGACGCGCTCGGGATTAAGGAACCGCTCAAACAGCAGGCCATAGCGGATCGGGTCCACGTTGGAAATCTCCAGCAGGTAGGTGACAATCGAACCGGCGGCGGAACCGCGCGCCACACAGGCAATGCCGTGTTCGTGACCGTAGCGGATGAAATCGCCGACAATGAGAAAGTAACTGATGAAGCCGGTTTTCTCGATGACCGTGAGTTCCAGTTTCAACCGGTCCATCACGGCCTTGATGGCGGCAGCGACGGCGGGATCGTTCAACGTGGCGCAGGCGTCTCGCCTGCCCTCCGCCTCGGGAAAATTTTCTTTCGCACCTTCAGCACCGGGCAGCCGGGACGGCTGCGCTACATAAGTCGGCAACCGCATTGGATCGTCAATTCCCTCAACGACAAATTCCTTCCCCTCGGCTTTGGCGTGAATCGTGTAACGCTTGAGCAATCCTTCCGCGATCAGTTTGCGCAGATAACCTTCGCGCGTGAAATGTTCCGGCGGCGCAAAAACCGGGAAATGCAATTTGCCAAACTCGATCTCCAGGTTGCACTTCCCGGCGACTTCGAGCGTGTTCTTGATGGCCTCGGGCGTTTCAGCAAAGCGCGCCTTCATTTCCTCCGCCGGGCGCAGGTAAAACTGCTCCGGCTCGTAGCGCATCCGTTTCGTGTCGGCGAGTTGCGTCTGCGTGCCGATGCAAATCAGGCAGTCGTGTGCGTGCGAATGGCTTTTCTCGATGTAATGAACGTCATTCGTCGCGACGAGCTTCAGGCCGAATTCCTTTGCCCACGCGATGAGATGCTGGTTAACCTTTGCCTGTTCGGCGATGCCGTGGTTTTGCAGTTCGAGGTAAAAATTCTCCGGGCCGAGCGTCTGCTTGAACCAATCCACCGTGTCGCGCGCCTTGTCCAACTGGTCTTTGAGGATCCAATCCGGGATTTCGCTCGCGAGACAGCCGGACATGACGATCAAGCCTTCCTTGTACTTGGCCAGGATTTCCTTGTCGATGCGCGGCTTGTAGTAATAACCGGTGAGGTGCGCCTCGGTGGTGAGCCGGATGAGATTTTTGTAGCCGGTCGCGTCCTTCGCCAGCAGTCCGAGATGATGATACACGTCGCGTCCGCCACTGCTGGTTTTCTTGTCCAGCCGGCTGCCCGGCGCGACATACACCTCGCAGCCGATGATGGGCTTGATGCCTTTCGCGCGCGCGGCCTGATAAAATTCAATCGCGCCGTGCATCGCGCCGTGGTCGGTAATGGCGAGCGAGGAAAATTTCAATTCGTGCGCCTTGTCCACCAGCCGGTCCACCCGGCAGGCACCATCGAGCAATGAATACTCGGTGTGCAAATGAAGATGAACAAAGTCCGCGTGCGACATGAGGAGAGTTTAACTTTTCACCACCAAGACACCAAGACACAAAGTTTCCAGTGAATTCGTTTCCCGCGCGCCGGGGTGGTAAAAAACCGGCGACCGCAGTGACCTGTTGGATTTGTCATTGTGTTTTCCACCAAGTTTCACTACTTTTCAGGATTATGGGACTTAAACTGCGTGCCGCGAATGCGGCGGCTAAAATCAGTCGCTTGAAAAAGGCAAAGGTTTTGCCGGTCATCAATGCGAACAACCCCTATCATATTTTGTCGCCCGGGGTTTCGGTTCCGGAGCTGTGCAACGCCTACATCGAGTGCCCGATGCGGAGCAAGATCAAATACGAGTTGGACAAGGAGTCGGGTTTCCTCCAGATCAGCCGCATGTTGCACAGCGCGGTTCATTACCCGAGCAATTACGGTTTCATTCCTCAAACCTACTGCCAGGACCACGACCCGCTGGACATCCTGGTGCTGTCACAGGAACCGGTGATCCCCGGTTGCGTGATGAAGGCGCGCCCCATCGGCATGTTGCGCATGATTGATCAGGGTCTGGAAGACATCAAGATCATCGCCGCGCACGCCGATGACCCGATGTTCTCGAATTACAACGACATTTCCCAATTGCCGCCGCACCTGTTGCTGGAGATCCGCCATTTCTTCGAAATTTACAAGGAACTCGAAAAGGCCGATCTGCCGGTGGTGGAAGATTTTCAGGGGCGCATTGACGCGTATCGCGCCATCCGCGCCGCGCTGGTCCTCTACCAGCGCCACCGTTCCCAGCTCCTCAGAGGCGAATACCCGGTCATCTGAACGAAATGAGGCAACGGGCGGTTGGCCGTTTTTTTCTTGAAGAAATCCTTGGTGACCGTGACGACGCGCTGGATTTGCGGGTCGGTCAATTCAGGGAAAATCGGCCGGCTGAGGCATTCGCGCGCGGCTTTTTCAGCGACGGGAAAATCACCGGGTTTGTGGCCGGGGCTGGCCTGGCACTTTTGCCAGTGCAGCGGCAGCGGATAATGCAGCGCGCAACCGACGCCGTTGCCGCGGCCTTTTCCCTTTCACCCGGTGCGCGCCGGGGTTAAAATGCAGAGGTCGTATGACCAAACCAGTTTCGCAACGTCCTGTGCCGCAACGGCGGCGGTTGCCGCGCTCTTTCAGGGATTTGACGCCGTCGAAGCATTTCAATCCGCGCACGTTCTTCCATGAACTCGTCTGGAAAACGCTGCTCACGCCGCGGGTGGGCCAGCCGCGGCGGCCGGTTTTCCCGAAACTCATCCGCGGCCAGGTTGCGATTACCTGGATTGGCCACGCATCGTTTCTAATCCAGTTCACGAACCTGAATGTTTTGATTGATCCGAATTTTGCGAACTGGCTGTTTTTTTTGAAGCGCATCAAACGCTCCGGCCTGAAAATCCAGGACCTGCCGCGGATTGATCTGGTGCTGCTGACGCACGCGCATTTCGACCATTTTCACAAACCGACGTTGCGCCGGCTGCCGCAGCCGAAAATCGGCGTGATGCCGCGTGGTGTCGGCGATCTGGCGCAAGACCTCGGCTTCGCGCGCATCATCGAGCTGGATTGGTGGGAAAGCTTTTCGCAACGCGATTGGAAGGTGACGTTCACGCCCAGCCGGCATTGGGGCGCGCGAATGCTGCGCGACCAGCATCGCGGTTACGGCGGTTTCCTGCTCGAACATCAAGGCCGCAAAATTTACCATGCCGGCGACAGCGCCTATTTTGACGGCTTCAAGGAAATTGGCCGGCGGCTCGCGCCGGAAATCGCGTTGCTGCCGATTGGGGCATATCACCCGGAATCATTCCGCCGCGTCCACATGGGCCCCGACGAGGCGGTGAAGGCGTTCCGGGATTTGCACGCGCGCTGGCTGGTGCCGATGCACTACGGGACGTTCAAATTGTCGTTCGAGGACCTCAATGAACCGCCGCGGTGGCTGGTGGAGATTGCCATAAAGGAAAACTTCATGCAAAAAGTGCGAATGCTTGACGAAGGCGTGCCGGTGGTGTTTTGATCTGGAACCTTGCGCCGCCCAAATATGACCGACGAGAACGGTAATTTCAACTCATCGCCCCTCGACGCGGTCCGGCGTTACGTGCCACTCGCGGTTTGGGCCATCGTCATTCTGGTCGTGCTGGCCATTCCGCTGAAAATCATCGGCTACGGCTATTTGCCGGCCGACGATGCACTGCGCCACGCGGCCAAGGCGGTGAGCGGCAAACCGTGGCCGGACATTCTGGTGCTGGGTCCCGCTTTCAAGATCGATACCAACTTCGGCTGGCATTTGCTGTTGCGGCAAATTTATCTCCGGAACAAATGCGCCCCCCCCGATGAGGCACGCGACACCGAAAAGCTGGTCTTGTTTTCCGTCGTGGCGTTGTTCACGTTGGTAAGCTGGTCGGCGTTGCCGTGGTTGAAACGGCCGGAGGCCTGGTTGATTGCCTTGACGACGGCGGCGCTCACGTCGGACGTCCCGTTGCGGTTTTTAATCGGGCGGCCATTTTTGGTGACGATTGCCGGGCTGCTGACCATTCTTTTTGCCTGGCAGGCTCATGGTTCAACTCCGCCCAAATGGCGGACGGTGTTGTGGCTGGTGCCGTTGATTGCCATTTGCACGTTCGTGCATGGAGTATGGTATCTCTGGTTGCTGCCGGTGGCGGCGTTTTTCCTCGCCGGACAATTTCGCTGGGGATTGGTGCTGATTGCGGGATGGGTGGCGGGAGCATTCCTGGGCGCTTCACTCACCGGACATCCGTTTGAATCCATTTACCAGGCCCTCGTAATGGCCTATCGGGCTTTTGGAATGCACATAACCCAGCGCACGCTGGTCACCGAATTTCAGTCGTCGTCGGGCGATGTTTTCGCGTTGATCCTTCTGGGTGGCCTGTTGATTCTGCGTCAACTGGCCGGCTTGAAGGCGCGACCCTTGACCTCCAATCCGGCGTTCTGGCTCGCCTGTCTCGCGTGGGTGCTCAGTTTCAAAGCGGTGCGTTTCACGGAAGACTGGGGCTGGCCGGCGCTGATGGTTCTGGTCACTTGCGATTTGCAACTGCTCCTGCAGGCGCGATTCGCGGCGGACTCTTTCAAGCGCCTGGCGCTGACCGGCGGGCTGGCGGCCATAACGTTCCTGGCCATCACCAACGATTACAACGGCCGCTGGACGTATAACCTGACCCAGCAATATCTCACGCCGGACAATCCCGACCTCAACGGCTGGTTGCCGGAAAAAGGCGGCATCCTTTATTCCGCGGACATGACGATTTTTTATCAGACATTTTTCAAGAACCCCAACGCGGACTGGCGGTATATTCTTGGCTTTGAGCCCGCCCTGATGCCCGATGAAGATTTCCAGGTGTTTCACAAAATCATGTGGAATTTCGGCGATGCCAAAGCCTACGAACCGTGGGTGAAAAAAATGCGCCCGCAGGATCGCCTCGTCATCCGCGGCGGCCGGGGCAGCTCGCCGAACAGTTCGCAACTGGAATGGGAGTATGGCGTCAGCGGCATCTGGATTGGACGCCTGCCGCGCATCCCGCAAAGCGGGACGCCGCCGCCCACCATTCCTGCCCCACCGCTGCGCGACACTTCAACCAATGCGGTGAATTCAACGAAGTGACAGTCCGTCGAACTTTCGCGCCAAAGCAAAATCCCTTTCCGTCAAACCGCCGGCGTCGTGCGTGGTGAGCGCGAGCGTCACCTGGTTCCAGCGGATGTCTATGTCCGGATGATGCCGCGCTTGCTCGGCGATTTCGGCGACGGCATGGACAAATTTTATCGCGGCGGGAAAATCTTTGAACGGATACGTCCGCGCAATCGTTGCGCCTTTCTTTTTCCAATCCGGCACGGTGGCGAGCGTGGTTTTGACTTTTTCTGTGCTCAATTTTTCCATGCCAACAGTTCGCACAGCTTTGGCGCCCCGTCACGAAGAATCGCCGAAGGCGGAGTGCGGCCGTCCCGGCCGCAGCAAAGCAGGTTGGCCGGCCAGCTGGAAATGTTCCATGGATTGGCGGAAGTCAGTTGCTGCGTCCGGGGACGGGCGCACTCCGGACTGTATGAATGGCTAAAACCATTCCTTGCGTCCGTCCACGTAAGTGCGCACAAACTCTTCGTCGGATTTGCACAGGTAAATGATGCCTTCGATGAGCCCGATGATGTGTGTCACCACCCCGGCAATGCCGCAGGTCAGGATCGTCACCAGCAGCATGACCAAACCTGCGCCGGTGTAGCCGAGAATGAATTTGTGAATGCCAAGCGAGCCGAGCAGAATCCCACAAACGCCAGCCGGGATTTTGTTTGACGCCCGTGATGCAATGGTGGACGGGGGCGCCGCGATCGGCGGCGGAACCGCTTTCAGTTCGGAGGCAAATTCAGAAAACGAACCCAGCGGTTTCCATTCCTGGGAACCTTCCATTTGCACGAGCGTTTGGGCCTTGACGCGGTTCTCGGCAATCCAGCGCCGCATTTCCTCCGCGCTCACCGGGCCATATTGCTGGCCGTCCACTCCTACGATTTTATACATAACGCGCCTTTCTGGTTTCAGTTGTTGTTACGACAGTTTTGGCGGCTGGCCGGGCAAATCCGCCATCCGTGGCGGAATGGGTTTCGGTTCAACCGGCCCGTCCGCTTTTGCCTGACGCAACAAACTCAAACTCGTGACCAGCGACCACAACCAGCCGGCGCCGAATAATAACAGCCCCCACTTCCACATCCAGCCGGATAAATCCGGCGGAACCGCCTCGCCGAACTGCTGGAGATAAACGCGATGGAATAATTCAAACATCCAGCCAACGATCAAAACAAAACCCACCAGGGCCAGCAGCAATTGGCCGATTCCGGCAATAATCCGGCGCGCCAGCAGCGAACCCAGCCCCGGGGTGGCGGCCAGATTGACCAAGGCACAGCTTGCAGCGCGGGCGCGGCTTATTGGTCGGGCAGGCCGTAGGGGCATGATGCATCAGGTAAATTGCGACTTCACTTCCGGCTTGTTCAAGACCACCAGCGCCCAGATGCCAAAGGGAAGCCCAAATAGACAGCAGCACTGGCAAGGCAACATCGCGGCAACGGAGGCGACCGTGGCTACACTGTGATTTTGTAACCGCAACAGCTTTATTGCGCCGAACAGCACAAACCCGTTCAGCGCCGCGACTGCAAGGTTGATCACTCCTGCCAATGGCCCTTGCATGCCTGCGATGAACGCCCGCATTTGGGGCGGGATCTCCGGCGGCATCTCCTGGTGAAACATCACACCACCAGTGAACAGGGTGAAAAGACCGCTGAAACCATAATATGCGACCCCCAAGCTGGCTGTTATGATCAGGGCGATGGCCGGGCCTTTGACCAGTTGCAAGGCGGCAGTGTGTCCCTCGCTCACGACTGCCTCGGGCGAACCGAAAGGCGGCGGCGGCGTGGAACCGGCGCCTAGCGCATCGGCGAATTCAGGAAACGCCGAGAGCGGACGCCATTCGGTGTCGTTTTCCTCCTTCGCAAAGGATTGTTCATTAAGCCGGCCATCGGCAATCCACCGGCGGATGTCGTCCGCCGTGACCGAGCTGTATGGTTTTTGATCGCCGCCGATGATGGTGTAGGTCGCCATAATTTTGTCCCGTGTTTGCCGACTTCTAGTTCATCGCCCGCAACGACGCAAGCCGTTTCGCTGTCGCGGCGGTCTGTGACCGTCGCCAATTTCCGGCGCTCACAGAGCGCCGCTACAATTCTCACGTGTTGCGCACGAATAACTTTCCCGGCAGTTGCTTGACCACGCGCTTCATTTCCAGACCCAGCAACGCCACGCTGACCGCCGAACTCGGCAAACTGCTGCGCCGGATGACTTCGTCAATGCTCGATTCCTCGTTGTTCAACGCGTCATAAACGAGTTTCTCGTTTTCGGACAGGGTGAGCGCCGGCAGCACGCCGGTCTCGCCCGGCGACGGCGATCGGTTGCTCCCCGGAAACAAATACTCGAACTCACTTAAAACATCCTCCGCGTCTTCGCACAGCTTCGCGCCTTTTTTGATTAAATCGTGGCAGCCCTTGCTGCGCGGCGAATCAATCCGTCCGGGCACGGCAAAAACCTGCCGTCCATATTCAGTTGCAAAATTCGACGTGATGAGCGCGCCGCTGTGCAGGTCCGCTTCCACGACAATCGTGCCGAGCGTCATGCCGGCCACAATGCGGTTGCGGATGGCAAAGGATTGCTTGTCCGCGTTGCGGTTGAATGGATATTGCGTGATGACCGCGCCGGATTCGGCAATGCGCTCGAACAGATCCCGGTTCTCCGGCGGGAACACGATGTTGATGCCCGTGCCGAGCACGCAAACCGTCCGGCCTTTCGCCGCCAGCGCGCCCTGGTGCGCCGCCGTGTCAATCCCGCGCGCGCCGCCGCTCACGACCGTCACGCCGACATAGGCCAGTTGATAGGCCAGCTTGCGCGCGGTCTCGATGCCATAGTGCGTCGTCATGCGCGAGCCGACCATCGCCACGGCGTTTTTGTCCTTCGCGGTCAGCGCGCCTTTGACGTAAAGCGCCAGCGGCGGGTCGTAAATTTCACGGAGCATCGCGGGATAATCCTCGTCACTTTGAATCAAAACGTGGCAGCCGAATTCCTGGATGCGTTTCAATTCACCGGCGAGGTCAACGGTTTTCTCCCAACCGGCAATCGCCGCGGCGGTTTCGTCGCCGATGTTGCGGACGCGCCGCAGTTCGGATTGGGAAGCGGCGAGAATTTTTGGCGCGTCGCCGAAATGTTCCAGCAGCAGCCGCGCGCGCACCGGGCCGACATGCTCGATAAGATTTAGCGCGATGAGAGCTTCCCTCGAGTCCATGCCGAATTAAAGAGTTTCAAGTTTCAGGTTTCAAGCTCCAAGTGACGGCAAAAGTTCGTTGAATACTTTTTGTAGGAGACGAGGTGACGAGTCTCAAATTTCCAAAAATTTAGTCAGAGACTCCTCACGTCGTCTCCTACATTTTTACCAAGCGGACGCGGCGGCGAGAATTGTTTGGCGCTAGACAGAAAATTAATGGCAACATACGTTTCCGAACGTCATGAATATAAGAACACAGGCAATTTTAATTGTTACCATTCTGGCTCTGTGTTCGTCGGGTTGCCGAACGTTTATGGCCAAATGGCCGCCAGCCGTTGACCCGTTGAAAGGTTGGAATAGTTGGTGTGAGTATGACGAAGAATCACATCCAGCGAGTTACGGCTTCCATGGAACAATACTCGTTGAACGAGCACGACCAGCAACACATTCCGCCCTCGATAAAGCAATTAAGGACAATTATCAAAATTACCTCCAGAAACATGAGCCAGGATATTTTTCAGAACTCCCTTCGTTTTACGAGGATGGAACTGGTCAACACGCGGTTGAAATTAGAATTGGCAGGGACGACGAATACACAGTTTATATTTTTAAGTATGACAAATCCAACGTGAGAATAAAGGTGATGAAATTTTCAGACGGCGGGTATAGAAGCTAAAGGTTGCGTTTATTCCCAAGATTGATTGCCCCACCTGTTTCTGTTACCTAATTGCGCGTGCCTGATCCCAGTCTGTTGCTCCTCATTCCGGCTTATAACGAGGAGCGCCGCATCGAACCGGTGCTGCGCGACTACGCGCAATTTTTTGAGAAAAATTATTCCGGCAAATTTCAGCTCGTCGTCGTGCTCAACGGCTGCACCGACAACACGCTCGGGGTGGTTCGGCGCGTCGCGGCGGAATTTCCGGCGGTTCTTCGGGTGCTGGAATTCAAGGAGCCGATTGGCAAGGGCGGCGCGCTCATCGAAGGCCTCAAGCTCGCCTCCTTCGGCGATTTGATCGGTTACGTGGATGCCGACGGCGCGACGCCGCCGCGGGCGTTCCTGGATCTGGTCCGGCACCTTGGCGACGCGGACTGCGTCGTCGGCTCGCGCTGGCTCCCGGATTCGGTCATTCATCAATCGCAGACCGGCGACCGGCGATTTGCCAGCCGGGTGTTTCACATCATCGTGCAACTGTTTTTCCGGTTGAACATCCACGACACGCAATGCGGCGCGAAGGTGATGAAACGCGAAGCGGTGGAAAAAATTCATTCGAATTTGCGCATCGCCGACATGGCCTTTGACATCAACCTGCTGGTTTCGCTCAAACGCGCCGGTTATCGCATCTGCGAGGTGCCGACCGAATGGACGGATCAAGCCGGCTCAAAAGTCGTGCTGTTTCATTCCTCGCTGACGATGTTCCTTTCCGTCGTGCGCATCCGGCTGATTTACTGGCCGCGGGTTTACCGGTTGCTTCGTCCGTTGCGTCCGCTGGAAGGCTGGGTTTACAGAAAATTGCGCGCGCCGCGGCCATTGCCGGGGCCGGACTTGGAAAAACGAGGATAGCGAATGGAGGATGGAAAATGGAAAAGCTTCATTCAGGGGGAATCATCCGCCATTTTCTATCTGCCATCTTCCATCCTCAATGCTCCATCCTCGCTTTGGATTTGGCGCCCCACGTGAACCCGGCGCACACGGCCAGCAGCAACAGATTGAAAACGCCGAGCGTCTGAAGCATCATCCGCAACCCGGCTTGCGGGTCGGCCAGACTTCCCGCGTGCCGGCCAACCACTGCCAGCGCCACGCCGTAGGCCGCCGCCAGCACCGCCAGCGCCGGCACAATGCGAAAATTCGCCCGCGCGAGCAGATTATTGATGAGCACGTTCGCCAGCGCCAGCGGCACCATCGCCCACGCATACCACGGCAAGGCGGATGAAGCGACCTGCACAAAGGTAACGTTGTAAAACTGCTTGATGATCCAAGGCCCCAGGATACACAACCCGCCCGCTCCGCCCGCCGCCAGAATCGCCGTGCCGAGCAGCACCATTCCCAGCAGGTTGTTTTCCTCCGATTTCGCCGCGCTATGCACAATTTTCGGAAACATCACCGTCGCCAGCGGCAGCACCAGCCACAGGAGCGCGCGCGACAAGGTTCCCGCGCCCACGTAAAACCCCGTCACATCTCCGGGAAAATATGCCTTTACGAACATGGTGTCCGCTGTGAGGAAAAATTGAACCGCGCCGAATCCCAGCATCAATGGAACGATTTGCGCCAGCAAACTCCGCCAGTCAAACGGTTGCGACGGCAGTTGCCACAATGACCGCGTCTGCCAGATGCCAATGCCGACCGCGACGGCCAGTCCCAGGCAAACACCCGTCATCATTCCCGCCGCATAACCGCCCAGTACGAATACGATAAATGCCGCCAGGCCCAATCGCCCCACGCTGTTGAAAACGTTCGACCAGCCTATCCAGAGAAAATTCTGCTGCCCCTGCATCACGCCCCAAAACATCGGCAGCCAGAGCGAAAGCAAAATACCCAGCACTGTAATCCACAACCCGACCGGATTCGTAATTTGCCAGCGCTGCAAAATGTCCGTTTGCCAGATCCAGGCGCCGCACGCCACGACCAGCCACAGTCCAAATGTCCCCAGCCAGGCCAGCCGGATCATGCCCGCCAGTTCGCGTTCCCGGTTCGTGGCCAGCGCCTTGGCCGTCTGATGGGCGAACACCATCTGCAACGGCATGTTCGGCACGCACATCACCACCGCCAGCAATACGCCAAACACACCGTATTCCGCCGCCGGTATTTTTTTGGCGAGCAGATGGACCGCCCACATCAGTCCGCCGCCGCCGACGCTGGCGATCATCAACCAGCCGCTTTGCCGGAAAAAATGTCCGTGCTGCGATGCCGGGGCCACCGAAGCTGTTTCAATTGTATTTGCCGCCATGAGTGCCGGAAAATACGAAACCGAGACGTTTCGGGAAAGCGAATTCAAATTTGGGAGGGACGCCGTGTCGGCGTCCCAAACTAAATCAAACAATGGGACGGCGGCACGCCGTCCCTCCCACAAAAAATCACGGAAGCGAATGTAAAAAGCGCAAAATCAGATTTTTGCCGCGTTCCAGCGACTCCAGTGAAATCCATTCGTCCGCCGTGTGCGCCTGCGCAATGTCGCCGGGGCCGAACACCACGCTCGGAATGCCGCCCCGGGACAATACCGCCGCGTCGCAGAAAAAATCAACGCCCGCGGGACGCGCTTGGCCGACGCTTCGCAGGAAGCGCCGGACCAACGGCAGCTTCGGGCTTGTTTCCAACGGCAGGCATGGCGCGAGCTTCGTGCTGGAAATTCTCGCCGACAATCTTTTCGCGCGCAGCAACGCGGTAATTTCGCGGCGCACGCCCGTTTCCGTCTCGCCCGGCAGTGTGCGCCGGTCAATGGTGATGACGCAACGGTCGGGCACGATGTTCGGTTGTGCGCCGCCGGAAATCATGCCCACGTTCACCGTTGCCGTGCCGAGCAGCGAATGCCGGCGGCGGCGCAACTGCGCGGCGTAATCCATTTCGAGCGCGTCCACGATGCGCGCCATTTCATGGACAGCGTTTTGGCCGAGTTGCGGCGTGGCGCCGTGCGCCGCTTTGCCGCGCGTTTCGAGTTGCAGCCACAAGCTGCCCTTGTGCGCGGTGACAACCTGCAATCGCGTCGGCTCGCCAACGATGGCCAAATCCGCGCTTATCGTAGCGCAGGCATCTCGCCTGCTGCTTGGCTGTCCCGCGGGCTGCAGGCGGGACGCCTGCGCTACCAATGCGCGCGAACCGGCTTGCG
This sequence comes from Verrucomicrobiota bacterium, assembly GCA_049511835.1. Lineage (GTDB taxonomy): Bacteria > Verrucomicrobiota > Verrucomicrobiia > Limisphaerales > UBA11358 > UBA11358. Next base: position 14,262 of record JBEKXN010000019.1, on the reverse strand, counting down.
CGTTTTCCTCGTCCACCAGACCGGCAAAAACAATTTCGGTTTCCTGCGGGCGCGATTTCGTGTTCGCCAGTTCGCAAAGCGCGGTGAGCATCGCGGCCACGGAACCTTTGGTGTCGCAGGCCCCGCGCCCATACAATCGGCCGTTTTTCCGGCGCGGAATGAATTGTGATTCATCGGCCCCGACAGTGTCGAGGTGCGGCGCGAGCAGGATGGTTTGGACGATTTTACCGCGCGGCAGCAATCGCGTGATGACATTGGAACGGCCGGGCAGAACCTTCTGGAATTCGACTTCGAGTCCGGCGCGCGCGGCGACGGTGGCAATAAAATCCGCGACGCGTTGTTCTCCGGCGAGAAGGTAGGGACGCGCGGCCCGCGCGGCCGCTCGGACGGCTCGGCGAGCCGTCCCTACCACGCTCTGCGGGGCGAAGGCGGGATTCACGCTCGGCAGCGCGATAAGTTCGGCCAGCAGTTTTTCCGTGCGCGTCATGGCTTCAGAGTGGCACAGGCTTCCAGCCGGTGAAAAGGAATTACTCCACAGGCCGGAGACCTGTGCCACGATTACACTTTCTTCTCGACACGAGATTTTTCAGGTTTAAAACAAACGCAAATGAAAAAGTGCACGTATTGTGGAAAGGAATACACAGACGAAGTATCAGAATGTGCGATTGACGGCCAACCCCTCGCACCTTTTCCGCCCGAACCTGCATTGACCGAAGACGATCCACCCGACGAACCACAAACTGTAACCGTTCGCACTTTCAGCAGTTACGAGTCCGCCGAACTGGCCGTGGCAAATCTTAAAGCTCACGGCATTGCTTGTTGGATTGGAACCGATGACGGCAGCGGAATGTTGCCGAATTTGACGGTGGCGGGCGGCGTGCGCTTGCTCGTTCAGGCTGCGGACGCTGAAGCAGCTATGGCGTTGTTGAATACCCAAGCATCGCCCGCAGAAATAAATCAGATTGAAGCCGAAGCCGCTTCTTCGACTCCTCCGGCAACCACTCCGTCAAAGAAGCGGGCTTGGTGGCAAGTTCTTGTCGGAATCGTCATCGGAATAATCCTGTATTGGATTTATCAGCAGGCAAAAGAACTCGGAACCCAAACTCATTACCATTACACCAAAGATGGTCTATGCGATAAGGCTTGGGTGTATCGTGATGGACATCTCGTTGAGTTTTTGAAGGATCGAAACCGCGATGGGAGGTGGGATGTTTGGGTCTATTATGAACATGGCGAAATGGTCCGTGCAGAGTACGATAACAATTTTGATGGGAAACCGGATGAAATTTGGAGATATTCGCACGGCGTGTTGGTAAGCATGGAAGAAGATGCGGATTTCAACGGCACATCCGATTTTTTTTATTCTTACCAAAATGATATACCACGACAGTTAGACATAAAGCCCAACGGTTCAAAATTCACTACGACGCGGGAGATTTTTCAAAATGGCGTGCTGACTGAAATTTGGCGCGGCGGAGACAGCAATGGAAATTTCAAAGAGATTGTAAGGTACGATCCATTTTTCAATCCGGTCAGCACAAACATACCTGCGGTGTTTCAATTGCCGTCACCTTCCAAGTAGCAATTCAAACAATTTCCACCGGGCATTTCGGCAGGGCGTCGAGAAAGGCCTGGCCGTATTGCTTGGTGAGCACGCGATTGTCCAGCACAACGATGATGCCGGTATCGGTTTTGGTGCGGATCAACCGACCGACACCCTGGCGGAATTTCAAAATCGCTTCCGGCAATGAAAATTCACTGAAGGAATTCCCGCCGCGCGCTTCAATCGCCTCGATGCGCGCTTCGATGAGCGGATGGTCCGGCACGGCGAACGGCAGCCGGGTGATGATGACGTTGCTCAAAGCCTCGCCCGGCACGTCCACGCCCTGCCAGAAGCTGTCCGTGCCGAACAGCACCGAATCCACGTCGTCCTTGAATTTTTCGAGCATCGTCGAGCGCGGCGTTCCTTTGCCCTGCACAAAACACGCAACGCGGAGTTTGTTGAAGAACGGCTCCATTCGCTCGCCGAGTTCCTGCATGAGCTTGTAATTTGTGAACAACACAAACGCCTTGCCGTGGGTCTGCTTCACGAAATGGGCGATCCAATGTTCGAGCGCATCGGCATAGCCGGCTTCGCGCGGGTCAGGCATTTTGCTGGCGACGAACAATTTCATCTGCCGCTCGTAATCGAACGGCGTGCCAACCTGGAGTGGCGTGGCGGACTCCGCGCCGACGCGGCGGACAAAATAATGTAGCGCAGCCGTCCCGGCTGCACTGGGTGGAGTTACTGGTGGGTTTGTTTTGTTGGGGGATTGCAGGCGGGACGCCTGCGCTACGGGGATAGCAGCCTCTTTCACCGAAGAACCTGCTCCGAGCCTGAACGCCCCCTCCGGCAATCCAGCTTTGGCCGGATTTTCCCGAATGTAGGCAGAGAACTTTTCCAACTGAGCCTCGTTGCGAACAATGCAATCAAAGCTCTCCGGTTGCCAGAGCGAACCATTACGGTTCAACAGATCATTGATTTCATGCGCCGTGAACGATTTCCATGAATGGGTGATTTCGGCCAGCAAGGCGTCACCCAACGGCCGCACCAGCGCGTGGACATGATTGGGCATGATGACGTAATGCCCCAAAACGTAACGTTCGCCGTCAAAATGACGCAATGCTTTCTCCACGATGGCAGAAGCCTCCGGATTCTTCAGCACACATTCGCCCTCACCGGCATCAAGCCATTGCTGAAACCGTTCGCTGAACTGCTGATGATATTCGAGACGATCAGCCTCGGAGTGGGGCTCCGGATGTTTTTCCAGCCACACCTTCAATTCGTGCTCCCACTGTTTGAACTTCACCGACGGCACAGAATCGCCCAGTCGGAAAGTGACAAAATAGGACGCACCAGGCTGCCGCCAATGGGGAAGGTAACGCCCATAACGGGCAACCGGCGTGGAAGGATCAAACGGTGTGAAGAGTAGCGCAGCCGTCCCGGCTGCACCGGCCTTCATTTGCTGACTGCTCAGGCTTTTTCCTTCCCCCCTTCCCTGCAGGCGGGACGCCGGCGCTACTTTGGTGCCCAGCGTCGCGCTGGTCATGATGATGCTGGTGTCGCTCTCGAACAGGCGCCGGCGCAAAAATTCCGCCACGTCAATCGGCGCGGCGTTCAACGCGAGATTTTTGTGCGCCTTGCCGCTGCGTTCCACCCAATAGACGTGGTCGGCGGCGCTCTGCTCGAGGAACACCTTCACTTCGTCGCGCAGTTCGGCCAGCCGGCGGTTGCACTCGACCAGCTCCTGCCCGATGTCCTTGTCCTCGCTCAATTTAATCAGGTCGCCCACGGCTTCACGCAAACGCTGAATGGGCAGCGTGAGATTGTCCTTCACCAGTTCCGCGCGGCGGATGCGGAGTTCGGTCCACTTTCTTCTGGTGGGGCGAGACTCCGTCGAGCCATAACTGCCACCTTTGGTTGAAGCTGCCATTTCCTCGCATGCGGCCTCGACGTTCTCAAAAAACTTATCGGCTTCGCTTAAAATATCCGCCACGAGTTTCACCGCGGCGCCTTTATGCAATGTCGCCAGCAGCCCCTTTTCCGTGCGCGGATTCCACAACCGGTTCAGCGCGTAACGCACCTGCCCGCTCGACACGCTCAGGCCAATGTGCCGCGACGCCACGCGTTCCATCTGGTGCGCCTCGTCGAAAATCACGAAGTCGTTCTTAAATAAAATGCCACCTTCGATGTCCTCGTCCACGCCGCCGAGCAGCGTAAAAAACAGCGTGTGATTCAACACCAGCACGTCCGCCGACAGAATGCGGTTGCGCGCCCGCTGGAAAAAACAAACGCCGTGGTCCTTGGCGAAATCGGACGGATGCCCGCAGATTTTCGGCGAGCACAAACCCCGCTCGGAACAGACTTGCGCCCACACTTTCAGGTCCGGCTCGATGTCGAAGTCCGACAGGCTGCCGTCCCTGGTCTCCTTCGACCATTCGTAGATGCGCTGGAGTTCCTCGGCCTCGGACGACGTGAACAGATTGCCGGCCTGCTGCATCGCCTTTTGCAAACGGCGCGTGCAGAGATAATTCGCGCGGCCTTTGAGCATCGTGAAGTTGAATTTCAATGGCTCAGGCAACGAACCCAGCACGCCCGCGAGCATCGGCAGGTCCTTTTCCGTGAGCTGCTCCTGCAAATTGATGGTGTGGGTGGAAACAACCGCTTTCTTTTTCTGCGCCACCGCGAACAAAATCGCCGGAATCAAATACGCGAGCGATTTGCCGACGCCCGTGCCGGCCTCGACCGCGAGATGTTCGCGGTTCTGGAGCGCGCGCGCCACGGCCACGGCCATCTGCTGCTGCTGGGGGCGATACTCGAAATTCTTCGCGCGCGACAACAGTCCCGTCGGCGAAAAGATCGCCTCGACCTGCTTTACCAGGTCCATGCCCGCTCCGGCAGGCTGTGGTTCAACGACCGAAATCATTTTGTCAAAGCGGCCGGCTGCTTAAAACCACCTTCAGGTCCGCAGATTTTCCGGGCGGAAGCGAACTTTTGTTCTGCTTCAAGTTGCCGGATTCCACGCAGACCATGTGCTTGTGTTCCGCCGGGTCGAAGTCGTCCGGCATTTTCTGGGTCGTCCACGGATTCCAAACCACGGTGGAATGGGAATTGAATTTTTCCACGCGGATTGTCCGCTGAAATTTCTTGTCGTGGATTTCCACCGTGCCGGGGGTGTCGGGATAGACTCGGTTTGTCTCATTCGTGATGCGCAGCACGGGATCGTTTTCCACCTTGCGTGTGCCACCGGTGCCGGCGGCGAAGTCATCAAAAGGCGCGCCTTTCAGGCCGGCGATGGAGACCTGGTTGATGTCGCTGACGGCAAAATAGGTGTGCAGGCAGTTCTCGAAGTCGAAATTCCGGTCCGCCGATTCATTGGTAACAATCAGTTCCATCATCAGTCGGTCGGTGACGGTGACAACAAATTCCGCGCGAAACGCCGGCCAGGCGGCATAGGCGGCCGTTGACGGCAGCCGGAAGCGAACCGTCACCCCGCCATCGGGCGTGGTAACGGTTTCCACCAAATCCCATTCCGTGATCCGCGCAAATCCGTGCGTCGTGTCGCCCTCGCGCGGGCCGAACCACGGAAAACAAACCGGCACGCCGCCGCGGATCGCCTTGCCCGCGGCAAACCGGCTGAGGCGGCTCAAGAACAGCAGCGGCCGTTCGCCATTTTTCTGGAAAGCGGTGATGTGCGCGCCGTGCAGATAAATTTCCGCGGTGCTGCGGCGGGTGGTGATATTGATTTGGGGCAGGCCGCCGCTGCCGTGGGCGAACGTGACACGACCGGGGATTTCAAATTTGCGGAGCCGCCCGGGAAGGATGGTGTTTTCCATAAAAACGCGGAATGTTTTAACACAGGCGATCGGAAGGCACAGGTTTTTTGTCATGCCCCGAAGCGCCGGCCGCCGGCCCGGCAGCAGGCTGCGCCCGATTACCGTAAAAAATGAGCGCGCCCCACTTGGAACGCGCTCAAATTGGTTGTCGCCCGGCAACGCCATTACGGCGTCATTGGCTGCCCTGCGGGGTCTGCGGGGTTTCCGTTGCCTGCGGTCTTCCCACCAGCGCAATCCGGCTCGCCACATTGACCCCGTCGATTTCGTCGTAGCTGAAAACCAGTTTGTCATTCGGCTTCAGGTCGGCCAGTCGCCCGTTGATTTTGCCGTCGATCACAATGGCGCAATTGTCGCCCAAGTTGAATTTCTTCGTGTCGAACAGCGACTTGGCCCTGACCGTTTTCGTATCAAGATCAATCGCCGTCAGCGAGCCGGTGTAAATTTCGCTGGTCTGGGTGATTTTCCGTGCGGTCGGCTTGTCATTCGGTGTTTCGTAAGTCACCGTGACGTAATTACCGGCTTGAACGTCCGCCAGCGAGCCCGGCTTGTCACCGCGGAGCACCACCTTGCAATCGCCCGCGATTGGGAACGTCCTGTCCCTGCCGCGCGTGTGCAATGTGATGGTGCGTTGGGCCGGGTCACAGGTCTTCACCGTGCCCTCGTAACACATCGGTTCCTGTGTGACGCGGTCGGCCACGAGCACGTCGTGCATCTCCTGATAAACGACCTCGACCCGCTGGCCCGGATGCAAATCGCCGATCGCGCCCGCGCCTTTGTCCACAAAAGTGTAGGCGCAGTTATCGCCGAGGTTGAACGTCTTGCTCGTAAAGAATCCTTCCAAGCCAAGCGTGTGTTCCTTCGCGTCAACGGACACGACCGTGCCGGTGTAGGATTTGTGCGGGATTGCGTTCGTTGCCGTGTCATCCGCCGTCGATGTGAATGCGCCCGCCATCGTCAGGACTGACACACAAACCGCCGTCCAAGTGCGTAATGTTTTTGTTTTCATAATAATCATTGGAGAAATCTAACCGACATCGCGTTCAACCTCCACAACAAATCCTGCCCGCCAAATAAATCCATCTGCGGGGGCAGGAGCGGGTCGCACTACCGCGGGAGTGGATTTGTCCCCGGAAAGAGCACCAAAGAAAAATGGCAGCGAGCCTTGCAAAAATTCATTCCGCAAATTTGTCAGTACCCGCCCCGTGGTGATGGCGGCGCCGGCTGGTTCGTATCGGTCATTGCCGGGGAATTGGTCACTGCCGGGGAATTGGTGGCTTGAGTCGCTGCCGCTGCGGCGGCCTTTTTGGCAGCTTCCTCGGCGGCCTCTTCCTGGGCCCGTTTTTCCCGGTAAGCCTTCTCCTCCGCAATCATCTGCTCCCGCAGTTGCGTCATCGCCTTTTTCTGCTCCGAATCAAATTTGGCGGCCTTCTCGGGATCGTACCCATAACGTCGCTGCCAATCATCAGGCAGCAGATTGAACGGGACTCTTTCCATCCCCAGCCCGCCACCGTCGGGAACGTAGCTGACCGTTAATCCCCACGGATCCGCCCTTTCAATGAAATATTTCTCATAAACCGCCCCTGCCTTTGTTACCAGCGTGTCCGGTGAAATATTGTTTGTCGCCTCCGATGGAGACACCGGCTGATTGGTTTGGGCCAGGACCTGTCCCATCAGACCCACCGATAAACCGATGATGAAAATGATCGTTTTCACGTTTCGTTTCATGTTGGCCGAATTGGAAAGCGAATCCCGTGCCACTGGCGCGTCCAAGCTGCCGGTTTATTCCAATTCAACACTCAAATCTTTTAACAGTATGCTTTTCGTCCAACCAGCTTTTTTCTTCAGTGCCCGAACAAATCCATCTGCGGCGGCGGGGCGAGTTGCTTGAGCTTGTCCCGATCCTGCTGCCGGCGCGGACTTTGGCGTACCGTGCCTTCAGGCGTAAGCTCGGACTCTTCGAGATTGCCGAGAATTACCTTCGCGCGCTCCAAAACTTCCTGGGGCACGCCCGCCAGCCGCGCGACGTGGATGCCGTAGCTCTTGTCCGTGCCGCCCTCGACGATTTTGCGCAGGAACACAATCTGGTCGCGCCATTCGCGCACCGCCACGTTGAAGTTCTTCAACCGCGGCAGGCGTTGCGCCAGTTCGGTCAGTTCGTGGTAATGGGTGGCAAAGAGCGTTTTCGCGCCGACCTGGTTGTGGAGGTGCTCGACGATGCTCCACGCGAGGCTCAGGCCGTCGAACGTGCTCGTGCCGCGTCCGATTTCGTCGAGCACGATGAGGCTCCGCGGCGTGGCGTTGTTCAGGATGTTCGCCGTCTCGGTCATTTCGACCATAAAGGTTGATTGCCCTCGGGTAAGATCGTCGCTCGCGCCAATGCGCGTGAAAATCCGGTCCACCAGATCAATCCGCGCCTCCACTGCCGGGACGAACGAACCGGTGTGCGCCAGCAGCGTGATGAGCGCCACCTGCCGGATGTAAGTGCTTTTGCCCGCCATGTTCGGCCCGGTGATTAAAGCAATCTGCGGGTAGGGCGCGATGTCCCCATCGCGCCGCGGTTCGGACGCCGGTTGAGCTTCGGTGGCGGGCAACGGAGTGCCCGCCCTACCTGAGAGCCCCGCACCATTCGGCACGAAGCGTTCGTCGGCGAGATTTTGTTCGAGCACCGGATGCCGTCCGTCGCGAATTTGCAGCACTCCTTCGTCGGCAACGACCGGGCGACAGTAGCTGTGCAAGCGCGCGGTCGCGGCGAACGACGCCAGCACGTCGAGTTGTGCCAGCGCGGCGGCGGTCTGCTGGATTTTGGGCAATTGACCGAGCACTTCCTCGCGCACGCGCTGGAACAATTCGTATTCCAGTTTCACGCTGCGTTCCTCCGCGCCGAGGATTTTGCCTTCCATCTCCTTCAGTTCGGGCGTGATGTAGCGTTCACCGTTGGCGACGGTCTGCTTGCGGATGTAATGCGGCGGGACCTTGTCGAGATTCGACTTCGTGACTTCGATGTAATAGCCGAAGACGGAATTAAACCGGACTTTCAGCGAGGTGATGCCGGTGCGTTCAATCTCCTGCTGCTGGAGCTTCGCAATCCAGTCCTTGCCGCCGCGCGTGGCGTCGCGGAGTTCGTCGAGCGACACATCGAAGCCGTCGCGGATCATGCCGCCCTCTTTGACCGGCAACGGCGGTTCATCCACGATGGCGCGCGAAATCAATTCCACGAGGTCGGGCGACTCGGTGAGCTGGGATTCAAGGTCGCAAAGTAGCACAGCCGTCCCGGCTGTGTTTTTGTTTTCATTCGGTTCCGGGAGAACATCGGGTTGCAGGCGGGACGCCTGCGCTACATTCTGCAAAATTTCCTTCCCCGCCGGTATTTGTTCCAACGCCATGCGCAAGGCGACCAGATCGCGCGCGTTGCCGCTGCCGGAACTCAGGCGGCCAAGGGTGCGTTCCAAATCGCGCACTTGGGAAAGCTGCGCGCGGAAATTGTCCAGCCCGGTGGAATTCCCGATGAACGTCTGCACGGCTTCCTGGCGGCGGCGAATCGGCTCCACCGCAGCCAGCGGTTGCGAAAGCCAGTTGCGCAACATCCGCGCGCCCATCGGTGTGACAGTGCGGTTGACCACGCCGTAAAGTGAAGCGTTGCGCGGAGCATCGTGATGCAGCGGCTCCAATATTTCAAGATGCCGCAGTGTCGTGTAATCCAGCGCGAGATAGTCGTTCCGGCGATAAAACGACAGCCGCGTGAGATGCTTCACGTCGCGGCGCAGGTGTTGCGTGAGATAATGCAGCGCCGCGCCCGCCGCGCCGATGGCGGCCGTGCGGTCCTTCAATCCGAAGCCGTCGAGCGACGCGACCTTAAAATGGTCGCGCACCGTGTAAAGCGCGGTTTCCGGCGCGAACGTCCAGTCATCGTAGCCGCTGAGAGTCCAGCCTTGTCCCGTAGCCGCGCTGGTGAAAGCGCGCTGACCATCGTTTGGCGAAGTTTGCGCCGACTCACGTCGGCCACTGCCAAGCAGCTCGCGCACAGCCACCGACTCCCCCGGATAAATGATTTCCGCCGGGCGCAGCCGTTCCAATTCAGCCAGGAGGGCTGCCCCGGCCTCCAACTCCGTGGTCATGAAATCGCCCGTGGTCAAGTCCACGAGCGCGAGGCCGAAGGTTTTTCCCAGCGGGTAAATCGCGGCGAGGAAGTTGTTCCGTTCGGCCACGAGCATCCGCTCGTCGAAATGCGTGCCGGGCGACAGGATTTGGGTGACCTCACGTTTGACGAGCTTGCCGGGCCGGGCGTCCTCGAGTTGATCGCAGATGGCGACTTTCCGGCCGGCCTTGAGCAGCCGGCCGATGTAGGCATTGGCCGCATGGTGCGGCAGACCGCACATCGGGACACCGTTGCGGGCGGTGAGCGCGAGGTTGAGGAGTTGCGCGCCGGTCTGGGCGTCCTCGAAAAACATCTCGTAAAAATCGCCGAGGCGGAACAGCAGCAGCGCGTCCTTGGGCAGTTCGCCTTTGATGCGGCGATACTGCGTCATCATGGGAGTCAGTTGGGCTTCGGCGGCCATCGACAGGAAAGTTAGGCGGAAAATATCACAAGGTCGAAACGAAATTTTACAATTCCTCCAAGTCGAAATTATTTTTCGATCTTGCCGTTGACGGCGACAAGGAAACAAGAGCCTCGTTCAGCCCGTTCGGCACACCGAATAATTTCAGGGAAACACTTGCTGAATTTATTCATTTGTTCCCAGAACGTGAGATGCGTCCAGCCTGGTTTCAGAAAAAAGATGGTGTGTCCTGCTTCTTTCCAAGCGCGAACTTCATGGGGATTCCGCCTGATGCAAACATCTGCCGTGACGATGATCCAATCTTTTTCGTCCGCGAGCGCCCGCATCCAAGTTTCGTCTTCTGCGTTGGCTGGGAAACGCTCTTTAAGATGAACGACCTTATGTTCAGGCTCGATTGCAGCACTCATGGTCCGAGCCAGTTTCGGGGCAAGATTATTGTCGAAGAAAAAATTCACGCAGCCAGTTGCTGCTCAAACTCCACAGCTTCCTTAACCGCCTTCGGACTAATTTCGAACCAGCGGGCAACTTCTTGAATCGATTGATTGGCCTTAACACTCCGAGCCAACGTTAGTGTTGGCACGCCGGTTTCGAAAACAATCGGATGGCCAAAATTTCGTTTGGGATCAAGTGCCACTCCTCGATTCTGTCCTAACGGCCACCAACGAACAGGCGTTTGGCCGTTTTCGAATTCCAGATTTTTCAAAAACGGTATGATAATCCGGTCAAATACTCTTTGAACTTCAGCAATATCCCAAAGAGAGGTTCGATTTTCCTCATCGTGGAATTCCATGAAAATTGAGTGGCCATCCGTGGCGAAGCGGTTTGTGGAGAATGGATGGTTGTGGCAAAACAGTTCTCGGGAGCGTGTATGTGCTCTGCGCAGAGTCTTCCAACTCACTCCAGCCGTCCTGAGAGCATCTATGCAGCGCACCTCAATTAAATCCAGAAAGCCGAGCGCAAGACTATGATCAATTGGATCCAATTGACCGTTCCACACCACGGGAGAACGATGCCGCCCGCGTTTTGTTTGGAATTCATATCCCCGCAACCAGCGGCGGATGCGCCCGCCTGAAACATGAGCCAAACGCGAGGCTTCCGGAACCGTGTAGATTCCACTCTGCAATAGAGAGTTTGATCTAGTCAGCATGATGTCCGTAGGCCCAATATCGGTGGAACCGATGTATTTTAAAAGTGAAAAATTCACAAAGTTTTTCTACCGCTGACCCGGTGCGATGTGTAGTTATCCCGCCCGGTCGAGCCGCAGGAGTTCGGCGCTGTAGCCTTTGCGGAAATTCGGATACTTAAACCGATATCCGAGCTCCATCTTAAGTTTGCAATTCAAGACGCGCTTGTTCGTCACGCCGCGCTTGCGGTTTTCGTCGGGATTTTTCCGCGGCGCGCCAGAGCGCGCCAGCGCGACGGCGGCCGGCTCGGACGGCGGGAGCGACCTGTCCAGTGCCTGGGCCAGCCACTGGAAAAAGTGCAACTGGCTTACCGGTTCATCATCCGCCGCGTTGTAAATCTCGCCGGGACGCCCGTTCTTCAACGCCGCGATGATGCAGCCAATCAAATCGTCGCGGTGAATCATGTTCAGGAACCGTGAGCCGTCGCCTTCCATCCGCGCCTCGTTTCTCAAAAATTGCTTGAACCAATGGCCGCGATCCGGCCCGTAAATGCCGGCCACACGCAAAATCACTGCGGGAAATTTGCGTTCGACCACCGCCGCCAGCAGTGCCTTTTCCGTTTCGAGCAGGACTTTTGCCGTTTCCACGAACGGTTCGGTGGGGCTGGATTCTTTGACTTGCGAACCATCGGTCTGGCCATAGACGCTCGTGCTGCTCGTATAAACAAATTTCTTCGGCGGATTCGGCGTTAGCCATTCAATCAGGTTGCGCGTGCCTTGGAGATAAACCTGCCGGTATTCATCCGCGCCGCCTCCGGCGGCAACGCAATTCACGACCCAATCAAAATTCTGTGGCAGCGCCGCCAGCGTTTCCGGTTTGGTCACGTCGCCGAAGAGCGGCTGGATCCCCGCGGCCTTCAATTCACCTTCCGCCGACGCATTCCGGCGCAAGCCGGAAACCTCGTGACCGAGCCGGATCAGTTCCACGCCAAGAGGCAAACCGACGTAGCCGCAGCCGACAATTAAAACGCGCATCTTGATTTACGATATGCGATTTAAGATTTACGCGCCGCTCAAAATTTTTTAGACCGCGTAAATCGAATATCGTAAATCGTAAATAACGTCAGTCCATCACGGCGGCAAAGCGCAGGCCGCGGGTGCTGACGCGGAGCAGTTTGAAGCCGAATTCTTCCATCACCACTTCGTAAATCAGAACTCCGGTCAGGATTACGTCGGCGCGCAATTTTGGCAGGCCGGTGATTTCCTTGCGTTCAGTGAGTGGCAGGCTCCAGAGCCATTTTCGGTGCGCTTTCACCTGCTCCAGGCTGAGGCGCGTGGCCTCCAGGCGTTCGCGGTCATAGCGGTCGAGCTTCGCTTCAATCCGCGCGAGGATGCTTGACGTGCCGCCGGTGCCGACGAGCTGAACTCCGGCTGACTGGAAATCAGTTTCGTGGCGCAGCGCGGGTTCGAGTTTGGGGCGGACTTCGCTTTGCAGGAAATTTTTCAGCCAGTCGCGGCAGGCGGTGAATTCGGCGCGTGTTGGCGGGTCGCTGTGCGGAAATTTTTCAAGCAATCGCACCGCCCCGAGAGGAAAACTGTGCGCGAAATGCTTGTGGTCGCCCCGGCCAAGAATGAATTGCGTGCTGCCCCCGCCGACGTCCAGCAACAGCAGCGGAGTCTTTGCCAGTTCCGGGTCGGTGGTCACACCTTGAAACGCCCACCCCGCTTCCCGATCGCCGGAAATGATATCAACCTTGAGGCCGGACGCGCGCTGAATGGCGGAGGTCAATTCGTCGGCGTTCACTGCGTCGCGCGCGGCGCTGGTGGCGATGGCGCGAATGGTGGCAGCTTTGTGCTCGCGCGCGGTTCGGGCGAATTCCGCCACGGCCTCGGAGGTGCGTACGATGGCATCGGGCTGGAGTTGTCGCGTTTCATAAAAACCCCGGCCGAGGCGCGTCTGGCGGCTTTCCTCATGCACTGGCTGCACATTGCGTCCGGCCACGTCGGCCACCAACAATTTGATGGAGTTGGTGCCGACATCAATGACTGCGCGGCGAATGGGTTCCACGGGCCATCAGACTACGAAGCGCGATTGGGGAACCCCAAGCGAAAAAATGTTACATTTCTGTGCGACGTTGCGTTGAATCCGCCGGCGTGTATGTTCCCGCCATGAACCTTTACCTTTTGCGGCACGGCATCGCGGTGGAACCCGGCACCCCGGGCTTTGAGAAGGATTCCGACCGTCCGCTCACGCCGGAAGGCAAAAGCCGGCTTCGGCAAATCGCCGCGGCGATGAAGAAAATGGATTTGCGGTTCGACCTGATTCTTTCCAGTCCGTTTTTACGGGCAAAGCAAACCGCTGAAATCATCGCCGAATCGCTAAAACTGAAAAAGCAACCCGGATTTTCGGATGCGCTGACGCCCGACGGCAATCCGAAGGCGTTGATCCGGCAATTGAATGAATTAAAGCCTGTGCCGGAAAACGTTTTGCTCGTCGGCCATGAACCTTATTTGAGCCGGCTGATCGCGCTGCTGACGGCGGGGGAAACGGGCGTGGCGATTGGTTTGAAGAAGGGCGGTTTGGGCAAATTGGAGGCGGAATCACTGCGGTTGGGCCGATGCGCGACGCTGGTGTGGCTGCTCACGCCACGGCAAATGGAATTGATGGCGTGACAAAACTGATTTTGGTGGGGCGAGCGTCCCCGCGAGTCGGTTTCACCCAACGCGAAACGAAATTCGCTGGATCAAATCCCGCCCGAAGCTGTGCCGCAACCGGTCGAGAATTTCCTTGCGGCGGTAGCGGACGATCTCCGAGAGCCACACGCTGCTGTCCACGTTCACGAACAGCGTGCCTTTCCGCACCCCCGCCGGCTGCGCGTGCGCAACAATGTTCGGGTCAATCAGCGAATTCCACACCTTGATGATTTCCGCCTCAGCCCGCCGCTGGTCCATGTGCAAATCCTTCGTCACGCGCGGCAGCACGTCGCCGACGCGGCGGGCGCGCACGGCTTGTGCGGCTTCGAGCGGCGTGAGGTCCACGCCGCGCCATTGCGCGAGCACGCGACGGCGGGCGGACATTTTCCCCGAACCCAGCGGCGGAATGTATTTGGGCGGCGGCATCGAGGGGAAAAGCATCGGCGGAAAAACCAAGGAAAGCAAGAGGGCAGGCTTGAGTCGTAGCGGCGTCTCGGCAGAGCGCCGCCGTCT
>JBEKXN010000018.1:0-66759 GCA_049511835.1 Verrucomicrobiota bacterium | reverse complement strand
GGTTGCACGGACTGAACCTCTGGAAAACAAAAAAATCGGCGACCCAAACTTTGGACCGCCGGTCAAACTTTTTCTCCGCCCATCACTCGCCCCGCGCCGGAGTTTTCACACAGCCTCGCGATTTGTTCGGCCACGTTGTTTCAATAATATAATGTCCAAGGCTGTGCATGTGCTCAGGGCTTGGTCAATGCAATCCACTTTTCTGCCACCTCTTTTTTCACGATGAGCGTCCAATCCGACGTCGAAATCCACTTCCTCTTCCGAGTATTGATGTCGAATAACCAACTCCTCCCCCAGAATCTGTTATTATCATTGATCACTGCCAATCCGGTTTCGGGGTCCATGTCGAGGGTGATTCGCGCCCATGAGGGCATGACCAACTCCTTAATAGGCTTAGAACTCCCCCCAAAGTCATAAAGCAAGTACCTCATCGGGCCTTCTTCGTTGCGCCAACCGCGGCGCGTGAAGACGTGGACAACCTGTCCCGTTGCGTAAATGGCAATGAGGCCTGGAGAATCTGGTAGCTCGGCAGCAATTACATTCGGCGTGTCCAGTCGGGCCACCCAGGGAGCACGTCCGCTCCGCGCAACCGCAATCCAATCGCCGCTAACGTCCTCGACCCAGCAGTTCGTGGGCAGCCATTCCCCGCTTCGGACTTGCCATCTTCCGGCCTGAGTGGCGTCTTGCCAGACGGCAACCTTCGCGTCGTCCGTTACCCTCTCATTTGCCGGGGAATGCCAGGGTTCTATCCGCACCCCCTGGGCGGTGACGATTACTAGCTTTTGGGTTCGGTCGGTCTGCGCGTGTAGAGGTGGTCCCGGCTCTACCGGGATAAAGAGCTGGACGCCCATTGAATCACGAAAAACTGGTCCACTCGTAACCCGATTTGTGAAGCCCAGCCTTGCCAGCAGACGGTCTTTCTCCGGAAAGGAAATGTTGAGGAGCACCTTGTCTTTTGGCAGTTGTAGTATCTCTGCGCTCCTGCAACTGCAATGAACCAAAAAGTGCGGCGGCAACGAGGATCGCAAATTTGGAATGTTTGATCATGTTCACGCGCCAGAGTTCAAGGCCGAACATTGATTATACAACGGCGCGTGCACGACATCGTGCACAATTGTTTTTTGCAAACCTGTCTGTTGCCATGTACTTATGAAATCAGAATTGTGAATTACTTATCAAGGAAAGATTTTTTGTTGATCATTCGACAGCAAACATTGTGTGACCAGTTGGCGCAACTCAGCAAAGGCTGCGCGCAAAGTTGCTCAGGGTTGTTTTCGGGTTGAGGTCCGAAAGAGGGGCGGCAACACATCCCGGAAACACGGGTCCTCCGGATTGACACCCGCATTGGCCAGGAATTCCTTGCGCGGCCTTTCAAAGGCGAAGAGCGGCGAGAGCGGCATGGCCGGCTCCTGGAATGAGTCCGCACCAGCCTTCAGGGCCAGCAACACGGGCTGGTTGTGACTGGAATTGTAACCCCAAAGCTCTTCCGGAGCGGAACTCCCGACAAAGTTTAGTTTGCCGTCCAAACCGACGAAGCCGGCATACCGGAGGCCGGATTGCGCAGCGGCGCGCGCCAGCGCGAACAAACCCACCGCCTGCTTCGCGTAGGAAACTGATTTTTCAGAGTCAAAAAACTGCTCCAACTTTTTACCGCAGGAATTGACTCTTGCGGGATTAAACCAATCGCCACTGTCCAGCCGTCCGCCGGTGATTTTTTCAATTTGAACCTCAGCCGCACGGGCGGCCGGGCAGAAGTCGAGTCCCCAGGCAGCCGGCTGGAGATTCATCAGGTCCGTCAGGCGCAGAAAAAGCCAGGCCCGGAACAGCGGCGAGCCTTCCCGCGAATCCTTGATTGAATCCAGAACTTCAAGCAGCGGGATGGCGTAGGAATTATTGCCCGACAATACCTTCTCCAGGCCGACAGAATAAAATGCGGCGGTTTCTTGAAGATGGCCAAAATCTTCAAGGCGATAGACAAGCTGGGTCGGGGACAGCCGGTATTGACCATCAAAGCAACCATAATCCCGATCCTGAAACTGAACGGTGGTCGAAAACCTGGCTGGCGACCAGGCCTTGATCTGCTTCCAACCAAGTGTGTTGTAAAATGGCCCAACGGTAATCCAGTCCTGGGTTTGCGTTCCGTCCGGGTCCAGCCAAAGACGATAATGCCAGTGGTTCGAACTGATGGCGGGGTCATTATTGAGTTGCTGGAGAATCAACCGCTCGGCGGGCATCACCGTTTCCGGGACAAAACGCCCGGGATCCCTTCCCAGGCAGGCCCAGGCGTCAGCATTGGTCGCTCCCAGGAGAATGCGGAGGATGGTTTCATCGCTCACCTCGAGGGATTGCACGGCTGAAGCAGCGGCCGCCGGAGGTGAGTTGGAAAATTCCGAGGAAGCAATCAGGTTGATGCCCCCGGAAAATTCCTTGACCGTGCCGGCCCTGCTTAATGCCGCCATGCCGTCGTCGAGTTTTTTAAACTCCCGATCAAAGGCGGCCAGTCTGGCGCGCACAGCGATCGAACGTTCCAGCAGGTCGCCCCGAAGGCTTAAATGATTTGTAAATTCAGACTCGCAATCGTTGATTTTCCGCACCAGCCCGGAGAGGGCGGTTATTGGGGCGGCGATTTTTTCCGGACGCGACCGATAATCCAACGCGTTGCACTGCTTTTCGGCGGCGGCAACCCACTGGTCAAGGAGGTTGTTGACGGCCGTGCTGTTCTGGGACAGGAATTTTTGCCACTGCGTCTCAAAAGCCTGAAAGCCCGGCTCGTTATCTGTTTTTAAGTCCGGGGCCAGTGCGTTCAAGGCATTACGCACCGCGGCGAGCTGGCTGGCAATGACGGCCAATTGTGCCGCATCGGGATCGCCCGTGATTTTTTGGGGAATATTGGCAAAGGCAGCTTCATAATTCTTCAACAAAGCGTGCTCCTTGAGCAAAAAAGTCCCGGCGTCGGCGACCGCCACCTTGACAATGCCCGCATTTAACAGACGCTTTTCCGTGCGGACGCGTTCCAGCAGCTTTTCCACCGTATGCGCCTGTTGTTGGGCAATGGCCGCCTGGAGTTGACCGGCAAAATCGCATGCCTCCCGGCGTGCCTTCATTGGGCCCAGGACCAACCAGGCGATGACCGCGCCCACCATCAAGGTGGCCGATAAAAGGAGCATTCCCGTGCGCGAGCGGATGAGGGCGGAACTATCCATGTGCGAAATCAGTCAAATTTTAAACCGGTTCCTTTGTGCGGTTAAATAATCCGGCCATTTTACGCACGCACCAACGCGGCAGGAATCGAACCAGAAAAACGAGAACCGGGTATTGCCAGCCGGGAATGGCCAGCAATCTGCCCTTGCGAAAAGCACGATGACCATGGCGCGCAACGGCTGCCGCCGGCATTTTGGGCGTCTTAAGCTGCCGCATTTTTGGGCCGTGCGAGATATTGCCGAAATTGGTTGCGGTTGGGCCGGGACAAAGCGCCGTCACCGTCAATCCGGTGCCGGTCAGTTCTTCCGCCAGCGCCTCGGTGAATGAAAGCACAAAGGCTTTGGTGGCGAAATAAACCGCCATGCCGGGACCGGGCAGGAATCCGGCCAGCGAACCGACGTTGAGCACGCCGCCGTGCCGGCGTTCGATCATGCCCGGAAGAAACAGCCCCGTGAGGTTCGTGAGCGCGGTGATGTTGACCTGGATCATTTCGAGCTGCCGTTGGAGCGGCAACCCGGCAAAAGCGCCGTTCGCGCCGAATCCGGCGTTGTTGACCAAAACGTCCACCCCGACTCCCCTGCCCTGCAATTCCTTGAAGACCTGCGCCGGAGTTTCGGGCAGGGAAAGATCGGCGGTTAAAACGAGCGCTTCAATTTTGTGCGCCTGACGCAATTGCTGGGCCAACGTTTCCAACGCTCCGGTGTTGCGGGCGAGCAACACCAGACGGCATCCGTCCGCCGCAAAGCACCGCGCCAATTCCAGCCCGATTCCCGACGACGCGCCGGTGATTAAAACCGTTTCGCTGTTTGCGGCGTTCATTTTGCCTTGCGCGGGTTATTGATTTCCCCAACCGAACCGTTGGGTGATGGGCCAGTAAACAAAAAAGGATTTGCCGAGGCAACTCGGGGCCGGGAAATCCCCCCAAAACCGCGAGTCCAGACTGTTCATGGTATTGTCGCCCATGACAAAAAGATGATCGGTGGCCACTTGAAATTCACGACCCGGCCCCAGTTCCCGGATCAGCGCATGACCGTAGTACCGGTTTTCCTGGTATGGGATGGTCTTGGTTCCCGGCGGCACGCCCGGAAATGAGTAGAGGTTTTCAAAATGCGGCGTGGACGCGGACAGCGGCTGTCCGTTCACCACGAGATGTCCGACCGGCACATCCCCGCCGCCGAATTGCGGTGCGCCCACCACTTCGTAATCCGGGGCCAGCGAGAGCGTCTCGCCGCCCAGCCCCACGAGGCGCTTGATGTAAAACTGGTCGCCCGGAATGCGGAAATTTTCCCGTTGTTCCTCAGGGATTCCCGCGGTTGCGAAAACGATGATTTCCCCGCGTTGCAGCTTGCGGAAATTGTACGTAAGCCGGTCCACAAACAGATGATCGCCCGCAACAACTCGAATTTTCACCACGTCCTGGCCCTTTTGATATTTTTGTCCTTCGCCAAAATCCACGCGGGTCCGCAATCCGGCGCGCATCTGCAAATTTTGCTCTCCGTAGTCGGGCGGAAACCAGATCGTCTGTGACTGGCCGCCAATCCAGATCGTTTGCTTGATGTTGAAAATCAGAAAGTGGACCGGTGGCTCGACCGCCTGCAATTCGCCGTCAGTGTCCGCGACGACATGAACATACGAGACGCCTTCAAACCATTCTTTGACCCGCTCCCAGCCCGTTGGCTTCTGGAAACTGGAATCGTTCAGCAAATTTCTTGACGTGACACCGAACAGCGTCGGCTGCATCGAGCCGGTGGGGATTTTGAATGTTTTCAGAAAAAATGTCCAGATGGCCACCACCACGGTTATGGCCACGAGCAACACCTCGACGTTCTCGCGCCAGGCCGGGTGCGAATACGGTCGGAGCCATTTGTTGGCCGTCTGCTCCAGCCGTTCCATTTCCTTTTTCAGCACCTCGTCCTTCGCGCCGGAGCGGACCGCGTCCTGCACGGACGCCAGCGCGCGGGCCATGTTTTCGACGGCCGGCGGCGTGAGCAGGTCGCGCTGCGCGCAGAAAATGTGGAACACGTGTTTCCGCGCGGCGGCGGCCTCCCGCACGGTCCTGGAAATGAACCAGCGTAGAATCATGGGATAAAACTGGTTTTCACGCCTTCAACACTTTGATGAACGCCTCCGCAAAATGTACACGTTGCCGGCGGATTTCACGCGCTTTTGACTTCCTTTTTTCTTCATCCGTTCATCGATTCCCCCAACCGAACCGTTGGGTGATGGGCCAATATACGAAGAATGACTTTCCGATGACGTTTCTGGCCGGAAACGGTCCCCAAACACGGGAGTCAAAGCTGTCG
This sequence comes from Verrucomicrobiota bacterium, assembly GCA_049511835.1. Lineage (GTDB taxonomy): Bacteria > Verrucomicrobiota > Verrucomicrobiia > Limisphaerales > UBA11358 > UBA11358. The sequence goes on along the minus strand of JBEKXN010000018.1, from coordinate 61,255 downwards.
GTCGTGTTGTCGCCCATGACCATGTAAGTGTCGTTATCGTTGGTGAAGACAGTTTGTTCATCGGGGAACAATGGCGCGAGGCTGAGTCCCGGATAAATGTTGTATTTCTCCGCGACCGTTCCATTCACATGCCCGGAGAACTCGCTTTTGCGCGGCGGCAGCTTCGGGTCGAAGGAATAAACATTCTCAAAATGCGGCGTCGAGGCGTCGAGGCGCCGGCCATTGATGATCAAATGCCGGTCGTCGCCAATCTGAACACGGTCGCCGGGCAATGCGACCAGCCGCTTGATGTAAAATTGGTCCTGCGGCATTGCCGGATGTTGAATGCCTTCGGTTTGAAAGACGGCAATCTCGCCGCGTTGCGGTCTGCGGAAATTGTAAGTGAACCGGTCCACAAACAAATGGTCTCCCGCGCTGACCCGGAGGTTCACCACGACATCACCTTTGTGGCATAACTGGCCTTCGCCAAAGTCGGTGTGCGTCCGCAATCCCGCGCGCGCCGGCAAAGGCTGCTCGCCATAATCCGGCGGAAACCAGATTGTTTGCGGCTGGCCGCCGATCCAAAGGGTTTGCTTGATGTTAAAAATCAAAAACTTCACCGGTGGTTCAACAGCCTGCAGTTCGCCGTCGTTTTGCGCGACAACCTGCACGTAGGAAATTCCTTCAAACCATTCCCGGACCCGCTCCCAGCCGGTCGGAAGGGTCAGGGTCTTCCGCAATTTAAACTGTTCATTCAACTGGGCCTGAATTTTGGATTTATCCTCCGCATTGAAAATAATCCGGCTGAAGTCAGGCACGGATGTCACGCCAAACAGCGTCGGTTGCATCGAGCCGGTCGGAATTTTGAATGGCTGCACGAAAAAGGTGCGAATGGCCATCGCCACGGCCACCGCCACGAGAATGACTTCGACATTTTCGCGCCACAGGGCGTTGGGATACGGCTTGAGCCACTTGTTCGCGGCGAAATCCAGTTCGTCCATCTTGAGCCGGATCTTGCCGATGTTTTCTCCCGCCGCGATGGTGTCCCGCAACTGGTTCATCGCCAGGGTCACTCCGCCAATCGCCGGTGGCGTGAGGACATCGCGTTGTGCGCACAGCAAATGGTACACGTGACTCCGCATCGCGCACGCCTCGCGCACGGTTGAGGAAAAGAGCCAGCGGAAAATCATAAAGTGTGTTGAAGGTCGAGGGTCGAGAGACGAGAGCAGGAAATCAAGCCCGAACGCGAGCTGCCGTCAAGCCTAGGTGCGTCTTGACGCCCGCACCAAACGGAAACAACTCCCTCTCTCCGTCCAAACGGGGAGAGGGCTGGGGCGAGGGGTTCGTGCTTGTAAACATTGGCCTCCTCACCCCGGCCCTCTCCTCCTTGAGGGAGGAGAGGGAGAAAAAATGGTGCGTGTGTCATGATGCGACCATCAAGCCCTCGACCCTCGTCTCTCGACCCTCGACACGTTTTCATGCTTTGAGCACCTCGATGAATGCTTCCTGCGGAATATTGACCGTGCCGAACGCTTTCATGCGCTTTTTGCCTTCCTTTTGCTTTTCCAGCAGCTTGCGTTTGCGTGTGATGTCGCCGCCGTAACATTTCGCCGTCACATCCTTGCGGAAGGCGCTGACCGTTTCGCGCGCGACAATTTTTCCGCCGATGGCCGCCTGGATGGCGACCTGATATTGCTGGTGCGGAATGACTTCCTTGAGCTTGGCCGCGAGAGAGCGCCCCCGGCCCTCCGCCTTGTCGCGATGCACGATGCACGAAAACGCGTCCACAGACTCGCCGTTGACGAGCAAATCAAGCTTCACCATGTCGGACTCCCGATAATCGGCGTGTTCGTAATCCATCGAACCGTAACCGCGCGTCATGCTTTTGATGCGGTCGTGGAAATCTATCAAAATCTCATTCAACGGCAACAGGCTCGTCAGCATGACCCGCCGCACGTCGAGCGTTTCCGTCTGGTCCACCGCGCCGCGCCGCTCGGAAATCAACGCCATCATGTCGCCGATGTTTTCGTTCGGGCAAATCACAAAGGCCCGGACCATCGGCTCCTCGATTTTCAGGATGTAATTCGGTTCCGGCAAAAACGCCGGGTTGTCAATCAGCTTCACGACGCCGTCGCTCATCGTCACGCGATACACCACGCTCGGATACGTCGCGATGATGTCCATGCCGTATTCGCGGCGCAACCGTTCCTGCACAATTTCCAGATGCAACAAACCGAGAAACCCGCAACGAAAACCGAAGCCAAGCGCGACCGATGTTTCCGGCTGATAAACAAACGCCGAGTCGTTGAGCTGCAGCTTGCCCATGTTCGCCTTGAGATGCTCGTAATCGGCGGTGTTGATGGGATAAATCCCGCTGAATACCATCGGATGAATCTCCTTGAAGCCCGCCAGAACCGGCGAAGGGTTCCGCGAGTCCGTCACCGTGTCGCCCATCTTCACTTCCTTGGGACTTTTGATGTTCGCGGTGAAGTAACCCGTCTCGCCCACCTCCAATTTTTCGCGCACGTAAGGTTTCGGATTGAAGCTGCCCACCTCCTTCACCTCGACCGTTTTGCCGGAATGCAGCAGCTTGACCTGCATTCCCGCCTTCAACTCGCCGTTGAACACGCGCACGTGCGTGATGACACCCTTGTAAGTGTCGAAAAGGGAATCGAAGCCCAGCGCCTGCAACGACGGTGCGCCGGTCGGCTTCGGCGGCGGAATGCGCTCGATGATCGCCTCCAGAATTTCATCAATGCCAATCCCCTCCTTGGCGCTGGCTTGGATCGCCGTGTCGCCCGGAATGGCCAGAATGTCCTCGAGCTGTTTCCGGGTCTCCGGGACATTCGCGTGCGGCAGGTCAATCTTGTTGATGACGGGGATGATGGTGAGGTTCTGCTTCATCGCCAGGTGGACGTTGGCGACCGTTTGCGCCTCGACGCCCTGCGCCGCGTCCACGATGAGCAGCGCCCCTTCGCACGCGCTGAGGCTGCGCGACACTTCGTAGGAAAAATCCACGTGCCCCGGCGTATCAATCAGGTTCAGCTCGTAAGTCTCGCCATTGCGCGCCGTGTAACGCATCGTGACCGGATGCGCCTTGATGGTGATGCCGCGTTCCTTTTCGAGGTCCATGGAATCGAGCAGTTGCGCCTCCATGTCGCGGGTGGCGATGGTGCCGGTGCGATGCAACAGGCGGTCGGAAAGCGTCGTCTTCCCATGGTCAATATGGGCGATGATGCTGAAATTGCGAATATGCGCTGCGTCCATTTACAAAATTCAATTTGGGAGGGACGGCGTGTCGCCGTCCCACAAATCAGTCAGGGTCGCCGGCACGGCAACCCTCCCCAAAAGGAAGGGAAGGATAGCCGGAAAGCGGGTGAAGAAAAGGAAATTTGCCGGTGAGAACGCAGAATTAAACCACGGATGGACACGGATGGGCACGGATTCCCGCAAAGCCGGATTGAATGCCCCAACAATGGGCAAAGCCTCGGAGAGGCGACCGAGGGTAGCCCACGGCTTCAGCCGTGGGCTTTTGATATCAAACAGACATAAGCCCCGAAGGGGCGGCAGAAATGTGGCGTCAAGTTTGCCGCACCCAAATTATGTTCCTGAAATCATTGCCAACGATTCGCCATAAGGTTTATGCTCCAGCAAATATCAGGAACGAACTTATGATTTCAAACGAACGACCATCGCCTTTCAAAGGTCTGCCTCAAATGCAACCCCGTCCGCCGGTTCAAGAGGACACCCTCAAATCCGGGCAGGTGCAGATCGAGCGCAAGATGATTGCCTTCATGCTCAAGGAAAACCCGCGCGGCCGGTTTCTCCGCATTTCTGAAGACGCCAGAGGGCGTCGGAACGCCATCATCATTCCCTCCACCGGCCTGGCCGAATTCCAAAAGCTGCTGGACGAAATGATCAAGGCGTCCAACGAACTGCCGGAGAAAAACCCGCCGGAGACGTAAGGGCATGGCGCAAATCTGCCAGCATCGCAGGTGCAAAATCTTTGCAGCTGGTGAAATTAATTTTTCAAAAGTTCCGTTCAGGAGCGGCATCATCGGAATAGGCCGCTCCCACGGAGCTTGATGATGATTTGCGGATAAAATCCACAAAGATGCCGCGCCCACGGCGCTGGTTTTGGTTTTGCGGATAGCCGGCAAATCCTGTCGCGTGAATTTTCAAGTGGCGACGAACGATTCTCCGGCTCCGCTTGTAGCGCCGAAATCAGATGAAGGCGGATGGGAGATGGCCGGGTTCGCGGTCGAATTCAACGGCTCTCTCCGGTCCTTTGCTTTCGTGCGATGATGTGCTAAATATGGCATTATGAATAATACCAAGGCTTATTCCGCCCAGACACAAACTTCGCCGCTGGCGCCGGCTTCCATTCAACGCCGCGATCCCGGTCCGCATGACGTGCAAATCAAAATTCTTTACTGCGGTGTTTGCCATTCGGATTTGCACACTGTCCGCAACGAATGGCACGGCACCACTTACCCGTGCGTGCCCGGCCATGAAATCATTGGCCGCGTCGTAAAAGCTGGCGCGAAGGTCAAAAAATTCAAGGAAGGCGACATTACCGCGGTTGGTTGCATGGTGGATTCATGCCGCACTTGCCAAAACTGCAAGGACGACCTCGAACAATTTTGCACAAACGGGACCATCTTCACCTATAACAGTCCGGACAAACACATCGGCGGCATGACCTATGGCGGTTATTCCGAAAGCGTTGTCGTGGATGAAGCTTTTGTGTTGCGCGTGCCCAAAAACCTTGATTTGGCCGCGGCCGCACCGTTGCTTTGCGCCGGCATCACCACTTACTCGCCCCTGCGCCACTGGAAAGTGGGCAAAGGACAAAAAGTGGGCGTGGTCGGTTTGGGCGGGCTTGGCCACATGGGCGTGAAGTTGGCCAACGCTCTCGGCGCGCACGTGGTCGTCTTTACCACTTCGCCGGGCAAAACGCAGGACGCCCTGCGGCTTGGCGCCCATGAAGTCATTGTCTCCAGGAATCAGGACGAGATGAAGAAACACGTCAACAGCTTCCATTTCATCCTCGACGCTGTTTCAGCGCAACACGACATCAACGCCTATCTGGAGTTATTGAAACGCGACGGCACACTCACGCAGGTGGGGGCTCCTCCCGCCCCATTGCCCGTCCAAGTCTTCAATCTTATCTTTGGCCGGCGTCAATTTGCCGGTTCTTTGATTGGCGGCATTCGCGAAACCCAGGAGATGCTCGATTTTTGCGGGGAACACAACATCACCTCTGACATCGAACTCATTCCCATCCAAAAAATCAATGAAGCCTACGAACGCCTCGTCAAGAGCGACGTGAAATACCGCTTCGTGATTGATATGGCATCCCTGAAATAACCGTGTGCAATGCAAATCAGCGACCTCTGGCTTTGCCGGAGGTCGCTGACTTAGGCTGAAACCAGGACCGCCTTGTTCTTTTTCAGATATTTCTCAACGGTCGCTATGCCGCTGCAGGAATTGGAGCTTCTGATGGCGTCGGGTTTGGCGAGTTTGTAATGTACCAGCAATTTGCCCACCATTCCCACGCGGAGATTCAATTCGGCCATTCGCCAGATTTGACCGGCTTCCAGTGGTTGCAGGCGAATGCGGCGCGTCAGCTTATTATTCTTCATAACGGAGTTTGCGCTGGAACTTCCAATTGAACCAGTTAAATCGCACGTTTAAATCACACGGTTGTAGTGTCGGCGCTGTGCGCCGATTCGTTCGAGCCACAGGCTCGACGCTACAGCAAATTAAGACACTACCGAAAGTTGCCCTCAGAGGCACACCAGGGGCACTGAGCGCGGCAACCGGACCACAACTGTTCCGGCGATTTTGTCGTGCCAGCCCTGTTTCTCCCGGTCCCAACCGATCCAAAAGAAGCCGAGAAAAAGCACGACGGCGGAAAATGCCGCGGCCAATCCGCGCACAAGCGCCACGAGGAAAGTAAGCGGCCCGCCATCATGGCGCACCACCTGCAACTTAAGCACAATGCCCCCAATCGTCGTCCCCTTCCATGCCCACAAGCCGGCGAAATAAGCCAGCACGATGACAAATTTGAACGGGAGGTTGATGTGATGTTCAAACAATCTGCCGGTCACGGCGATGACAATGCACACGAACAAGATGTCCAGAAACGCCGCGCCCATGCGTTCCCAAAAGCCGGCCCGGGGACAGGACAACACCGGGGAAATGACCGGCAGCGTGGCAGGCAATGCGCCAGCAACCATTTGCGCTTGAGGCGCAACGGGCGGCGGATTGACCGGAGCCGGGGCACCCGGTGATTCTGTCGCGCCTGCCGCCGGACCAATTGGAACGATGGCCGGAGGGATGCCTGGCGCGCTGGTCATTGGCGCCGGGGCCGCTGGAGCCATTGCAGCCATGACGGGTGGTGATCCCGAAGCTGGTGGCGGAGCCGTTGGTTTCTCCGGCATTTCCCGGCGCAGGCTGCTGAAGGTGGCTGTGACCGCGCAACCCAGACCCCAGACGCTGAAAATCGTATAGGTCAGCAGTCCCAAAACGGGGACCAGGTAAAGCAAAGTCAGAAGGATCGTGCCCATCAGAAATGCCACCAAAGGTTTTTGAAACCCGCTTCCCAAACGCCGTCCGATTTGCAATCCGAGCCATTCCAAAATCGCAACCTTGCCCACGACCGCGCCAACGAACAAAGCGGCCATCAAAAACGGCACGACGATCAAGCCGATTCCCGTGACGGCCAGGATTATTACCACCACCGGCACGAGTATTTTTGTCAGCAGTCCCATCAGGAACGTGGTGGCCGGCCGCTGGTTCAGACCATCAACACACACTTGAACCGGACGCGGAAACACTGCCGCGACCAGCAGGTAAAGCAGGAAGAACACGCCCGCGATGATCCATACAAAACCGACTTGTGGCGCCAGCGGTCGAAACTCAAACACACAATACTTCAACCATTTGCCCAGCCAATCAACGTTTATAAATGGTATCGGCAAACCCACGTTTACTTTCTGGCCATGGATCTTTGCCCCGTCCGCAATATTGAACTTGCCGCCGACCGACACAGCGTCACCAGCTATCTTGACTCCCGAATCCACCGTGAGCGTGCCCATGACCGCCACGGCATCTTTGTTAATTTTAGCCCCCGGTTTTAAGTGAACGTTGCCCATGACCGCGACCACGGCATCGCCCACCTCTCCATCCACCTCCGAGCTGCCACCAATGGTGACGACCGCCTGCCGGACTTTGCCGTGGACTTTTGCCGAACCGCCGATGACCACCACCGCCTCGGCCGAATCTCCAGCTTTTAATTCCACATTCTGGCCGAACATCACTATTGGCTGTGGCTGGCCTCCGCTCTCGCCGGTTTCGTTTATCGCCGCTTCGTTCGTGACAGCAGCCGCTGGCGCGCTGGAAACGGCAGGAGTTTGCCCGCTGTCAGGGCGGTTCGTCGGCGCGGACGTTTGTGCATCTGCGGCGACATCCGTTTCCCGGGCCGTTACCAGTGGCGCCAGCAACAGGCCGCCAGTGACCGTCAATAGAACGAACCACGTTTGTTTTGTTGTTTTCATAATTTGGATTCCTCACGTTTTGCGAAGGCGAGGCGGAAATACACGGTGCCCAGCCCAACGCACACGGCGTAGCCGATCCCCGCCGCGACCAGGCACGCGATGATGAAGCCCGTGCCGAGTTTTTTCACCACCAGGACTGCCGCATTCGCCAGCACATCAAGCGTGTTCCCGATCGTGCTGAGTCCGGAAAACCATTCCCCCACCCGGTGCAGCGCGAATGTGGTGGCTTCGGCCTGCGACAGCTCCCAGCCGGCCAGGCAAAGTCCGCCAAACAACGCCAGCAACACAACGAGCGATGCCGCCTGCAGGACCACCGGCCACATCTGCCACGAACGGCGATACCAGGGAACCCGGGCACGTTGCTCGAGCGCTGCCATTACGCGGTTCGCCAGCGCACCGGGCGCCGCCAGTTCCGGCAGGGCCTTCAACTCACGGCTGATCGCCGCTTCCAATTGCTTGTCGTAATCCGGATTCATGCGTTTCAAGTCAGGCGGTTTTCCAGTTCCAAGGTGAGGCGGAGCTTTTTGCGCAACGCTTCGCGGCCGCGGGAAATGTCCGTCTTCACCTTGCCCAGCGACACGCCAAGTTTCCCGGCGATTTCCTCATAGCGCAATCCTTCAAAGTGATAGAGCACCAGCGGCACCCGTTGCGCCGTGGGCAGCTTTTGCAGGGCCTGCTCAACCACCTCGTGCCGATCCCGTGCCTCCAGTTCTTCGTCCGCATTGCTTTCGTCGGCAAATTCCATTTCCCGCCCGCCGCCGGCGTCGGAATCGCCGGTGAAAATCTCGGAAAAGAAACTCCAGCGCGAACGGTAGCGGGAAAGATGATTCAAACTGAGATTGGTGGTGACGGTCTTAAGCCAGCCACCAACGGTCGGACTGCCCTGCAACTCGCCGAAGCGTTCATACGCGCGCAGAAACACTTCCTGGGTGACATCTTCGGCTTCAGCTTGATTGGTGAGCAAACGCATGGCCGTGCTAAATACCATGTTCTGGTAATTCCGCATGAACGCCTCGAATGGTTGCGCATCTGTCATGGTCGGGCCGCAACTGCCGGCGGTTCATCCTATCCTCGAAACGTTGTGGAACGCAAAACTCTTGCATAACCATTTGAAACGATGCTGTGTCATGGGCCGCTCAAGCGTTCACCGGAACAATGCCCCGGACAACCCCGGCGCTGCCGCCGCGCGCAGCAAGACGGCGCCGAGCAGACACCGCCCGCAGTCGGGCCGGAGATTTGTCGCCGCCCGGTTTTTCAAGTCGTTGGCGCATCCCGGCGGCAGTGCCTTCCCGTCGGCAGAGGTTGGATCGCCGGGCAGCCTTGGCAGGGGCTGGGCCATTTTGAAGGCCGGATTCACATTTGTTCCCGCAGAAAAACTTTTCATGTTCCAATTCCATGACCCGGCAGGCACACGGATTGTTTCAAAAAAGTTCCGCCCATTGAAATCCAGCCGCGATTACGCCTGTGGTTTTAAATCAGGGCAAGTCAGGACAACCGCCTTGTGCTTGAAGAAAGGGAAATTTGCCGGCGAAGACGGCAAGCCGGCCTTGCAGTCTATTCTTGAATCAAGACCGCCTTGTTCTTTTTCAGATATTTCTCCACGACCCGCTTGCCGCTGACCGAAGTCTGGGTCCGGACGGCATCGGGCTTGGCGAGTTTGTAATGCACCAGCAATTTGCCAACAAGCCCCACCTTGAGATTTAACTCCGCCATCCGCCAGATTTGACCGGTTTCCAGCGGTTGAAGGCTGATTCGGCGCGTTGGCTTGTTATGCTTCATAGCGGAGTTTGTACCGGAACGTTTAATTTAACCAGATAAAAATTGCAACGCGTGTAAAGCAATTCGCCGGACAGGAGCAACGATTCCTGCCCTTTCGGCATGAACTATCGTGAGCGCATCACGAAAGCCTTCCTGCTGCGGAACAAGGATTTCCTGTTCGTAAATCAAAGAATGGAAACGCCCCGATTTGAGGCAAGGATGACAAAAAGTGGACACTTGAAAAGTGTTTAAGGAGGTTGTTTTGCCCAAAATGAAGCTCAACTCAGGGGGATTGAAGGATAAAAAAAAGTCATAATTTACATGAATCAGTTGAGGTATTGGCGATAACAAACGACTGATATCATATTCTTGCCCCCTCCATTGGCATTATTTTCGCTGATAAAATCACGCTGGCCGGACTGTTCTAATCCGAACAGTCACCGCGCCAGAATTAGGTTTGGTGGGTTAAGGTGGGTTGGAGGCGAAAGCTTCCAAGAAATCCCCGCAGAAATGCGGGGATTTTTCTTATGGTCATTCGGCAGCGCGCCCCGGCTTGTGTTTGCAATCCAACACTTATGACGCTTAAGGAAAGAGACAAAAAATCCCGGCGCTTGGACGGCCCCGCCTCAATCAGGCGTTGAATTTGCCGGCGAGTTTTGTTTTGGACAAACGCGCCGCGTTTATTGGGAAGAATCCCGGTAAGCCAGTTTGACAATCCAGTCGGCAAGGAAGAAACAAACGGCCCCCACCACCAGCGCCAGGACACCAAACGTGAAATAAGAAAGAGACGAAGGCAGGTCGGCATCGCTGCTTTCATTCATGGGCAGGATGTTTTCAAAGATGTTTTCAAAGCCCGCCCACACGTTCCACAGGCCGTAGAGGATGACCAGAAAACCAATCATCCGGACGACCACGCCAAAAAGTTCGGAAGGTTTCATGTTGTCAAAATGACGAATAATTCACGGTCGCCTGCCGGCACCGGGCTTAATTTCAGCTTTCAGGTTCGTCCGGTTCGAGCAGCACTGACTTTCGCCAGTGATCATCCAACCAGCGGTCCAACGGCAATAACACAACCAGGACGATGACCAAACCGCCGCCGGCCGCCATCATCCAGGAGTGGGTCCAGCGTGCGACCAGGAACGTTGCCAGTCCGGCAATGATCAACGCCAGCAACACCGCGATGGCAAGATACGACCATGAGCATGACAGTTTGAACCGGCGTTTGCAGGCAACACAGTTATGGCGACCCCAGATTTCTCGAAAATACTCCTTCCAGGTCAAAGCGAACGTATGATGGCAATGCGGACATTTCATCGTTTGTCGTGACACCTGACAGCCACAGCTTCAACCACTGCCGTCGAAAGTCAAGCTCCGCGAAATTTTCAGACGGTGGCCGGCAAGTTTTGTTTTGGCAAGCGCGCTATTCAAGGATTAACTAGACGCCATGCAAGCTGTGCTCGATTACTTGAAACGCAACCAGGCCCGCTTCGTGGCCGAATTGTGCGATTACCTCCGCTTCCCCAGCGTCTCCGCCCAGCCGCAGCACAAAAAGGACATGCGCGCCTGCGCCGGCTGGCTCGTGGACCATTGCCGGCGAATCGGCCTCGACGCGCGCCTGTGCCCCACTGCCGGCCATCCCATCGTCGTCGCCAAAACTCCGCTTGCCGCGCCGAAGTGCAACGAAGGCGGGCGCAAACCGCACTTCATGATTTACGGCCACTATGACGTGCAGCCGCCGGAGCCGCTGGATTTGTGGAAGTCGCCGCCGTTCGCGCCGCGCATCCAGGGCCGCTCGATTTTCGCCCGCGGCAGCATGGACAACAAAGGCCAGAACTTCGCGCATTTGAAAGCCGTCGAGGCCTATCTCAAAACCGGCACTCCCCTGCCCTGCGACCTCACGTTCGTCATCGAAGGCGAGGAGGAAGTCGGCAGCGCGAACCTGGCAAAATTTCTTAAAATGCACCGCGCGGAGCTGCGCTGCGACGCCGTGATCGTTTCCGACACCGACATTCCCAGCTCCAAACATCCCGCCCTGGCTTATTCGCTGCGCGGCATCATCGCGTTTGAAATCACGGTGCGCGGCCCGGCGCGCGATTTGCACTCCGGTGTTTTCGGCGGCGCGGTGGAAAATCCGGCGATGGCCCTCAGCCGGCTGCTCGCGCAACTCCGCGACGCCAGCGGGCGCGTGACCATTCCGGGTTTCTACGACGACGTCGTGCCGCTTTCGGCCTTCGAACGGAAACAATTCGCCCGGCTGCCCATCAAAGACCGTGACCTCCAAAAATTGCTCGGCGTTAAAAAATTATTCGGCGAACGTGGCTTCACGCCCGCCGAACAGCGCAGTGCGCGTCCGACGTTCGAAATCAACGGCCTGACGAGCGGCTACCAGGGCCAGGGCAGCAAGACGATTGTGCCCGCGTGGGCGCGCGCCAAAATCACCTGCCGCCTCGTGCCGAACCAAAGACCGGCGAAAATTCGCGAACTCGTTTGCCGGCACATCGAAAAAATCTGTCCGCCGACGGTGCGGCTTGAAATCGAGGCCGGTCACGGCGCGGAGGCTTATTTGGTTTCGCCCACGAGTGCGCGGGCGCGGGCGGCGCTGCGGGCGCTTGAAGCCGCGTTCGGCTGCAAGCCGGTACTGATGCGTGAAGGCGGCTCAATTCCCATTGTCAACGATTTCAAAAAAATTCTCGGCGCGGATTCGCTGTTGCTGGGTCTGGGTCTGCCGGACGGCAACGCGCATTCACCCAACGAGAAGTTCAATCTCGATTGCTTCGCCAAAGGCCAGGCCATGAGCGCGCATCTGTGGCGGGAATTGAGCAACATTTGACTTGGGACGCGCAGCAGCGCCTCCCTGCCAAATTAAAAAGGTAGGTCGGGCTGCTACGCCGACCATTATTTCCACAACGCCAGTTCCGCCCGCAACTGTTCCAGTGGCAGGCCGACGACGTTGCTGTAGGAGCCGGAGATTTCCGCGATGATTTTTTCGCCGTGCTCCTGAATCGCGTAGGCGCCCGCCTTGTCCAGCGGATTTACCTTGGCCAGATAATCGCGGATTTGTCCGGCATCGAGCGGATGAAACATCACATCTGTGCTCGCCGCAAAAATCCGTTCCCGGTGCGCGCGCAAATGAATCAGGCTGATGCCGGTGACAACCTGGTGCGTCCGGCCCTGCAGCCGCGTCAGCATCCGTTCCGCGTCGGCGCGGCTGGCGGGCTTGCCCATGATTTCGCCGCCGAGAAACACCAGTGTGTCCGCGCCGAGCACGAGCGAGTCGGGATTTTTCTTGGCCACCGCGCGCGCCTTGCGATGGGCGTTGATCTGGCAAAGTTCGAGCGGTGACAGTTGGTCGTCCAGGATTTCGGCTGCGTTGCCGGGAACAACCTGAAACTTCAGTTTCAATTGCCGCAATAATTCCGCGCGTCGCGGCGAGGCCGAAGCGAGAATGAGCGGCGGCAAATGCACGCGGCAAGTTTAAGCAATGTCAGTTGAAGTGTCGAGCGATGGTGGGAATGCCTGTAGCGGCGGTCTGTTGACCGCCGCAAAATTCCGATTCAACGAAGACGCTCATACGGCACCGCTACAATTATCAGCGTGCATTGGGACGGAAATCCTGTTAATGCATTCGCAAACCCCGAAGAACTTTTGCCATGACCGACCGACAATGGAACGATCTGCTCGCCGTGTTGCGCGGCGAGGTTTTGCGCCCGCTGCCCGCGGGCTTCATCGTTGACTGCCCGTGGCTGCCCGGCTGGCAGGGGCTGAACATTGCCGATTATCTGTCGAGCGAGACGCTCTGGTTCGAGACGAACCGCAAGGCCATCGAGACGTTTCCCGATGTCTGGTTCCTGCCGGGGTTCTGGTCCGAGTTCGGCATGTGCACCGAACCGTCCGCCTTTGGCAGCCGCTGCGTTTTTCCGCGCAATGAATTCCCCTTCGCCGACAAAATCATCACCGATGCCGCCCAGATCGCCGATCTCAAGGTTCCCGATCCCGCCACGGACGGTTTGCTGCCGTTCATGCTCAACCGCCTGCGTTGGGCACGACCGCACATCGAAGACCTCGGCCACAAAATCCGCTTCTCCGTCTCGCGCGGCCCGCTGAACGTGGCGACCTTCCTCATGGGCGCGACCGAATTCCTGATGGCGATCAAGACCGACCCGGAACCGGTGCACCGGCTGTTGCGGGTCATCACAGATTTCCTGAAGCAATGGCACGCGCTCCAGCGCGAGACGTTCCCCACGATTGACGGCATGTTGATACTCGACGACATCGTGGGCTTCATGGGCGAACCGGATTTCGTTGAGTTCGGCCTGCCCTATTTCCGTGAGTTGTATGACGTGAAGGTCACGGTGAAATTTTTCCACAACGACGCGCCGTGCGCCAAATCCATCAAGTATTATCCGGACTTCGGCATCAATCTCTACAACCCGGGCATTCAGACTTCGCTCACCGAAATGCGGCGGCTGTCCGGCAACCAACTCACCATCCTCGGCAACATCCCGCCGCGCGACGTGCTGGCGCAGGGCACGCCCGACGACGTGCGCGCCGCCGTGAAAAAGCTGCTGGCGGAGGCGAAGGACCCGTCTCGGCTCATTCTCTCGTGCGGCGGCGGTGTGCCGCCCGGCGTGACCACCGCCAATCTCCAGGCGTTCCTCCAGGCCGCACGGCTGTAGCGGCGGTCTGTGACCGTCGCAAAATCCCACCAAGACAGCGTCGCGCGAGGATAACCTCGACCTGTTTTACCTGGGAGCGCTGGCGTCCCGCCGGCGAATGGATTTAATTTGTCGTCAGGCAACCAGCCGGCGCTCCCGGCAGAAAAGAATGGTCTGGAACAATTTGAGGCGTGCGCCGCGCTTGAAAATCCGATAATCCGTTGCTGTGCAAAACGACCGCCGCATCGTCAATCTTGCGCTCATCGGTTTCATGGGTGCGGGCAAGACGTCCGTTGGCCGGCTCGTCGCCGAGCAGTTGCATTTCGAGCATCACGACACCGATGAAATCATTCAGGCACGCACGGGCCGGACCATTACTGAGATTTTCTCGGCCGAAGGCGAACCGGCCTTTCGCAAACTGGAATCGGAACTGGTTAAAGAACTCGCCGGCCGCACCCGGATCGTCATTGCGACCGGCGGCGGTTTGCCCGCCAATCCCCAAAACCTGGCCAGTCTCAAAACGCATGCGCTGGTCGTCTGCCTGTGGGCGTCGCCGGAAAAAATCTGGGAACGGGTGAAAAACCAGACGCACCGGCCTTTGCTGCACGATCCCGATCCGCAGAAAAAAATCCGCGAACTGCTCGCCACGCGCGAACCATTTTACCGCCAGGCCGACGTGCTGTTGAACACCGAGCTGCGCTCCATCCGCGAAGTGGCGCAGCAGGTGGTGCATCAATTTCGGCTCGAAGCGTCCGGCCAGCGATGAAAAGGTTGTGGCACGTTTTGAAGCCTTGGTGGGGCGAGCGTCCTCGCGAGCCGGTATTCGAGCACCAAAGCAAAGTGGCGGCTCGTCAGCAGCCTCGCCCCACCGAAATTGCGCTGCACATGAAAGAAAAGATCCGACAGCGGGCGCTGGAATTGGGATTTGACGATTGCCGGTTCACGACGGCCGACGTGCCCGCCGGTGCGGGACAATTTCAAAATTGGCTGGCCGGAAAGCGACACGGCGAGATGGCATGGCTCGAACGCACGGCGTCGAAGCGAGCCGACCCTCAGAAAGTCCTGCCCGGCGCGAAAAGCGTAATTTGTCTGGCGGCCAGCTATATCCGAGGTGACAAGTGGCAGGTGACAAGTGACATGAATCGGACGCCGGCAACATCTTGTCACATGTCACATGTCACGTGTCACGCCGCCATTGCCCGTTACGCGCGGTTTGATGACTACCACGACATCCTGGGCGGACGATTAAAACAGTTGGCCGGATTTGTGAATCAACTCGGCGGCACGGAAACGCATTCGCTTTGGCAGGTGGACACCGGACCGCTGCTGGAGCGTGATTTTGCCCAGCGCGCCGGACTCGGTTTTGCCGGCAAACACACCAATTTAATTAGCCGGCGATTCGGCAACTGGATTCTGCTGGGCGAAATCATCACGACCCTGGAACTCGAACCGGACGCGCCGGAGAAAAATCATTGCGGCAACTGCGCGCGCTGCATCACTGCCTGCCCGACGAATGCCATCACCGCGCCGTTCCAGCTTGATGCCCGGCTCTGCATTTCCTACCTCACTATCGAGTTGAAAGGACCCATCCCGGTTGAACTGCGTCCGGCCATCGGCCATCACATTTTCGGCTGTGACGATTGCCTGGCGGTGTGTCCGTGGAACCGGTTTGCGCGCGAAGGCCGGTTAATGAAAACGCATGCGCGACCAAAACTAGCCGCGCCGGACCTGATTGAATTGTTAAAACTGGACGAGGCCGGTTTCAAATCGCGTTTTGCCGGCACGCCGATCCTGCGCCCGAAACGGCGCGGCCTGCTGCGCAATGTTTGCGTGGCTTTGGGCAACGTTGGCGACCAATCCGCCCTGCCCGCTTTGAGCCAGGCGGCCAAAGATTCCGAACCGCTGATTGCCGGGCACGCCCGCTGGGCGCTGGAACGGATTCGAGCCGGGCAGCAGCTGCGCACATTCAACCCTTGAAGGACATGACAAAACTTTGTCGCATATGCGACAAAGTTTTGTAAGCAAGCATCCACGTCCTCCACGGTTTACTCGGGCATGGATTTGAACTGATCGCCGGTCAAGCCTTGCCGACGGGCGCCTGGCGAGAGGCGGACGGATTTTATGTCATCGGCAGTGATTTCGCCGGCTTTGTTGCTACGAAACGCGGATGTAGGCCAGCACGGCGGCAAGGTCGGTGTCAGACAACACAGTGCCCATCCTCTATCTTCCATCTTCGATTCCCCATCGCTGCGAATTCACCCCCAGGCCGAACGCTACGACGTGCCTCCTCCTTCTGAATTCTTTATGGCTGACCGGCTGTTTCTTGCGGCTTAGTGGAACAGCTTCTGAAATATCCCCACAAACCAGAGCCGGGTCTTCTTCAGATAGAAAAACATGCCAATAAATGCCGAAATGATTGTTTGCCAGACGAGCGACCCCGTTCCCGGGTCAGTGTATGCGAGCATAATAATAGTTGCTGAATGTTTGTTACAAAGACAAAAATTACAGCAGTTTATATGCCCCAAACTGGGAAATCTTCTTCAAATTGTCTCATGGTTTGCCTGTTTCGTCGCGTCGTGGCTCGCAAAAGCGGGGCTGGTCAAGGCCCCGCAATTCGCCATACTGTTGACGGACTCCGGCGCGGGTAAATCGGCGCGCGGGCCACAGTTCAATCGCTCATGCCGGAATTCCAAATCATGAAAGACCAGATCGTCCGTCTGTTGGGCCAAAAAGATTACGTCCCGGCCAATGTGCCGGAGTTGCTCCGGCTGCTTCGGCTGCCGCCCCATCGCCAGCAGGTGTTGCAAAGCGCACTCCGCGAACTGGAGCAGACGGGCCGGGTCGCGCGCATCAAAGGCAACCGTTACATCCAGCCGCGCGAGGCGGATTTGATTCCGGGCCGGATCCGAATGAACCGCCAGGGCAAGGGCTTTCTCCAGCCGGACGATCCCGGCCTCAAGGAAATCACCATCCCGGAGGACGCGACCGGCACGGCCTTGCACGAAGATCGCGTGCTGGTGCGGCGCGATGTCCGGCCCAAGGGCTTGCGCTCCGGTGACGTCGAGCCGGACACGGGCACGGTGGTCCGCATTCTGGAACGGCGGCGCACGCGGATGGTCGGCACGCTGCAACGGGGACGCCGGTTTCTCTACGTGATTCCCGATGATCCACGCATCCCGCACGATATTTATGTGCCGGAGCCGCGGGACCTGGGCCGGCCCGCGCGCATTGGCGACAAGGTGGTGGTCGAGTTGCGCGAATGGGAATCGCGCCACACGAATCCGGAAGGCGAGATTGTCGAAGTTCTCGGCGCGCCGGGTGCGGAAGGCGTTGACATGCTCTCGGTGCTGCGCCAGTACGATTTGCCGCTGCATTTTCCCAAACCCGTCCTGCACGAGGCGCACGCCATCGGCACGACGGTCCACGCGCGCGACGGGGCGGGCCGCGTGGATTGCCGCCATCAACGGGTCGTCACGATTGATCCCGACGACGCGAAAGATTTCGATGACGCCATCTGCCTGGAGCGCGTTTCGCCGGAACAATGGCGGCTGTGGGTCCACATCGCGGACGTGTCGCATTACGTGAAGCCCGGCACGGCGCTGGACACCGAGGCGCGCAAACGCGGCAATTCGACCTATCTTGTGGACCGCGTCATCCCGATGCTGCCGGAAGCGTTGAGCAACGAACTGTGCTCGCTCAAGCCGGACGAGGACCGCCTGACCAAGTGCGTTGAATTTCTCATATCGAA
This sequence comes from Verrucomicrobiota bacterium, assembly GCA_049511835.1. Lineage (GTDB taxonomy): Bacteria > Verrucomicrobiota > Verrucomicrobiia > Limisphaerales > UBA11358 > UBA11358. The sequence goes on along the minus strand of JBEKXN010000018.1, from coordinate 43,553 downwards.
CGATGGGCGGGTGTTGAACACGAAATTTTATCCCGCCGTGATTCATTCGCAACGGCGCTTCACCTACGGCGAGGTGCTGGAGATTCTTCAGCGCAAACCCGCCGGACCGATTGAGCAGATGCTGCATCAGGCGCATGAACTCGCCCAGCGCATCAGGCGATTGCGTTTCAAGGCCGGCTCGCTCGACCTGGATTTTCCCGAAACCAAAATCCGGCTGGATGAACGCGGGAACATTTTGCGCATCGAGAAGACCGTGAACGACGTGTCGCACCAGTTGATCGAGGAATGCATGTTGCTGGCGAACGAGGCGGTGGCGGCGCGGTTGATCAGCCAGCACACGCCGGCGGTTTATCGCGTCCACGAAGAGCCGGACGACCGGCGTTTGCAGGAATATCGGCAGGAGGTGTTGAGCCAGAACGTGCCGTGCGGCAACCTGCGCCAGACCGCCGAGGTGCAGAAGTTGTTGCACCGGCTCGACACCCTGCCCATCGGCCCCGCGCTCAAGATTGGCTTTCTTAAATCACTCATGCGCGCGCGTTACGCCGTCGAGCCGCTCGGTCACTATGGCCTGGCCAAGACGAAATACACGCACTTCACTTCTCCCATCCGCCGCTACGCCGACCTCGTCGTGCATCGGGCTTTGTTTGATAAAAACCCGGCCCCGACCTCCGCGCTCAAGGAAACCGCCGAGCACATTTCCGTCACGGAACGCAATTCGGCAGACGCCGAGCGCGACAGCAAGGACGTGAAGCTGTTCGCGTTCCTGAAGGCGCAACTGCAATCCGGCCGGCCGGAGCGTTATCCCGCGCTAGTGACCGACGTGCGCAACTTCGGCTTCTTTGTGGACGTGCCCGGGCTGGCGATGAGCGGATTGGTACCGTTGTCCACGATAGAGGATGACTTCTACGTGTTCGACGCCGCGCGCAACAATCTCGTCGGCCGCCGCACCCGCCGTGTCATTCGTCTTGGCGACCAGGTGGCCGTGTCGGTGGCCAAGGTGGACAGCTTCAAGAAGCAGGTGGATTTTCGTCTGGTGGACGACCGCAAACCGGTCGCGCGGCCTGCCGCGTGGCGACCTGTCCATCGAAGTCCCGCAACGCGGGACGAAGTTGGAAGCTTTACGCGGCCTCCGGCCGGACGCTGGAACACACCTTCGCGCGGAGCGCAGTCACGTCCATCCCGGGGACGGCGGCGCGGCAGAAGAAACTGAAAAGGTGAAAAGGCGGAGGTGCGTTGCCTTCCACCGTAGCAGCCGACGTGAGTCGGCTCTAACTTTCGCCGGATGAAAATGAGCGGACTCATCCTGCCTTGCGAACATCGCCATGCGCTCAGAGTTGGAGTTCACGCTTCAGCGTGTCCCCCGCCGCATTAACAAGCTAAAGCTTGAACTCCAACTTTGTCCACCTGCACCGGCACGCTGATTGAAAATAGCGCGGGTCATCCGCCGCGCCGGACAGCGACGCGATTTCCCCCTTGGCCAGCTTGGGCGCGAAACCCTGCAATCCGATGTCGGGAAAACCGACCGCCGCCACCGTGTGCCCAGATTCACCGTGCAACTGGTCGCTTCACTTCTTTGATGGCCAAAAGTAAACCTAGATAGAGTAAATCTTGGCCCACAGGCCTCTGTCCTTTTTTGATTCTAATCCATATCAGTGCGTTCCACCAAGAATTACTTCTTACTGATCTGATTAACTCATCACAGCGCATATCCAACTCGCCAAGTTCTGACTTGTGAATCGCTGGTGTTACAAAGCAAAGGGCAAGACCGGTTTTGCTTTCAAGTTTTTTAACATCCCCAACCGCCACCTGCAATTTAACCTTAACCTTCCGTGCAAAATCTTCAGTCCTTGATCCAATATCCAACCAGAGGTGTTTCGCTTCACACTCGAAACCGGTTTTTTTATTGGCTCTTATGCCAAGGTCGCATCGCCCTCGTTTAGGTTTGCGCTCTTTTGTTTTGTGGATTCCGTATTCCTCCAATGCTGTACCGTCACTCAACCAGACCGCTGCCGCTAAAAGACTAATATGGGGTCTTTCGCTATACCAATACGGATAATCACCTTCCTCCCGATCAATATATTTTTGATGAACCAACAGCAATTTTTTGAAGACCGGTTTCAAAGCCTTGAGCTTTTTTGAAGCATTTGAAAATCAAATCTGTTGTTCGACTGTGAACTTTTTCATTGGCTGTTTGCGTCGAGCCTGTGGCTCGAACGAATCGGCGCACAGCGCCGACTCTACACATCCCGTTGCGCTGTGCCCCGTCCGCCCATTAACCCGCTGTCAATCCTTGCTGATGTCCGGCCACAACGGTTCCAAGTCATGGTCTTGCAGGGCCATGTGTTTGATTTTGTGAGCATCGCCCAGCCTGCAGGCTTTATCCAGCCAGGCTTTGGCCGCGTCCAAATCGCCCAATTGACAGTCATAGCAGGCCAGGTTGTAGGCGATGATTTTTTCCTTGGGAAATGTCCGTTGGGCTTGAATCAGAATCGCGCGGGCCTGGGGAATTCCTCCGCCGGTCTTCCGACGCGTGGCATACGCCAGCGAAATCCATGCGCCCGGTTGTTCCGGTTCCAGCCGGGTGAGTGTCCCGGCAATTTCCGCTGCCGCATCCCACTTCCCGGCAGCGGCGTGAATATCGAACTGGACGGCCAGAACGTCGGGATGAGACTGGAATTGCGGCGCGATTTTTTCCAGTTCCGCGCGTGCTTCCGCCACGTTGTCCAATCCCAACCAGCCGATGGCGGCTGACAAATAATGGCTGTCCGGTGGTCCCAGCGGCTTCATGTGTGGGGAAGAATACAGAATTCAGGAGCAAGAAGACAGAACACTGAACATCGAACATTCAACTTCGAACCAATACCTATCGCAATTCATACTGTCATTGGTGCGAAGATGTTAGTGCAGAAATCTCACGGACATTTCATCTTCTTGCCAAGCGCCAGAGGACTGGCGCACTCCAGGACGCTTCGCGTATTTCAGAGATCATCGTGTCGCGCGCAGCGTCTTGGACTGCGGTGGCCCTCCGCCGCTTTTCCCAGAGACACATCAAACTGTGCCCATGTTAACTGGAACTGCCATAGAGCCATGATTTTCCGAAGGAATGTGAGCCTCGTTACCTCGGCTGCTACACGGGAATCGAATTCTAAAACAACGTCTAGGGCGATATGGGCGCGCTGAACAGCGGCACGTTGGCGCGCAGGCTCAACAAATACGCCGCCAACTCCCGCGCTTCCGGCTTGGGCACGACTTCACAACCGGCGGGCGGCGCAAATTCCGGCGGCAACTTCAGTGCGTCCGGCGAAGGTTCGCGTCCGATTTTGCGCATTACAAACAAATAGCGGAACGGCGGCATGGTCGAACCTTTCACCACGCTCTTTGGTGCGTAAAGATGAAGCAACTGCCAGTTCGCGTCCGCGCGTGCGCCGGCGTTCGCCAGATCCGGTCCGGCGCGGAGGCTGCCCAGTTGCATCGGCAGGTCGTAGAGATAATCCTCAGCCACACTTTGGCGCATCCCCCACCCCCGCGCGATGTCCGGCCCGGTCGCAGCAATGTGAATTTCCGTCTTGCCACCGGCAGCGGTTATTTTGTCGGCGGCGGCATCGGCGTTTTCCTTGGTCAGGTTGGTCAATACCAAGGTTGAAATCAGATTTGTGACCACATTCGGATTTTTCCCGGCGTCAGTCAGTGCCACTTCGCATGTGACGCCTGTTTGTCGGACCTGTTCGGTGTGGCAGGCGGCGCAGCCGTTGGCGCGATAAACCGACAAACCCTGGTTTGCCTCGCCGGGGCGCCCAACCGGATAAACCTCGGACGAATTGAGAATGGCCGTCTGTTTGGCGCCGCCCAACTGCAATTCCGGCGCGAGCACGAAGCCGCACCACGAACCGCCCAGGACGATGAACACCGCGACAAAAATCCAAAAGCCGTTTTTCATGCCTTCACCTCCTTGTCACGCCGCCTTGTCGCGTCGAAGCCGGGCGAAGTCGGAAGCGAAGCGGAGGCGTCCGTGGCCGGCAACGGCGCTTTCACAAGCGCCGCTACCTTTTTGATCAACGACAGTTTCCACAGAAACGTCATCGCAAAAATGTTCAGAGCGAACAGCAAATTTCCCATCAGGATGAATAGCAGACCGACGGTGCTGAATCGGAAGAAGAACAGTGCTGCCTTCGTCGCCTCCAGGAAGGCGATGTCGGGATTGTTCAGTTTCATCCCTTGCTCCACCCCGCCGATGGCCAGCGGCAAAACCAGCAGCACGACCCCGGGCACCGAAATCCAAAAGTGAAGTCGAGCCAGTTTCGGGAACGGAAGTTCAAACCCAACGGCACGTGGCAGCAAATAATAAATCGCACCGAACATCGTCATGGCAAAAAAGCCGTAAAGTTGCAGTTGGGTTTGCGCCGGGCCGAACCAGGTAAATTCTGTCACCGCGCTGATTCGCGGACACTCCATCGCAATGAGCATCAGCGACGAGAGAACGAAGGAAATGAGGCCGAACCGGATGAAACAAAACGGCCCGCCCTTCGGTTCGCAGTTGGTCGGGGGTGCAGCTTGGGATTGCTGTCGACTTCCTCGCCCCGCCTGAGCGGGGAGAGGGCTGGGGGCGAGGGGATTTGAATTTAAACGCGCCACCTCTCCCTGTCCCTCTCCCCCAACTTCGTTGGCGGAGGGGGAGGACAATGACGCTGGTGTAATATTGCGTCCGCTGGTCGGGCCGCGCAGGGTTTTCCACATGATGGCGGCAACGGCGATCACGGGCACAACGGTCAGCACGGCGGCGTAGGAACTAAGCACCGGCATCCAGGCCGGCACCGGCGCGCCCGGCGGAATGCCGCACCAGGTCCCGAAAAGAATCAGCGTCCAAAATGCGAACAGGGCGAGGTAATAACTTTGCAGCGGGCGTCCGCTGAATTTTGGCAGGAAATAAAACGCCACGCCGATGCCGGCCAGCGCGAGCCAGACGTACAGCAGATTGTTAACAAACCACCAGCCGATGATGGCTTGGACCACGCCGCGCACCGGCCAGGCGACCAGGAACAGATTGGCCGTCGAGTAAATCCACGGGAACCAGAACAGCGCGGCGACCAAAAACCAGTGCGACGGATACAGCGCGCGTTCGCGGCGGGCGGCAAAGTTCATCGTCGCCCACAACGCCAGCAGCAAATAAGCGAAGAACAAAATGACCGAACCGGCGCGCGGAAATTCAAGCCACGCAAAGCCGGTGCTGTTGCCGGACAAAATGCCGGCCAAGCCGACGAGCACGCCCAGATGCCAGAGTTTTGCCGCGACGACTGGCACGACGGCGCCGCGCAGCGGCGCCTGACCGAGTTGTGCAAACAGCCACAGCGCAACCCCCAGTCCGGCGGGAATGCAAAAGCCGTAAAGCAGCGCGTCGTCGGCCGCCGGTTGGACCCGGCCATAAGTCAGCCACGGGCAATGGGCGAGAAAATCCGGCGCATGAAATTTAATCGAGGCAATCATGGCGAGCACCGAACTGACAACCAGCCAGAACGCCGCCCCGCCAAACAACGCGAGCAACGGGAGGCGCAGGGAGGCATCAACCAACTCGGTAGGGCTGACCTGCCGGTCAGCCTGGCGGCGCGGCAGCGCCGCCCTACCAAAGTCTTCGTTTTGTTTATTTGCGGTCATTCAAAGGGATTGGGTTTTGCCGGGGCTGGCGGTGCCGGGGCGGTTGCTTTTTCGACGCGCGACATCAGGTTCGACCGCGCAGCGGCGGGATTCTGCCAATTGCGTTCGGTGATTTGCATTGCTACCTCAATCGGCAGGCGCACCAGGCCACGATCTTGATTAACCCAACCGGGATGGTTCAGGGCCTGGGTCTCGGCGTCATGGATTTCGGCCAGGGCCTTGGCACGCACGGCGGCGCGGTCGGCATCGATGGCTGGAACCGGCACAGACCGTTTCACCATCACCACGATGGCGGCGAACAAAAAGCAGGCGACAAGGAAGCCGACGCCGACAGGCCAGACGGTGCGTTCGTGGTTCATGGTTGACCCCCGGTGGTTGAAGCCGCGCCGGAAATCTCCTCCGGCCCGGCGTAACGGATTCCCATGGCTTCGAGCAGGCGCGGGTCCTTTTGCGGGAACGGCGCATGGCGGCTGAAATTTTTCAGAAAGGCCCAACTGAGAAATCCGCCCATGAACGCCAGGCACCCGAGTTGCAGCCAGATCCATTTGAACGGATAACCGTCGGGATGTGGCGCCGGCAGGATGTTGAAGGACAAATCCAGGAAGTTCATCGCCAAAGCCCACGCGCAGACCGGCAGCATGATTTTGAAATCGGGCTTCGCCTTCACCGGCAGCAGCACGAAGAACGGCAGCAGGAAATGGCCGAAAATGAGGAGCAAACCCACCCACCACCACGAGCCGTGCTCGCGAAGGAGATACCAGAAGGTTTCGCCGGGCAGGTTTGCGTTCCAGACGACGAAGTATTGCGCGAACTCGAGGTAAGCCTGGAAAATGGTGAACGCGAAGAACAGCAGGCCCAGGAAATAAAACTGGTTGTCGTGCAGCACACGGTCGAGAATACGCTGGCGTTGCAGGAGCACGGTGATGACATAGACCACCGCCAGCGCCGCCCAGACGCAACTGGCAAAAAAGTACACGCCGTAAATCGCCGAGAACCATTGATATTGCACGGCCTGCATCCAGAGCACACCGGAGAAGGTCAGCGTCAGCGCGAAGGCCACCATCCCCCACCCCGAATGAAAACGCATCCGCTGCGTGCAAAGCACGCCGCCGGTTTTGTCCTGCTGGAGCGACCAGTAACGCAACCGGGACGAAAGCAGCCACCAAAGGCCGAAGAAAATCGCCGACGCAATATAAAATCCGGGCATCGTGAATACCGGCCATTTCGCGTTCAGCGAATGGTCGCCGCCCGGGTTAATCGTCATCCACGAATAAATTTTCGGCGCGCATACGGCAACGGGCACAAATAAAATCGCCAGCCACGGAAACAAGAGCGACGCGATGTGTTCACAAACCCGGCGCGTGGCCACCGACCAGCTGGCGTCGCTCAAATGATGAACCATCACCAGGAACAGCGCGCCGAGGGCGAGACTCAGGAAAAACATGAACGCCAGCAGCCACGAATAACCGAACTCCGATGAATTCTTCACGGCGCCAATCACCGACAACACCGCGCCGGCCACCATCAAAACGGCAGGCGCCTTCCGCCACTTGGACAGGTCCAGCGGCGGCGGCAATGGGTTGTTATCGTTGGGCGAACTCATAAACGGACATCTTCAAAATAGCTGTAGCGGCGCTCTATGAGCGTCGCCATCTTTAATGTTTCGCAGATATACCGGCGGTCACAGACCGCCGCTACAACCAAATGGACGTTTTGGTTCATTTCTTCAAGGCGGCCTGCTGGTCCGGCGGCAAATCGTCCACCGAACCCAGTTGGCTCAATTGCAATGCGCGCAGGTAGGCAATGATCGCCCAGCGGTCGGCCACCGGCACCAGCGGCCCATGCGCGCCCATCAAACCCTTGCCGAAAGTGATGGTGTTGAAAATTTCGCCGTCGGCCATTTCCACAATGCGCTTGTCCTGCAAGTTGGCCACCGCCGGCATCACGCCGAGTTTTTTGTTGATGCCGTTGCCGTCGCCGAGCGCGCCGTGGCAGGGCGCGCAATAAATGTCAAAGCGCTCGCGTCCGCGCCGGAGCAACTGGCCGGTGACGGGCAACGGATTGGTCTCCACAAAATTTGTCGTGCCGGTGACGCGGCCGGTGTTGACTGGCGCATCTTCAAAGGCGTAAACGGGGCCGTTGACGGTTTGCAGCGGTTCACCGCGGGCGACCGTGCCGGGTGGCGGCAATTGCGAACTGAGGCCGTTCGGGAAAAAGTCGTTGGGCTGCGCCGGACGCAGTTTCAACTGCCGGTCCATGTCCGGGAACACCTCGATGGGCGGCTGGCGCGACAGCCGTCCCTGCCGCCCGGCGATGCCAACGCCCACGGCCACGCCCGTCAGCAAAATCAAAATGATGTATAAAAGATGGCGCATCAGGCCTCCACCAGTTCGATGTGCGTGCCGCCGAGGGACTCCAGCAGCCTGCGGGTTTCGGTTTCGGAAAATTTCGGATCGTTCGCGCCAATCACGAGGAAAAACTTGTCGCGCGACGCCAGCGCGAAGCGCGCCTTCTCCAAAAGCGGATGATGCAGCCGCGGCAGTCCGTTCAGGGCCAGCATTCCGACGAACGCGCCAACGGCGGCGCCCAGCACCAGCATGATGTACGACGGCACGAAGGACATCGGCGGGCTGAACATCGGTTTGCCGCCGACGATCAGCGGATAATCGAACGCGTTGCTGAACCAGATCAGAGCCAGGGTCGCCACAAACGCACCACCACCGAACAGGAACGCAAACCAGCCGACGAGTGAATTTTTGAAGCCTGCCACCTTGTCGAGGCCGTGAACCGGAAACGGCGTGAACGCCTCCCAGCGGCCATAACCCGCGGCGCGGACCGCTTCCGCCGCTGACAGGATGGCTGCGGGCGAATCGAATTCGGCCATGAGGCCGTAATATTTGTCGTTCATGAACGGCCTCCCTTCGCGCCGCCCAGCGGATGGTGCGGATCGGCCTGCGGCAGTGCGCCCTTGACCTCGGCGATGGCGACCAGCGGCAGGAATTTTATGAACAGCAGATACATCGTGAAAAAGGCGCCGAGCGTGCCGAGATAGGTGCCGATGTCCACCCACGTCGGAAAATACACGCCCCAGTTGGCGGGCAGGAAATCCTGGTACAAGGAGCCAACAATGATGACGAAACGTTCGAACCACATGCCGATGTTGATGAGCACGCCGATGATGAAAACGAGTGCCAGGTTCCGCCGGATACCTTTGAACCAGAGCAACTGGGCGAGACCCACGTTGACCGCGAGCATGATCCAGCCACCGTACCAGTAGGTGTGACCGAACAACCGGTGGCCGAAAACCCAGCGTTCATACGGATCACCGCTGTACCACGCGATGAAATACTCCATCACGTAGATGTAACCGATGGCCAGGCTGCTGAGCAAAGTCAGCTTGCAGATGCGGTCCATGTGCCGGGGCGTGATGATTTCCTCGAGATGGCACCATTTGCGCAGCGGGATGAGCAGCACCAGCACCATGCCGAAGCCGCAATACACGGCGCCGACGACAAAATACAGCGGGAAAATCGTCGCGTGCCAGCCCGCCAGTTGCGACGTGCAGAAATCCATGCCGACGATGGAACTCACCGTGAACACCAGCAGCGTGCACAGGCCGGACAAAACGACGTAGGCCTTTTCATAATGGTGCCAGTGCCGCGCCGAGCCGGTCCAACCCATCGCCAGAAAACCGTAAATAAATTTCCGCACCCGTGTTGTCGCGCGGTCGCGCAGCACGGCGAGGTCGGGAATCAATCCCATATACCAGAACAGTATGGAAACGACCAGATAGGTGTTGACGGCGAACACGTCCCACATCAGCGGCGAACGGAACTGCGGCCAGAGGCCGTTCGAGTTTGGCACCGGGAACATGAACCAGGCAAACCACACGCGCCCGACGTGGATGGCCGGGTACAGTCCCGCCATCATGACCGAGAACACCGTCATCGCCTCCGTCGCCCGGCCGATGGTGGTGCGCCAATGTTGGCGCGTCAGGAACAGCATGGCGGAAATCAACGTGCCCGCGTGCGCGACACCGACCCACCACACGAAATTGATGATGTCCCAGCCCCAAGCCACCGGTTGATTGTTGCCCCAGACACCGACACCGGTGGAAACCTGGTAAATCAGCATGGCCGGCAGCAACACGGCCGCCCCAAACACCGCCGGAACGAACAAAATCCACCACCAAAGCGGGGTCTTGCCTTCGGCGAACGACGAGAGCTTGTCCGTCAACCAGCCGGGGCTGCGGTTGTTCTCCACGATCGGTGCGCGCTGCAATTCCGCCGGTGGCACGAATGTCTTCAGATTGGTTGCAACTTCAGGCATCAGTTCGCTCCTTTCGCCGCACGGGAGGACATCCGGCACTTTGCCTTTGATTAACACCCTGCTTCAGCGGGGTGTTAACGCAACCGGGGAGACGAAAAACCGTTTTAACGGTTTTTGTTATGGCCGGAGAAACCGTTGAAACGGTTCCGACCGACTTACTGACCGTCCACACCCGGCTGAAGCCGGGTGTTAATGAGATAAAAGCCAAATTCATTTTCGATCAGCTTGCTCCTTTCTTTTCGGCCTGGAGTTCGCCGCCGCGGTTTTCGTATTCCTCAAAGCTGTAAGGCCATTCGCGGTAATCGGGCATGGTTAGGTTCGGATTGCGGACGCGCGCCAGATACGTCGTCCGTGGCTTCGTGAGCAGGTCGCCTAACACTGAATAATTCCGTTGTTGTGCTTTGAGTTGCGAAACGGCGCTTTTCGGGTCGTTGATGTCGCCGAACACAATCGCTCCCGCCGGACACGCCTGCTGGCAGGCGGTCTGGGGCACCGTGCCGGCGGCTTCGGACAACCGCACGTCGCCGGACACGCCGGCCTTGACCTTCTGCGCAATTTTCGCCTGCTCGATGCGTTGCGTGCAATAGGTGCATTTTTCCATCACGCCGCGCATGCGCACTGTTACGTCGGGATTCTTGACCATTTTGATCAGGTCCCATTCGTCCTCCTCGCGCATTCCGCTGGCGTCGGGCGCCCTGAACCAGCTCAACAGGTCCCACTTGCCGTCCGTCTTGTGCGTGAGCGGCGTGGGATAAAACGGCCCCTTGAGATCGGCCAGTGGACGCTTGTTGTAATCGAGATAATTGAACCGGCGGACCTTGTACGGGCAGTTGTTCGAGCAATACCGCGTGCCGATGCAGCGGTTGTAGGCCATCACATTCAAACCTTCCTGGTCGTGGACGGTGGCGTTGACCGGGCAGACGTTTTCGCAGGGCGCGGCTTCGCATTGATGACACATCATCGGCTGGTTCACCGCCTGCACGTCGTCAATCCACTCGGCAAATTGCTGCTCATCGTCCTTCTGGAAGGCGTCCGACCGTTTTTCCTTAGCCGGGTCGGCGGTGTAATAACGGTCAATCCGCATCCAGTGCATTTCGCGGCCGCGCTGCACCTGGTCCTTGCCGACGATGGGAATGTTGTTCTCGCTCTGGCAGGCAATCACGCACGTGCCGCAACCGACGCATGCGTTTAAATCCACCGCCATGCCCCACTGATGCAACGCGGTCTTCTTTGCCTCATCCAGCGGGTTGGGATACAACGGCTGCACCACTGGCGGCTCGGTGCCGTGCATTTCATTCGCAAAATCCGCGTTCTTGGAAAATTCGGCCAGGTTCGTCTCGCGCACAATCGGGCGGCCTTCCATGGACCAATGACTTTGCGTCGTGGCCAGCGTGTGGGTCTCGCCCGTCTTGCGCACCGTCGCGCCAGGCTCGATGTATTTGCCGGTAAAAATCCGGTAGGCGTTGAAGCCGACGCCGGTGCCGACGCGCCCTGCCCTTTCGCGTCCGTAACCCAGCGCGAGTCCGAGCGAATAATCCGCCATGCCCGGCTGCGTCCAGATGGGACCTTTGACGCTGCGGCCATTCAAGGTGATTTCGACCATGTCGCCGTTCTGGACACCGAGTTCGCGCGCCGTCTTGCGGCTGACGAGCACCGCGTTGTCCCAGGTCAGCTTGGTGATGGGATCGGGCAGTTCCTGCATCCAGCCGTTGTTCGCGTAACGCCCGTCGTCCATCTTCGCGTCGCGGTAAAAAACGACTTCGAGGCTGCTCGCAGAAGGCGTAGCGGATTTTACCTCTGGAATGGCCGTGCCAAATTTTGTGTCAACCGGCTTCGCTGCCGAATCGGCCAGATAGCCATTGAACAGAAATTTCTTCCAGTCTTCCTCTGAACCCGCAAACGTCGTGCGAACGATATCGTAAGGATTCGTCTGTGATTCACCGGCTATGCGCGCGAGAAATTCCAGTTCCGTCAAACCACCGAACAGCGGTTGAATCAATGGTTGAACTGGCACAAGCATTCCGTCACTCGTCGTCGCATCACCCCACGATTCAAGATAATGCGCCAGTGGGAAATTCCAGTCTGACTTTTCCGCCGTTTCATCTTCGTAATAGCCAAGGCGAACAACTGTTTTCGGTCTCTGCTTCGGCGACCAGTTCAAATGGTAAGCTGGATTGCCGCCCAGGATAATGAGCGTGTCGGTTGCACTGCCATCGAGATTCTTCAAATCGGCACCGGCAGTTTCCGCTGTCGGAAGCAAAGTCACCGTATTGCCAATCGCCCCCAGCGCCGAATTGATGGCCCAGGCCAGCAGATGAACTTCCATCGGCTGGCGCTGGCCGGCAACGACCAAAACCTCGCCACGATGGGCAAGCAAGTCTTTTGCGCATCCAGCAATCCATCTTGCGAGCGAGGGCAACGGCTCCGAGAGTTGGGCGAAAATTTCTTCCGCAACTTTCGAAACCATGCTCGCCGCCACACGCAGCCGGTGGTCCGCATTCGCACCGGTAAGCGTGAACAGCGATTCCACCGCGTAAAGCCGGCTCATCCCCTCGCCCGGCTTCCGGCCCTCGGCAAATTGACGGATATGATTGTGCGCGTCCTCCTCGCTCCCAAGAAAATCGCAGTCCAGCGACAGGATGACCTTTGCTTTGTCGAAATGGTAAACCGGACGCACCGGCTGCCCGAACGCCTGCGTCGCCGCGCGTTGGTGAATGCCCGAATCAATCGCGTCGTAGGTGAACCATTGCGATTTCGGGAATTTGGCGGCGATGATTTTTTGCAGCCGCGCGCGCGACGGCGACGTGCTGCTTTCAGCGAGAAACGCCAGGCCTTCACCTTGGTTCGCCGCGAACATTTTCGACACGTCATCAAGGAATTTCAGAGCCTCGTCACGTGAAATGGTTTCACCAAACTTCGTAAACCTTTTGGCGCGGTCGGGATCATAAAGATTCAGGATGGAAGCCTGCGCATAGCGGTCGGCGCCGCCGTTGCTGCCGGGGAATCTGGCGTTGCCCTCCAGCTTGATGGGCCGGCCTTCGTAGGATTTGGCCACCAACGGGACCGCGCCGGTGCGCGTCGGCATGGCCGTGGCATAATATTCCGGTTCGCCATAGATGTAATTTTTCGGCTGCTGGCCGAACGGCTCCAGTTTTTCCACCGGCCGGCGGCAGCCCGCGCCCATCACGCCCAGGCCCGCCAGCGCAAACGACGCGGACATGATTTTCATGAAATGCCGGCGGGAAACACCGTCCTCAAACTCGCTTGCGCCCTGCGGAAACTCGCGATGCAGCCACTCCTTGAACTCCGGCGTGTCGGCCAGTTCATCCAGACTGCGCCAGTAACGGCGGCCCGGGGCGGTTGGAACTGGAGTTGTTGGGCTGGATTTCATTCGAGAATGACGGCTGAAAATAATGGCACGATAAATTGCGGATTGCGGAATGCGGATTGCGGATTTGAAAAAGTTCCGGCGTGACACTTGATTTCAAGCGTCAATCGTAAATCGTAAATCGTAAATCGTAAATTCATCATCGGTGGCAGGCCGAGCAGCTTTGCAGCGATTCAATTTTCCAGTCGTGAACAAAGATTGCGCCGTTGGTCCTCTGCCTTTGCGCGGCGATGTTCGCATTGGTGCTCCATTGCCAGCCCAAATCCGTGACCTTGTCCACCGGACGGACGAACGCCGCCGGCTGGCGATGGCAATCGAGGCAGAAACTCATGCTGAACGATTTGGCGTGACGGATCTCGTCCATTTGATCAACGCGCCCGTGACAATCCACGCAACTGATGCCACGGGCGACGTGGACTTCGTGGTTGAAATAAACGTAATCGGGCACGATGTGGACCTGCACCCACGGGATGGGGACGTTGTTGGTGGCGCTCTCGCGGACGAGCGCCAGGCGCGGGTCGTCCTTGAGCACTTGATTGTGACAATTCATGCACGTGGACGCCGCCGGGATGCTGGAGAACCACGATTTGTCCACCGTGTTGTGGCAGTAGCGGCAATCAACGCCCAGTTGCCCCGTGTGGGTCGCGTGCGAAAAGGGCACCGGCTGGACCGGTTCGTAGCCGGCTCGCGTGTATTTGGGCGTGCAATAATAAGTGACACCCGCCGTCACCACCCCGCCGACCAGCGCCAGCACGACGCCAATCTGCAGCGGCAACCAGTTTGTCCACTTCGGATAAATCGCTGGCATTACGTGTGACCGCTCACTTGGTCAAAAATTGTCCATCACTCCGCAATTGTTGGGGTTATGTTTAGTCAGCCCCCGTTCCGCCCGCAAGAAGGTTTGTGGAAAAAAAGTTATTGGCTTCGGTTAAACAGGTGGAGGACAAAATTAGCGCGTCCGTCCCGCGCCGATGTCTGCCCGCGTGGTTCGTTCGCAACTCAATGTCCAATCGCGATTACACCGATTCATGGAATCAACTGCAAGGGACGCAAAGTCTCTGTAGAGCAGACATTCCTGTCTGCTGATTGGCGGAACTTTCCAGTTCCGCTTGGGCGACAGGAATGTCGCCCGAACCCGCAGACTGGAAAGTCTGCGCTACTCATTCCGATTTTCATTCGTGGCATTTTGCCTGTTCAACATCGCATCCGTTTGTGGCTGACCAGCAGGAGGATCAGCCCGCCCGTAATCGAGAGCAAAAACGCACTGGGCTCGGGCACGGGAAGGATGAAACCGGGAACGACATACAGGTTCGCGGATGAAATGTTAAAATTATTGGGAAAGTTGCTGGTCAACAATTGGTAACCGATGTCCAGCGTCGAACCGTCCAGATTGGTCCCGCCGGGTTGGATGGTGTTCAGATCAATTCCCAGCAGGTCCTGCATGGGGGAGGACGCCGCGCCGAGTTGGATGCCCACGCCATACATCTGCGAACCGGCATTTTCCAGGCACAACCCCGGAAAGTTGGTCACCGTCCCCATCAACGTGGCCGCCCCGGTGATTGTGCTGATCTGGAACAAATGCGTGCTGGTGGCATTCACTCCGCCGTCGGTGTCATACAGGTTGCCGTCGTAATCGAAGCGGATGTTTTGACCCGAATTGCCGATGACGCTGTTGTTGAAGCTGCCCACCAGGGTCGCAATGCCATTGACCGGATTGATTGTGTAAAGAGCGCCTTGGGTGGCCCCGTAAAGGGTGCCGTCAGGGGCAATCGCCAGGGACTCGATGCCGCTCACGTTAAAGTTGACACTGCTCGACACCGCACCGTTGTTGGTGTTCAGGGTCACCAGCGAAGTCGTATTGATGATGCCATACAATGTGCCATTGGGCGCGGCGGCAATGTCATTGAAAAGAGTTCCCCCTTCGGTGCCCAATTGCGTGAAACTGCCGGTCAACAGGTTGATGGTGCCAAAAAGGTTGTTGGCCTGGTTGAACTCCAGGGCATAGGCCTGCTGGCCAAAGACCGAAGTGGAGGTGAAAAGCATCAGCCCGGCCAGCGCGGCCAATGCCACTTTGAACCACCGCCGGATACCAGGTGCCGGGGACTGGATTTCGCACGCCTGCCTCTGGCAGACATAAACTGCCAGATACTCATTATTCATAGGAACAGCCTTCCGAGTTGCTGCATCGCCGGATCGTTTATCGGACTGTTGCGCTTGTGCCGCATCCACAAACACAAGCGCAGTCCAAGTCAATAAAGCTCCCCGATCCGATTATCCCCGATTTGCGACTTAGCAACCCCAGTGCCATTGAACATCAACAGTTGTAAGAAGCTGCAATACACGGCCCTACGCAACGGCATCTTGGGGGAGGGCTTTACCGGCCGGAAATGATTGGGTAAAAAATGGTTTTTCCCGGCGGACACTGTCTCAAAAACCGATCTCCGGCCAAGACCGATAGACAAAATCAAGGATGGCTTCGGTTCCCAAATCCCGGACGGTGCGGACGCTGTCTCAAAAACCGGCTTCCCGGTCAAGATTGATACACAAAATCAAGGATGGCTCCGGTCCCCCAGCCCCGGACTGTGCTGACGCTGGACACCGCTACCCACTTCTGCTGAACGTGGCGAGACTGACGCATTTGCCGGGCGAATGCAAAAATAAAGTCGAACGCCGCCCTCTCCCGGCCTTCAGCCACCCTCTCCCGTCGGACGTCGGACGGGAGAGGGGATTTATTTGTGGGACAATTTACCCAGGGTGGCGTTCGCTTTGCGTCCTTACCCTGGGCTATTATCTGTCAGCCTTGCAGGCTTTTTAATTTGTGTGAATTTGTGAAATTAGTGTCGAGTCGTGGTTGCTATCTTCCATCTTCGCTTCGCGTCAAAATGGCAGTTTGTCCTTTTTGCGGTAGGCCAGGCCCTGGAATTGGGCGACGAGTTCGCCCTGGTCGTCCTTTATCTCGATGGCATACGAACCGACCTTGAAGTTCTTGGACACTTCCCGGGCCTCAGCCCAAAGCGTGCCGGCGGTGGCGGCTTTCATGAAGGTGATGCTCACGTTGAGGGCCACGGAAATCGTCCCGTGCGAATTGCAGGCGGCGGCAAAAACAAAATCGCCCAGGGTGAAAATCGCCCCGCCATGGATCGTTCCCAAGCCGTTCAAATGATACGGATACAGCGTCATCTTCGCCTTGGCATTGCCGTTCCCGGCCTCGAGCAGTTCGATGTTGTTGCGCGCGGCGAACTGGTCGCCTTTGAAAAATTCCTTGATTTCTTTCATGTTAAATTTTTTGACGCTCCCCTCTCCCGGTCCCGCATGGCGTGACCACCCTCTCCCCGCTTTGCGGGGCGAGGATTATCCTGTCACCTGTCACTCGCTTGCCGCGCCGAAGCTTCCAGCGAAGGCGGGTCACCCTTTCAGCCGCTTGGTGAGTTCCTCGCTGCCGACGGTGTTGATGTTCCGCTCCTTGAGCATCTGCAACGCCGCGTTCGGGTCGCTGAACCGGAACAGCAGCAGCGCATGGCCGCTCTTGGTCCGGCCGGTGAGCGAGTAGGCATATTCAACGTTGATACCGGTGCCTTCGAGAGCGTCGAGAATCGCCGCCAAGCCGCCCGGCCGGTCATCCACTTCCAGCGCAATGACCTCGGTGACCTTCACGGCAAAGCCGTTCCGTTGCAACAGCCGCCGCGCCTTCTCGGTGTCCTCCACCACCAGGCGGAGGATGCCGAACTCGCGGGTGTCGGCCAGTGAGCAGGTCTGGATGTTGATGTCAGCCTTGGCCAGCAGCCGGCAGGGCGCGCTCAGCGCCCCGGGCTTGTTTTCCAGAAAAACGGAAAGTTGTTTGATTTTCATAGCTTCACCTTTCTCGGAATTACATGATGCGTTTGTCAATGACGCGTTTCGCCTTGCCTTCGCTGCGTTGCAGGGTGCGCGGGGCCACCAGTTTCACCGCCGGACGCAGGCCGGTGATGGTTTCGATGGAATGGACCAGCCGTTTTTGCATCTGTTCCATGGCGCTTACGGTGTCACTGAACGCGTCAGCGGTCACTTCCACCTGCACCTCCAGGATGTCGAGGTCCTTCTGGCGGTCCACGGTGATCTGGTAATGAGGCAGCGTGCCCTCCACCTTCAGCAACGCGGCTTCAATCTGCGACGGGAACAGGTTGACGCCGCGGATGATGAGCATGTCGTCGCTGCGCCGGCCAATGCGGCGGATGCGACGGAGCGTGCGACCGCAGACGCAGCGGGTGGGTTCGAGCGAAGTGATGTCGCGCGTCCGGTAGCGGATCATGGGCATGGCGCGCTTGCAGAGCGTCGTCAACACCAGTTCCCCTTCCTCGCCATCCGGCAACGGCTCGAGCGTTTTCGGATCAATGATTTCGGGATAGAACATGTCCTCGAAGATGTGCGGGCCGGCCTGATGAATGCATTCCATGGCCACGCCCGGCCCGGCGATTTCTGACAACCCGTAAATATCGTACGCCTTGATGCCACTGCCGGCCTCGATGCGTTCCCGCATGTCCTCGGTCCACGGCTCGGCGCCAAAGACGCCGATGCGCAACGGGAGTTCCTTCATGTTCACGCCCATTTCGCCGGCGCGTTCGATGAGATGCAGGAAGTAACTCGGCGTGCAGGTAACGACGGTCACGCCGAAATCCTTCATGATCATGATCTGGCGGTCGGTGTTGCCGCCGGAAATGGGGATCACGCTGGCCCCGAGCGCCTCCGCGCCGTAATGCGCCCCCAGACCGCCGGTGAACAAGCCGTAGCCGTATGCGTTCTGAACGATGTCCCCGCTGTGCATGCCGCACGCGGCAAAACTGCGGACCATCGCCCGGGTCCAGTCGTCGAGATCTTCCTGGGTGTAGGCCACCACAATGGGTTTGCCCGTCGTGCCGCTGGAAACGTGGAAGCGCACGATTTCCTGGAGCGGACTGGCGAACAGGCCGAACGGATAGGTGTCGCGCAAATCCGTTTTGACCGTGAACGGCAGTTTGACGATGTCGTCAATCGAGCGCAAATCGGCGGGCTTGAGCTTGCGTTCGTTCATGCGCTCGCGAAACAACGCAACGCGGTCGAACGCGCGCTGGACCATGAATTTGAGCCGGGTGAATTGCACATCGCGCAACTGGGCCGGCGGCAGAAAATCCATTGTGCTGGCCGGATGGAGGGGAGGAATTTCGAGGTTCTTGCTCATAAGCGGCAATCAGGTTTTTTCAGGGTGCTGACCGGCGCGGCCGGCGAGGAAGGCCTGGTGGTTGGCATCAAAGAATTCGGCGGGGAAACCTTCGCGCAAAGCTTCCAGCCACCCGGCTTCCGGCAACGGCAGATGCACGCTCAACGCGCCGAGCAGCGCCACATTCAGTGTTTTCTTGTTCGGCAGTTTGCCGGCATCAACCGCGTCCGGCGTGATCAACATCCCGTCGGGTTTAAGATAATGTTTGTGGGGGTCCACCTGCGTCGGTTCGAGCACGAGCAGATAATCCGCCTCGCCCGGCGGCACCATGGGGCTGAGCACGACCTGGCCAAAACGCACGTCGCTGGTGACCGAACCGCCGCGCTGGCTCATGCCTTTGATCTCGCTTTTCTTCACGTCAAAGCCGGCGCGCAACGCCGCGTCGGCGAGAATGTCCGACGCCTTGAGCACGCCCTGGCCGCCCAGCCCGGCCACCACCACGTTGATCAGCCGGCCGCGCATGGGGCCTCCTTCTTTTCGCACTCGCGCGATTCCAGTTCGCGCAGCCGTTTAACGATGAGAATGCACGGCCGCCGGGCGATGATGACGCACAATTCCCGGCTCGCGAGGCATTCGTCCAAGGTGCGCTCAAACTCGTTCGAACCCACGCGCGGCTCGACCACATGCACCCGCTTCACGCCGAACGAACGGGCCAGGTCTTCCAGCACGAGTTTGTTGGTTGGCTGGTGGTCGAGCTTCCGGCCGGTCCCGGGATGTTCCTGGTGGCCGGTCATGGCCGTGGTGCCGTTGTCCAGAATGATGAGCACGTGTCCGTCCGGCGGCGGATTGTAAACCATCTCCACCAGCCCGCTGATGCCGCTGTGCACAAACGTGCTGTCGCCAATGACACTGACCACGCGCCGCGCCTGTTCCGGCGGCAACACGTGACGCAACCCCAGGCCCACACCGAGGCTCGCGCCCATGCAGACGCAGGAATCCATGGCCTCGAAGGGTTTCAGCACCCCCAGCGTGTAGCAACCGATGTCGCCCGCCACAATGCAATCGCGCTGGCGCAGCGCCTCGAACACCAGGCGATACTGGCATGCGTCGCACAGTTGCGGCGGCTTGCCCGCCGACTGCGCCAGTTCGGGGGTGATGTCGTTATTGAGAATCCGCCGCACGCGCGGCACGCTGAGTTCGCCAAAGCGGTACATCTCCGCCTTGCCTTCAACCTTGATTCCCGCCGCGCGGATGGCCTCCACGAGGTACGGATCACCCTCCTCGATGACGAGGCAGCGTTTCACGCTTTTGACAAACGCGGTAATCTTTTTCATCGGCAGCGGATGGGTGAAGCCGAGCTTGAGCACGCTCGCTTCCGGCGCGGCTTCGCGGGTGTGCATGAAGGAAATGCCCGAGGTGATGATCCCCAGTTTTTTGTCGCCGGGCATAACGCGGTTGAGGGAACAGGCTTCATTCCATTCCTCGATTTCGGCCAGCTTCTGCCGCAGCCGTTTGTGCGCGGGGCGGGCATTGGCCGGAATCATCACGCGCCCACGGATATCGCGCTCGAATTTCGGCGCCTTCGGCGTTCCGCCCGGACCGTGCGGCTGCACGACGGTGTAACTGTGGCAGACGCGGGTGGTGGCGCGGAGGATCACCGGCAGCTTCCAACGTTCGGAAATTTCAAACGCGGCCAGCAGGAAATCATAGGCTTCCTGCGAATCCGACGGTTCGAGCATCGGCACGCTGGCGGCGACGGCATAGTGGCGGTTGTCCTGCTCATTCTGGCTCGAGGCCATTCCGGGATCGTCCGCGGAAATGACGACCAATCCCCCGCTCACGCCGGTGTAAGCCACGGTGAACAGCGGATCGGCGGCAACATTGAGGCCGACATGTTTCATGGTCGCCATGGCGCGGGCGCCGGCAAAAGCCGCGCCGATGGCGACCTCGAGGGCGACCTTTTCATTGGGCGACCACTGGCCGTGTCCGCCCAGTTCGGAGAAGCGTTCCAGGATTTCGGTGGAGGGCGTGCCGGGATAACCGGCCCCGAGCGCCACCCCCGCATCACGCGCGGCCAGCGCAATGGCCTCGTTGCCGCTCAGGAGTTGTCGTTTGGTTGCAGGCATGTATTTCGCAGTGGCTCAAGGTTTGGTTAAGTGCAACAAAAAGTACCGATGATGACAAGCGCGGTTTTTGCGGTGTCGGGCCGGCCCGAAGCCCGGCGTTCAAAACTTGATTTTTCCACAATTTTAACAATCCTTTTCTGGGAATCAAAAATAGGAATATTTTGCATTAAATCATCTGCTTTCTGTAAAAATGGGCTTATACGGGCTGGACACGCCGGAAATTGTTTCTAATTCTAATCCCAATTCCGCGAACTGGATGTCCGCAATTGCAACCGGCGCGTCGCCGGGATCCAGAAACAGTCGCGGAAGCGGAAAATTAAAATAAAGTCTTCAATCCTGAATCAGACCTGAAAGCCGAATCTTATGTTGAACACCAAATTGAAACTGACGTTGGGTCTTGCCGCATTGGCGGCGGCGACCGCCCTGGCTCAAACTCAAACCAACGCGCCTGCCGGTGCAACTTCTGCCCCGCCACCCGGTGCGGCACCTGTCGCGCCGGTCGCGGCTACTCCAGCGCCGCCACCGACCGCCTTCGACCAATGGGCGAAGGAGGTCAAGAACCCGGTGGACTGGTTTACTTGGGGGGGCGATTTCCGGGTGCGCAATGAGTACTTCAACAATGCGTTGAGCCTGGGTTCTGGTCCCGGCAGCGGGCCGTTTGGCCCCTTGCATGAACAGGACTATTTCCGTTTTCGTGGCCGGATTGGGGCCAGCTTATTCCCGGCAATCTATACGAGCATTACAAACGACCTGAGTTTGAACGTCCGTCTGGCCGCTGAACCGCGGGAGTTCTTGAGAAACTCGACCATGGACACATACTTCGAAAAATCGGGCATGCAGTGGCGCTACGGGATTATTGACACCCTTAACGTGCAATGGAAGAAACCGATGGACCTGCCTGCCACCGTGACGGTTGGCCGCCAGGATATTAACCTGGGTGACAACTGGCTGTTTGGAGACGGCACGCCCGAGGACGGGTCCTTCACAGCTTTCCTCGATTCCGCCCGCGTCACCGTCGATCTGAAAGAGCAGCACACCACCATTGATGCCATTGGCATTGTCCAGTACGGGCGGCCCGACGCCTGGCTGCCCACCATCGGCCCCTCCACCACACAGGGTGAAAACCCGAACGCGTATCTCCTGACCGACCAAAACGAAAAGGGCGCGGTTCTGTATATCGCCAACAAGAGCCTGCCGGCGGCCAATCTGGACGGTTTCTTTATCTACAAACACGACTCGGCCATCAACAACCATCCATACTCGATATTCTCTGACAACGCGGACATCTACACGTTTGGCGGCCGGGTTTCGGGTTTGGTGCAGGAGCACTGGACCTATTCGGCGGAGGGGGCTTATCAGTTCGGGAGGAAACAATATCAGTATAATCTTGTGCCACCCCCGTTGGACGCAAACTACCACAACCTCAACGCTTTTGGAGTGAAAAGCAAAATCAGCTACCTGTTCAAGGACAAAATGAACGACCAGTTGAGTATGGTCTTTGAGTTTCTTTCCGGGGATAATCCAAAAACGGGAAACGATGAAATGTTTGACGTATTGTGGGGCCGGTACCCGCAGTGGAGCGAGATGTACAACATTTACAGCTACGTTAACGAAACGCGCGTAGGGCAAACGGCCAATCTTATTCGTTTCGGCCCAACTTGGAGTGTGGACCCGATCAAGGACATGAACTTCAGCCTTACCTATAACGCGTTGTTTGCGGATCAGGACGTGCCCACTCAAGCAACTGTGCCTAGTGATTTCACGGGGACGGGGGACTTTCGCGGCCATTACCTTCAGGCGGTCCTCAAATACAAGTTCAACAAGCACCTGAGCGGCCACCTCTGGAGCGAATTCCTCTTCCCGGGCGACTTCTACGCCAGCCGGGGCATGATGGATTTCCTGCGCGCGGAAGTCATGTACACGTTCTAGCCCGCCCTGACATCCATCGGGCAAAAACAGCTTATGAAAAAAAATCTGCTGATTATTGCGGGCGCCTGCTGGCTCGCCGGCCAGTTGTCCGCCCCAACCTGTTCCGCGGCGGATGAACCCAAACCCATCAAGATTGGCGCCATCTTTTCCGTCACCGGCCCGGCAGCTTTCCTCGGTGCGCCGGAGGCGAAGACGGCCCAGATGCTGGTTGACAAGATCAATGCCTCGGGCGGCGTGCTGGGCCAGAAGCTCGAATTGATCATCAAGGACAGCAGCGGCAGCCCCGAGAAGGCCGTCTCGTTTGCCAAGCAGTTGATCGAAGAAGACAAGGTGCTGGCCATCATCGGCCCGTCCACCAGCGGCGAGACCATGCAGATCAAAAAACTCTGCGAAGAGAACCAGATGATCCTCGTCTCCTGCGCGGCGGCGGATGCCATCGTCAATCCCCTGGCCAAATATGTCTTCAAGACCCCGCAAAAGGACAGCCAGGCGGCGACCTGGATTTACCGCACGATGAAGGAAAAGGGCATCACCAAAATTGCCGTCCTGACCGGCAACGACGGTTTCGGCGCCTCCGGCAAGAAACAGCTCGAAGAACTGGCCAAAACCGAAGGCATCGAAATTGTGGCGAACGAGGTCTATGACAAACAGGCGACCGACCTGACGGACATCCTGACGAAAGTCAAGGGCACACCGGGCGTCCAAGCGGTGGTGAACTGGTCCATTGTTCCCGCCCAGTCCATCGTCGCGAAGAACATGAAACAACTCGGCATGACCATTCCATTGTTCCAGAGCCACGGTTTCGGCAATCCCAAGTATGCCGAACAGGCCGGTGTGGCAGCGGAGGGCATTCTGTTCCCGGCGGGCCGTCTGTTGGTGGTGGAGGAACTGCCCGACAGTAATCCGCAAAAGCAGGTGCTGGCCACCTACAAGAAGGATTACGAAGCCGCTTACAAGGAAGATGTGAGCACCTTTGGCGGGCATGCCTACGATGCGATTTTGATTGTGACCGAGGCGCTCAAGAAGGCCGGCACGACCGACCGTGCCAAGGTGCGCGACGCCATCGAAGGCCTGCACGGCCTGGTGGGCACGGCCGGCATTTACAATTTTTCAGCCACCGACCACACGGGGCTGGACCTGAATGCGTTTGAAATGCTGACGGTCAAGGACGGCAAGTTCACGATTTATAAAAAATAACCGGATTGGTTCGGTGGTAAAAGGTTCCTCCAAGGCCCCGGCGGGAAACCGACCGGGGTCTTTTGTCTGGAAGGACTGACGATGGAAAACGGAAGTCTGGCATTGCAGTATTTGTTGTCCGGCGTGACCAAAGGCAGCATCTATGCCGTGGTGGCCATCGGGTTCAACCTGATTTACAGCGCCACGGGCGTCCTGAACTTCGCCCAGGGCGAGTTCGTGATGCTGGGCGGGATGGTGGCGGTGACGCTGGCCTGTTACGTTCCGTTGCCCGTGGCGGTGGCGGGCGCGGTGGCCATCGTGGCGCTCGTCGGATGTTTGCTCGAGATTTTGTTCTTCCGAAAGCTGCGGCGACATTCCGTGCTGCACCTCATCATCATCACCATCGGACTTTCCATCGTCATGCAGGAGGCCGCCCTGCACATCTGGGACGAGAAGGTCCGTTCCCTGCCCTACTTCACCGGCAACGAAGTGTCGTCCATCAAATTCCTGGGCGCGGCGATTTCACCGCAGGTGTTGTGGGTCCTGGGAACGGTCGCGGTGACAGTGATGTTGTTGCACTGCTTTCTCAAATATTCCCTGCCGGGCCGGGCCATGCGCGCGTGTTCGTCCAATCCCGACGCCGCGATGCTCGCGGGCATCAACATCCCCAACATGCGCACGCTGTCGTTCGGCCTGAGCGCCGCGCTGGGCGCGCTGGCGGGTTGCGTCATCTCGCCCATCACCATGACGCACTACGAAATGGGCGCGCCGCTGGCCATCAAAGGATTCGCTGCGGCCATCCTCGGCGGCATGGGCAATCCGATGGGTTCGGTGGCCGGCGGGTTGCTGGTCGGCATTCTGGAGGCGTTTGCCGTGAGCCGGTTGCCCGCGGCTTACAACGATGTCGCCGCGTTTGTCGTGTTGCTGCTGGTTTTGTTCGTCCGCCCGCACGGCCTGTTTGGCCGGCCCGGCGGAGAAAGCGTAAGAGAACACTGAGCGAATCATGATTCATACGATGAACACTCGCCCTCGCCCCGGCCCTCTCCCCCAGGAGAGGGAGAAACAATTGCTGCCTTCTGCCAAAATGAATGCCCTCAGTGTCTTCCGCTCGGTTTGCACGAAGATCAGAAAGACGGCGGCAGCAACGATGGTCTCCCCATTTTCAGTTGTCGTTAATTCGCTCCCCCTCTCCCCGGGGGAGAGGGCCGGGGTGAGGGCGGGCGTAATCACTAAATTCCATTTTCATCCACAATGAGTCACCGCTTTAAAACCTTGTTGCCCTTCGCGCTCTTCGCTCTCGCGCTGGTCGCGGTGCAATCCGTTCTGGGCGCGGCGGGAAGGGAATATTGCCTGACGCAACTCACCATGTCGCTTTACTACGCCATCGTCGTGATTGGCCTGTGTTTGGTGATGGGCTACGCGGGTCAGGTGTCGCTCGGCCACGGCGCGTTCTTTGCCATCGGCGGCTACACGTCGGCCGTGCTGACGACTCATGATTTCTCCCGCTTCAACACCGCCGCCTGGGCCGGCGCGCTCCGGCAGGCGCACCTGTTGGTGGCGAACGACGACCTTTACGGCAACCCGATCGTCACCGTCTCCCCGTGGGCCGCCTTCCTGGCGGCCATGCTCGCGACACTGGTCATCGCGAGCCTGATTGGTTATCCCGCCCTCCGGCTCAAAGGCCATTACCTCGCCATGGCCACGCTCGGCTTCGGCCTGATCGTCTATAAAACCGTTCTCGGCACCGCCCTCTTCGGCGCGGCGGACGGCATCAACGGCGTGCCGGAATGGAAACTGGGCTTTGGCCTGACGGTGTCGGGCCGTAGCGCGTTGCGCGTCGAAAATTATTACATTGCTGGCACCCTGGTGCTCGTGCTGCTCGTGCTGTTGCGCAACCTCATCCACTCCCGCGTCGGCCGCGCATTGCAGGCCATCCACGACCGCGAAACCGCCGCCGGCGCGATGGGCATCAACACCGCCGCCTACAAACTGCGCGCCTTCGTGTTGAGCGCGCTGCTGGCGGCGATGGCCGGCGTCTTCTTCACGCATTACACCGGCGGCATCGGGCCGTCGGAAGCCAGCGCGTTCAAGTCGGTGCGTTACGTCGCGCTGGCTGCGTCCGGCGGCATGGCGAGCCTCTGGGGCGTCACCGGCATGAGCACCCTGTTGAACTACCTGTCGCTTCGCGGACTGTTCGGCAGTTACGACAACGCCGTATTCGGCGCGATTCTCATCACCATTGTTTCGCTCGCACCGGAAGGACCGCTCAAGCCGCTCGGACTTTGGATCCAGAGTTGGTTCGGCAAACTTCGCCGGGAAAGGAGGCCGGAGCATGGCGCTGCTTGAAGTAAACAATGTCCGGCACAGTTTCGGCGGCCTCGTGGCGGTGAACCGGGTTTCGTTCTCGGTCAACCCGGGCCGGATCAAGGCGGTCATCGGCCCCAACGGCGCGGGCAAGACGACCCTGTTCAACATCATCTTTGGCCTGCTCAAGGCCGACGCCGGGCAGGTCACTTTCAAGGACCGCTCCCTCACCGGCTTCAAGCCCTATCAAATCGCCCGCGCGGGGATTTCGCGCACGTTCCAGAATCCCAGCCTGTTTTTCCAAATGAGTGTTCTGGAAAACGTGATGGTGGGCCGGCACCGCTGCTCCAGCCGGGAATTCGCCGCCTGCTGCCTGCGCCTTCCCGGCCAGCCGAAGGAGGAACGTTTCATCCGCGAAACCGCCCTGGCGCAACTGGATTACGTCGGCCTCGCCCATCTCGCCGGGTTCCCGGCCGGCGGTCTCGCTTTCGGGCAGCGCCGCATGGTGGAACTGGCCCGCGCGCTGGCCACCGATCCCGAACTGCTGCTGCTCGATGAACCCGCCAGTGGACTGAACACCCGGGAAAAGGAAAATCTTGGCGCGCTCATCCGCCGCATCCGCGACCGCGGCGTCACCGTGCTCCTGGTCGAGCACGACATGACGCTGGTGATGGATTTGTCGGACGACATTCTCGTGCTGCACAATGGCACGGTCATCGCCGAAGGTTCGCCGGCGACGATTCAAAACGATCCGAACGTCATCAGCATTTACCTGGGCGGGGAATCCCGCCCGCCCGAGGAAGTTGAACTGGCCTTGCTGACCGGCCGTTCCTGAAATGTTATTGCAGGTAAAAAATTTGAGATGCAGTTATGGCAGCCTTGAGGTTGTCCACGGCATCAGTCTGCACGTGTGCGCCGGCGAGATCGTCGGCCTGCTCGGGGCCAACGGCGCGGGCAAATCCTCCCTGCTCAAGTCCATCATCGGCCTGCTGCCGCCGCGGCAGGGCGACATCTTCATAGACGGCCGGCCCACGCACGGCCAGCCCGCCTGGCGCAGCATCAGCAATTCCACCGTGCTCGTGCCGGAAGGCAAAATGATTTTTGCCGACATGACCGTGCGCGAAAACCTGCTCATCGGCGGTTACCACAACCCCGACCGCAACCTGCAGCTCGACATCGTGCTCGACCGTTTCCCGCGGTTGCGCGAGCGGATCAGCCAGCTCGGCGGCACGCTGTCCGGCGGCGAGCAGCAAATGCTGGCCTTGGGCCGCGCGCTGATGGCCCGGCCGAAACTGTTGTTGCTCGACGAACCTTCGCTGGGCCTCGCGCCGCTCATGGTCCGGGAGGTGTTCAACGAAATCCTCAAGATGAAGGACCTGGGCATGACGGTGCTGCTCGTGGAGCAAAACGTCACCGGCACCCTGCAGATCGCCGACCGCGCCTACGTGATGGAAACCGGCGAAATCATCCTGGAAGGGGAAGCCGCCGATCTCCTGCACAACCCGGAAGTCAAACGCGCCTATCTCGGCAAAGGCGGTCAGGAGGTTTGGCTATGAAATGGGGAAAACATCCAACAACCAACATCCCATGCCCAACATCCAATGGCTGGCATTCGGACATCGCAGAAACATTGGGCGTTGGATGTTCGATGTTGAATGTTGGATATTTCCCATTTAACCACTCCTTTCGTGTTTTTGGTGTATTTCGTGGTTCTCAATCCCCATTTCCCTTATGAACGTATTTGACCGCCGTTATGAAATGATGCCGCGCGCCGAACTGGAGCAGCTCCAGCTCGAACGCCTGCAGGCCCTCCTCGTCCGTCTTAAACGCAACGTCCGCCGCGCGCGCGAAAAAATCGGCGACACCCGTGTCGAGTCGCTCGCCGACCTGGCGCGCCTGCCGTTCACCACGCCGGAAGACATGGTGGAAAGTTTTCCGTATGGCATGTTCGCGCTGCCCATGCGCGAAATCATCCGGCTGCACAGCACCGTCGGTCCGCAGGGCAAGCCCGTCGTCATCGGCCACACGCGCAACGATCTGGCCCAGTGGGGCCGGCTCGTCGCCCGCCAGCTTGTGGCCATTGGCGTGACCGCCAACGACGTGGTCCAGATGTGTTTCGGCGGCGGCGTTTATGGCGCGGCCGGCTATCTCTTCGGCGCGCAGGTCATCGAAGCCTCTGTCATTGCCGAGGATTCCGCCCACGTGGATTACCAGATTGCCACGCTGCAAAACTACCAACCCACTGTTCTCATCACCACGCCGGGCAACGCCTTGGACCTCATGCAGGTGATGGAACAGCGCCGTCTGGACCCGCAATCGCTCCACATCCGCACCGTCCTGCTCTCACGCCCGGTGGACCATGAAACCCGCGAACGGCTGGCCGCCGGGTTGTTCGCCAGGGTGCAATGCAACTTCGGCCTCGGCGAAATCCTCAATCCCGGCCTGTGCGTGGAATGCGCAGCCGGACACTTCCACGTCCACGAAGACCATTTTCTCGCCGAAGCACAGGACGGCGAACTGGTGTTGACCACCCTCTGCCGCGAGGCCCTGCCCCTGCTCCGCTACCGCACCCGTGTCCGCTGCGAACTCACCCGCGACAAATGTTCCTGCGGCCGCACCGGCGCCAGAATCGTGCCCGGCGAGCGGCTCGATGGCCGCCTGCGCGTCAATGAAACCCCGCTTTATGAAGGCCAGATCGCCGGAGTCCTCGCCCGCACCAAGGCCGCCGGACGGCCTTTTACCGTCACCGTGTCCGAGCGGCGCATTGTGGTTTCCGTTGAGATTTCCGACGAACTGTTCGCCGATGCCGTCGGGCTTATCGAAGAACTCACGCGCGAAATCGAGTCCGAGTTCCTGGCGCGGCTGGGCATCGAGGCGGACGTGCGCTTCATTTCGCCCTGGTCCGAGCTCCATCCCGGACCCGGGTCTGATGCAGACAGCAAGGTTTGAAACTTGGGGTGGTGGAGTGCTGGAATAGTGGAATATTGGCCCAACACTCCGATACTCCATTACTCCAACGATCCGTCCCACCCGCCGCCGTGCGGGAAAACTTGACGCGCGGATGTTTTTCCGGTGGAGTAACGGCGGCGATCATCCCCGCCAGCCTGATTGACCATGTATTGGGACCAGAAAAGCGAAACCCTCGATCGCGCCGCGCTGGAGCGGCTGCAGCTTAAACGTCTGCAGGAAACCGTCCGGCGCGTGGCCGCGCATGTACCGTTCTACCGGCTGAAATTCGCCGAATTGCACCTCAAGCCGGAGGATATCCGGTCGCTGGCCGACCTGCGCCGCCTGCCCTTTACCGGCAGTGCCGACCTGCGCGCGAATTATCCGACCGGTTTGCTG
Organism: Verrucomicrobiota bacterium; assembly: GCA_049511835.1. GTDB lineage: Bacteria > Verrucomicrobiota > Verrucomicrobiia > Limisphaerales > UBA11358 > UBA11358. The sequence goes on along the minus strand of JBEKXN010000018.1, from coordinate 14,134 downwards.
GCCGTGCCTTACAACGCCACCCTCCGGCTGCATACCTCCAGCGGCACGACCGGCAAACCCAAGGCGCTGTTCTTCTCGCGCCAGGACGTGGACAACGCCGCCGAATTGTGCGCGCGTTCGTTCGTCATGACCGGCATCACGCAGAAGGACGTGTTTCAGAACATGATGACCTACGGCATGTTCACCGGCGCGCTGGTCACCCACTACGGCGCGGAGAAAATCGGCTGCCTGGTCATCCCCGCCGGTCCGGGCAATTCCGAGCGGCAATTGATGCTGATGCAGGATTTCCGGACGACGTTCATCCACCTCACGCCCAGCTACGCGCTCTACCTTGCGACTTTCCTCGAAAAACACGGCGTTGACCCGCGGCGCGATCTCGCGTTGCGCAAGGCGTTTGTGGGCGCCGAACCTTACACCGAGGAAACCTGCCGGAAGATCGAGGAAGGCCTCAGCGTGGACGTTTACAACTCCTACGGCCTTTCGGAAATGAACGGCCCAGGCATCGCGTTCGAGTGCGGGCAAAAGCACGGCATGCATCTGTGGGAGGACCATTTCCTCATCGAGATCATTGACCCGCAGACCGGCGAACCGCTGCCCGACGGCGAGGCCGGAGAACTGGTGATGACGACACTCTGCCGCGAAGCCATGCCCCTGCTCCGTTACCGCACCCGCGACATCACGTCCATCATCACCAAGCCCTGCCCCTGCGGGCGCACGCATCGCCGCCTGAACCGCATCGCCGGCCGTTCGGACGACATGCTCATCGTGCGCGGCGTGAACATCTACCCGCAGCAGATCGAGCGCGTCCTGATGGCGCAGTCGGGGGTGGGCAGAAATTATCTGATCGCGCTGGAGGGCCTTGACGAGATGACGATCAAGGTGGAACTGGCGGAAGCCGGTTTCGAGGGACAGGTGGAGCAGCTCATGAAATTGCAGAACCATCTGGCCGAGAAATTGCGCGCGGAAATCCTCATCAAACCCCAGGTCCAACTCCTGCCGCCCGGTTCGCTGCCGGTGAGTGAAGGCAAGGCCAAACGCGTGTTTGACAACCGCAAGCTGTAAAGCAACCGGATGAAAAGGTACTGCAACATTGTAGCGCAGGCTTTCCAGCCTGCGGGTTTAAGGGACATTCCTGTCCTGGGTTGGTGCGTTGACGACAAGGGTTGGGCTGACCGAATTAGGGACTGGAAAGTCCCCAAAACCCGCAGACAGGAATGTCTGCGCTACGCGGTCATGGCAGCCAGGGCAATGACAATCTTTCCAGCTTAAATCCCAAGAAAGGAATCTCAAATGAACGACGTCAAACTGGTGGCTGCTTTTGCCGAGAACAAACCCGGTCAGGTTTCCCATTTCACCAAAATCCTCGCCGACGCCAACATCAACATCCGCTGGCTCGCCGTGGCCAGCACCGGCCCGTTCGGCGTGATGAAGTTCCTGGTCAGCGATCCGGAGACGGCCTGCCAGGCCCTCAAACATGAAGGCTTCGTCGTTAAATTGGTGGACGCGCTCGCCATTGAAGTCCCGGACAAGCCCGGTGGATTGCATGCCGTGGCCGACTGTCTGGCCAGCCACAACATCAACCTCGACAACGCCTCCGGTTTCATCGCCAACAACCGCGCCATCATGGTCCTTGAAGTCCCCGGCGTGGCCAAGGCCCGGGACGTCCTGCAAAAGCAGGGCTTCCGCGTGTTGGCGCAAAAGGAACTGCCGATCTAGCGGTCGCTCCGCGACCATCGAAGTTGAATATTGAATGTTTTACTTCAGCCTTCAGCCTTTAGCATTTAGACTTTTTCAAGCAACGCCACAAACCATGCCGGTGGCCGGATCGGTTTGCCCCGGGTATCGGTGAAGGCGTGGATCGTGTAACCACGAACAACCGGACGGCCGGTCCCGTTCTGGTTAATTTCCACGTCGAAACGCAACTTCGCCCGCCCTTGGAGTTCTACAGTTGAAGTGATGCGCAGCAGGTCGTCATATCGCGCACCGCCCTGGAATTCGAGATGCGCCTCCACCAGCGGCAGGAAAACGCCCTTTTCCTCCAGCACCGTGTAAGACATCCGCAGCCGGTTCCGCATCAATTCCGTCCGCCCGCATTCAAACCATTCCAGCGCGCGCGAATTGTAAAACGTCCCCATCTGGTCCGTTTCACTGTAACGAACGCGCAACCGAAGCACATCGCTGAGTTTGTTCATGATCTCTTTGCCGAATGCGGCGCAACCATAGCGAAGCCACAGCCCCGATTCCATCGCAAACTTCCCGGACGGTGCGACTGGGCGCTCCTTTATATTGCAAGAAATCCAGCTGCACCGTTTCGGCAGGAACGCCGGATTTATCCGGCAGGATGTTTATTGTGCGGGTTCGCTGCCGCATGAATGCGGCGTTCCTGCCGCCGTGCCCGGTTGCGCCCGTGTAAATTGGTCGGGAGTACTTCCGGCCATCGTTACCAGTATTCCTCGACATGGATTGTTCCCGGGTTCCCGGGCTGGTCGGTCTTGAAGCCCTTGCCCTCGAGCAACACCTGAACGGCTTGCACCATGTCCGGATTGCCGCAGAGAAAGACATCCGCCTGTGAAGGATCCAACGCGACGCCGGACTCTTTTTCCACCACCCCCTGTTCCACCAGCGCCTGCACGCGTCCCGTGCGCCCGTGGAAATGCGGGTCTTGATCGGACCGCGTGATGCTGGGGATGTAGGTGAAGTTTGGCCGCAGCCGGGCCAGGCTTTCGAGTTCGCCGCGATAACCCAGGTCCCAGCCAAAGCGCGCGCCGTGCAGGACCACGAACCGGCGTTGGGTTTCATTCACCAGCATCGTCCGCAGTATCGAAAGGTAAGGCGCCAGACCCGTCCCCGTGGCGATGAGAACGACCGCTTTGCCCGGTGGAACGCGGTCAAGCGTGAACAAGCCGCTGGCCCTCGGTCCGAGGAACAGCCGGCTGCCATACTTCAACGCAAAAAGGCGCGGCGTAAGCTGGCCGCTGGTGATGAGCGTGAGATAAAACTCCGCATAACGGCGCTCCACGCTGGACGACGCGATGCTGTATGCGCGGCGGATCAGCTTGTCCGGCTCGGGAACGATTTCCTCCGATGTGGCTTCCGCCACGCGCGGTTCACTGCCGAGCAAACCCAGCACGCCGAACTGGCCGGGCTTGAAATCGAACGTCGCTATGTCGGGCTTGGCGCGGAGAATCAGCAGTTGCGGGTTGATTGCCTCCCGTCCGACGACGGTGGCATTGTAAGGGCTTTTGTTGTCTGCGTTCATGATATGTCAATTCGCCAAAGGCCACAGAACCATACCGAAGCGCCGTCACCCGTCAAGCGCCGCAATCGGGCTGTAGTGTCGGCGCTGTGCGCCGATTAAACCGAGCCGCAGGCTCGACGCTACACAAAATCAGGACGCCACGTCCGGTGAATGACTTTAGACTTTGGACCGTGGACTCTGGACTTTTTGCTAAAAGTTAGTCTTTCTCATCCGCAAACCTTGATTATCTGATGCCCGGAAACTCAATTCTGCTGATTCATCTTGATTCAACATCGCGGATTCAGGCGTAATGACGCCAGCCCTATGAACTCCATCGTCTACGTCGCACTGGTCGTTTTGTATGTCATCGTAATGCTGGCGGTCGGCTACTGGTGTATGAAGCGCACCCGCGACGTAGGCGATTTCTTTCTCGGCGGGCGCACGCTCGGGCCGTGGATGAGCGCGTTCGCCTACGGCACCACCTATTTCTCCGCCGTGCTCTTCATCGGCTACGCTGGGCGGCTCGGCTGGGGCTTCGGCATCCAGACGATGTGGATTGTCATCGGCAACACGTTCGTCGGCACCCTGCTCGCCTGGATGGTCCTCGCCGGTCGCACGCGGGACATGACGGTCCGCCTCAACGCGCTGACCATGCCCGAGTTTCTCCGGGCGCGCTACGACAGCCCGCCGCTCCAGGCGATCTCGGCGGTGATTGTCTTTGTGTTCCTCGTGCCGTACTCGGCGTCGGTCTATATGGGATTGAGCTACCTGTTCCAAAAAACAATGGGGCTGCAATACAACGAGGCGCTCATCTTTCTCGCCGTGTTGACCGGCGTCTATCTCGTCATGGGCGGCTACTTCGCCGTGGCCGTGAGCGATTTCATCCGCGGCATCGTCGAGTTCCTCGGCGTGCTGACCATGGTGCTGCTGCTCGTGAGCATGAAAGGCGGGTTGGGTGCATCGTTCACCGCGTTGCTCGACCCCAAATACATGCCGGCCTTGCACGCGCCGCCGCCACCCACCGGACCTCCATTTCCCGGCTGGGTAACCCTTGTTTCCCTCGTGCTCATCACGAGCTTCGGGCCGTGGGCGCTGCCGCAGATGGTGCAGAAGTTTTATTCCATCCGCAGCAAGGCCGACGTGAAGCGGGCCATGACCATCGCCACCGTCTTCGCGTTGTTCATGTCGTTTGGCGCATATTACAGTGGCGCGCTGACGCATCTGTTCTTCACCGATCCGAAGACCGACCTGGCGCCTATCGTGGACGCGGCGACGCACAAACCGAACCTCGACTTGTTGATGCCGTTTTTCATCACGAGCTTTGTGCCGCAATGGCTGGTGCTCATCATCCTGCTGATGGTGTTCTCGGCCTCGATGTCCAGTTTGTCATCGCTCGCGCTGGTGAGCAGCTCGGCCATCGCCATTGACCTCTACGGTGCGTCCGGCAATCGGGAAAAGAATCCCAAACGCACTATGGTTCTCATGCGCGTGCTGTGTGCCGTGTTCGTGGCACTGTCGCTGCTGATCGCCGTGAGCAAGGTGGACGTGATTGTGAACCTCATGGTGATTGCGTGGGGCGCGTTGAGCGGGGCGTTTCTGGCGCCGTACGTGTATGGACTGTTCTGGCGGCGAACGACCAAGGCTGGCGCGTATGCCGGCATGATTTCCGGCGTCGGCACCGCCGTGGTGTTGTTTTTCTTATGGGGCAAACCGCTGATTCCCGTCGCCGGCGCCATCGCCATGTTCCTGCCCTTGCTCGTCGTACCCGTGGTAAGTTTAATGACCCAGCCGCCCAAGCCGGAAATCATCGCCACCGCGTTCGGAGACAAGCTATCTGCTTAATGATACAATTCCTGAAATAGCTATTTCAATAATTGTACAGACACGAAAAACCTGCGGACTAAGCGGGGGTGAGTTGTTGATATTGATGTCGCGCTTGTCGCACCGAAATGGAATGACGGCGGAAAGAGGCACAGAAGGCGCAAAACCTTTAGACGCGAATGCCACCAATTAGCGCAAATTTGTGAAATTAGCGTAAAAACCGTTTCATGTATTAAGTGTTTGGTGGTTAAAAAATTGGGGCCTCGCGGAGTTCCGCCCTCCGAAAATCCGTGTTCATCGGTGTTCATCCGTGGTTAAAATCAATCCGCCGTTTATCGCCACATTCTCCGCCTGCGGAAATTGATGGTCGAAGGTTTGGAGTTGAGAGATAGTTGAATCATGAAAGCCGCATTGCTCGCCGGAACCAGACAATTCGAAATCCGACAGGTGCCGGAACCCAAAATTGCCAGGGACACGGATGTGCTCATCCGGATAAAAACCGTGGGTGTTTGCGGTTCGGACATTCACTATTACACCACCGGCAGAATCGGTTCCCAGATCATTCAATTTCCCTTTATCGTCGGGCACGAGGCAGCCGGCATCGTCGAGCAAACGGGGGGAAAAGTAACCCGGGTAAAACCCGGTCAGAGAATTGCCATTGACCCGGCGGTGTACTGCGGGCACTGCGATCAATGCCGGGCCGGAAGGGAAAACACCTGCCGCGAGCTTCTCTTTCTGGGCTGCCCGAAACAATTGGCAGGCGCCCTGTGCGAGCGCATCGTGCTTCCCGAAATTTGTTGTTACCCGATAAAAGACAGCACGACATTTGAGCAGGCGACCCTGTCCGAACCGCTGGCCATAGCGGTCTATGCGGTCGAACGTTCCCCTCTCCCGGCCAGGGCCAGTGTCGCCATTCTTGGCGGCGGCCCCATCGGCATGTCCATTTTCCATGTCTGGCGCGCGAAAAATGCCGGCGATGTTTATGTCACGGACAAAATCCCGGAACGCCTGGCCTTTTCGCAACAATTGCATCCCAAATGGTGTGGCAATCCGGATCGCACGGATATTGTGAAGGAAATCTCGAACCGCGAGCCGCGATTGGTGGATGCCGTTTATGAATGCAGCGGTGACAAGGCCGCCTTCGACCAGGCGGTGCAATTATTGAAACCAAGCGGGACCCTGGTGATTGTGGGAATTCCCGAAATTGATGAAATCCCCTTCCCCATCCATGAATTAAGGCGAAAAGAAATCACCGTCATCAACATCCGCCGGCAGGCGCATTGCACGCAAAAGGCGATTGATCTGCTGGAGCGGCGTCAGATAAACATGGATGCGATGGTGACCCATCGTTTCCCGCTGGAAAAAACCGGGCAAGCCTTCGATCTGGTGGCCCATTACCGGGATGGGGTCATGAAAGCGATGATAACGGTGGATTAGAGGTCATACCAATTCCCGGCAATAATCGGAACATTCTTAGCAGTGTGGTAGGGACGCCTCGCCGAGGCGACCGGTGGACGGCGCGGCGCACCGTCCCTACCCCAACACCGGTTCGCGAGGACGCTCGCCCCACTGGAAGCCTTTTGTTAAATTCCGTCCCGACAATGTGGAAGAAATGAAATCGCACTCCAAATTCGTTGGTAGGGCGGCGCTGCTGCGCCGCCACTTCGTCATCGGCCTGGATTCCAGCACCACGGGCACCAAGGCGATTGCCTTCGACAAAAAAGGAAACGTCGCGGCACAGGCCCATGAAGCCATCCCGCTTTTCTCGCCCCAGCCGAATTATTACGAACAGAATCCGGAAGACTGGTGGATTTCCGCGCGAAAGGCGTTGCGAACAATCACCCGCCAGATTGATCCCGGACGAATTACGGCCCTGGCTGTTTCCAACCAAAGAGAAACGTTCGTTCCGTTGGACCGCAACGGCAACCGCCTCAGACCCGCCATTCTCTGGCTGGATGAACGGTGCAAGGATGAAGTGGAACCATTTTCCCAAAAAATCGGAACCGGCAAAATTCATCGGATCACCGGCAAACCCGCCGACTATGCGCCCGTGGTCTATCGTCTGGCCTGGATGAAAAGGCACGAACCGGATTTGTTCAGGAAAATCCGCATGGTCTGCGACGTGCATACCTGGCTGGTCTGGAAACTGACACGCTCATTCAAGACGAGCTGGGCCAGTGCGGACCCGCTCGGACTGTTCGACTTGAAAAACAAGCGATGGTCGGCGTTGATTTTAAATGCCCTGAATTTGACCGAAGAACAATTACCGCGGGCATATCGTCCCGGAACCGTCATCGGCCGGGTCGCAAAAGAGGCATCGGAACAGACCGGCCTCAGCACCGAAACGTTCATCGTGGCCGGCGGCGGAGACGGACAGGCGGCCGGCTTGGGGGCAAATGCGCTCATTTCGGAGCGCGCCTATCTTAACCTCGGCACCGCTGTGGTGGCGGGCGTTTACGGAACTCAATACCGGACCAGCAAAGCGTTCCGCACGATGAGCGCCTGTTCCGAGAGCGGGTATTATTACGAATGCAGCTTGAGGGCCGGCACCTTTGCGATTGACTGGTTCATAAAAAATATCCTGAACATCGCCCCGGCAAAACACCCCGGCATCTACAAACAACTGGAAAAGGAAGCCCAACGGGTTCCCGCCGGCAGTGACGGTGTGTTCCACCTGCCCTATTTGTGTGGCGCCATGAATCCTTATTGGGACATCAACGCCCGGGGAGCATTTGTCGGCCTGTCATCCGCACATCATCGCGGACACCTGTACCGGTCCATTCTGGAAGGCATTGCCTTTGAGCAGTTATTTGCCATCAACGCCGTTGAAAAAACCACCGGCATCAGGGTGCGTGAGTTGGTTGCGATTGGTGGAGGCGCCACCAGTGATTTGTGGTGCCAGATTTTGGCCGATGTAACCGGTAAAAACATTTGTCTGCCCCAAAACACCGAGGCGTCCGGTTTGGGGGCGGGCATTGCCGCCGCCGTGGGCGCCGGCTGGCACCCGACGTTTAAAGCCGCCGCACAAGCGATGACCGGCATGGAAAAAACAATCAAGCCGGACCCGCAAAATCATCAAAAATATCAGCGACGGTTCGCGGCTTACAAAAAAATATACCCGGCTTTAAAAAAAGGGGAGTTTACGGGTGGAATAAATGGGGGCCTCGCGGAGCTCCGCCCTCTGAAAATTTGTGTTCATTCGTGAAATTCGTGTCAAAGCACCTTCGTGCCTTCGCATCTTTGTCGTTCAAAATCCGCTTAGAGCAGCGTGGCCGCCACGCGGCTTTACGCCGTCCCGTATGGTGGGAAGAGCGGTTGTAGCGGCGCTGTGTCAGCGCCGGAAAAATCAGCGACGGTCATAGACCGCCGCTACAATCCATCTTCTATTTGTCGTCCGCGAGGAGCTTCTCGACGTGGCGGTCGAGGTCCAGGAGACTGCCGGCACAGGTGGCGGCCTGAACTCGGTCCACCAGTTCGGAGGCCCACGCTTCCTCCTCCACCTGTTCCTTGATGAACCAGTGCATCAACACCTGGGCTGGATAATCCCTAGCCGCCACCGCCGCCTCGTAAACGGCATTGATTCCGCCGGTGTTGGCCTGCTCCATTGCCTGCGCCTTTTCCACCACTTCCAGCAGTGACTTGAAGTTCTGTTTCGGCGCCGCGATGGCTGTCAGCTCGGGTGCAACGCCACGGTCCTGAACATGATCCATGAGCTTCTCCGCGTGTTCGCGCTCCTCGCTGGACTGCTTGGCGAAGAAGCCGGCGAAGCCTTTGAGACTCCGGCTGGCGCACCAGACGGACAGGGCGAGGTAGGCGTGGGCGGCGGTCAGCTCGCAATTAATCTGGCGGTTGAGTTCCGTCAGCGTTTTGGAAGGAATTTTGGTTTTGGCCATAGAATTGGTTTGTTTCCCTCTTTATGCCGCAGATTGGCGCACCGGGCAAGTGCTCAATCGCCGGTTCGAATGAAAAAGCCGCTGCGAATTTACAGGCGTCGAAAACCTGCGGCTGCTTTCGTTCTGTTCGATGTAACTTTCCCGTCCCGGCGGGATATTGTCAGCGTGAGTCACGGTTTAACAAACATCCAGAAGCTCCGCAGCGAAGGCAATGGAGACCCGATTGAGGCAACTCTGCTTGTAACCTTTTCGCCCTCGCAGGATACTTTCAGCGTGCGCACGCGTTCGATCACCTTCCATGAGCTGTATAGCCGGCATGCCAATGACGTGTATCGCTTCGCGCATTGGTTGACGGGAAATCCCGAGGACGCCCGCGACATTACTTCCGAGACGTTTGTCCGCGCTTGGACCGCTCCGGAAGAGCCGCGAATGGATTCGGTCAAGGCGTATCTCTTCGCCATCGCGCGGAACCTCCATCGCAAGCAATGGCGCCGGACGTCACGCCTCCAGGCGTTGGACGAAGAAATGTCCGCCCCCGAACCCGCGCCGGACACGGTTGCGGAGCAGAAAGATGAATTTCAGCGGATGCTCGCCGCCATGCAGGCCCTGCCGGAAATTGACCGGACGGTCCTGTTGCTTCGCGCCGAGGAGGAACTTTCCTACGAAGATATTTCCGCCGCCACCGGCCTGTCCGTGACGGCCGCAAAAGTCAGGGTATTTCGCGCCCGGGCAAAGCTCGCCGCGCTCCTGCAAACCGAGAAAGGTAAACAGCCATGAACATCACCAAAAACATCATCAACGACCTCATCCCGCTCTACTTTGCCAACGAATGCAGCGCCGACACGCGGGCGCTGGTGGAAGAGTATCTGCAACAAAATCCTGAACAAGCCGCGCTGCTCCGGCGAATCGCCAGCACGCCCGTTTCCGGAGCCGTGCCGCCGGCGAAAAATCTCGACGAAGCGCAAGCTTTTCACCAAACCCGCCGCCATCTCCGCCGCCGGTCCTGGCTGATGGCGTTTGCCATCTTTTTCTCGCTCGCGCCGTTTTCATTTTTTGTCTCAGACAACGGACGGTCGTGGTGGTTTCTGCGCGACCAGCCCCGGGGCGCCCTGGTTTACGCCGCAGTCGGCGTCGTGTTTTGGATTTTGTATGCCGTGGAGCGATCCCGCTCGCGCGGGTTCTGACAATCACCATTCTGACCACGAATTGTCCGAAATTCCGGTGTTGAAAAACCGGGATGCCGATATAAAAAGCCGCTCCAGTTTCCCGGAGCGGCTTTGAATTTTTAACGTAGCGGCGTCTCGGCAGAGCGCCGCTGAATAATTTGCCTTCAGTGTGCGGCGCTCTGCCGAGTCGCCGTTACGAGAGGCGGTTATTTCTTCTTCGCCGACTTTGCGGCTTTGCAATTCGTTGGTAGGGTCGCCTCGCCGAGGCGACCGCTGCGGACGGCCCGGCGGGCCGTCCCTACCTATTTCTTCTTTGCCTTCTTGGCGGCTTCCTCTTCGAGAGCGGCTTGGGCGGCGGCCAGACGCGCCACGGGCACGCGGAAGGGACTGCACGAAACATACGTCAGGCCGAGGCGATGGCAGAACTTCACGCTTTCCGGGTCGCCACCGTGTTCACCGCAGATGCCGAGCTTGATGTCGGGACGCGTCGCCCTGCCCTTCTCGACCGCGATTTTCATCAACTTGCCCACACCGTCCTGGTCAATCGTGGCGAACGGATTTTTCTTGATGATTTCCTGTTCCTGATACGGTCCGAGGAACGAACCGGAATCGTCGCGGCTCATGCCAAGGCACGTCTGCGTCAGGTCGTTGGTGCCGAAGCTGAAGAATTGCGCGGTCTGCGCAATTTCGTCCGCCGTCAGCGCGCCCCGCGGCACTTCAATCATCGTCCCGACCATGTAGTCGAGCTTCACCTTCTTCTCGGCCATGACTTCCTTCGCCACGCGATGGACGACCTCCACCTGCAGATCGAGTTCCTTCTTGAACCCGACGAGCGGGATCATGACTTCGGGTTTCACCTTGATGCCGGCCTTCTGCACATCAGCGGCGGCTTCGAACACGGCGCGGGATTGCATCTCGGAAATTTCCGGATAAACGATGCCCAATCGGCAGCCGCGGAAACCGAGCATCGGATTGAACTCGTGGAGTTCCTTGACGCGCTGTTTGATCTTGGCGACGGGCACGCCCATTTTGGCCGCGAGATCGTTCTGCGCGACGTCTTCGTTCGGCAGGAATTCGTGCAGTGGCGGGTCGAGGAAACGGATCGTCGCCGGCAACCCCTTCAATTCCTTGAACATGCCGGTGAAATCGTCCCGCTGGTAGGGCAGGATTTTGGCCAGCGCGGCCTTCCGCTCTTCCTTGGTGTCGGCCAGTATCATTTCACGCATGGCGTCAATGCGGTTGCCCGCAAAGAACATGTGCTCGGTGCGGCACAGACCAATGCCGCTGGCGCCGAACGCGACGGCGTTGGCGGTCTGTTCCGGCGTATCGGCGTTGGTGCGGACCTGGAGGCGCGTGGCCTTGGAGCACCAATCCATGAGCTTCTTGAAGTTCTGGTAGGTCTGGCTTTCCTTGCCATCAAGCGATTTCTCGACGAGCACTTGGACGACTTCGGACGCGGCAGCCGGAATCTGGCCGGGATAAACTTCGCCCACGGTGCCGCTGATGGAAAGGAAGTCGCCTTCCTTGTAAGTCGTACCGCCCACGGTCATGGTTTTGGCGGCATAATCAATCTCGAGCATCGCCGCACCGCACACGCAGACCTTGCCCATTTGCCGCGCCACGAGCGCTGCGTGCGAACTGACGCCGCCCTTCGCGGTCAAAATGCCTTCGGCGGCAATCATGCCGCGCAAATCCTCGGGCGAGGTTTCGTTGCGAACGAGCAGGACCTTTTCGCCCTTCTCGGCGGCCGCAACCGCGCGGTCGGCGTTCAAATAAAACTTGCCGGTGGCCGCGCCCGGTCCGGCAGGCAGCCCCCTGGCGATGCACTTGGCGGCCTTGACCGCCTTGCGGTCGAATATGGGCGCGAGCACCTGATCCAACTGGTCGGCGGGCACACGCTTGATGGCCGTCTTCCAATCAATCAGCTTTTCCGCCTCCATCTCGATGGCGAAACGGACCGCCGCGAGGCCGGTGCGCTTGCCGTTGCGGGTCTGGAGCATGAACAGCTTGCCGTCCTGAATCGTGAACTCGAAGTCCTGCACGTCTTTGAAGTGCGATTCGAGGGTCTTGCGGACCAGCTCCAACTCGGTGAAGGTCTTCGGGAGGACGGTTTTGAGCCGGGCGACGGGGTCGGGCGTGCGCACGCCGGCGACGACGTCTTCGCCCTGCGCGTTGATGAGAAATTCGCCGTAGAAAACTTTCTCGCCGGTGGCGGGGTCGCGGGTGAAGGCGACGCCGGAACCGGACTTGTCACCGGTATTGCCGTAAACCATCGCCTGCACGTTGACGGCGGTGCCCCACTCGGCGGGGATGCCGTATTTGCGGCGATAGACGATGGCGCGGTCATTCATCCAGGAACCGAACACGGCGCCCGTCGCGCCCCAGAGCTGCTTCCAGGGATCCTGCGGAAATTCCTTGCCGGTGCGCTCCGCGATGAGCTTCTTGAAGCGGTTCACCAGTTCCTTGAGATCTTTGACCGTCATCTTCGTGTCTTCGATGTCCGCGTGATAACGGTCGTGCTTGAGCTTGTGGATGGCCACTTCAAACGGCTCGTGGTCCTCGTCCTTGGTCTTCTGGACGCCCATGACGACGTCGCCGTACATCTGGATGAAGCGGCGGTAACAATCCCAGGCGAAACGCTCGTTCCTGGTCGCCTTGACGAGGGCGAGGACGGTGGCGTCGTTGAGACCGAGATTGAGAATGGTGTCCATCATGCCGGGCATCGAGTCGCGGGCGCCGGAACGGACGGAGACGAGCAGCGGCATGGCCGACTGATCGCCGAACTTCGTGCCCATGATTTTCTCGATGAAAGCGATGCCTTCCCTGGCCTGCGCGTCGAGGACCTTGGGGTAGGTCTTCTTGTTGTCGTAATAATAAGTGCAGACCTCGGTGGTGATGGTGAAGCCGGGGGGCACCGGGAGGCCGATGCGGGACATTTCGGCGAGGTTCGCGCCCTTGCCGCCGAGCAGGGGCTTCATGGAACCATTGCCATCGGCCTTCTTGTTGCCAAAGAGATAAACGTACTTCGATGATTTAGCCATAAATGTTCAATTCAAAACGATTGCGCTTTCAATTTCGAAAGGGGAATTCCACCGAAATAAAGCGGGGCGCAATTTATCAAACCCCCGCCCCAAGTCAACGAACGAAACCGGAAAAGCCAAAATCTGCTGCATCAATAACAATAATTGATGTCCGCCGCCGAAAAGCGCCTAAAATAAAGGATTTTAACCACGGATGGACACGGATAAACACGGATTCTAGTCCACGCAAACCGTTAACACATACTCGACGCGCTAGATAATCTTTGGCATTTTCAAAGTCGTGTTCAGATGAAAAACTTTGACCTCAACATTGATAAAATCCTTGAGAATTGGGAGGTCTTTCATGCCGTTCGCGAACTAATCGCCAACGCAATTGATGAGCAGATTCTGACGAACACACAGAAGCCGATGATTTTTCAAGACGAGGCTGGTTGGTGGCACGTACGTGACTTTGGACGAGGACTTCGCTATCAGGACTTAATTCAGACTGAAACCCGGCTGACATGGGGGAATTTTGCGCCGTTCCGGCGCGCGCGTCAATGGGAAGCTGGTTGAGGGTTGAATGTTGAGGGTTGAGGGTCGGGAATGCGAGGAAACATCGAACATCGAACGCCCAACATCGAATCAAAAACGGACGCCCCGGCGGTACGTCCCTACCTTTGCGTTCCTGGCGTCCCTGGCGGTTAAAGATGTTTTCGTGTGGTTCGTACTACTATCCATGAAAGTTTTGTTCATTGGCGCAAATTTTCGGAGCGCGACTGTGTGCGGCGCACCAGTCGCAGCAGTCTGGCTGGCGCGAGGACGTTCAAATTTTCCCCTGTCTGCCGGCTTGCAGACGCGCTGCGGCTGGTCTTTTAGAGCATTTCCAGTTATTACGTAGCGCAGGCTTTCCAGCCTGCGGGTTCAGGCGACTTTCCAGTCGCCTCTTTCGTGAGGATAAAACACGGGACAAGAATGTCCCGCAAACCCGCAGAC
>JBEKXN010000017.1:0-71235 GCA_049511835.1 Verrucomicrobiota bacterium | reverse complement strand
GCTGGGTTTGAATTTGGACCCGCCGAAGAGCGTTTTCTTTAACGACCGGTTGGGCGTGTTGTTCGTCCGCGCGACATCGCAGGATTTGGACACCATCGAGAAAGCCATTCAGGTGTTGAACATGACGCCGCCGCAGGTGCACATCAAGGCCCGATTTATTGAAGTGGAGCAGGATGACAGTTCGGCGCTGGGCTTTGACTGGTATTTGGGGAACGTCAATATGGGCAATGGAGTGATCGGTACCGGCGGCAACGCCGGATCGGTCGGTGTGCCGACTTCGGAGATGACTGGTGCAGGGAGTGTTTTTTCATCGGGTGTTTTCCCCGGGTACATGGATAGTAGTGGCAACCTCGTTAATACCGTTAACCCCACGGTTCAAAGTCTGACGAGCGGCCTGCGAAACAGCGCTCCGGCCGTTGCCTCGATAACCGGAATTCTGACCGATCCCAATTTTCAAGTGGTCATCCACGCCTTGGAGCAGCGCACCGGGGCCGAGGGTCTTGCCGAACCGGAAGCGATCACCATCAGCGGTCGTCAAACCCAGATGCGGGCGACGGACGTCATAACCATCATTTCGAGTTTCAGCTTCCAACAAGGCACTAGTGGTACCACTACCACGGGCACCACCACCACCCAGTAAGTAACTTCAGATACCAACCACCACCATGAAGACCAGTCAAAAATCGAAAATAGTTATGAAAGGTTTTGTTTTGTGCGCGGCCATTGCGCTGTTGGGCGTTACCCCTCCGGGACAAGCCCAAGTGGTTAACCAGGCCGTGCAAACCTCCTCCATCACACCCAATCAACAACAGGTGGAAATCGGTCCGGTGCTGGACGTGATCCCGGTCGTTTTGTCCGACGGTTATACCATCAATCTCACCTTGATCCCGTCGCTGACCGAGTTTTCCGGCTATGACCAGACCCCGACGATTCCCAGCATCAACGTCGCCAATGTCGTGATGATTCCCACCATTCTGCCGCACTTTACCGTGCGCCAGGTCGTCACCACCGTGAACATTTGGGACAACCAGACCGTGGTCCTCGGTGGATTGATTTCTTCCACAATCCAGAACACCAAGGACAAGGTGCCGATGCTCGGCGACCTGCCGCTGGTGGGGCGGCTCTTTCAAAGCCAGTCAAAAACTTCCGTGAAAAAAAACCTGATGATTTTTGTGACCGCCACCATTGTTGATCCGGCTGGCAACCGGGTGCATTCGGACGACGAACTGCCGTTTGCGCAAAATACCATTCCACCGCAACAACCGGGAGTGGAGGTGCAACCGGGGAACGCCGGTGCGGCGCCCGTGCCGGTGAGGTGAAAAGTGGTCAGACGCGGAACAACGTTGTTCGTGGAATTTCCGGTTGAAACAAAATTGTGAAAACCACGAACCCGTTTGAAATACTGGAACCAAGGCGCTCACACCCGGTAAATTTGTGGATCGGTTGCTGATTATTGATGGACACGCTTACGCTTATCGCGCGTTTCACGCGATTCGCGGTTTACGTGCGCCGGACGGCCGGCCAACGAACGCCATTTATGGCTTCGTCAAAATGCTGGCCAAAATGCGGGCGGCCATTGGGCCGTCACATTTGATTGTGGTGTGGGACGGCGGCCTGAGCGCCGAACGCACCGCCCTGTGGCCGGAATACAAGGCGCAGCGGCCGCCCATGCCGGACGATTTGAAACCGCAGCTTGACGGGATCGTCAGTTATCTGGAAGCGGCGGGTGTCGCCTCGTTTTGCCGCGAAGGCGTGGAAGCGGATGATTACATCGCGTGCCTGGCGCGGCGCGCGGCGGATGCGGGCATGACTGTGGTCATCGCCAGTTCCGACAAGGATTTTATGCAGTTGGTGTCGGCGCGGGTCGGATTGTTGAACCCGAATGACAAGAATGGGACGGTTTGGACGGACGGGCAGGTGCGCGCCAAAACCGGCGTGGCACCGTCGCAAATTGTGGATTGGTTGAGCTTGACGGGCGACACCGTGGACAATATTCCGGGTGTGGCCGGCGTCGGGCCGAAAACCGCTGCTGAATTGCTGAATCAATTTGGCTCGGTCGCCGCGCTGTATGAACGGCTGGGTGAAGTAAAATCGGAAAAGTTGCGCGCGGCGGTGCGCGACGCGGCGGACGCGGTGCGGCGCAATGGCGAATTGGTGCGGTTGCGGGACGATTTGCCGGGTGAATTTTCGCCGGGCGTGCTGGTGGAGAAGCCGGCGGATGCCGGCCGGCTGCGCGAGTTGTATCAGCGCTGGGGTTTCAAGGGAATGCTCGCGGCGCTGGAGGAATCGGCGCGCGAACGGCAGGCGGTTTTGATTTAAAAAATGCATTTGGAACGCAAAAGTTTGTTGGCGGTCAAACGCGGCGCGCGGCTGGTTTTTCAGCGGCGGTGCCTGCGTTTTGGCGAAAGATTTTTTGGACAAAACGCCCGGCTGCAGCTAGAATCCTGTATCTCTTTTATGTTGTTGTCATTGTCCGTCAGAAGGGCCGCCGCCTGCCTCGGCTGGGGGCTGGTCCTCGCCGCTCCGGCAGCTGTTTTTGGCCAGGCCTATTATCAAACCAACGGAACGGAATACGCGATTGTTGGTTCGTTGCCGGGTGATCAGGTTTTACCGGACGTGGCGTTGAACTCCAGCGGCGGCTTTGTGGTCTGGCAGGACAACGTCACCGATGGCAGCGGCTGGGGCGTGAGCGCCATGCGGTTGAACGGTACGCTCTCCGGTTCGGGCAGTTCCTTCCGGGTGAATGTCCAGGGAACCAACGATCAGGCAAATGCCCGCGTGGCCTTGCTGCAAAACGGCGGCGCGGTCTTTGTGTGGCAGGGCGGCAAATCGAGTCAGGAGCAGATCTACGCGCGGTTTCTTTCTCCCAACAATACCTGGCTGACAACCAGCGACGTGCCTGTCAGTGCGCAGTTCGTCACCAACGTATTCGTGTTGTATGGTTATACCACCAACAAAATATCAACGGTTACAACGAATTGGAATCTGCCGCACACTAGAATAACCGGCTACACCACCAACACCACCACGACCGTTACCACGACGGTGGCCACGAACACGACTGTAAGCACCGTAAATTTTCAAATCAATCCCGCCGTCGCCACGCTGGCCAACGGCAACGTCGTGATCGTCTGGGGCAGTTTTAACCAGGCCGGCCCCAACACTTTGCAGGACGTCTATGGGCAAATCCTGTCGCCGGCCGGCGTGAAAATTGGCGCTGAATTTTTAATCAATCAATTTACCCCTTACAATCAGCGCACGCCGACAGTGGCAGCCTTGAGCAGCGGTGGATTTGTCGTTGCCTGGGTTTCTGAACAGGAACGCGTGGTCGGCGCGCCTAACGCTTACCCGGGGACGACGCCAAGTCAGATGGCCTATCCGAGCGTTGACATTTACGCGCGGCTTTACGACGCGAACGGCAACCCGCAGAGCGATGAATTTTTGGTCAATGGCGATTCAAATCCCTGCGCTCACCCCAGCGTGGCCGCCGGCACGGACGGCGGTTTTGTGGTGGCTTGGGACGCCAAAGACATGACCAGCCCGAACACGAACAGTCTGGATATTTACGCGCGCTCCTTCACCAGCGCGGGCGCGGGCAGCGGCAGCACGATTGTCCGCGTGAACACCTATCTTTACGGCGATCAATACGCGCCGCGCATCAGTTCGCTGGGAACGGATTATTTGATCACTTGGACGAGTCTGGCACAGGACGGCTCCCGCGAGGGTGTTTATGGACAATTTCTGCGCGGGAACGGCTCGGAATTCGGCGGCGAATTCCGGGTCACCACCACCACCATCAGTTCGCAAATGCAACCGGCGGTGGCTTCGGATGGCGTGAACCAGTTTCTTGTGGTTTGGACCAGTTATACCGGCGCGCCGTATGGCTTTGATTTATATGCGCAGCGTTATCAGAATGTCGCCGCCGTGTTGCAGCCAATGGCCGCGCCGTTTGTCTGGGCGCCGTTCCTGATTGTCAGCAACCAGTATCAGCCCCAGTTGCAGGTTTCCTGGCCGCCATTGCTCGGCATTTCCGTTTCCAACTACGAAGTCTATGTGGACGGCACAAATTCACCGACCGCTGTGACGACGAACAACGTCTGGATGATGACGGCGGCGAATGGTTTGACGGCCAGCAGCACCCATTGGTTCCAACTGGATTACGTGACGACGGACGGACGCAGCCCGTCGCGGTCGGCGGCTACGACCAATTCGACATGGAGCGGTTACAACTGGGGCGGCATCCCCTGGGAATGGATGACCATTTATTTCGGCAGCGACATCAGCAAATGGCCTGCGGCAACGGCTGACAGCGACGGTGACGGCATGAGCAATTATCAGGAGTTCCTGGCGGGCACGAACCCGACCAATGCCGCCAGTGTGTTGCGTGTGCAAATCAGCCAAACGCCGCCGGCGCTCCAATCCCTCCAGGCACAGCAATCCGGTCAGACGTCGCTCGGGATGTACGTAAGTTGGAACACGCAACCGGGCCTGACATATCAGGTGCAGGTGACGACGAATTTCACCTCGTGGAGCAATCTCGGCGCCCCGCGATTTGCGGCGGGCACCAGTGATTCAATTTATGTCGGGGGCGGTTCGATGGGTTATTACCGCATTGTGCTGTTGCGTCAATGAAATTACGTATGTTGCAATTGTTGAAAAAGGTTTTGTGGATGGGTTTGCTGGCGTTTGGCTGGCAAACGGCCTGTGGTTACTCATTGTTGGGGCCAAGCGCGTTATATCCCGGCGTTCCCTCTCCCTTCGGCGACGTGTGGGAAGATAATACCATTGGCTTTAATCCGATTCCGATATATAATGGCGGCGCACCGCCATACTTGGGCTTTGATACCCTGCAGATAGGGCCAAAGAACATCGGTGAAGGATATCGCCGGAATACGCCGGTGATTTATTACGGCTTTGACCAAAATTTTGCCGGTTTCTTCGGGGTCAATGGTGAACAGGCCGTGGACGGTGCCATGGCCGTCTTGAACAACGCATTTACCAACAATCCACTGGGCCAATACCTGACCAACGGCGTGGACAGTTGCAGCAGTAATTTGGTGGAATTTCCTCTGCAATCGCAGTCGCAAAATTATTCGGCGACAATTTTGGGATTGCTGGATTTGAAATCACAGACGCTGGCCGTGATGATGGAGCAGTTGGGATTGGCCGACGCCATCCGCTATGTCTGGGTCTTGCACAATCGTTATCAAACTTCAGGAGCTGCTCTTCCCTGTCCCTACGGAATGATTTATTTGGTGACCATGAGGAATTTCGACATCATGGCCAGTCCGTTGAACCAGCTTCAATATTCGATGTACGTCAACGGCGAACTTTATACTTATTCCATTGCTGAAGATTGCGCTTTATCAATCGATGATCCGCCGCCCGATGCGGACGCGGTTGAAGTGCCCGCTGATCCCTTGGTCAATACTCCACCGGTCGCGTCCGGTGGGGAAGTGGCCGCGGGTTCATTGGCAACCGGATTTTTTTACACCGGCTTGACCCGGGACGACATGGCGGGTTTGCGTTTGCTATACAGTTCAGCCAACGTCAACACGGAAACTGCGGCGCCCAACAGCACGGCGTTGAACGGCGGCGGCCTGACCATTACCAACAACAACGACGAGTATGAATTGACCACGTCCAATCTCACGACCCTGATCCTGGCGTCGCAGACCAACGGCCCCGTTGCGCTGCAGGCGCTTTATCCGGGACTGGTGATCAGCAGCGTCATTACCAATTTCAATGGCACTTTGACCTACACCTTTGCCAATGTGGTGGACTACACTCTGGTCACTAATTCCTTGGTTCAATATCAGATTCGAACCACCACGGTTGCGCCGGCCCTTGGCGCGCCCGCCGGCACGCTGACCACCAACACCACCACCAAAACCACCACCTTCAGGACCAATATCGTTTCGGGAGATTTTTTTCTCATTCCCACTAATTTGTGCGGGTTGACCGTTCGGTCCGTATTGGCCAGCAACGTGGTTGCCGCTACCAATTTGTTGGGGACCTCCGCCACCACCAACTTAACCAAAACCACCATCACTTCGACGAACTTGGTCATCGTTTCAACGAATCATACCTTGTTGGTGGCGCCTTGCGAATTTATCGGCGGTTCCAGCGGCACAAATTCCACCACCGGGAAGTATGCAGGCGTTGAAAAAATTCAATTCGTGCGCGTGCCCGACCAAAGCATTGATCCGCTCACCGGCAATTTTGTTCAACCCGTTACGAACACCTACACGTTGACGGTTGTGCCGCCCAACAGCAGCCAGACAACGGTTCAGACCTTTCAAAGAGTGCTGACCCGGCCCGACATTCTGTTTTCTGCGGCGGATTTGGTGCCCGGTCCGGCTGCAATAAATACGATTGTTCAAGTCTATAGCCGGACCGTTACTTTCAATATGAACAACGTACTGCCCGGCCTTGCCGGGCCGGGAACCATTGCCCCTCCTTCCACGATTGTTTATGAGAAAGCCGGCCCGATTTACCAAAACCGCTCGCTCGCCTTTCTAAACGGGCCGGTGGGGGCCTATGGGCGGTCTTTTATCTGGGGTTCGTTTGACGGCTCGACCAACGATCCGATTGTTTATCCCAACGGCGCGAGCATTGCCACGTTGCAAAGCGAGGCGCTGATCCAGATATCTCCGGCGACGCTGCCGGATGCGACCAATGGAGTGCCTTACTATTACTACACCAGTGTCGGCACCAACGTCGTCACCAGCGCCGTCACCCTTTCAGTCGCCGGCGGCCAGCCGCCTTACACTTGGATGCTGGCGACGAACTCGCTCCCCTTGCCGACCGCGTTGAGCTTGTCCTCGGGCGGGGTGATTTCCGGCACGCCAAACGAAAGCGGGACGTTTGACTTTACGGTTCAAATGAATGACTCCAGCGCCCGCTCGGTGCAAATGCCTTATTCGATCACGATTCATTAAGGAGTTACTGTCAAATGATGAATATATTTTCCAAATCAGCCGGACGGCTGCGGGGAAGGTTCTGGGCGTTTCTGCTGGGCTTGGTTCTGTCCGTCTTTGCCGCCCGGGCCGCGGATTCAATTTATATCAACACCGGAACGATTACTTCACCGGTAAACGTGGACGCGACCAACTTTTATAATTCCGGCACTTGGAATATTGACACAGCCGGCGATCCGTATGATTCGCCACTCCCTTTCCAAACCGCCGATACGCTTACCTACACCAATGTCGGCACGATGACCGGCTCGGTGGGCTGGGAATTTGATTTTGGATCTTCAACCATAGCGCATTCATTCTTTGGCGGCCCTAAATTATCCGCCAATTTCTTCAATGGCAGCGGCGGGACGATTAAGGCGAACGATCACAGCATTCCCAATCCGGAAAACTCACAAAATCCGTCTCTGGTGAGTTACTTGTTGATAGGCGCCACGAATATCGTCAATCAAGGCACGCTCGTGGCCGGCCCCAATGGCGAGATTGTGTTGAACGGCGCAAACGTGACGCTTTCTCGCAGTACACTGGAAACCACGTCCATTACCGGACAAGGCAGCTCCAATGGCAACACGAATTTTACCCCGGATGTGCAGGTTTATAGTCTGTTTTGGGGGACAAACTATACGAGCTTTGAGACCACGATTCTGTGGGATGGCACCAATGTGTTCACCGGCACAAATACATCGAGCGGAGGACTGGCAATCCCGTTTTCATTCTCGGTGAATGGCAATGTGTACGGAATTCCCAGCTCTTCCAGCTTTTATAATGGGACTGTGTATAATGAGAACTCCACATGTGGATCAACAAACATCACGGTTCAGATTGTTCCGTTTACTGCCGCCGTGGGTTCCGATTCAACGAACATTGTGGCAACTTTCACGAATATCGTTTATACGAACTATAGCGCCGGGCCTGTTCCTACTCCAGGTTTGGCGGCGAATTTGCCCGTCCACATAATCCGGCAGGCGGTTTTTCTTAACATCGGGACGGATTCCGGCATATCCGGACAGGTGAGATTTTCCCCCAGCTCCAATCCAACCAACTATGGCCAGACAGTCGCGGTGCGTTTGTCAATGACTTCGACCAATGTGATAACGCTATTACCGCAAACCAGTTCGATTTATCTCGTGGATACGTTGATGTCCAACACCAACCAGGGGGTGCTCTGGACGGAAAATCCTGATCCGTATTATGCATGCGCCGGGTTGGTGGGCTGTCCGGTTAATTATATTTTGTCCCGGCTGGATCCGGGCAGCTTTGCCGACGGTTCTCCCGGCGGGGGACTGGCCCCCCACAACTTTTTTAATAGCATCATCGGTCCTCCCAGCGTTGGATTGCCGACCAACAACATTTTTTATTACTCAAATCTCGTCTCCCAGTTTGCGGCGCCTGATTATACGGCCTACGCCGCTTACATAGACAATCTGTCTCATGATCAGCAAGCGAACGGCGCGGTGACGAATTTGGGAGGGAGAATTATCGTCAATGCCAATAATCTGAACCTCTCCCGGGCGGACCTGGTTGCCGGGGGTTATATCAACATTCAGGCGAGTAATCTGGTTAGCAGCGCCAACGCTGTGGTAAGCTGCCAGAACTTGAGCTATAACCTTAGCTCGACGAACGGCAATTTGAATTTTGCCAATTTGGCCAGCCTGTCCATCTCCCAGTTTCAGGGGAATATTGTCGCCTGGAGCGCCGAGTGGACCAACTCCATGGCCGAAATCATTACCAACTATGCTTATGATACTATCGCTAGCAATTATGATATCCCGGCCTTTATTACGAATTCCACCGCAATAGACTTTTATGTCTTGGTTGTGGATGCGAGTTCGCTTTCATCCCAAGTGTCGGTGACGGTTCAGGATTTGAGCCTGCACAGCACCAATATCGTCATCAGCGATTCCCTGAACGTTGCGAACTCGTTTCTGTTGGATGGGCCAGGACAAACGTTCACGCTGCTGGGGGAACTATACCTTTACGGCGCGATCGAGGATTGGACCAGTGCCAATGCGCCGAACCTTCTCTATTTCACCAATAACGGTTATCTGTACATTCCGAACAACGCGAATTTTGGAAATGACACGGCCGTGCCTTATGCGGAATTTGTCAACAACGGGTATATTGATTCGGGCGATCAAACGATTGACAGCCTCGACCTTCAGATTATTAACGGGATTAACGAAACATTTACAGGTGATTTCTCCGCCACGGCCGGGTCAATCGAAATAACGGGACCCACCTTTTACCCTTATTGGATTTATACCAATTCAATCTATTCGGCGAATGATATTCAGCTTTCCGCCAACACGCTGCTGATGGACTCCGCGGCCCTCTATGCCAACGGCGCGCTGGATTTTAACGTGACCAATTCCTTGTCCGACGCCAACACGACATGCTTCTTCACCTGTTACAACGGATTCAATTTGTGGATCAAACCGGCAAACGGGGATTTGCGCGGCTCCACCATCGCCAGCATCGCGTCCTTGGACAGGGAAGAAATTGACCATGCTTGGTCCGGGAACGACTACGGGCCAAGCTGGGCCGGTTTT
This sequence comes from Verrucomicrobiota bacterium, assembly GCA_049511835.1. Taxonomy (GTDB): domain Bacteria; phylum Verrucomicrobiota; class Verrucomicrobiia; order Limisphaerales; family UBA11358; genus UBA11358. The sequence goes on along the minus strand of JBEKXN010000017.1, from coordinate 61,709 downwards.
ACCAACAACGTGGCGATTGGCACGCTGGCGCTCTCCGCCCAAAATCCTCATACCAATAATTATCGGTTGGAGCCGCTCTTCCATTTCTACGGCACCGGGGTGAGCAACGCCATGTATGTCACCACGCTCGACTTGTCCGGGCTTACCACAAATTCCACGGACGTCGCAAACATGATTCAGATTGATCCCAACCTGAAAATTTATGTTAACCAGGTCATTCTGGGCTTCACGCCGCCGAACGGCTCGCCGGGGCAATTCTTGACCAACCTGTTCGGAGGCAGCATAAGCCTGGTGCCCGATCTGGTCGTCGCCCAAAGCGGCTCGGTGGACTGGAACACCGTCTATCAACGGATTGACGGTTTCGGCGCCTCGTCGGCTTGGCAGGGCAGTTGGACCAGCGCACAGGCGGATATGTTCTTTTCCACCAACACCGGCATCGGCCTTTCCCTGTTGCGCAACCACATCTCCGCTGCCAATTCAACTTTGGCGAGCGCGACACCGAGCACGAGCGAATTCAGCATCATGCAGATGGCCCAGGCGCGTGGCGCGCGCGTATGGAGCGCGCCGTGGACGCCGGCGGCCGGGTTCAAAAGCATCAACGACATTTATGATTCCGGCCAGGCCACTGGCGGCGGACTATACGGCGGCAGCTATCTTGGCAGCGGACACAATATCACGAATGTGAATTACGCCAGCCAACTGGCCAACTATGTGGCCAGCATGAAGACCAACTATAGCGTCAACCTTTACGCCCTCTCCATCCAAAACGAACCGGACGCGGATATCACCACCTACGAGGCGTGCCAATGGACTGGCGCGCAGATTCGTGATTTTGCCACCAACCTTTACAGCGCGCTGGCGGCCAAAGGGTTGAGTTCCACAAAAATTTTGCTTCCCGAGAGCCAGAATTGGGCGAGCAATCCCGGTCTCTACACGCCGACACTGAACGACACCAATGCCGCGGCAGCCGTCGGCATTATCGCCAACCACAACTATGTGATGGACAATGTAACAGGTGACACCACCCCGCCGGCGGAGCTTTCGGTTTCCAACAAGGGGATGTGGCAAACCGAAGTCATGAGGGTGAATTCATTCGATGGCAGCATCGCCGATGGTGTCTATTGGGCCCGACGGATTCATGCATTTTTGACCGTGGCGCAAGTCAACGCCTGGCACTACTGGTGGCTGGTTCCACTAGGCACTGACAACGAGGGCCTGACCGACAACAACGGAATCCCGGCCAAGCGCATGTATGTGCTGGGCAACTTCAGCCGGTTTGTTCGTCCCGGGGACTACCGTATCGGCGTCAACACCAGCGACAGCAACTTGTTGGTCAGTGCCTACATGGATACGACCTCCTCAAATTTCGCCGTTGTTGCCATCAATTCCAGTATCAACGTTGATGTCAAACAGACTTTCAGTCTGACCAATTTCCCGGGGGCCGCGACCGTGACGCCGTGGATTACCTCCGCCGCTTATTCACTCTCCAATCTGCCGTCCATCATGGTGGACAATTCGTCCTTTTCCGCCACGATTCCGGCCATGAGCGTTGTGACTTTCGTGGGGCGGGCCACCAACGGTTTGGTTGGTTCGTTGCAGGTGACCATCACCCCGGCAGCGGCGGTCAGCGCCGGGGCGCAATGGCAGCTTGACGGTAACACGTTGCAAAACAGCGGCACAACGGTTTCCAATCTACCGGTCGGAAGTCACACCCTCACATTCAACCCGGTCAACGGCTGGGGCACACCGGCCAGCCAGACCGTTACCATTACAGCCAACCAAACGGCGACCGCGACAGGCACCTACGTATCGCAAACCGGTTCGTTGCAGGTGACCATCACCCCGGCAGCGGCGGTCAGCGCCGGGGCGCAATGGCAGGTTGACGGTGGCACGTTGCAAAACAGCGGCACGACGGTTTCCAATCTATCGGTCGGAAGTCACACCCTCACATTCAGCCCGGTCAACGGCTGGGGCACACCGGCCAGCCAGACCGTTACCATTACAGCCAACCAAACGACCACCACGAACGGGACCTACGTGCAAACCGGTTCTCTACAGGTGACGCTCAATCCGCCCGGCGCGATAACGGCTGGCGCGATGTGGCAGGTGGATGGCGGCGCGTTCCAAAGCAGCGGGGCCATCGTTTCCGGCCTTTCCGCGAGCAACCACACTGTCGCCTACGAAGCCGTCAACGGCTTTGTTACCCCCTCCACCCAATCCGTGACCATCACCGTCGGTCTTACCAACTTGATCACCGGCGTCTACGTGTCAACCAGCACCAACAAACCCACCGTCGCCATCACCGCACCCACGGCCAATCAATCGGTCAGCAACGTGCTGTTCACGGTGACAGGCACGGTGACGGACAAGGTGGCGGTGGCCGGCGTGTATTACACGTTGGACAACTCGCCGTGGACAAATGCGGCAACGGGCAATAACTGGACGAACTGGAGCGCGGCAGTGACGCTGATACCGGGAACAAACACGATTGCAGCTTATGCGGTGGACAACAACGGCAGCGTTTCAACAACCAACAAGGTGAGCTTTGTTTGTGTATTAAATGCAACGCTGAGTGTCAGCACCAACGGATTGGGCAGCTTGAGTCCGAACGACAATGGCGCGCTCCTGCAAATCGGGAAGAGCTATTCGATCACGGCGACGGCGGCGAAGGGTTTTGCGTTCACCAACTGGACGGGTGGGACCAATCTGCCGCTGAACATCATCACCAACAAGGCGACCATCCAGTTCCTGATGCAAGCCAATTTGATGCTGCAGGCCAATTTCGTGGATGTGACCAGGCCGACCAACACCATCACCGCGCCGGTTTCCGGCCAGCACATGACGAGTGCCTTGGCAACCATTCTGGGAAAAGCGACGGACAACTGGGGAGTTAGCGACGTGTGGTATCAATTAAACAACAACGGGGTTTGGAGCCAGGCCGCCACCACCAATGGTTGGACCAACTGGACGACAACGGTAAAACTGGTTGCGGGCACCAATACCATCAAGGCCTATGCGCTGGACTGGGGAGGGAATTATTCGGCCACCAACAATGTGAGCTTTGTGTCGAGCAACACGTTCAAATTGCAGCTTGGTTTTACACTGGCCCAACCGTTGACGGACAATGGGTTGGGTTTCAACTTGCAAATTTCGCCGGGACTGAACGGCCATATTCAGACTTCGACGAATTTGTTGACTTGGACAACTCTCACAAATTTTGTAGGCACCAATTCGACGCTGAATTTCAGTGATCCGGAGGCGACGAATTTCAACTACCGGTTCTACCGGGCGGTGATGCCGTGACTTTGTGTCCCAATCCCGCTTTAACGAGCAGGCTGTGAAGGTGGAGTCACGCTGCCCGCTGAACAGCCAATTTCCCATTCGCTTTGCTCCTTGGCCCAAACTCGCGGAGCGAACCGCTGGAACCCGGTGATCTTCGCTGCCGGCAACCGGGTGAACAAATCTTTAAGGTGATCAAACGGGTTAATGCCCTGTTGCCGACCACTGCCCGCCTTGACGATAATTTCTCGTCGCGCAAAAAAAAACCGGCCTTATCATCGTGGGGATGAAGCTATTTGGCCTGACCGGCGGCATTGGCATGGGCAAATCCACCGCCGCCGAATTCCTCCGCGCCCGCGGCGCGCAAATCGTGGACACCGACGAACTGGCGCGGCAGCTCGTTCAACCCGGCCAGCCCGCGCTCGCGGAAATCCAGACTGAATTCGGCAAAAAAGTCATCGCCCCGGACGGCCAACTTCGCCGGAAGGAACTGGCGGAAATCATTTTTGCCGATGCCGTCGCGCGCAAAAAACTCGAAACCATTCTCCACCCGCGCATCCGCGAACGCTGGCTCGCCCAGGTTGAAATCTGGCGCCAGGAAAACCGCGCACTCGCCATCGTGGTGATTCCGCTGCTGTTCGAGACCCGGGCCGAATCCCATTTTGACAAAATCATTTGCGTCGCCTGCTCCGCCGCCACCCAGCGCGAACGATTGCGCGCGCGCGGCTGGACGCCGGAGCAAATCCAGCAGCGCCTCGCCGCGCAGTTGCCGATTGAGGAAAAAATCGCTCGCGCCGATTTCGTGGTATGGACCGATGGCGCGCTGGACGCGTACGCGCAGCAGCTCGAACGAATTTTCGTAAAGCTTTGACTTGGTAGGGCGGCGCTGCCGCGCCGCCGTGCGTTGCACTGTAGCGGCGGTCTGCGACCGTCGCCATGGATTCCACCGATTCCACCGGCGCTCGCAGAGCGCCGCTACAAATATGGCAGTTCATATTGTCATTGGCACACAAAGCTCATGCGGAAATCTCGCGGACACTTCGTCTGCCTGCAAAACGCCAGAGGACTGGCGCAGTCCAAGACGCTTCGCGGATTTCAGGAGTCATCGTGTCGCGCACAGCGTTTTGGAGTGCGGTGCCGATGCATCGGCGCCGCTTTCCCGAGGGCATGTCAAGCGGTGCCAATGTTAACTGGAACTGCTATAAATACGAAAATGGTGCAATGACGAACCGCGCTTGGGATTACCGTCCAACCTTCAACTTCCCGACCATACCCTGGCCATGGCTTCCCGCAGGTCTTCCAGCATAAATGGTTTGCTGATTATGAAGTCCACGCCCGGAAGCGGATTGGCGGAAGACTTCAACATTTCGGCATAGGCCGTGATCATTATGATTGGCTGATGGGGCAGGCGCTGCTTGATGACGGCGGCCAGTTCATCACCTTGCATTCCCTGCATGGCATAATCCACGGTGATCAGGTCAAACTTGCCCTGCTCCAGCAGGGCCAAAGCTTCTTTGCTGCCATTGGCAGTCTGGACTTCGTGCCCGTCAAACTTGAGCATCATCTTGATGGCATCGCAGACGGCGGGTTCGTCGTCCACCACCAAAATCCGCCGCGCTTGATTTCTCGGTGCTGGCATCGTGGCTGAGGTGTAAGAAATAATGGTATGCCCATTTTCCCCAAACACAAATTTACTTGTTAACAGGAAATGAGTTATTAACAAAACCGGCCGGCTTGCAATTCCACGCTCGCATTGGACTTTTGCACAACGGACAATTAACGTTGTTTTGGCAATAAAACAGAGGTTTTGCGGCATGACAAACTTTTTTCAGCCATCATCAAGACCGTCGGCGACTTGCTTATGGTACGCCGCAAAGAAGCCGGCTTGACGCGCCAACAGCTCTCGGAAACAGCGGGAATTGCCATGGGCGCGGGATTTTGGGGAAAGTGGTGCGGCGGGGCAATGGCGGAATTCCCGGTGAACCTGAATTCAGGGCATTTTAGGCTTTGACACGGTCGAAAAGTTGGCATAATAATATCAATTAGATATCCGCAAGGTAGATGCGGCGAACTTGTGCCATGATCATTTTGCCCGTTTCACGAACTTCAGCGCTTGCAAAAGGAGCGAGCGGGGGGGCTTTTACCTTGATCGAACTGCTGGTGGTGATTGCCATCATCGCCATCCTGTCGGCGATTTTGTTGCCGGCATTGTCCCAGGCAAAAGGGCGGGCGCAGGCCATCCTTTGCCTGAACAACACCAAGCAGCTCACCTTGGGGTGGCAACTCTACGCGGACGATTTCGAAGGTCGGCTGCCCTACAATCTCGGCATGGCCGGGTCGTCGTTTCGCACCCCGCTCAACTGGGTCAACAATGTCATGACTTGGGATTTGAGTTCGGACAATACCAACACTGCCACGCTTACCGAGGCGAGTCTCGGCACTTTTGTCAGTCAGGCGACGGCCATTTACCGTTGTCCGTCCGACCACGTCGTCAGCGCGGCCCAAAGCGCCGCCGGCTGGGACGGGCGCATCCGCAGTTATTCAATGAACGCAATGGTCGGCGACGCGGGCGAGCTTTCGAGCAGCGGAGTCAACACGAACAATCCCGATTACACGCAGTTTTTCAAAATCACGCAAATTCCGCAGCCCACTGAAATTTTTGTGTTTCTCGACGAGCATCCGGACAGCATCAACGACGGCTATTTTCTGGAACGCGACTATTATCCAGAGTGGCACGACCTGCCCGCCTCCTATCACAACGGCAGTACCGCGTTTTCGTTTGCCGATGGACACAGCTCGCTGCATCGCTGGACGCAGTCCGCCACCGACCGGCCGCCGCTGCCGGACGTCGCGAACCTCCCCATTTCTGTTCCCTCCAGCGAGAACCAGGACCTCGAGTGGGTGCTCAATCACATGAGCGTGGACCACAACTGACGACCGGGCGTGCTCACAAATACTGTTGCAGGGTTTGTTCGTCTCCTTCCATCCCCAACACGTACAACTTGTCTCCTTGCGTCCAGGTCACAATCATGAGTTTGTTGACCTGGACAAACTGGCGCGAACCCGTCGGCGGTGCATTCTTTACCGTGAAACGGTCAATGACGAACAGCCAAAGATCGCTTTGCTGTCCCGGCGGCAGCGGCTTGCCGGTGCGAAAACAAATCATCGAAACCTTCGCCCCCTGCCAGCCTTCAATCGCACAACCGGTCACGGCGGTTTTTTCCAAAGGCGCGGGTAATACGTAATCCGACGGCGCCTGTTTTTGCGCGAGGTAGGCGCGGATTGCCGCCGGATTGTTCGTCGCCAGATCCATGAGGTAAGGTCCGCGCAGCGCAATGCCCGCCATCCGGCTTCGGTAAATGGCGAGTGTCTCTTCCTTCCCGCGGTGCTGGAACCAGAGCGGCGTCAGGACTACCAGCACCACAACGACGACTGCCGCTGCCGCGAGAATTGCGTTCTGCCGCCAGGAAATAATTTTTTCCTGTGCCGCCTGCTCGGAAATGATTTGTTCCTTCAATCCGGCGGGCGCGGTGATTTGCCGGAATCCGGTGCGCAACGCCTCCTGCCGCGCGCAATGCTCCACCAGCCACCGCGTCAGTTCCGGGTCCTGTTTTGCCAATGCCAGCGCCGCGGCGATTTCCGGGTCGCCCGCATCCGTCGTGCCGGGGCGGTAGAGCAGCAAAATGGTTTTGACTTCGTCGCGATTCACAAGTTTGGTGGCTGGGGTTGCGCGCCGGGGGCGGTGCCCGTCAGCAGTTGGTGCAGCCGTCCGAGGCCGCGGGTGAGGCGCGATTTTACAGTGCCAAGCGGCACGTCGAGAATTTCGGCAATCTCGTTGTAGGAACAATCCTGCAGGTAAAACAACGCGACGGGCGCCTGATAAATTTCATCCAGACGCGCCAGGGCCTCGAGCGCCTGTCCGGCATCGAGGCGGTTGGTGGTGGGCGGCGGCACGACGGGAAGTTCCGCCGCCGCGTATTCTAAATCGATGTGCGGAAAGCGCGTTTGCTTTCGCCGCGTGCCGAGAAACTCGCGGTGCAGGGTGGTGAACAGCCAGGTTTTCACTTTGGATGCGTCGCGCAACTGGTGGCCTTTGGCTGCCCAAATGCAAAAAGTTTGTTGTGTGAGGTCACAGGCGTCCGATTCGTCACGCGCGAGGCTGAAGGCAAACTGGTACAACGGCTCGTAATAACAAGCCACCAGACTTTCAAAGTCCACGCCCTCAGCCATATCGCAACATTGAAGTTAAGAGCCCCCGAAACGTCAATTGTTCCAGCAAAAAATCATCGGGAACAAATCTCCGCCCGGTCCCTCTTAATTCCAGATGGGAATGAAATTCTCACTCAAAACCCGTTCCGGCGGCGCCGTTGGCAATTCCAACGGTCTTTGATCATTAAGTTCTGTCCGGACCGACAAGGATGAAACACGTTAACCAAGTATTACGAACATGATACGTCAATTATTCAAAGGGATGTTGCTGAGCGCGAGCCTCGTGTTGTTCAGTGGTTCACTGACCGGATTTGCCGCCACCGTCAATGTTACTGTGGGATTCAACAGCACTTTGCGTTTCTCGCCCACCAACATTACCATCAATGTCGGCGACCGGGTCCTTTGGACCTGGGCCGGACCAAATCACAATGTCACGAGCACGACCAGCGCATGGACGGCATCGCCCACCCAAAGCAGCGGCACTTTCACCAATACCTTCAATTCCGCGGGCACTTTCCCGTATGAATGCACCATCCATGTCTCTTCGGGCATGACTGGTTCCGTAGTGGTCGCGGCGGCCAACCTGCCACCAACCGTGGCCATCACCAATCCGGCGTCCGGCGCCGTCTTCGCCGCACCCGCCAACGTGACCATCCAGGCCTCGGCCTCGGACAGTGACGGCACGGTCACCAACGTGCAATTCCGTGTCGGCGCAAACGTGGTGACCAATAAGGCCACCGCCCCATTCTTCGGCGTCACCAACAATCTGGCCGCAGGCAGCTACACTCTTTTCGCCATTGCCTCGGACAACAGTGGCGCAACCGCCACCAACCAGGTCGCGATCACCGTCGTCACTCCGGTGGCGGTGCTGCTCAGCGCGCCGCAACCGGTGCCGTCCGGGAAATTCCGGTTCAGTTACACGGCGAATGCCGGGTTGAGCTACATCGTCCAAAGTTCCACCAATCTGCTTTCGCCCAAGTGGACCACCCTCGTCACCAATACGGCGGGAAGCAGTTCGATCAATTTCACGGACCTCAACGCGACATTCAGCCCGGGATTCTATCGGGTCGGACGTTTGCCAAATCCATGATTAATCATATAAAAGTGCTGGAAAGGTTGGTCAGAAAGAGACAACCATGACCATAAAATATGAGGCTGCGGGCGCTATTTATCAGCAAATTGCCGTTCGCTTTGTTGATGCTGATTGTGTGCGGTGCGAAATCCACCGGATCACTCCCATTATCCAGCGGGGAGGCAACGAACCCGCAGTCGTTCATGGCAAAAGGAACGGTGATGGAACTCAAGCCGGACGGTCGGACGGTGGTCATCCGGCACGAAGTCATTTCCAATTACATGGCGGCCATGACCATGCCGTTCAAGGTGAAAGACCCAAAAGAACTGGCCGGTTTGCACCCGGGCGATGAAATTTCATTCCAGCTCCGAGTCACAGAATCGGAGAGCTGGGTGGAGCAGATCGCCAAAATCGGAACGATCCCGTTGCCGCCCATTCCAACCCCGGCCAGTTCACCAACCGTCCGGCCGAATCATCCGTTGCTGGATTACAAGTTCACCAACGAACTGGGCCAGGCGGTGAGCTTGAACGATTTTCGCGGGCAGGCGCTGGCCATCACCTTTTTTTACACCCGCTGCCCGTTGCCCGACTATTGCCCGAGGCTGTCGAAAAATTTCCAGGAAGCGCAGCAAAAACTCGAATCCCTGCCCGGCGCTCCCGCCAACTGGCATCTGCTTTCCGTCTCCTTCGACACGGAATTTGATTCGCCGCCAATGTTGAAAGCCTACGGCAACAGTTATCAATATGACCCGAAGCACTGGAGTTTTCTGACCGGACCGGCGGACCAAATCGCCGAACTCGCCCGGCAGGCCAACGTCAGTTATCAATACGATGCCGGCACGTTCAATCACGATTTCCGCACGCTCATTATCGACGCCACCGGCCATTTGCAGATGGTTTTTCCAACGGGCGGGGACCTTTCCGACCAGATTGTCGTCGAAATCATCAAGGCCGCCGCTGCAACCAACGCGCCGGACACTGGAAATCGAAACCGACAATCGATCCCGTTCTCGAATTATGGAATTCCTCGGGGCAACTTGAAACCGGTCAATCCTGCCGGTGACTTTCAATGATTTGCCAGGTGGGTTTTTACACCTTGCGGTTCGGTAGTTTTGCCTTGGCCCGGCCCGGCCCCGGCGGCGTCAGGGCGCAGCCGTGCCGGGATGGTTGGATGGTAACGGATTTATGGCAGATTTTTTCGGGAACTTTTTTAGCGAACGATCCTCTCACCTTTCGTAAAACGAGTTTGGTTCAAACAAAAACAAAAAGGAGAATGTTATATGATTAAACGACACCCCAAAGGGTCGGCCGGGTTTTATTTCCGCGCCGCTCTCACCGCCATCAGCGTTTTGGCCCTGGCCGGCAGTGGTTTGGCCATGGACACAAAGGTCAACCGTGAGTTCAACAAGCCCGGAAACATCCTGATTTCCGACCAGTTCAACAACCGGGTCATTGAAGTTAGCCCCAACGGCAACATCGTCTGGTCGTTCGGGCTGGGACCGAACGACTTTTCGGCCAGGTCCATCATCGGTGTCAACGACGCCCAGCGCGTCGGGGATTTCACCCTGATGGCCGGCACCGGCACACCCGCGGACGTGATCCCACAGGCTCCCGACGGCGCTCCGGACAACCGTGTCATTCTGGTGGACCCCAAAGGCAAAATCGTCTGGCAGTATGGCCAGTTCGGACAAACCGGTTCGGGTCCCAACCTGCTGAATACGCCGGTGCAGAACACGTGGCTCCCGAACGCCCACGTCCTCATTACCGACCAGGCCAACAACCGGATCATTGAGGTAAACCTGGCGAAGAAAATCGTCTGGCAGTACCCGGGTTCGAACACCAACGAAGCGGACCAGCTCAATGGCCCGAACTCCGCCGAGCTGCTCGAAAACGGCCATATCCTGATCGCCGACCAGGGCAACAACCGGGCGATTGAAGTCACGCGCGGCGATCACATCGTCAAAACGTTCACCGCCGGCGGCACGGCCAATATCGTCGCGTTTGCCAGCCGCCTCAAAAACGGGGACACGCTGCTGACCGATGCCGGCAACTCCCGCGCCGTTGAAGTTGATGCCAATGACAACGTGGTCTGGCAATACGTCACGGATACCGACCCCTTGAGCGTCTCGGCCCCCCTGCCGACCCGGGCAATCCGGCTGCACAACGGCGACACATTGATCAGCGACCAGTTCAACAACCGCGTCATCCGGGTCAACTTGGCCGGGCAAATCGTCGCCAGCTACGGACTCCCTCTCGCGGGTGGGGATCCGATCGGGAACAACGTCGGCTACGACATTTTCACAACGCAGAACGGGTTGTATTCGCCCTACGATGCGAAAGTGGTTGGAGACTATACCGGGTTGACGCCACCCGAAGGTTTCGAATTTGACCGATAGATTTTGATACGAACACCGTTCTGCTCTCTCAACTCAGGGGAGAGCGGAACGGCTGAAGAAAAATAATCACCACCGAGGCGGAAGCATCGCTACCTTGGTTGGCTCCAGTTCCCCTCATCTTGTCCTTCGCCCCGCCCAGTGGGCGAGGGTGGTCGCGCAATGCAGGACCGGGTGAGGGGTTCCATAAAATCAACAAAAGTTCCGGTTGTCACGGAGAATTGGTATTAGCCCGCGCCCGTCCTCCCCGCCTTCGCCGGCAAAGGAAAATTATGGCCGTGCGACCCGGCCGGGGCGGTTTTTGAATTTCGCGCCTTGGCGCTTACTTTGCCGTGCCTTGGCGAAAGAACCCTGCTAATCTTTTGCCGCCATGTTGCTGACCAAAGATGAACTGCACAGCTTGGTTGAACTGATGCATCAGTCGCCACACATGCTGCTGGGCATGCAGCCGTTGGGCGGCGGTTCGGGCCTGGTGGTTCGCGCGTTTCTGCCCGATGCCGCCCAAGTCGAAGTCCAGCCGGTTCACGAGAAGGACAAACCCAGTTTCGCGCTCAAGCGCATTCACGAAAGCGGACTTTTTGAAGGCACCACAAAATCAGCCAACCGCGTTTACGCCTACGACCTGGTGGTCACCAATCATCAGGGCCAGACCCGCCGCACCCGCGACGCGTTTTCATTTTTGCCGACGCTGGGCGAATCGGATTTGTTTTTGTTCGGCAAGGGCGATGAACGCCGCATGTATGAAAAACTCGGCGCCCAGTTGCGCGTGATTGACGGTGTGCCCGGCACGAGCTTCGCCGTCTGGGCGCCGAACGCGCAGCGCATCAGCGTCGTTGGCGATTTCAACCAGTGGGACGGGCGGTTTCATCCCCTGCGGTTGCTCGGCGCGTCCGGCGTCTGGGAGATTTTCGTTCCGGGCGTCGGCGTCGGCGCGCATTACAAATTTGAAATTCGCGACGCGCACGGTCATATCTCGCTCAAGACCGATCCCTGCGGATTTTTCTTCGAGGTGCCGCCGAAAAACGCCGCCATCGTCTGGGACACGCGCCAATTCAAGTGGAACGACGAAGCCTGGTTGAAACGGCGCCGCGAACGCGATGCGTTGCGCTCGCCGATGAGCGTTTATGAGGTCCACGTCGGTTCCTGGCGGAAAAAAACGGCGAACGAATCGTGGAGCTACCGCGAGCTGGCCGAACCGCTCGTGCTTTACGTCCAACGCCTGGGGTTCACCCACGTCGAATTCCTGCCGGTGGCCGAACACGCGTTTTATCCGTCGTGGGGTTATCAGGTCACCGGTTTCTACGCGCCCACCAGCCGCTATGGCACGCCGGAGGATTTCCAATTCCTCGTCAACGCGCTGCACGCGGCGGGCATCGGCGTGATTGTGGACTGGGTGCCCGCGCATTTTCCGCGTGATGAATGGGCGCTGGCGCGTTTCGACGGCACCGCGCTTTACGAGCACGAAGACCCGCGCAAAGGCGCGCATCAGGATTGGGGCACGCTCATTTTTAATTTTGGGCGGAATGAGGTGAACAATTTCCTCGTCGCCAACGCGCTGTTCTGGCTCGACCGCTTTCACATTGACGGCCTGCGCGTGGACGCCGTGGCCTCGATGATTTACCTCGATTACTCGCGCAAGGCGGGCGAATGGATTCCGAACCAGTACGGCGGGCGGGAAAATCTGGAGGCCATTGAATTCCTCAGAAAATTCAATTACCTCGCGCATACGGAATTTCCCGGCATCGTCACCATTGCCGAGGAATCCACCGCCTGGCCACAGGTGACGCGGCCGCCGTATCTCGGCGGGCTGGGCTTTTCCTTCAAGTGGAACATGGGCTGGATGCACGACACACTCGACTACTTCAGCCGCGAACCGATTCACCGGAAATATCATCAAAACGACCTCACGTTCGCGACGCTCTATCAATACAGCGAAAATTTCATCCTGCCGCTGTCGCACGACGAGGTCGTTCACGGCAAAGCGTCTTTGCTGGGCCGGATGCCCGGCGACGACTGGCAAAAATTTGCAAATCTTCGGACGCTGCTCGCGTATCAATGGCTGTTCCCCGGCAGGAAACTGTTGTTTATGGGCGGCGAAATCGGCCAGCGCGCCGAGTGGAACGAAAACGGCCAGCTTGACTGGTGGCTGCTCGATGCCGGACCGTTCCATCGCAGCCTGCAAAAATTTGTCGAGGATTTGAACAAACTTTACAACGCCACGCCCGCGCTCTGGCAGGGCGATTACGACCAGGGCGGGTTTTTCTGGATTGACTGCGCCGACCGCAAGAACAGCGTGCTGTCCTTTGTCCGCCAGACGGCCGATGGTGTGAGCCAGCTGGCTGTCATCCTGAATCTCACGCCGGTGCCGCGCCAAAAATATCGCGTCGGCCTCCCGCGCGCCGGCAAGTGGCGTGAAATGTTGAACAGCGACGCCGGCATCTACGCCGGCAGCAACCAGGGCAATCTCGGCGGCGTCACCGCCGAAAACGTTCCCTGCCACAACCAGCCACACTCCGCTGAATTTTGTCTGCCGCCCCTGAGCGTGGTGGTTTTTCAAGCCGCGTGAAAGACCGGTTCCGGAAATTTCAATGCGCCATTGCCGGCGTGATGATTTTCTGCTCGTTCAGTTTTCGCTCGTGATAATCCACGATGCGGTTGAACACCACTTCGCGGCCTTCGAGGTGCCAGTCCAGGCGGCGCGCGAACCAATAGCCTTCCGGCGTCCGCAGACGGGTGAATTCGTAGGTGAACTTCCACACCGCGCCGACGAGGCCGCCCAGGACGTTGACCTGCTTGGTGAGATATAACTGCGCCTGCGCAATGGCGTAATCCGCCTCGTCCACCCAGACGCGGCCGGCGGCCTTGTTGATGAACTTGTCTGCGAGGCTGTGCACCGGCAGGTTATCGCTGGCCGGTTTGAAATCCACCACGAGCGACGGCCGGCCATTCAACATTTCCCGCCCGACCAGCGTTAATTGAAACCGCTTCACCAAATTTGGGATGGAATAATCTTTCACCTTCAGCGCCTTGCCGCGGATGTTTGAATGCGTTTCCGAAAGCGGTTCGTCTTTCATCCCCGGCGGCGGGGCGGGCTTTTGTTGAGCGGGAAGCATGGCGGCCCGGGCGGCCAAACGCTGTGGTTTGTTTTCCAGGGTGCTTTTTTCCTCGCGGCTCTTTAAATCACCGCGGCTGTTGCGGTATTCCCAGGTCCGCGTGCGGGTGTATTGATAATTCATGTTGAACAGGTCGTCGTTTCTATCTTCCCTGTTGACCGCGCGTGCGACCACCTGTTGCAGCAGAAAGTCCATCGTCGGCAGCAGCTTCACGTCGGTCAGGATGGCTTCGTTGGTTTGCGCCGGTGCCAGCCGCGCCAGTGAAAGCAAAATTGCCAAAATCAGGAATGTTGTTTTCATCAATGTGTTGGACGCCGAAACCGGTGATTTGGTTTCGACAATGTTGGCAGTGGCTGTTCATAAAATATTCTGCCGCAAGATCCGAACTGTGACTTTGCGTGACGGCTGCTTTTCAATAAGCTTCCCGCCGTGAAACTGATTTCCTGGAACGTCAACGGCCTGCGCGCCGTGCTGAAGAAAAATTTCCTCGATTATCTCGACGCTGAGAAACCCGACGTGCTTTGCCTTCAGGAAATCAAATGCCGCCCCGACGACATTGAGCAGCTCTGGCCGGCCACCTACGCGACGTTCTGGAACTCCGCGCAGAAAAAAGGTTATTCCGGCACCGCCATCTTCACCCGGATGCGCCCGTTGCAGGTCACGCCGCACCTCGGCATCGCTGAGCACGACCAGGAAGGCCGCATGCTCACCGCCGAGTTCGCCGATTTTTTTCTTGTCAATGTTTACGTGCCCAACTCCAAACGCGATCTTTCACGGCTGACTTACCGCCAGAAATGGGACCGCGATTTTCTTCGTTACCTCAAAAAACTGGATAAGAAAAAACCCATGATATTCTGCGGCGACCTGAACGTGGCGCACACTGAAATTGACCTCGCCAATCCCGCCGCCAACGTTCGCAACCACGGCTTCACGCCGGAGGAGCGCGCCGGGTTCAGCGCGTTCGTGCGCGCCGGTTTCCTCGACACCTTCCGCGAATTTGAGCCGGGTGGGGGACATTACACCTGGTGGAGCCAGATGTCCGGTGCGCGTTCCCGGAACGTCGGCTGGCGCATTGACTACTTCCTCATTTCAAAATCCCTGCGCCCGCGCCTCAAACGCGCCTTCATCCGCGCCG
Source organism: Verrucomicrobiota bacterium (assembly GCA_049511835.1). GTDB lineage: Bacteria > Verrucomicrobiota > Verrucomicrobiia > Limisphaerales > UBA11358 > UBA11358. The sequence continues at coordinate 46,508 of JBEKXN010000017.1, read as the reverse complement.
AGGTGGAAGGCTCCGATCATTGCCCCGTCGGCATCGAGCTTGAGTAGTCGGTTGCATTGACACCACCAGCAGGGTAGGGCGGCGCTGCCGCGCCGCCCAAACTTCCACCAGAACAAGCGGAGCAATGTTCGCGTATCTGGCCAGCATTGCTGCGCTTGCCGGCGGTGAGATTTGGGCAAACCGGCAGGTTTGCCCTACCATCATCGGTGACAATGCCGGGTTGCTCCCTTGGCGTCGGAATTTCCAGGAATTCACGTTGCAGAAACTCTGTTCCGGGCTTAAATTAATACTTACGGCTTCACCGTTTCACCGTTGATATGAAAATACTTCTCATCAGCCCGCGAACGCCCGACACGTTCTGGAGTTTCAAGCACGCGGTGCGCTTCGTTTCCCGAAAGGCGTCCATGGCGCCGCTGGGATTGCTGACGGTGGCGGCGATGCTCCCGCCGGAGTGGCAGCTCAAGCTGGTGGACCTGAACGTGGAGCGGCTCAAAGATGAAGACCTGCGTTGGGCGGATTACGTGCTGCTGGGCGCAATGCTGGTGCAAAAAGAATCCGTCCACGAAATCATGGCACGGTGCGCGGCACTGAATAAAACCGTCATTGCGGGCGGGCCGTTGTTCACCACCGGCCACGAAGCGTTCCCGGAAATCCAGCACTTCGTTCTCGGCGAGGCCGAGGAAGTGATGTCTCAGGTTGTGGCCGACATGCAAAGCGGCCGGTTGCAGCCCGTTTATCGCTGCACAAACCGGCCGGAAATCACCCAGACCCCGGTGCCCCGCTGGGACCTCATCAAATTCCGATATTACGTGACGATGGCCGTGCAGTTCTCTCGCGGCTGCCCGTTCGATTGCGAGTTTTGCGACATCATCGTGATGAACGGACGCGTGCCCCGCACGAAAACGCCGATGCAATTGATTGCCGAGTTGGACGCGCTGCTCCGGCGCGGGTGGAAGGACATGGTGTTCATCGTGGACGACAATTTCATCGGCAACAAACAACGGACCAAGACGCTGCTGCACGCGTTGATCGAATGGCGGCGGCGCACGCGGACCCGTATCGGTTTTCTCACCGAGGCGTCCATGAATCTCGCCGATGACCCGGAATTGTGTGCGCTGATGGTGGAAGCCGGGTTCAAAAAAGTCTTCGTCGGTATTGAAACGCCCTCGGTCGAGGCACTGGACGAATGTCACAAGCTTCAGAACCGGAATCGCGACCTCGTGGCCTCGGTGCAGACGCTGCAGCGCGCCGGGCTGGAGGTCATGGGTGGGTTCATCGTGGGCTTCGACAGCGACAAGAGCGACATCTTCAAGCGGCAGTTTGAATTCATCCAGCGTTCCGGCGTGGCGACGGCGATGGTGGGATTGCTGAACGCGCTGCCGCAGACGCGATTGTGGCAGCGGTTGAAGCGCGAGGGACGGCTGGAAATCGAAAGCACCGGCAACAACACCGACGCCGCGCTGAACTTCAAACCCAAATTAAACCGCGAGTTTCTGCAATCCGGCTACCGCGAACTGGTGAAGAAGCTTTACGAGCCGCGGAACTACTACCAGCGCATCCGGACGTTCCTCAAGAGCCATCGTCCGACCGGTCCGCGGCTGCACCTGTCGCGGGCGGATTGCATCGCCTTTTTGAAATCCCTCTGGGTGCTGGGCGTGTGGCACCGGGGACGGGTGGGCTATTGGCGGCTGTTTTTGGGCACGCTCATCCGGCGTCCGCGTCAGTTCCCCCACGCCATCGAGCTCGCCATCCTCGGCTACCACTTCCGCCGCGTGGCCAACTCGCTGCGTGCCCCTGCCTCCCGCAAACGGTGACGCGTAGCGACCGGTTTCCTATCGGAATTACAATTAAACGATGGGGAAGAATGGGCAAAGCGGCAGCTTTGCCCTACCTGATTTCGGTAGGGCGGTGCTGCCGCGCCGCCCCAATTTCCGGTGACGGCGCACGACCTCACCAATGAATTTCATGCACGCGCCCGAAATAAGGCCAATCCTCCGGGCGCTCCACTAATTTGGCCCGTACGGGATTCTCGCGGACGTATTGCCACTTTTGCGCATAACTTTCCTCATCGCGCAGACGATGATGAAAACCGCCTGCCTGAAACGTTCCCGTGTCCGGATGCGATTTGGCGAAGCGGTCCTTCCAGAAACCCATCCAACGCTCAATGGTGAATTTCAGATCGCGCGGTGCGCAAAACAGATGCAGGTGATTGGGCATGAGCAGGTAATCGCTAACGAGCCATGTGGTTGCCGTGTGTTCCCAGATGTTGTGCAAAACGCGTTGCACGGACGCCTGTGCCAGCCAGCGTTCGCGTTTTTCTGTGCAAACGTTAAGAAAAACCCAGTTTGGTCCGCCAAGGGAAACATGAACCCATTTGGCTGATGTGGTTCGTCCCGGTTCGCGGAAGGGGGTTTCAGCCATGTCGAAAATCTTGGCCGAAGACAGGCTGATGGGAAAGTATTTTGTCCCGCGCTGAACGCGCGTGACGGGAATAATGGGCAAAGCGGCAGCTTTGCCCTACCAGATTTTGGTAGGGCGGCGCTGCCGCGCCGCCCAAACTCCGATTGCGTGATTATTTACGAGCGGAATTGAAATTGAATAACAACGGAAATGTGGTGAAAATCCGTTGCGTGTCGGAAGCTTAATGAATTAGAACTTTGATGAGCAAATCCAAGTCGCAATGGGACTTCGGCGAACTGTTCCCGGCGGAACAGACGCGCAAGGTTTTGTCCGTCTCGGAACTGACGGCGCAGGTCAAGCGGCTGTTGGAAAAATCGGTCGGCCAGGTCTGGGTGACAGGTGAGGTCACCAATCTGCGCGCCCAATCTTCCGGCCACATGTATTTTACACTCAAGGACGCCGCAGCCCAGTTGAGTTGCGTTTTGTTCAGCCGCGAAAAGATTTCGCATCGCGAGTTGCTGGCGGACGGCCAAAAGGTCCTGTTGCAAGGCGATGTGACGGTTTATGAGGCACGCGGTCAGTACCAGCTCATCGTGCGCGCAGTGGAGCTGCAGGGTGTTGGCGCACTGCAGGTTGCGTTCGAGAAACTCAAACAGAAGCTTGCGGCGGAAGGGCTGTTCGCGCCGGAACGGAAACGGCTGCTGCCGAAATATCCCCAACGCATCGGCTTGGTCACGTCGCCGACCGGCGCGGCGATCCGTGACGTGTTGCACGTGGTGCAACGCCGGAATCCGGGCCTGGAAATCATTCTCACGGCATGTCGGGTGCAAGGCGAAGGCGCGGCGGAGGAAATCGCCGCGGCAATTAAGTTGCTTAACGAATTTTCGGAGGGCGGAGTTCCACGACGCCCTGACTTGGAAACTCAAAAGGAATTGGGGTCTCGCGGAGCTCGACCCTCCGAAAGATTGGACCTGATTCTCGTGACGCGCGGCGGTGGCAGCTTGGAAGACCTGTGGGCGTTCAATGAGGAGGCCGTGGCGCGGGCGATTTTTGAGTCGGCCATTCCCGTCGTGTCGGCGGTCGGCCACGAGATTGATTTCACCATCAGCGATTTCGTCGCGGACGTGCGCGCAGCGACGCCGAGCGCGGCGGCGGAAATCATCACCGAAGGCGTATTCGCCAGCCGGCAGCTCATGGTGGATTTGACGCAGCGCATGGCGCGGGCGCATCCGCGCCGGCGCATGAACGAACTTTTGCAGCAACTCGACGATTTGCAGAACGGTTTGCTGCGCTGCACGAGGCAGGGAACGAAGGAACGGCAGGTGGCCTGGCAGAATCTGGCGACGCGGCTGTTGCGCGTTCGTCCGGCGCAATTGTTGAAGCAGCGGCTTGAGTCACTGGTGGTGAGCCGGCGGCGTTTGCGCGAACTGGCGCACGTTTGCTTGCGAAATGGGAGAAATCGCTTTGAGGCAACGGAAGCGCGACTGCGTTTGCTGGGACCGGAACAGGTGTTGTCGCGCGGCTATTCCATTACGATGGACGCGGCAACTGGAAAAGTTTTGCGCGCGGCCAAGGACGCGAAAGCAGGCCAGCATTTAAAGACGCGCGTGAAAGAGGGCGAGATTTCGAGCCAGGTGGAGAAGTAAGCCGGTTCGGGATTGCACTGTAGCGGCGGTCTGTGACCGCCGCCAATCAATCACTGCTGGACAATGGCCCGGTAAAACTTCTGCGGCGCGGTCAGGTCGATGTCGGTGAAAATACAGGGCGAAACGTTGGTGAAAACCGGAAGCCAGTTCGTCGCCGCCAGATTGGTCGAGGTCTGGACGATGTAACTCGCGCCAACGCTGCCGCTGAGGGTAAAGGCGAACTGGCTGTTCGTGAAACTCACCTGCGTCAGCGCGGCCGCCGTGGCAGCGATATAGGAGATCCCCGATATGGTGACCATGTCAAAGCGCGTCGTGCCGCTGGACGCATAGGTGCTGCCCGAATTGGCCGCGACATAGGCGGCGCTGCCGGAACCAGTCGCGGTGCTCTGAAATTCGGCGACAATGCGGAAGACAAAATTCGAATTGTTGCTCACACCAGGCATCGCTGACAAGTCGTTCGTGAAAGCATAAAAATTTGTCGCCAGCGGCAGGATCGCCGCCGCCGGGAAATCAACGAAGTTCACGCCGCTGTTGGTGGAAAATTGCAGCCGGAAATATTTCCCGCCGGTCTTGCTGGATTGCTGACTCCAGCTTACGACGATGTTCTGAATGCCCGCCGTGCTGACGGCGAATTGCGCGCCCGCTGTCTTGTTGTTTCCGCTCGCCGGATAAGTTGTCGTGTTCCACGCGCTGTTGTCAGTCGAACCGGCAGGGTCAAGCGTCGTGTCGCCGGTCGCGAATCCCGTTCCATTCGCGGTTACGCCGCCGACCATCGAAGCCGTGCCGCTGCCGACGGATGGCGCGGTTGTGCCGGTGGTCGTGTTGCCATCCGGCGTGATGCTGTTGAAATTCCATTGTGCAAAAACCACCGGGTTCGTAAACAATACCATGAGCGAGGCCGCCGAACTGGTCACGCTGCCGGCGATGTTGGTGATGACGACGGAATAATTTCCGGCGTTGGCAAGTTGAACATTGGCCAGCGTGAAGGGATTGGTGATCGCCCCGGCAATGTTCGTGCCACTGAACAACCATTGATAATTCAACGGCGGCGTGCCGGTGGCGCCGACGCTGAAGGTGACGGTTTGTCCGGCGAGGACGGACTGGCTCTGGGGCGGCGTTGTGATGGCAGGTGGCACGTTGGTCAGCAGCAGCACGGCGTTGGAGCTGATGACGCTGCCGAAAAGGTTCGTGACGATGACGGAATAATCTCCGTTGTTCGTGAGCTGCGCATTAACGAGCACCAATGGGTTTGCTGTTGCTCCGGCAATGTTCGTGCCGTTGAACTGCCATTGGCAGGCGAGCGTGCCGCTGCCGCCGGCCTCGACGGAAAACGTGATGGTTGCGCCGACCGCGTTCGTCTGGCTTTGCGGCTGCGTAACGATCGCCGGCGGGTTCGTGCCCGAATCGTTCCCCGTGGGTATCAAAAAATCCTTCATCACGGCCATGTGCTGGGCATTGGTGGAGTCGCTGAACTGCACCGGCGGAACGTCGCTCAAAGGCGTATAAACGGTGGAATCAAAAACCAGCCCGTTCGGAAACGAGTGCGATGGAAACACGGTTGCGGTTTCAAAATTGGTCAGGGAAAAGCCCGGCAGCACGTAATCGTGCGGATGATTGCGATTCTGGCTGGTATTGGAATTGCCGTTGTTGTCGGCGGGAATCGGATTGTCGCTCAGGTAACTGTCAAAGGTGGTCATCGTCGGCGTTTCGGTCCGGCTGTCGGTATTAAAATCGCCCGCGACGACAATCCACGCGTTGGTCGGGAAATTGGCTTGAATCAAAGTCTTCAGGTTGGCTGCTTCCGTCCCGCGCTCGGTGGACGAACTTGTCAGCAAGTGCACGCTGACAACATAAATATCGTTGGTGCCCGGCAAATCAATCCGCGCCCAGGCAAAGCCGCGGTTGGCCACTTGCGTGTCCGTCCACGAGCCGGCATTGAGAATCGAATAACGACTAATGACGCCGTTGGGAATGCCACTGATTGGCTCGCGGTAATACACAAAATTCGTTCCGAAAGCGGTGTCCACCATCGAGCGAAAATCGGACGCCGTGTTGTTGCTGTAATTGAACTCCTGGATGGCAACAATGTCCGGCTTGAGTCCCTGGAAAATGCGGATGGCAAACGGCTCGTAGGTTTGCGCGTCGCCATTCAAGTTCGCTGCCATGACCCGGACGTTGAGGTTGCTTTGTGCCAGCGCCAAGGCTGAAAAGAAAACCGCGCCAAGAAGAAAAATTCTTCCGGCGCAGCGCCCGACTTGTGACTTCAACGGCATGAAATACTGGTTCGTATTTAGGCACTCTTCACTGCAAACGCAAGCCGGCATTTTGCCGATGACTCCAAACTGGACGTCGCCGTTTTTTTGTTTTACCCTCGTGGTTGTGCCAAATCCGTCAAAAAGCGCGGGGCAAAACAATCCCGCCAGAGCCAGGCTTCCGTTTGAAGAGGCTTTGAAAAAGCTCGAGGGCATCGTCGAGGCCATGGAGTCCGACGACCTGCCGCTGGAAACGCTTTTGTCCAAATATGAGGAAGGGACGAAGCTGGTAAAAATCTGCCAGGAAAAACTCGCCGAGGCGGAATTGAAGATCCAGCAGTTGGAGAAAAATGCGGCGGGCGAAATGAAATTGAAGCCGCTGTCGCCGGATTTGTCCGAAGGCTGATTTCCCGACCCCGGACCCCAAACATATGAGTCGTTATCTCGACATGGTTGACGGGCCGGCGCAGGTGAAGAAACTCACCCTGCCGCAACTTCAGGAACTGGCCGGGGAGATCCGGGAGGAATTAATCGCCGGGCTTGCCAAAAGCGGCGGGCACCTCGGCCCGAATCTCGGCGTGGTCGAGCTGACCATCGCGTTGCATCGCGTTTTCAACACGCCCCGGGACAAATTTGTCTGGGACGTGAGCCATCAGGTTTACGTCCACAAAATTCTCACGGATCGCAAGAATCGCTTCCGCACCATCCGGCAGACGGACGGCCTGAACGGCTTCGCGTTGCGTGATGAAAGCCCGCACGATTGCTACGGCGCGGGCCACGCGGGCACGGCGCTTTCCGCGGCGCTTGGCATGGCGGCGGCGCGGGACAAGAACGGCACCGACGAAAACGTCGTCTGCATTTTTGGCGACGCGGCGCTGACGAACGGCATTTCCTTCGAGGCGCTCAACAACCTTGGCCACACGACGAAGCGGTTCATCGGCATCCTCAACGATAACGAGTGGAGCATTGCCAAAAACGTCGGCGCGATTTCCAACTATCTCAACAAGCTCATCACGCATCCGCGTTACAACAAGCTGGCGAAGGACTTTGTAAACTTTGTGCGCCGCCTGCCCAAGGGCGAACTGGCGTTGAAACTCGCGCACAAGGCTGAGGAAGGTTTCAAGGGCGCCATCACCGACGTCGGGCTGCAGCAAACCGGCAGCCCGGTGGATGCGGACGGTCGCGGCGGCTACGGCAGCCCGATTTTCTTCGAGGAAATGGGGATGCGTTATCTCGGCCCGATTGATGGACACGATTTGGCGTTGCTCATCAGCACGCTGGAATTTGCCAAAACGTGCGATCATCCCATCGTCATTCATGTGCTCACGCAAAAAGGCAAGGGCTTTGAGGCCGCGCTGAAATTCCCGGAAAAATTCCACGGTACCGGGCCTTATGACGTGAAGACTGGCGATTCGATGCCCGTCAAGGCGGACACGCCGCCGAATTATCAGGACGTGATGGGACAAACGCTGGTGAAACTCTGCCAGAAAAACAACACGCTCGTCGGCATCACTGCGGCGATGCCTAGCGGCACGGGACTGAAGCATTTGGAAAAGGCCATGCCCGATCGTTACTACGACGTGGGCATTGCCGAGGAACACGCTGTCGTTTTTGCCGCCGGCATGGCGGCGATGGGCTTTCATCCGGTGGTGGCGATTTACTCCACGTTTTTGCAGCGCGCCTACGACTGCATTCAGCACGACGTTTGTTTGCAGGATTTGCCGGTGATTTTCTGCATGGACCGCGCCGGCCTCTCGGCGAACGACGGCCCTACGCATCATGGCCTGTTCGACATTTCCTATCTGCGCTGCCTGCCGAACGTCATCGCCATGGCGCCGAAGGACGAGGACGAACTCGTGGACATGATGTTCACCGCCACGCACCAGCAACATCCGACGTTCATTCGTTATCCGCGCGGTGCGGCGGAAGGCGTGCCCATCAAGGACCAGCCCCAATTGCTTGAAATCGGCAAGGCGGAGGTCATCCAGAACTTTTCCAATAATGCCGCAAAGCGGCACAAGGTCGCGCTGTTTGGCCTTGGCCCGATGAATACCATCGCCCGCAAGGCGGCAGTGCAACTGGCGGAGGAAGGATTCGATTGCGCCGTCATCAACCCGCGTTTCACCAAGCCGCTCGATGACAGCGTACATGAATTTTTTGGGCAGGCAGCGGAAATTGTCGTGACGATGGAAGACCACGTGCTGATGGGTGGTTACGGTTCGGCGGTGCTGGAATTGTTTAGCGAAAAAGGCATGACGACGCCCGTCGTGCGCATCGGCTGGCCCGACCAATTTATCGAACACGCCACCACGCAGGACGAACTCCGCAAGAAATATGGCCTGACTGTCGAAAATACCGTGACCAAAGTGAAGGCGCAATTTGGCGAAGCTGTGCCAGCGGCGACAAGGCTCATTGGGGTGATTTAAGATGGCGTAGGCCATCTGCTTTCGCTCGCCACGCCGTGGCTATTCAGGAAGACGCGAAGGTGAGTTTCTTTCCTTGATTTTCCCGCGCCGGAACCGGACTCTGGCGTGCATGAGTTTTGAAATCGTAAATCGAAAATCTAAAATCCGAACATGGCTTACAAGGACATGACGCCGTCCGCGGGTGGAAAAATTTCAATCATGAACGGCAAACTCACCGTTCCTGAAAATCCCATTCTCCCGTTCATCCGCGGCGACGGCAGCGGCCCGGACATTTGGGCGGCCAGTGTGCGCGTGTTCGACGCGGCGGTGCAGAAGGCCTACGGTGGCAAACGCAAGATTTCCTGGTTTGAAGTGTTTGCCGGCGAAGCAGCCAAAAATAAATTCGACAACTGGCTGCCGGACGATACGGTCGAAGCGTTCAAGGACTATCTTGTTGGCATCAAAGGCCCGCTCACCACACCGGTCGGCGGCGGCATCCGCTCACTCAACGTCGCGTTGCGCCAGATGCTCGATCTCTACGTCTGCCTGCGCCCGGTGCAATGGTTCACCGGTGTGCCGTCACCCGTGAAGCATCCGGAAAAGGTGAACATGGTCATCTTCCGCGAAAACACCGAGGACATCTATGCGGGCATTGAATATGCCGCCGGCACGCCCGAAGCGCAGAAAATTCTGGATTTTATCGCGAAAGAATTCCCGAAGGATTTCAAAAAAATCCGTTTCGGCACAGCGGAGAAGGCTGTTGAATTTCTGAATGCCGCCGGCGTTCCGATCCCGCCCCATAAACCGATGACCACCCAGGTCGGCATCGGTATCAAGCCCGTCAGCATGGTCGGCTCCATGCGGCTCATCGTGTCCGCCATCAAATATGCCATCGAGAATAAACGCAAGAGTGTCACGATTGTCCACAAGGGCAACATCATGAAATTTACGGAAGGTGCATTTCGCGACTGGGGCTACAAGGTCGCGAAGGAATTGTTCGGCGCGGTGGAAATTGATCCCGGCCAGCCGGGATGGTGCAAAATTCCCGAAGGCAAACCCGGCGCCGGTCTGATCATCAAGGATTCCATCGCCGACATCACGCTCCAGCAGGTGCTCACGCGCCCGACCGATTTCGACGTCATCGCCACGCTCAACCTGAACGGCGATTACCTTTCCGATGCACTGGCGGCGCAGGTCGGCGGCATCGGCATCGCGCCTGGCGGCAACATTAATTACGTGAGCGGCCACGCCATTTTCGAGGCCACGCACGGCACGGCGCCGAAATACGCGAACAAGGACGTGGTCAATCCGGGGTCCGTTGTGTTGAGCGGCGAAATGATGTTCCGTTACCTTGGCTGGATGGAAGCCGCTGATTTGATTTTGAAAGGTTTGAACGGGGCGATTGGATCCAAACGTGTGACCTACGATTTCGCCCGCCAGATGGAAGGCGCGACGGAAATCAAGTGTTCCGAGTTCGGGACAAACATCATCAACTACATGTAGGTGTCGTAGCGGCTTTCGGGACAAAGCCGCCATTTCCAAGTATCTGTTTTAATGGCGGCGCTCTACCGAGACGCCGCTACGACCAGTTTTTGTTCACGGCCCGCGCAAGGTTTGGGAACGTCCTGAATCCGGCAGGGCGATGTGAACAATGGAATTGAAAGTTTCGCCATTGAGCCGGTGGCCGTGGTCATCCACCAGATTCCAAACGACATTGAATTCGCCATTCGTGGTACTGCCGGTGATGGTCTTGAGGTGTTCCCCGTTGGTGGTGAGACATTCGATGGTGTAAAGGCCGTGCGCCTCCGGCAAGCGCGCGTGAAAGGTCGCACCACGCTCAACATCGTAGTTCACGCAGTCGAGACTGAACTGGCAAAGGTTGCTGGTGGTGACGGCGATGGGCGGGCCGATTCCGTAAAGGGTGCCTTCGCGTTTGTCATCCAATGCTAGATAGACTTGCACAGCGTGTCGGCCCGGCGGATCGTAAATGGCATGCCAGATCAACAAGCAGTCACCATTCGTTGCGCACTCGCGGTCGTAAACTTTTCCGCCACAATCGAAGGGCAATTCTTCTTCCGGATCTGCGTCCACAATCGGAAACACAACATTGTTGGTGATGAAAAAGTCGTAGCTGATTGGCAAATCAAAGGTGATGTCTTCGGGTTCCTTGCCGGTGAGGATCTGCTTGGGCGTGAGCAACGCGTCGAGTGAAAGCTTGTTGGTACCCGTAACTTTGGCGTTGCGGATCAGGTTTCCGGCGCTTTGGCCCTTGAACGTGGGTTCTGGGTAACCGACCGGCCGCTTCATCGCGAGAATTTTGTCGACTCGGGCTTGGCGCGCGGGCGATTGCTTCCATTCACGGTTAGAGATCTCCTTCAGATAATTCTGTTTTTTCAATTCCTTGGCCTTGGCCCGTCGTTGTTGTTGACCCTGTATGGCGGTGCTGCTGGCCGGCAGTGGCCAGACGATGTCGGCTTCGGGCAGTGGCATTCCCGGGCGAGTCGGCCTGGAAAACCCTTCGTCGCTCGAGCGCGGCTGGATCTTTCCACCGTTGTCCACACAATCCAAACCGACGGAATACAAAAGGAAATGGCCGTCATCCGCCAGCTGATAGCGCAGCGGCTGGCCATCCATGAAATCCGGCAGCGGAGTTTTCAGAAATTCCGGCGTAAGTGCTGCCAAGTTGTCCGGATACGAGCCATGCTTTTCGCGATACCGTTCAAGCGCAATGGCAGTAATGATGAGCTGGCGTTGGGCCTCGGCCTTGGCTGCCCGGCCAAGCAGGCTGGAACCTTCTCTTTGGAACCTCGCGCTGATTTCTCTCGAAGTAGTCATCATTTGCAACCGCGAATAGCGAAATTTTGACCGGAAGAGAGCTTGATTGGTGACGCCCGGAAGCTGGCGCATGGCTGCCCAAGTTGGGGCTTGCACGGCGTTGCGAAGCTGAACTTCGCGGTCGCGATAAAAAAACAACAGGGCTTTTTCATCTTCGTAGCTGCCACGCCGGAGATAATCCGCTCGTTGCCAGCGATAATTGAGTTCATACCAGACAAAAGCAGGCGACCGAAATGCTTCATGGACGAATTCATTGAACGTCGGGCGAGGATCCAAAAGTCCCTGCCGGTCTTGCTGGCACTCCGCCACCATGCTGGCGCGTTTGAAGGCCGCCGTCTCGGGTAGATTGGTTAAAAAATCAACTGATTCCCATTCCTGCTGGAGACGAGCGAGTTGTTCATCCGTCCAGCCGTTGGTTTGGAGTGCCTGCCAGGTGGCGTTGAATGCGAGCGCGGTGTTGCCAAAGCGAACGAATTGCGAGACGTCAAACGATTCCGTTTCCCAAGCGGTGACAAGTCGAGTCGCAGCTACCAGATTTGTCCATGCGGCATCTTTGTTGCCGTTGTGAAGATCAAGCACAATCCGGTCACCGAGTGTCTGGGTCAGATTTTTCATCGTTGCGAGGTGCGGAAGCAATATGCCGTTGCCGCCGCTGACATTCAGGTTGAAGCGAATGGGGCCGGATAAAACAGCAGTGCAGGCGGCGTCAATTTGCATCTGGTTGGCATTGATTGCCTCCCGAAATTCTTCCCATGCCAGTTCATCGCTGTTGTCCGGCCACGAGCGGTATTGTTTCTTCAGCGCAGCCAGTTTCCATACCACGATTGCCGAGTTGGTGCCCACGACTTCCATGAGGTTTGGATGGTTGACAAATGGCTGAGAGGAGAGCCGGTTCATCGGGGCGGTCGCTTTCAGAATGGCTTCGCGGGCGCGCAGTTCGGGGGAGGTTGAAAGGTCAAAGTCGGCGAGGTCGGTCTTGAATCCTTGCTGACGCAGGGCCAGACGGGTTTCTTCCACAGCTTTCTGCGCGGCCGTTTGCGCGCCCTTGTCCGGGCGCGACAGGAGCACGGCGCAGATGATGACAATGACGGCGAGAATCCATCCAATTTTCCAGCGCAGAATTGCCAGAGGTGCATTCATGGCGACGCTTTGGTTGTTGCCACGGCAACATTTGCTCCTTTTTGAAATGGTTGGCGAGCTTATTTTGAGAACTTCCGCTTTTCATTTCGGTCATAGAAGCTTAAGCTCGGCAACGATGAACGGTTCCATTCGCCATGGCGGCATCCACCGCTTGGGATTTTTGGCCGTGTTGTTGCTTTCGGCGGTTTCCTTGAAAGCCAACCCTGCAAGCGAAAGATTTGACCAGCTTGGAACCGATATCACCATCGCCTTGGCCATTTTGGTGGAGGCAATCTGTGTTTTAATACTGCTTCGACGCTGGCGAACACCACGGTTGTTCATTCTCTGGCTTATGGGAATGCACCTGCTCACGTATCCGTTATTTCTAGGATTTCTCTGGTTCTCTGACGGTTTGCATCCGGCACCAGCCATAGCGATAGGTGAAGGATTAATCGTGTTGATTGAGGGCGGTTTGATTTATCTGATGTGCCGTTTCGCCCCGTCCGCCAAATCGGAACTGCCCCTGCCGTCGGTTTCCAAAAGTCTGCTCGCGTCACTGGCCGGGAACATCTGTTCGGCGGTGGCTTTTCCACTCATGATGATTCTATTCGGGCTGATCGCTGCTTCCATTGAAGCGCTAATTGGCCGTTGACCAACTCTCGCGCAACAAGAGCTTCCGGGATGTTTCAAATTTAAAGGCAGAGCGCATTCCACCAACTATTGCATGAGGTTGCTGACAAACGCGGGACAAAAGGTTAGGTTGTGCAAAGAATTTTTGAAACTGTCAGCCGACGGGCGGGCCATTGCGGTTCGCCCGTCAGGTTTTTAAGGTAGGGCGGCGTTGCCGCGCCGCCCAAAAATCGGGGCAGAGCGGCAGCTCTGCCCTACCGAAAATACAAATTAATGCACTGGATTCTAGCCAGCCTGTTGTCGGCGTTGTTTCTCGGCGTCTATGAGCTTTGCACCAAGCACGCCGTGCAGAACAACGCCGTGGTGCCGGTGTTGTTTTTCAGCACGTTAAGCGGCGCGTTGGTGTGGCTGGTCTTGATGGTCGGGCAGGCGGTCCATCCGGGGACGTTGCCAACGTCATTGGTTGTTGATCCACTCACGCTGGTGCAGCATCTGCAACTGGTGCTGAAATCGGCCATCGTCGCGGCGTCGTGGGTGTTCACCTATTTTGCCATCAAACATCTGCCGCTGTCGCTCGGGTCACCCATTCGCGCGACCAGCCCGCTGTGGACGTTGTTTGGTGCACTGTTGATCCTGGGTGAACGCCCGACGTGGCTGGAAACGGTTGGCGTGCTGACGACACTGGTGTCATTTGTGGGGCTTTCGTTTGCCGGGCGACTGGAAGGCGTGCATTTCCACCGGAATAAATGGATCTGGTTCCTCATTGCCGGGACGTTGCTGGGCGCGGTGAGTTCGCTCTACGACAAATACCTGCTGGGCCGGCTGCATTTTTCCGTGCCGACAGTGCAAGCGTGGTTCTCGGTTTATCTGGCGGTCTTTTTCCTGCCGTTCGTCGTTGGCTGGAAACGGCGCTGGTGGTCGCGCAATGAATTTCATTGGCGCTGGAGCATTCCGTTCATTGCCCTCTCGTTGCTGGTGGCCGATTACATCTATTTCAGTGCCCTGCGCGACCCGGCTTCGCTCGTCGCCGTGGTGATGAGCCTGCGCCGCGGCAGCACGCTGGTGGGTTTTGCCGGCGGTCTGCTCCTCTTCGGAGAAAAAAACGGACTGCAAAAACTTCCCGCCGTGATCGGCATTCTGGTGGGCATCGTGCTCACGGTGATGGGTTGAGCCAAGATTTAATGGGAATCCTGCGGCGGAATGCCTTTTCTGGCAAACAGCATTTCGTCGTCGGCATGAATCCGGTTTCCGGCCGGGTCAACCAAGGTTGCCGTGATCAGGACGAGGAGTTCTTGTTTTTGGGCCGTGCGGGTTGTTTGTGTGCGAAACAAAGGGTCTCCCGCCGGCCGGCTGACTGGAACCGGCACCTTGTTCGTTATTGTTTGAACCTGCGTGGAAATTAATCCGTCAAGGACGACGGTTTGTCCGTCCCACAATTTCAGGTGTGCCTCGGCTTGCCGAACGCTAAAGCTGGGTCGAATTGTCGGCACATCAACGATTGCGCCGGTCGAGGTGACAGTTGGAATCGTATTGGTTGGTTTGTCATAACCCAAAAATTCCGTTACTGTTGCGATGGTCCTCAGATCAATGGTATAGCCGTCGGGCATAACGGAAGCAATCGTATCCAATACCGGACCGCATTCCACTTGTGTGGTTTGTGGAGTGACGGCTGAATTCGTTGAAGTTTCCCGGTAAGTGAAGTTGGTTATGATGGATATGATTTCAGTCGCCCGCATCTGGGTTTGCCGGCCGCTGGTTGTGGTCACTTCTGGTTCGGCAAGACTTTCGGATCCCTGGCTTTGTTCCAAGGAGTGAAGCATAAGCCGGAGATTGGGACCGGTCAAAACGCCGGCCACGTTGGTGACAGCCGTAGGAATGAAATTCGCCCCCAAGCCTTTGACCATCGCTTCCGAAATTTCGATGAATCTGGCCTTGATATGGATTTGCGGCGGTGGCGTGTAGGTGAGCACCTGTATCGCTTTTTCCACCGTGTCCAAATCCTGTTCGGTTGCGCGGACGAACAACAGGCTCAATCGGTCATTAAAGAAAACACTCTTCGGCGGTTCCAAATTCAGACCCAAGGTCGTAAAGAGTTGCTTGGCGACCAGACTGATGTTGGTTGAGACAAAGCTTTGTGCCGTCACGCTTTTTAAGCCTTGATAGAAGATAATGGGATCAACCTTGAATGTGCGGGTCTCAAGATTGGTAAAATGACCGGTTTCAACAGGAGTTGAGTTTGCCTTGCCCATGATGGTTCCGGAATTGGCACCATCCTGGGGCTTCCGTGACGGAAATCCGTTCAATTCCAAGACCATCTGCTCAACCGCGTCCAGTTGTTGCGGTGTGCCACGAACCAGCAATAGCCCATTTTCTTTGAGCCAGATGCTGGTCGGCGGCAGGGTGATTCCTGAAGCGGCAAGCAGTTTCGAGAAATCGCGCAGATATTCATCCGGGGTGCTGGACTCGGTGAGACCTGTTTTTTTGCGCAAGTTGGCAAGGCCTGGATTCGGATTAACCATGAAAGTGCGTGTGTAGAGGTTGGTCGAAGCATCGGCACTTAAAGCCGGCGGCGCATTCTTGCTCGCATCGGATGAAGGCGGTGTAGCTTCACCCATCGGCACCGCCGCGGCGCTGAAAAGGCAGATGCCGCAGAGCGACACCAACGTCAACCCCGCCTTGCGCGGCGCTCGGAAGTTCACCAGGCGCTCGATCCGCTGCCGCAACGCGCTGCGGGATTCAAGGATACCCACCAGGCCCAGGCTGGCCAGCGGCCGGTTGAATGCCAGCTTCGCCACTTCGAGCAACGTAGGCGCGTAAGTCTCAGCATCGTCACGGAGTGCCAGCATGACGGCATCGTCCACGGCCTCCTCGCGCACGCGGCGGATGCGGGCATTGGCGAGCCAGAGCAGGGGATGCCACCAATAAACAATCTGGACCAACGCCTGTGCACAATTCATCCAGACATCACCGCGTCGGAGATGAGTCAGTTCATGCAGCAATACGGCCCGTAATTGGGCCGGTGAAAGTTTTTGCACCAGTGTTTGCGGCAGCAAAATCACCGGGCGGAACAATCCGCAAACCGCCGGTGACATGGCTTGGTCCGTCAATCGCAAACGCACGTTGCGTCGCAGGCCGGACAAATCTTTTGCTTCATCAAACAATTCGTTGAGCCACGCAGACACCGGGGTCGCGCATTTTACATCGCGGACAACCTGCCGCCAGCGCATCGTCAACCAGACCAAAAGACAAACGCTGATGGCAATCCAAGCAAGAATTGTCCATGCCGCCGCTGATATCGGCGGTCGTGGTGGTGGCGTGGAGGCAGGCGTGGGTTGCAGCGGGAGGCTGGGCGCAGTGTCGGCGCCATAGCTGACAACAAATTTGGTCACATGCGGTTTGGCGGGTGTGGTGACCGACGGGAACAGCCACCAGGCGACCCCGGTGGGCAGCGCCAGTGAAGGCGGAAGCAACAACTTCACCAGCAGCACCAGCCAGAGTGCATATCGAACGGCGGCGCGGACGTGCCGCCGCAGGGCGAAATCAATCGCAAAGAGGGCCGCGATGAGCACGCTCGATTGCCACAACATCGGCCACGCAAAATGGAGCGCGTTCTCGCCAAAACGATTCAGGGTTTCGATGAGCGGGTTCATTTTTTAGCGGATTTTTTCTTGGCCTTGATGAGGGATTCCAGCTTCACCAATTCATCGGCACTCAGATTGTGCGTGTCGAGAAGGCATTGGACCATCGGCGTCAGCGCGCCATTGAAGGCGTGTTTGAGGGCGTAGAACAGTTCGCCGCGCTGCGCTTGTTCACGAGTGGCTACGGAACGATAGAGCGTCAGATTGCGAACCTTTTCCGCAGCCAGCAGACCTTTGGCCACCATGCGGTCCATGAGCGTGCGCACGGTGGAATAGGTCCAAGCGGTTTGCGGGTGGAGTTTTTCCTGGATTGCCGGCGCCGCGCAGGGTTCATGGTCCCAGACGGCCTTGATGATCGTCCATTCCGATTCGGTCAGTTCAATGGCTGGCTTGGGCATGGCGCGACTCTGCTTGACATTTGTAGAGATGTCAAGCGCAATCTTTACAATTGTAAAGCAAGGCCATTCGGCGCATCAATTGCGCGGGATCGAATTACGCCGGTGATTTTGGGCGGAAGAGGAGTGCGAGTTTTTTTACGGCAAAGCCGAGCGCATAAATAATTCCCAGCAATACTACGTCCGTCGGACCGACCGGCCAATCCCATTGATAGGCTATCCAGAAACCGATGAACGATGCCACCCCGCCGATTAGCGAGGCAAAAATGGTGAACTGACGCATGGTTCGGGAGAACAAATGTGCCGTCAGCGGCGGAATCAGCAGGAAACCAAATGAAATCAGCGGACCGACGCTCAGCACGGCCATGGAGACGGTGAAGCCGATCAACAGATACGTCAGCGCGTTCCAGAACACGACGTTCTTGCGAAGCGTGACGGCCAGCGTGCGGTCGAATGAAACCAGCATCAATTCCTTGTGAAACAGGCCGAGCATGACCAGCACCAGCGTCAGCGCGATGGCGGTCAGCGTCAAATCGAAATTGGAAACGGTAATAACCTCACCTTTCATCAAATCGAGCCAGCCCAGTTCCGCGTAGCGGTTTTTTGACAGCAGCAGGATGCTAAGCGCGGCGGCAACGACATAAGCCGTGCCGAGCCGGCCTTCGGGCAGGCCGCGTCCCCGTCGCTCCAAAAATGCGAGCACCAAAATCGCCATCAGCGTAAAAGTGATCGAACCGGCGAATGCCAGCACGTGGGTGCTTTGTGAAGCGTGACCATTCAGGTCCATGCCCAGCCACAGCGGCAGCGAAAGCGCCACCGCCACGCCGGTGGAGGAAATTTGCGGCAGCGCGACGCTCATGAAAATCAGCCGGCGCAACACAAGGAACACGCCGACCAGCGGGCAGGCAAAGCCGATGAGCCCGCTGGTGTAAACCGAGTTTCGCAACAGAAAATCCGGCGACAGGATCTGGCGCAACGTTTCCATATCAACCAACCTCCATTTCAAATATTTCCGCCATGCGTTCGGGCGTGAACAATTCCGCCACCGTGCCGTGCAGGACCCGGCCCTGGTGCAGCCAGATGATTTGTTGCGCGTGCTTGCGGACGAGCGGCAAGTCGTGGGTCACCAGCAGGATGGTCAGCTTCCGTTCGGCGTGAATCTGGGAAATGAATTCCAAAAGATTGTGCGTGGCTGCCGCATCTACGCCGGCAGTCGGTTCATCAAGCACCAGCACATCCGGCCGGGTGGCCAGCGCGCGGGCGATGAGAACGCGCTGTTTTTGGCCGCCGGAAAGCCGGCTGAACTTTTTATGGGCGAAACCGTCCGCTGCCGTTGCGCGCAAACAGTCGTGCACCAATTGACGTTCGTCGTGCGGGGGAAAGCGCCCCGGTCCGACCCGGCCAAAAGTCCCCATGAGCGCCACGTCGAATCCGGTCAGCGGATAGAGCGGATCGAGTTCAGCGGTTTGCGGGACGTAGCCGAAAACTAAGGGTGCGTTGGCCGGCGCGTTGATTTTTATCTGCCCGGCGATCGGGGATTGCAGGCCGAGCAGCGTTTTGAGCAGCGTGGACTTGCCGGAGCCGTTGGCGCCGAGCAGGGCGGTGAAACTGGATCGGACGATGGCCAGCGAAATACCGGACAGCACAGCCCGGCCATCGTAACCGATGGCCAGGCGGTCAAACGTGATGATGGGTTCGTTCATTTTTGTGGTAGGGCGCACCCGGAGTGACGCGCCCTGCCAGTTATTATTTAATTGCTGCTACCATCGTGTGGACGATGTAATCCATCATTTCGATGTAGGTATCCGTGTGCGGCACACCGCCGGGCATGATGGGCAGTTTCACCAGCGTCGCGCCGGTTTGTCGCGCAATCAACGCCGGAACCTTTTCCGGGAACTGCGGTTCACGGACGACGATGGGAACGTGTTCGGCCTTTATTTCCGCGATCAATTCCTCGATGTGCCGCGGCGTTGGGTCGATGCCCGGTTTCAGCTCGATGGTGCCGATATAGTCCATGCCGAAGCGTTCGGCGAAATACGGCCAATGTTCGTGGTAGGAGACAAACTTCATACCTTTGAGCGGCGCCATCTCCTTTTGCCATTCGGCGATTTTCGCGTCGAGTTTGACAAGATACGCGTCACGGTTGTGCGTGAAGTCGACTTCGTATTCGGGTGCGACGGCAACCAGCGCGTTGCAGATGTTCTGCACCGCCGTTTTCGCCAGCACGGGGTCGAGCAGGTAATGCGGATTGCCGTAGGGATGCACGTCGCCTTCGGAATGGTCGGTGGACTTCGGCACATCAACTGGCGTGATGCCTTGCGAACAATCCACGCAGCCGGGTTTGCCGATCTGGATGCGCGGGTTTTTGCTTGCTTCGAGCAGCGCGGGCAGGAAGGCATGTTCGCAGTCGAACCCGACCAATACGACGAGATCGGCGCGGTTCAATAACGGCACGAAACTCGGCTTCATGGGCACGCCATGCGTGTCTTCGATGCCGGTGGCGAGGCTGTGGACCTCAACGTGGTCGCCGCCGACGTTGCGTGCAAAATCGGCGAGGTCGGTGAGCGTGGTGACGACGCGGATTTGGACCGCGTGGACCGGGTTGGCGCCGAGCGTGATGGCGGCGATGCCGGCCAGTGACAGGAAACAGAACAATTTGGATTTCATAAAACGGTTTCTCCTTTCAAGGTTTAACGTTGTTGCCAGCCATGCGAATGCGAGCCGATGATCCAGGCCCATTGCAGATAAATGGCGTCGTTGGGACGCAAACCGGAGGCGGCGTTCTGGTCGGTGTGCGTGTATTGCAAGCGCAATTGGTTCCAGTGGCTGATGGCCCAGGTAATATATGGCGAATAAGCGGAGGTTACCTCGGAGTTGTTCTGGCCGCTCTGCACCCAGTCGAACAGGAATCCCGCGCTCCATTGCCGGCTCCACTTGTAGGTGACGTACGAATAAAGGCCAACCGAACCGACGTTCTCGTCAAACTCATCGCTGTTATTGGGAATACCGTCGGGATCGGACAGGTAGCGATTGTCGCTGTAGAGCACCTCCGTGCCCCAGGTGAAACTTTGGAACTGATTATTTTGGAGCGGGACGCAACTCAGCTTCATGTCGAACCCTGCCAGACGGCGCTCTTTTTCGGTCAACGTGCTGATACCGTTGGGCTGCAACAGCGCGCCGCCGCGATCTGCCGTCTTGGGGTTGATGAGTCCCGAAACGCCGGTTTCGAGCTGCCAGTCGGGCGTCAGATCAAAATAAGTTGAGAGCCTTCCCCAAAAGTTCAACCCGTCGAAAGCACGGTAGGTGCCGGGATTGTCCGGGTTCGGACTGTCGCCGCCGAAGGAATCGCCCACGCCGGCCGTCAGGCTGATGTAATGTGATACGGGTGCCAGCCAGTTGACCTGGGCGCCATCGGACCGTGATTCACCGCCAATGTATTGGTCCAGCACGAGGGGACGATTCACAAAGGGCAGTTCGTGGTCGTGAATGTAGCCCAGGCGTCCAAATTCACCGAAGAACCGTCCCGCCTTCAACTCCAGGTTTCCTGGCAGCGAAGTCGTCTGCAAGGCTGCTTCTTCGACGCCCAGATTCGCGTCGCCGGTGGCGGAATCGGCCGAAGCATTGATTACGGCATAGCCTTTTGCAAACGGGTCCACGGAGGCGGCCACGTTCAATTCAATCGAACGCTGAAACACGTCGAACCCGCCGGGACGATCGTTGCCATTCTGGTCCGAGCCTTTGGAGTTGTATGAGAAGATTGTTTCCCCCACCAGCCCGATGGCCGGATTGAATTCGCTCATCAGGGTTTTTTTCTGCGCCGCGGCCACCTGATCCACCTTGGCATTCAAGTCTTTCAATTGTTCCGGTGTCACTGTGTTGGTGGACGGTGTCCCGGTGAAGACTGGCGCCGGCGGATTCGTCGCCGTCCCGGCCAGTTGTTGCTTGAGCGCTTCGATTTCCGCGTCCTGCGCGGCGGTTTTTTTATCGAAACGGGCCTCCATTTCCCGCTCCCGCTGTTCAAACCTTTCCTGCATTTGTATCAATCGCTGATCGAAATCAGCCGGTTGATTTGTCTCCTGGGCCTGGGCGATCCCGCAGAGCGGGACGCACAAGCAAAGGGCAGAAGACCACCCTAAATTTTTTTTCAGTTTCATATTTTTTCTCCTGCTCAGACGCCACGCACCAAGCGTGCACGCCGGTTCAAAACGGAATTACAAACAGTGAATTCGATCAGCCGAAGCTGACCGACCTATGCCTGGGAAGAAGCAACTGTTGGAGGAGCGCGGCCGGGGGGGAGATTTTCAATGGCCGGACAAAAAACGGAAATTTCTATGCGGGGAGTTGCTTCAACCCAGATTGCCGGGATGACCACCGGGACGTCGCATGGGGTCGTTTCGATTTTCCCATGAATCAGGGCGACAATGGCACAGTCATCGTCGTTGTCGGGAATTGATCCGCCATGCAGCCACGCATGAAGGGGCGTCCACGTCTCGGCGGCGGCCATGAACAACCACACCGCCAGTGACAAAATTGCCGTTGCAGCGTAAAAACGTTGCCGCCATCGGCGATTTATTTGACACCCTGTGTATTGCAAATCATTTGCAACATAGCAAATGACATGCCGGCGGCAAGCATTATTTTTTGAGGCGAGACTTTGCAACCAGGACATTCCGGTGGGATTCAAGCGGCGTGACCGTTCGCTTTGCCGTACCACAACCTGTCAATCTAATACGCCGCTTCGATTCCCAATAAAAAAGGCCCGAAGCCTTTCGCTTCGAGCCTTTGAATCAAACCCACTATTAATTACGGCAGAATGTGGGGCGAAGTGGTGAGGGAACTCAGCGTGCAAGTCGGAGTATTGCCCACAGCACTGAGACCGTAAGTGCCTTGCGCCGGACACGGAGGAATGCTGCTGGAAGAGTTCAACTTGATGTAGGGCGTCAAGTCGGTGTTCAGAGTAATTGCATCACCGGTCTTTTTGCCTTGTTCCAGCGCGAATTCATTCGCGGCGGCGTCAATCTGGCGCAGGTTGTTGATGCAAGCATTCATCTGCGAGGTGGCGCGGGCCTTCACGAAGTTGGGAATGGCAATCGCCGCCAACAGGCCGATAATGGCCACGACAATCATGATTTCCACCAATGTGAAACCTGCCTTGCGGGGGGTTTTGGTATTTTTCATTTTCTTTTTCTTTCCGTTTGTTGCGCCGTGAACAATACAACAGGCGGGTTACAATGATTATTACAATGGTTCACTCATTGCCTGTTGCAACCGCAACTGCCCTAAAAAAAGCAATCCAACTGCCATGCCAGTCGCTGGGCGAAGGAAAGTCTGTAGAGCGGGGTCTACACTTTTTGTAGGGCGGAATCCTACACGCCGACGAATTATTTTGCCTGCTGGCTTTCCTGCCAGCGGATGGCTTCGCGCAAAAGTTCGGTGGCGTTGGCAAGCTTGAGTTTTTCCTTGATGCGGGCGCAGTAAGCCTGGACGGTTTTGAAACCAACGTGCAAGTGGTCGGCGATCTGCCGGGTGTTGCGGCCAAGACCAAGCAATTGAAACACCTCCAATTCGCGATTGCTTAATTGTTCGATGGGCGAAGCGATTGCGGCCGGCCGGCCCTTGACAAATTTTTCGGCCATCAGGGCGGCGATTTTGTCGCTGACGTAAAGTTGTCCGGCCAGCACGCAATGAATGGCTTCAATAACTTTTTTGGCCGCCTCGCGTTTCATGACATAGCCGCGGGCACCGGCCAGCAGGGCGCGTTCGGCATAGAGCGATTCGTCATGCATGGAAAGCACCAGCACCGTCACGGCCGGGAACATGGCCTTGATGCTTTTGATCAATTCGATGCCTGACCCATTTTCGAGCGATATGTCCACAATTGCGACATCAGGTTGGACCGTCCGGATGAGTTCCAATGCTTGTGGTTCATTGGCCGCCTCGCCGCAGATTTGGAGACCGGCTTGCTGGCTGATCAAGTTCACCAACCCCTCGCGCACCAGCGGGTGATCATCAACGAGCAGTACTTTGATTGTCTGTGACATGTTTTTTTTCTTCCGGCACGCCGTTGGACGCCAGTGTGCAAGTAACACGCGTGCCCCCTAAAGAAGACAGGCGTTCGATGTTAAAGGTTGCACCAATTATGCCGGCGCGGTAGGCCATAATACGCAATCCCAGCCCATCGCCACTTCGGGCATTTTCAGGCAGTCCAATGCCATCGTCAATGATGGTCAAAACAATTTCATTACCTGTGGAATCAAAGCGGATGTTGATATGTCCGGCTTTGCCGTGCCGGACCGCGTTGGTAATGGCCTCCTGCGCGATCCGATACAAATGTGTGGCTACATTCACGTCAGGCGACGGTACAGCTTGGTGACATTCGAACTGGCAGGACACCTTGAATCGGTCGCTGGCACTTGCCGCTAGTTCTTGAAAATTATCCGCAAGCCGACCGGTTTGTATTTCAACAGGATGCAGGCTCCGCGCCAATGAGCGGGTAAGTTCGATGGCCTCTTGGATCAGTTCCACCAAACGATCAGCCTCCGCCGCTTCGGGCAGCGACTGGCCCGCCAATTTTTGGACAAGGACCTGACCGGCCAACGCCGTGCCGGTCAGATGCTGGCCTAAACCGTCATGCAGGTCGTTGCCAACCCGACGCTGCACCCGCTCGCTGGTTTCCAGAAGTTCTTCTTGCAATCGCGTTCGCTCCTGGATTTCTTTTGTCAACATGGCGGTTCGCTGACGCACCCGCTCTTCCAATTCCTTGTGCATGGTTCGGAGTTTGGCCAGCAGCACCACCACGACGAGGTAGAACACGAACATGATCATCGCGTTCCAAATTGGAACAAAGTAACTGGAGTAGCGTTCTCCGGCAACGATGTTGGTGGAAATCCAAGCCATCACGCTCAACGCCGAGATCAACCCCCCAAAGGAACCGTCAACAAACCACACGGCCAGAAACACTGCAAACAGGTAGAAAATAAAAAAGAAAGTTTCGTAACCGGTCAGATAATCAAAAAACCCGACCGCCGCCACAATTCCAAGGCATAACGCCATCAAAGACGGCTTCGACCATGTTTCAAATCGTTTGATCCAGGTAACCATGCCAAACCCAACTTAATAAGCTTGTGAATAAGAGGCGATGCAAAATTTGAAAATCATGGAAACCACCAGGAAAAGAAGGTAAACGCCTCGAACAACTGAAGCGATGGCGTTTTAAGCGCTTCATGATAAACAACACAACCGCTTTGAGCGGTTCACGCTCTCTCAAGCCTCCGGCTTTGCCGGAGGTTGCTGACTTCATAATTGCCAAACAGGTGCTCTGCGTGATGCTTACGATGATTTCAATCATCGGCGCAGAGTCCGTGGGCGGGACGCCCCGGCTCCACAGCAGGCTGGAGGCCCACCGCTACGAGGCAGTGCCGGATGCGCCCGATACAATTACCGTCCGCAGCAGTGCTTGTATTTTTTGCCGCTGCCGCAGGGGCAGGGGTCATTGCGGCCGACTTTCGGGCCGGTGCGGACCGGCTTGGCTTTTTCCGCCACCGCCGCCGCGGCTTCGCTGACGACGTCGCTGGGCCTGGCCTGCGCGCCGCCTGAACTTGCCGTGCTCGTGCCGCCGAAGGCGCTGGCGGCCTGGTGCAGGGTTTGCTGCGGAACATTCTTCAGGAAATTTTCAAACGCCAGCATGCTCGACGCGCTGCGGAAGATGTTGTGGCAAATCTCGGTCTTCACGTTGATCATCAACTCGTCGAAAATCTTGAACGCTTCGGCCTTGTATTCGATGAGCGGGTCGCGCTGGCCGTAACCGCGCAGGCCGATGCTGTAGCGCAGGCTGTCCATTTCGTAGAGGTGTTCCTGCCACAGGCGGTCAATCGCGCTGAGGATGGTGAAGCGCTCGACTTCCTTCAGCGCGTCGGGATTTTCAAAGCTGATTTTGATGTCGTAAGCCTTGCGGACGCTGTCGGAGATTAAATTGCAAACGGCGAATTGCGCCGGGCTGAGTCCGTCGAAAAGCGAGCCGGGCACAGGGTGTTCCTTGCCGGAATCGGCGGCCTTGAGGATTTCCGCTTCCGGCAGACCGATGGGGAAGTTCAGGTTCACCCAGTCGGCCAATGGCCGTGTTTTCCATTCGCTGAACTCGGATTCGGCGTTCGTGAATTGAGCGACCTTGTCCACGACGACCTCCTCCATGATGTCCATGAGCCGGTCGCGCACATCCTCACCATGGATGATTTCGTTGCGGAAGCCATAAATGACCTCGCGCTGTTTGTTCATCACGTCGTCGAATTCGAGCGTGCGTTTGCGGATTTGGAAATTGTGCTGCTCGACGCGCTTTTGCGCCTGCTGAATGGAACGGTTCAGCCACGGGTGCGTCAGTTCCTGGCCCTCTTCCAAGCCCATGCGCTCCATCATTTTTACAATGCGGTCGGAGCCGAACAGCCGCATCAAATCGTCTTCGAGCGAGATGAAAAAGTGCGACGAACCGGGGTCGCCCTGGCGCGCGCAGCGTCCGCGCAACTGGCGGTCAATGCGGCGCGCTTCGTGGCGTTCCGTGCCCATGACGTGCAGTCCGCCGAGTTCGGCCACGCCGGGGCCGAGTTTGATGTCCGTGCCGCGGCCGGCCATGTTGGTGGCAATGGTCACCGCGCCGCGCTGGCCGGCGCGCATGATGATTTCGGCCTCCTGCTGGTGATATTTCGCGTTGAGAACGGAATGAATGATGCCTTCGCGCTTGAGCAAGCGTGAAAGCTGCTCGCTGACTTCAACGGAAACCGTGCCGACCAGAATCGGCCGGCCTTGGGCGTGGATCTGCTTGATCTCATTGAGAACGGTGTTGAATTTTTCGCGCCGGGTTTTATAGACCGCATCGTTGGCGTCTTTGCGGATGCAAGGTTCGTTCGTCGGGATGACGAGGACGCCGAGTTTGTAAATGTCGAAAAATTCAGACGCCTCCGTTTCCGCCGTGCCGGTCATGCCGGCCAGCTTTTTGTAGAGACGGAAATAATTTTGAATCGTGATCGTGGCGAGTGTCTGCGTTTCGTGCTCGATCTCGACACCTTCCTTGGCTTCAACGGCCTGGTGCAAACCGTCGCTCCAGCGGCGACCAGGCATGAGACGGCCGGTATGCTGGTCAACGATGATGACCTTGTTCTCCTGAATGACATATTCCACGTCGATCTGGTAAAGGCTGTAAGCCTTGAGCAATTGCGAGATGGCGTGAATCTTTTGCGCCTTGGTCTCGAAATCCTGCTGCACCTTCGTCTTGGCTTCCATGCGCTTGCGTGCGTCGGGTTCCGGCCCGGCGTCAATTTCATGCAGCGCGGTTGTGAGTTCGGGCAGCACAAAAGCCTCCGGGTCTTTCGGGCTGACAAAATTGCGGCCTTTTTCGGTCAAATCGGCCTCGAAACCTTTCTCGTCAATGGCAAAAAGCAATTCCTCCTTCTCCCGGTACAGGTCAACTTTCTTTTGGTCCTTGTGCAAATCCAGTTCGGCCTGGTTCATCAACTTGAGGTTTTCCGGGTCTTCCAGAAGTTTCATCAGGCCTTCGGATTTGGGCTGGCCGGTTTTGACGCGGAACAAGAGCAGGCCGATTTCATGTTCGAGGGCTTCGGGATTTTGAGGGTTTGAACCATCGGCCGGATTCAACTTTTTAATCAGCGCCTCGGCTTCGGACAAAAACCGGGCGCACAAACGTTCCTGGGCCCGGACGAGCGATTCGACCAGCGGCTTCCACTGGGCGTATTGCTCGTCATAAGTGTGAACGGACGGGCCGCTGATGATGAGCGGTGTGCGGGCTTCATCAATCAGGATGGAGTCCACCTCGTCCACGATGGCGAAGTAATGGCCGCGCTGGACCTGTTCTTCCTTGCGCGCCGCCATGCCGTTGTCGCGGAGATAATCAAAACCGAACTCGGCATTCGTGCCATAGGTGATGTCACAATTGTATTGCTCGCGACGGACGCGTGGCGGCTGGTCGTGCAAAATGCAGCCGACGGTCAGGCCAAGAAATTTGTAAATCGCACCCATCCATTCGGAGTCGCGCGCGGCGAGGTAATCGTTGACCGTCACGAGATGGACGCCGCGTCCGGTGAGCGCATTGAGATAAATGGGCAGGGTGGCGACGAGCGTTTTGCCTTCGCCGGTGGCCATTTCGGCGATGCGCCCGCTGTGCAGGGCGTAGCCGCCGATGAGTTGCACATCGAACGGAATCATCTCCCAGAGCAAGGGATGCTCGCGCACGATGATTTCCGTCTTGCGTTCGGTGAGACGGCGGCAGGCGTTTTTGACGACGGCGAACGCTTCGGGCAGGATCTCATTGAGCGCCTTGGCCAACTCCGTTTTGTCCTGAATTGGCGAGAGTCGCGCCTTCCAATCGGCGGTTTTCTGGCGCAGCTCGTCGTCGGAAAGCTTTGGCAGTCCGGCCTCGATCTCATTGATCCGGCGGACGAGCGGCCAAAGTTTCTTCACTTCGCGGTCATTCTTCGACCCGAAAATCCATTTCAAAAAATTCACAGTAAACCCGAATAGTCAGTTGAAAATAGAAACAAAACGCTACGCGATGGAACGCAAAGCGTCAAAACGAATCGCCGATGTTTCGGGTCAGGAAGAAACCGCGGTTACGTGGTGGGCTGTTGCGACGGCGGCGGATTTTGCCGGACGGCCGGGCTTGGATTTGGCGGCAGGGCGTCGTGAATGATGATTGCCGCGCGTTTGGCCGCTTCGGAAATGAGCTTGAGGTGCGGTTCGAGCGCGGGATTTTCACCGTGCTTGAACAGCAAACGGTCGGCGTAGCCCCGAATAATGGCAATGATATTGTTCAGTTCGTGAGCGACCGCAGGCGGGACATGCTGGGTCGAATCAAATTTCTGGGTGGTTTCATGCAGGGTGTCCGCGCCAGCCGCCGCCTCTGCCATTTTTTTGTAGATATTTTCCAGTGATGACATCGCTATTATGCCTAGCACCTTGCGCGCCAGATTTTTAGACGCGGAAAAACTCAATTTTACCGGCGCTGCGCCAGCCCGATTTCATCACGCATTTCAAGTTTTTTGTTGAATGAGACATCCTGTTCCAAAGCAGGACAGAAATTTTGCGCATCTAAATCGCAGGCTGGCTTCTTTTCGTCGCTTCGTTATCCTAAGCCCGGAATCACGGATGAATATCGCGCCTGCATCTCTCGGCCTCATTGCCGGCAACCGCTCCTTGCCGCTGGAATTTGCCCGGCAGGCGCGTGCCGCCGGAGTCAAACAGCTCATCGCCGTTGCGTTTGAAAATGAAACCGATTCCGCGCTGGCCGGACTGGTGGATGAAATCGTCTGGCTCAAGGTCGGCCAGCTTTCAAAAATGATTTCCGCGTTTGCCGGCCGCGGGGTGAAGCGATGTGTCATGGTCGGCCAGATCGCGCCGAAAAATCTTTATGATTTGCGACCCGATTTGCGCGCGATGTCGCTGTTGTTCCGGCTGAAGGAGAAAAACGCCCACACGATTTTCGGCGCGATTGCGGATGAATTGAAAAAAGACGGCGTTGAATTGATTGACGCGACGCCGTGGCTGAAATCGCTCATGCCGCAAGCCGGTTTTCATCTCGGTCCGAAATTGTCGGATGAACAACGCGCGGACGTGGAATTTGGTTTTCGCATCGCCCGGGAGGTTTCCCGTCTGGAAATCGGTCAGACCGTCGTCGTAAAAAAAGGCGCGGTGCTGGCGGTCGAAGGGTTTGAAGGCACGGACAAATGTCTTGCGCGCGGCGGGGAACTCGCCGGCAAGGACGGCGGCGCCGTGGCGGTCAAAGTGGCAAAGGTCAATCATGACATGCGGTTCGACATTCCTTGCGTCGGCTTGCAGACACTGGAAACCTGCGCCCACGCCGGAATTTCCGTGCTGGCACTGGAAGCTGGAAAAACCTTGCTGCTGGAACGGGAGGCTTGCGGGCAAGTGGCAAAAAAAAATAAAATCTCCGTGACAACCATTGATTAAATTCCCCGACTTTTATCTCCCAACTCTTAACTTCTGATTTCCATGCTAACTTCCCACGAACTCTTTGGCTTCATGTCGCCAAACCTGGCCGGCGAAATCATCGCCTTCATCTTTGAATCGGACAAACCAACTTACCGCGCCACACTCAACGCCGTTGCCCAGGCGCGTCATTTGCGCCCGGTTTTCCTTGAGCGCCAGCCCAAAACCCAGCGACACGCGGCCATGATCGCCACCCTCGCCCGGCCCGCGCTGGATTTGGTCGCGGGCAGCCTGATACGCGCCTGGTTGCTGAAAAAGCACAAGGCCATGCTCGTGGATTTTTTGAACACGCTGGGGATTAAAAACGAGGAGGGCGTGGTTGAAAATTTGCCGGCGAGCATGGACGACGCGAAATTGAAGCCCGCGATTGAAACGCTGCTCGCGAAATATCCGCCCGAAGCCGTGGCGGTTTATCTGAATGCGTTCAACGACATGAACGAGGCAAACTGGGCGAATCTCAAAAGCATCCTGGAATCGGATCCCCGGCTGCAACTGGGGGCAAATGTTTGAAGGTTGACCAGGACGTTCCCGCTTCGGAGGATTCCTGAATGAAAAATTTGACGGGCAGGCGGGCGCAAATCCTTGAATGGAGCCGCTCAAAATGGGCGGGCTTGGTGCTGGTCGGGTGTGTGTTTGCGCTGGCCGCGGCCCTTTCCTGGCGCCGGTGGCCGGACATTCTGGTTGACTTCGGGATACAACTTTACCTGCCGTGGCGGATTTCCCAAGGAGACGTGCTCTACCGCGACATGATGTATCTGACCGGCGGTCCGCTGTCCCAATATTTCAATGCGCTGCTTTTCAAAATTTTTGGCGTTTCATTTCGGACGCTGATTTTTGCCAACCTGACCATCACGGCGGGGATGTTGGTTTTGGTTTACCGCCGTTTTCTGGCGGCGGCGGACCGGCTGACGGCGACCATGATTTGTCTGGGGATTGTGCTGGTGTTTGCGTTCCAACATTACGTAGCGGTTGGCAACTACAACTATGTTACGCCCTATTGCTACGAGATATTTCACGGGTTGGTGCTTTCCCTCGTGGTGGTGACGTGGTTGTCGGATTGGGTTGAAAAGGAGCGAATTCAATTTGCCGTGGCGGCCGGCTTGGGCTCCGGCTTGGTGTTTCTGACCAAACCGGACATTTTCGTGGCGTTGATGGTCTGCGTGGTGGCGGCTTTTTTTGTCGTTGTTTTTGTTCACCGGCGTACCGGCTTCGCGGCAAAATCGCTGGTGGCATTCTCGCTTTCCGGGCTGGTTCCCTTGCTCGTCTTTTTTGCGCTTTTCCTCCGGGTGGAAGACTGGCAGGCCAGTGCGCGTTCAGTGGTTTCGGCGTGGGTGCCGTTGTGGCATACGTCCATTACCCGTGACCCGTTTTACCAGTGGTGCCTGGGATTGGACCTGCCATTTCTCAATATCGAAAAAATGGTGACGCATTTTATTTTCATCGTGCTGATAACCGCGATTTATGCCCTGGCCTTCAGATACGGCATGAAATCAAGGTTCAAATGGGTGAGATCATCCTGGATGGTTGGGTCGTTGTTGATTGCGCCACTTTTGATTTTGGCCGTTGTCTGGAATTGGGTTGATTGCGGCCGGTCGTTGCCCCTCCTGGGTTTGTCCGCCTGTGTGTTGCTGGGTTTGAGCTGCAGGAAAATCGCGGCCGAACCGGCGGCGATCTTTCCGTTGTTTTGGAATGTGTTTGGCCTGGCGTTGCTGGCCAAGCTGGGGCTTTTTGCACGGATTTGGCAGTACGGATTTGCGCTGGCCATGCCGTCGTTTGCGGGAGCGGTATACTTGTTCGTCTGGCTGCTGCCGTTGCGGCTGGAACAAAAATGCCGCGTCCGCTTTCCTTGGCTTCGCGTGACCGCCTGTCTGGTGTTGATGATCGGGTTTGTCCGTCTGTCTCTGCTCTCGGAGTCGTATTATCTCCGGAAGAATCTGCCCGTGGGAAGCGGTGGAGATAAAATCGTGGCCTACAATCCCACAGTGGACCCTTTTCATGGCACTGTCGAAATTGCGCTGTCTTGGATTGGAAAAAATGTCCCCCCGGATGCGACGCTGGCAGTTCTTCCCGAAGGGGCCATGATTAATTATCTGAGCCGGCGGGTGAATCCGACCCTCCACCTCGTCTGGGTCCCACCGTTGATGGCGGTGTTCGGTCAGACCAACATGACCGCCGCTTTTGAGAAAAACCGTCCCGATTATGTCCTGATCATCGCCCGGAGTGCCTCCGAATTCGGGGTAAGTTTTTTCGGATACGACCCGCGGTATGGGATGGAACTGATGCGGTGGATTGAGGATCATTACGACCGGGTTTATCCGGTGCCGGACCCGGCCGGAAAATTCGCGCCCCAGGAGCAACCCTTTTTCGAGCTGCAAATTCTGAAACGGCGGCCGCCCGTTTTGCCGGCAGGAAAAAATTGAAACAGTCCGGGGTTCAATTATCATTATCGCGCTTATGAAAAAATATCTTGTTGAATTCATCGGCACATTCTTTCTGGTGCTCACCGTCGGCATGACGGTCATTGAACCCGGCGCGGCGGGCGATCTGGCCCCGCTGGCCATCGGCTCGGCGCTGATGATCATGGTCTATGCCGGTGGCCACGTGTCGGGCGGCCACTACAACCCGGCGGTCACCCTGGCCGTCTGGTTGCGCGGGCGTTGTTCCAAGGCGGATGTGCCGGGCTACCTGGTTTCACAAATATTGGGCGGTGGGGTGGCGGCGATGCTTGTGCTTTATCTCAAAGGCGATCCAACGGTGACGCCAAAGGGTATAACAGTTTTTCCCGCGCTGGTTGCGGAATTGGTTGGAACCTTCGCGCTCGCTTACGTCGTACTGAACGTGGCCACGGCCAAAGCCACGTCTGGCAATTCATATTATGGCCTCGCCATTGGTTTCACGGTAACGACAATGGCATTTGCGTTCGGCGGCATTTCCGGCGGCGCCTTCAATCCCGCTGTCGCCGTCGGCATCACCGTCATGCATCTCGCCAAAGTGTCGAACCTGTGGATTTATCTCGTCGCCAACTTTGGCGCGGGCGCGCTCGCGGCGTTCGCCTTCCGGTTCGTAAATCCAGACGACAAATAGTTTGTCGTTGCCTAAAATGGCGGTGTTTATGGCAACTCCGAATTTTCTCAGCGCGCGGCCGGACGGCGCGTTGTTATCAGTGAAATTGCAACCGCGCGCCGCGAAAAATGAAATCGGCGCGCCGCTGGGCGACGAACTAAAAATCAAAGTGACCGCCCCGCCCGTAGACGCCGCGGCGAACGAAGCACTGGTTCAACTGCTCGCTGACGGGCTGGATTGCGCCCGTGGTCGTGTCGAATTGGTGCGTGGTTACAAGTCGCGGCACAAGGTGGTCAAACTCCACGGCTTCGCCCCGGAAGAAGTGTTTCGAAAGCTTTTGGAAGCAACAGCGGATTGATTTTTCTGTCAACTTTCCCGCTCCACCGGCCACTCGTGCGGTGATATGATGACGGCCAGAACCATGTTCGTCGTTGTGCCAAGGGATCATTGGCCGGAAAGTTCGTGCAGCCAATTTTTCCGCCGGATACGTCCAAATTCCCGCAAGTGTTGGATGATAATGCAGCACCGCCTCAACCAATTCCCTGCCGGCCTGCCCGGGAGATGTATCGTTTCCGTGCTCAGGTTGTCCCATTTGGGGACAAAGAATTGGACTGGCAGACTGGATAGCAATTAAACTAATAACTGGCGTTATCGGAGGGCAAGGGCACTTAAACTGCTTTTCATCGGGCTAAGATTTAACCCATGAATATAACAAGCAGTCATCAAGATGAGATGCCGTCAACCGCAGTTGTCCCTTCGTCGGGGAACGGCCATTCGACGCGCGGCTTGAAAGGTTCAAGAGGCGCGGGACCCAACGCAAAACTGGCGCAGGAAAACGCAAAACTGACACAGGAAAATGCGCGGCTGGCGCAAGAGCGGGATTTACTGCAGACGCTGATTGACGGCCTGCCCGATAACATTTTCATCAAAGACCGGCAGAGCCGGTTTTTGATCAGCAACCTGGCGCACGTACGGACGTTGGGCGCGGCCCATCCGGGCGAGGTGATTGGCAAATCCGACCTCGATATTTTCCCGGCGGAATTGGCCAACCAGTATTATGGGGACGAACAAGCGCTGATGGAATCGGGCCAGCCGCTGGATCGGGAAGAAACAGTGGTGAATCCGCGAACTGACGAGAAGCGCTGGCTGCAAACCACGAAAGTGCCACTACGGGACAAGGACGGAAAGGTCGTCGGTCTGATGGGCATCAACCGGGACATCACGGGTCTAAAGCAAGCGGAAGAGGCCTTGGCCAGTGCTCATCGGGAGTTGGAAGCAATGCTGGATAACATTCCTGACCGGATTTATTTCAAAGACACCCAAGGCCGGTTTGTTCAATGCAACCGGGCGGTTGTCAAGCGCGTTGGCGTGGAGGATCCCAAACAGGTCATCGGTAAAACGGACTTTGATTTTTACCCTCCGGAAAAGGCCGAAGAGTTCCGTCGGGATGATCAAAGGGTCATCCAGACTGGCGAGCCTTTGCTCGGCAAGACCGAGCGGGTGACCAAGCCCAACGGCGAAATCACTTGGTCGTCCGTCACCAAAGTACCGCTGCGAGACAAGGAAGGGAAAATCGTGGGTTTAGTGGGCATCAGCCGGGACATTACGGATCAGAAACAAGCGGAGGAGGCCCTGCGCCAATCGCACAACGAACTGGAGAAACGGGTCGCCGAGCGCACCGCTGAATTTGCGCGAGAACGCCTGCTGCTGCGAACGCTCGTTGACAACCTGCCCGACGGCATCTACGCCAAGGACACCACCGGTCGGAAAATCCTGGCCAATCCGGCGGACCTGAAAAACCTCCGCTGTAAAACCGAAGCCGAGGCCATCGGCAAAACCGATTTCGATTTCTATTCGCACGACATTGCCGAAAAGTTCTGGGCCGACGACAAAAAAGTGATTCAGGGCGAGCCGGTTATTGACCGGGAGGAGTATTTCTTGGACAACAAAGGCGAGAAACACTGGCTGTTGACCAGCAAGCTGCCGCTGCGCGATCCAAACGGATCTATTGTCGGTCTGGTGGGTATCGGCCGGGACATCACGGAGCATAAGCAGGTGGAAGACAAGCTGGCTTACGAACGGCAGTTGTTCCGGGTGCTGCTGGGAAATACGCCCGATACGATCTACTTCAAAGACCGCGAGTCCCGCTTTGTGCGGGTGAGCAAATCGAAAGCGGAGAAGACGCTGGAGATCGTCCGTGACAGCTATCGCGCGACACACCCGAACGCCGGTCCCGACGAGTGGCCACCCAACCTGGCCGGCGTTGAGCCGTTCGCCGAATGGTTGATCGGCAAGACCGATTTCGACACTTATCCGGAGGCGCGTGCCCGTGCCGCTTATGAGGACGAACAGGAAATCATCCGCGGGGGCAAGCCCATAATTGGCAAAATCGAGAAAGCAACCTTATCCAACGGCAAGAGCATTTGGTGGCTCTCGACGAAAATGGCCTGGCACGACCAGGACGGGAATATCATCGGCACCTTCGGCGTCTCCAAGGACGTAACGGCACTCAAAGAAGTGGAAGAGGCGCTGGATCGGGAACGCCTCCTCCTGCGCACATTGATTGACAATCTGCCGGAGCAGGTTTACGCCAAGGACAAGCAGGGGCGGTTCGTGTTGAACAATTTGTGTCATGCAAAAGACCTCGGCGCAAAGTCGCCCGAGGAAATAAAAGGCAAAAGCGACTTTGACTTTTTCCCGCGGGAGTTGGCCGAGCAGTTTTACAATGATGAACAGAATATCATAAAGTCAGGCGAGTCCGTCATTAATCAGGAGCAATACAAGACCAATCCCGGTGACAAATCGGCCCCCAAACGGTGGTCTGTCGCCAGCAAGGTCATTTGGCGCGATGACAAAGGCGAGGTTTTGGGAACGGTGGGCGTTACGCGCGATATTCATGAAATGAAGCTGGTTCAAGAAGCTTTGCGCCACAGCGAGGAAAAGTTGCGCCAATTCGCGACCCAACTCGAACGCAGCAATCGCGAGTTGCAGGATTTCGCCTATGTGGCCTCGCACGATTTGCAGGAGCCCTTGCGAAAAATCGTGGTCTTCGGTGAACGGCTCAGGGAAAAGAACAGTGAAGCCCTGGGGCCGGAAGCGCTAGATTATCTGGATCGGATGCAGAAGGCGGCAGGGCGGATGCAGACCCTGATCAACGATCTGCTGACTTTTTCGCGCGTCACCACCAAGGCCCATCCTTTTGTGCCGGTTAATCTGGCCGAAATCGCCAGCGAAGTGGTGAATGATTTGGAGGGACGGATCGAACTAGTCAAAGGGCGCGTCGAACTGGGAGCGCTTCCGGTCGTTGACGCGGATGCGTTGCAAATGCGCCAGTTGTTGCAAAACCTGATTGGCAACGCGCTCAAGTTCCGCCGTCCGGAAGAGCCGCCGGTGGTGAAAGTCGAAGCGCAGATCATCCCTCATCCCGTCATGCCCGAAAAGAAACTTTGCCGGTTGACGGTCAGTGACAATTGCATAGGTTTTGATGAAAAATATCTGGATCGGATATTCAATGTCTTCCAGCGATTGCACACTCGCAATGAATACGAAGGCACAGGCATGGGACTGGCCATTGTTCGCAAGATTGCATTGCATCACGGCGGTGACATCACCGCAAAAAGCAAACCAGGGCAGGGCTCCACTTTTATCTTGACGTTGCCTGTGGTTCATCCCAAAGAAGCACGAGACGAAAATACGGAAACCACCACGAACAAGGAAACCACCATGAATAGAGAAAATACCACGAATAAAGAAACCACCACGAATAAGGAAAACCAACCATGAAAACCGAAGGGAAAATGATTACAATTCTGCTGGCGGACGATGATCCGGACGACCGTAAACTGACCCAAGACGCGTTTGTGGAGAACCGTCTGGTCAACGTGCTTCATTGTGTCGAAGACGGCGAAGAATTGATGGAATACTTGCGCCGTCAAGGCCGTTACGTTGATCAGAAGGATGCGCCATTGCCCGGGCTGATTTTGCTGGATCTGAACATGCCGCGCAAAGACGGACGCGAGGCGCTCAAGGAAATCAAGGCGGATCCGGAACTGCGCCGGATTCCCATCGTCGTCCTTACCACCTCCAAGGCGGAGGAGGACATTTTGCGCACCTACGATCTGGGCGTAAATTCCTACGTGACCAAACCCGTAACGTTCAAATCGCTGGTGGAATTGATCAAGGTCCTCGGCCGATATTGGTTCGAAGTGGTCGAACTTCCACCGGGCGAGAGTTGAACGCTTTATGTCCGATGCCCCGGTCAAAGTCCTATTGGTGGACGATGATGAGGATGATTATATCATCACGCGCGATCTGATTTTACGGATCGCGGGACGCTATCATCTCGACTGGGTCAACAATTATAATGGCGCGTTGGACGCCATCCAGCGCCGCGAGCACGACATCTATCTGCTGGACTATCGCCTCGGCGAACGGACCGGACTGGAACTGTTGTGCGAATCACAACAGTTCAACGCCCGGGCACCAATGATTTTGCTGACGGGCCAGGGCGACCAGGAGGTTGACATGCAGGCCATGAAGGCCGGGGCTGCAGATTACCTGATCAAAGGCCAGCTCAACGCCGACATTCTCGACCGCGCCATCCGCTATGCCATCAAAGGCAAGCGCGCCGAAGAAAACCTCCGCCGCGACCGGGATCTCATCAGCCGCATCATGGAAACCAGCCCCGTGGGCATCGTTGTCGCCAACCAGGCT
Organism: Verrucomicrobiota bacterium; assembly: GCA_049511835.1. Lineage (GTDB taxonomy): Bacteria > Verrucomicrobiota > Verrucomicrobiia > Limisphaerales > UBA11358 > UBA11358. The sequence goes on along the minus strand of JBEKXN010000017.1, from coordinate 9,400 downwards.
GGAAAAATCACCTTTGCCAACCACCGGGCAGAAGAAGTTCTCGGCCTTTCAAAGGACGCCATCACCGGTGGAACTTGCAGCGTTCTGGACTGGCGGATGACGGATCCGGAGGGCCACCCGCTTCCGGGGCAGGCGCTGCCGTTGAAAAAAGTCCTCGAATCCGGCCAGCCGGTGCAAGACGTTCATCATGCAATTGACCGTCCCGACAGCCACCGCACGTTGCTCTCGACCAATGCCACGCCGTTTTTCGATGCCGCCGGCGAGATTAACGGGATGGTAATCACGGTTGAAGACATTACCGAGCGGCTGATGCTGGAAGCGCAATTGCGGCAATCCCAGAAAATGGAGTCGGTGGGCCAGTTGGCCGCCGGAGTGGCGCATGACATCAACAATATTCTGACCGTCATTCAGGGACACGCGGGGTTGTTGCTCAACGCCGTTCCGCCGGGCGCCGACTCGACAAGATCAATAAAGCAAATTTCTGCGGCAGCGGAGCGCGCGGCCAGTTTCGTCCGGCAATTGCTCACGTTCAGTCGCAAGCAGATTTTTCGATCGAAGATTCTCGATTTGAATGCGGTGCTGCACAATTTGAAAGGGATGCTTCCGCGGCTGATCGGCGAGGACATCACGTTGGAAATCCACTGTCAGGCGGAACTGCCGTGCATTCAGGCGGATGCCGGGATGGTCGAGCAGATTGTGATGAATCTGGCGGTCAACTCGCGTGATGCCATGCCCAAGGGCGGCAAATTTATCATCACGACTTCCGCCGCTGAAATTGACGCCGCCTACTTGCGACAACACCCCGAAGCCCATGAGGGTTGGTTCGTCTGCCTGACCGTGACGGATACTGGTTGCGGCATGGAGCGCAAGGTGTTGCAGCGGATTTTTGAACCGTTTTTCACGACCAAGGAAGTCGGCAAAGGAACGGGATTGGGACTGGCCACCGTTTATGGCGTCGTTAAACAACATCACGGCTGGATCGAAGTCCAAAGCGAAGTTGGCGTCGGCACCACCTTCAAAGTTTTTATTCCGGTGGCCGGTAAAGCCGGCGATGCACCCGCCGATCCGTCCGTTAAATCCGAGAACGTCCGGGGAGGCAAAGAAACCATTCTGCTCGTTGAGGATGAAATTGGACTGTTGGAACTGGTGCGGGAGATTCTCCAGCAATATCAATATCGGGTTTTGATCGCCACCTCGGGGGTCGAGGCTTTGCGGGTTTGGGACGAGTGCAACGGCCAGATTGATTTGCTCCTGACCGACATGATCATGCCTGGCGGCATGACGGGCACTGACTTGGCCGCGGAATTGAAAAGACGAAAGCCCGCCCTCAAAGTGATCTATGCCAGCGGTTATAGTTCCGCGCTGACGGGAAAAGATTTTACTCAAGGCGACAACATCTTTCTGGCCAAGCCTTATCAACCAAACCAGGTGGCCCGACTGATTCGGGATACCCTTGATGGCGTTCCCAAAGAACGGCTTCGGCTTAATGGTGACACCGAGATGATGCGCGCCCGGATGACGCAGCCAGTAGGAACCTGAAACCCATCGTCATCCACGGGGCCCGGCGCGGCAGCGGCTGCCAGGGCGGGAAAGGGACGGTCGGTTTTGCCGCCGATAAAACTCAAATCGGCGCCGGTTCTGGCTGGGCAATCAACTTGAAGGCAATCAAGAATGTTTCGCAACTCATTCTGGCGCGCCGCGCCAGGTGGCTGGCACGTCAGAAATCTGCGCGGCCAGTTCTTCCGCCGGATAGGTCCAGATTTCTGCGAGCGTGGGGTGATAATGCGGCATCGCCGCGAGTTCGTGAACCGTCATGCGTTTCGCCATGGCCGCGGCGATTTCATGGATCAATTCGCCGCCGACCGGCCCGACGCATGCGCCGCCGAGAATTTCGCCTGACTTCGGATCGGCCAGCAATTTTACGAAGCCGTCCTTCGCTTCCATGATAAGCGATTTGCCGTGTTCATTGAACGGATGACTTGCCGCCAGGTATGAAAGGCCGTGTGCCTGCGCTTCCTTTTCGGTCAGGCCGACAAACACCACCTGAGGTTCGGTGAACACGACCGCGATGAGCAGCCGGTAATCCATCCGCCGCGGCGCGCTGGCATGGGCAATGTTATATGCCGCAATTTCCCCCTGCTGAACGGCAAGGTGGACGATTTCATGCGGCCCGGTGCAATCACCGGCCGCATAAATGTGCGGCGCGCTCGTTTGCATGAATTCATCTGCCGCGATGCGTCCGCCGTCGGTGGCAACCCCGGCTTTGGCGAGGTCGAGCGCTGCCGTGTTGGGCACGCGGCCCAGCGCGAACAGGATTTCCTCGGCGGAGACGGAAACGATTTGGCGGTCATGCTCAAAGGAAACCGTTTTTAATTTTCCTTTGCGCCGAGCTTCAACCAGCCTCGTGCCGGTGAAGACCTGAAGACCTTCGCGCCGGAATACCTTTTCCATTTCAATTCCGGCGTCTGTGTCAAACTCGCGCAGAATGTGCCCGCTGCGCTGGATGAGCGTGACCTTGACGCCGAACCGCGCGAAAAATTGGGCGAATTCGCACGCAATCGGCCCGCCGCCAAGCACGATGAGTGATTCCGGCAGCCGGGTGAGCGTGAGCGCGTCATCGCTGGTGATATAGCCGGCTTCACGGAATCGGGGCAGGGGAGATGGCGCGACGCTTGAGCCGCTGGCGATGATGAAGTTTTTCGCAGTAATTCGTTGTGAATCCCCCTCGCCCCGTCCCTCTCCCCGCATGGCGGGGAGAGGGTGTCCGAAGGACGGGTGAGGGGTTAGTTTCACCGTGTGCGAATCCACAAACCGGACATGGGCGCGGATGAATTTGAATTTGCCACCGGCGAGTTGTTGCCGGCGATAATCCGCAAAATCCTTGACGAGCGCGTTCTTGCGCGCCATCACCTTCGCGAAATCGAAGCTTGCGTTTTCAGTGCGAATGCCCCACGGCCCGGCGTGGTTGGCCAGGTGCATGACTTCGGCGGCGTAAAGCAGCGCCTTTGTGGGCATGCAGCCGCGCAGGATGCACAACCCGCCGACCGCATCCCCGCCCTCAATGACGGCCGTTTTCAAACCCGCGCCCGCTGCCGTCCGCGCCGCCGCATAACCGGCGCTGCCGCCGCCGAGAATGGCCACGTCGTAATCAAACTTTTGCATGACTTGAAAATGCGTCAGCGGACGGAATTTTCAAATTCAAATGTTTCAATTTTTGAATTGCGATGCGTGCCGGACCGTTTCATTTTTCCACCATGAGCAGCATCATTTACCCGCGCAGCCCGCGCGAAACGATGGACGGCTGGATTCACCTGCCGCGTTACATTGACAAAATCCGCCTGCACCTTGCCGGCAAACTGCACGCCGATTATCAGGAAAATCTCGGCAAAGGCTTTGACGGCATGTGGCTCAAATACGCCGGCGTCCAGCACAAACAAATGATTGACGTGGTGAAAAAATCCATCACCGACGGCGAAGTATGCGACTGGGTGCGGCGCAACGTAAAAAAATCCCCGGCCGAAAAGGCCGCGCACGCGAAGGACATGTTAAACCGCCCGCTAGCCAACGACGCGGAAGCCGTGGCGCGGCTCAAGCTGCGCAAGGAACAGTCCGGCATGGCGCACCGGGACGACATCAAAACGTTTGTGGATTATATTGACGCGGACGAGAAGCGCCTTTAGTGCGTCGGGAAAAACCCCTTACTGCCCGGCGTAGAAGTCATCCACTTTCTTGGCGACGTCCTTGTAGCCGATGTCTATTTCGTAGATGAGCTTGAATTGCTCGATGGCTTCCTCTTTTTTGCCCATGCTTTCGAGCACACAGCCGAGATTGTAAACGAGGTCCTTTTTTTCTTCATCAAAAACGGGCTTTTCCTTGATCGCGTTTTGCAACGTGCGCGCGGCGAGATCGAACATTTTGCGCTTTGCATAGCACTGGGCCAGATAACCCATCGCGGCGAGACGCTTGTGCGGATTGCCTTGCGCCTTTTGAAATTCCTGAATCGCCTCGGTAATTTTGCCCGTTTGAAAATAAAACTGCCCCATCTCGAACCGGATCGCCAAATCCGTCGGGTATTTTTCCACGCGCTTCTGGCATTCGGTGACCTGAAAATTCAGCTTCTCCGCCTGGAGCTTCGCCGACTGTTCGGTGTAATCCGGCGCGGCGGGATTGAGCTGTTCCAACTGGGCATCGAACCGGCGGACGATGGTATCAGCAATCGCGCGTTCCAGCGACGGGTCGTTGCCCATTTCGGAATTTTTAATGCGCTCATACAGCTCCAGCGCGCGTTCAAACTGTTTTTTCTGCGCGTAAAGCTCTGCGAGCCGGCGCACCACCTTGAGATTATTTGGTTCGGTCTTCAGCCGTGCTTCGTCTTCACCAATCAGCCGTTCGGTCACGTCTTCGCTCTTCACGACGCGCTTTTCCTGCTCCAGCGATGCGGCTTGTTGCTTGTCCTTCAAGATGTCGCGGTAGGAACCCTGGCCGCCTTCGAGGGCGTTGTAGCCGCCCTGGTCCAGCGTCTTGCGGGCGGACAAATCCTTGAGGGCCTGGTTCAACTCGCCGTCGTTGGGTGAGTTGCGCAAAAGTTCGGCGAGAAGCCTTTCCGCCGGACCGGTGTCGCCGCCGGTCGTGCCCACCGCATAAGCAAATTCAATCGCCAGATTTTTGTCCCTGGGTGAATTCTTCACCATGGTGTCCAGCGACATCACGGCGGTTTGCGGCAGCTCCAAGGCATTTGCCGCCTCAACGATGATTCGATGCGCGGCGGAACTGTTCGGGTCGCCGTTCAAAACCTGTTCGGCGATGGCCATGGCCTCGGCGGGATTTTTGCTCAAGGCCATTTTGGCCTTGGCGATCTGAGGCGAGGAGCCGGCGCCACTCCACATTTTCTTGAAGAATCCGCCGCCGCTGCCGCATTTTTGGAACTGCGCCGCGCGCAGCGCCTTGCGGCAATCAAAAAACCCCGGCTCTTTTTCCAGCACCTGGTTGAACAGCGTGATGGCGTAATCCACATTTTCCCGTTGCACGGCTTCGTTGGCCTTGATGAACAGCAAGCGTGCTTCGCGCGAAACTTCGTTGATGCTTTTCTCTGCCATATTGTTCGCTTGGTTGAATAAAATCGCTTCTGCCGTTGTAAAAATCAACTCCGAAGGCCTTCGGGGTCAACCGCATTGTGCCTTGTGCCGGAGCGCGTGATCCACGAGCACCAGCGCGGTCATCGCTTCCACCATCGGCACCGCACGCGGCAACACGCACGGGTCATGGCGGCCGCGGCCTTTCAGGGTCGTGTTGTGAAATTGCACATCCACCGTGTCCTGCTCGTGCATGACCGTGGCCACGGGCTTGAACGCGACGCGAAAGAATATCGTCTGCCCGTTGGAAATGCCGCCCTGAATTCCACCGGAAAAATTCGTCGTCGTAAAAACCTTTCCGTGCTTCGTGCGGAACGGATCATTGTGCTCGCGGCCGGTGAGCGTAATGCCACTGAAACCAGACCCGATTTCAAATGCCTTCGACGCGGGCAGACTCAGCATGGCCTTCGCCAGATCCGCTTCCAGTTTGTCGAACACCGGTTCGCCCCAGCCGGCGGTAACGCCGCGCGCAATGCCTTCAATGATGCCGCCGACGGTGTCGCCCGCGCGCCGTATTTTTTCGATGAGCCGGATCATTTTCTCCGCCGCCACCTTATCCGGGCAACGAACGATGTTCGACTCGATGTCCTTGAACTTTACCTTGTCCGGATTCACGTCCGCGACGATTCGCTGGACTTGTTTGACGTAGGCCAGGGTTTCGACGCCGAACCGTTCGCGTAAAATCTTCTTCGCAATGGCGCCGGCGGCGACGCGGCCAACCGTTTCCCGCGCACTGGCGCGCCCGCCGCCCTGCCAGTTGCGAATGCCGTATTTGGCAAAATAAGTGAAATCCGCGTGCGACGGGCGGAACTTGGTTTTCATTTCCGCGTAGGCTTCGGGCCGGGCGTCCTCGTTTTTGACCCACAGACAAATCGGCGTGCCGAGCGTTTTGCCGCCAAACGTGCCGGAAAGAATTTGCACCGTGTCGGATTCCTTGCGGGGGGTGACAATTCTTGATTGTCCGGGCCGGCGCCGGTCCAAATCGGGCTGGATATCCGCTTCGGAGAGCCGGAGGCGCGGCGGGCAGCCGTCCACCACCACACCCACGCCGCCGCCGTGGGATTCGCCCCACGTCATGATGCGGAACAGTTGCCCGAAGGTGCTGGCCATGCGGCAATAATGCTAAAAAATCACGGTGCGGTCAAATCTATCGGAGGGATGCGTCTTTCGTCGGAGGGACGAGTTACACGAGTCCCCGATTCATTGGTGGTTCCGGGCGAAATAGATTTTGGGACTCGTGTAACTCGTCCCTCCGGAGTAAACTCTCCGCCACATGAATCGCATCGTGGAATGTTTTGCGCGCCTGAAGCGCGAAGGCAAAAAGGGTTTCATCGTCTATATCGGCGCGGGCGACCCGGATTTGGAGGGCACGCGCCGGCTCGCGCTCGCGTTTGACCAGGCGGGCGTGGACGTGCTGGAGCTGGGCGTGCCGTTCAGCGATCCGCTCGCCGACGGTTTGGTGAATCAACTCGCCGCGCAGCGCGGCTTGGAATCCGGCGCCACACCCCCGAAAGTTTTGAAGACTGTGGCTGCGATCCGGCGCGATTCCCAAATCCCGATCGTCCTCTACATTTATTTCAACCTCATTCACCGCATGGGCCTGGAGCAATTCATCAAATCCGCGGCGGAAGCGGGTGTGGACGGCCTGCTCGTGCTTGATTTGCCTCCGGAGGAAGGCAACCGTTACGAATCGCTGATGCGCCGGGCCGGCTTGTGCCCCATTTATCTCGTCGCGCCGACGACGCCGGAAGACCGGATTGAATTTATTGTGAAACGCGGCGCCGGGTTCATTTATTACATCTCGCGTGAAGGTGTGACGGGCATGCAGGCACAGGTCGCGGCAAATCTGGCGCAGCAGGTCGGTAAAATCCGCGCACACACGCCATTGCCGGTGGCCGTCGGCTTTGGCATCTCGAATCCGGAACAAGCCGGACTGGTGGCGCGAAACGCGGACGCCGTCGTCGTGGGGAGCGCGGTGGTGAATCAGATTGCGAAACACGGCAGATCGCCGGAACTGGTGGAACGCGTGGGCGCGTTTGTGAAGTTGCTGGCGTCGGCGGTGAAGGCCATTTGAATGTTTTTAATTATTCGGCGCAGCACCGCCGGAAGTTGGCTGCTGCGTGGGTGAGTGTTTTATTTCGGATTATGGCTTTGCCGTTGCGCCTGCTTTTGCGCTGCCGCCTGGATTTGCTCCGGGGTTCTGGGGAGTTGCACGCCGCCATCGGAAATGGCGGGCAGCGAAAGAAAATTGGCGGCTTGGAGCAGGGCGATCTGTTCCTCGGGGTCAGTTGTGTTCGCGGCCACAGCTTTCAAGGTGGGAATGGCGTTGGTGCTGCCGAATTGCCTGGCCGCTTCGATGGCCGCGTCCCGGATTTCTTTTTCGGGATTGGTCAGGTCGGCCAGGATGTTTGAGAGCGATGCCGGATCGTCATTCATGGACCATTGCTGGAGGCGGTCGGTCTCGGCGTCAATGGCCGCCTGCTGCTGTTCGGGAGTCAAGGCATTCGTGGCAACCGGCGCTGGCATCACTGGCGGTGAGCTGGCGGTGTCGGTTTGTGCTGCCGCCGGGAAAACGGCGGTTGCGGGTCCGGAAATTGTCGAAACGGCTGCCACGCCGGCCGGCGGCGGTGGCTTGGCCGGATGTCGGGTCAGAAGCTGGTTCAAAAAGAAGGCGGCACCCAACACCAACAGCGCCACCAGCAGCAAGGCCAGGACAAATTTCGGTCTCATGATGGTTTCAAGACAATGGCATCATAAATAAAAAACCAGGACCGGCAATGCCGTCCTGGTTTTTCTTTTCAAGGCCGGATCATTCTTCCAACCACCAAAGATAAAACGGGAAAACGCCGGATGTCACGTTGGCCGTGGCTTTGCCGGAGCATTTGACGTTTTGCGCGACGGCGGAGTTATCATTCACCAGGTCATTGAAACCATTGGGCGCGGGGAAGTTGATGCTCAAGGTCGTTTTCTGGACGCCGGCGGACACCTTGCCAAAACTCCACGTCAAGCTGCCGTTTCCATAATCGTCCAATTGATTGCCATTGCTATCATTGAAGTAAAATTCAATGCCGGTCAGGTCCGACTCGCTGCCAGCACCGGTGACGTCATTTTGGCTGTAACTGCCGATGAGGTTCTGCTCGACTATGTTCAGAAAACCATAGTCATAATTGTTTAAGACAACTGAATCATAACCAGCAAGCGTGAAGCTGAAACCGTTGTTGTTGGTGACGATCAGGGCCATCACTTCACCAAAGTTCGGGTCGTCGGAAACATCGTTGGGGTTCAAGTCGTAAACGAAGTAGGATCCCGCCGGAATCTGGCTTGTTCCCGTAACATCCTGCAGCGTGTTGGTGACTGCGGGGGAGGCGTTCAACAGATTGATGAGCGACTTGGCCGTAATGCTCACCTTTGTCAGCGCCGACTTTGTCGTTTTGCCATTGTCCGTCGGGCTGGCGGCATTATAGCTCACGGTGCCGCTGATGGTCAGCTTCACCAGCGGAAACGACACTTGGGCTTTGGCGCTGTAAGCCAGCGCGAGCATGACCGCCGTGGCCAGGATTGTAAATTTGGTCAGTTTCATATTGATTCTTACTTTGTTTGGCTCGTTACTCTTTTGTTTGATCGCTTTAGCCGTTGCTTGATTCCAATTTTCAGCTTAATAGCTCAATTTAGGAAAAACTCTATGGTCGCTGATAATTTTGTCAAACAAGGAATCACATGATGTTTTTGGCGGTTACATTGAGTTCGTGCCGACACCGCCTTGGGAACGATTATTCGTCTGGGTTTGGACGCCCGGCCAAGGCGCCGGAACTGGTGAAACGCGTGGATGCATTTGTGCAGTCGCTGGTGTCGGCGGTGAAGATTTGGCCAACCGCCCTTGGTTCCGCGGTTGTAATTATTGATTCTGGCCGGCGGTTGAATTCTGGTCGGAGGAAGATTGCGTTCCGGATTGTGAACCTTGGTTGCCGGCGCGCATTTGCATTCGCGCCTCCCAGCGGGCTTGTGCCTTGGCTCTGTTTTGTTCGATGCGCTGGGCTTGTTCCGGAGTCAGTTGCGACTTGGTTCCCGGATGGCTGAAGTCAACGCTTGGCAAGGCCAGCCAATCCGCGGCTTCGAGCATGGCAATGGCTTCTTCATTGTCCTCGGCGTTCGCGGCGGCGGCTTTCAAAGTGGGAATGGCGTTGGTGCTCTCGAATTGCTTGGCGGCGTCAATGGCCGCCAGCCGGATTTCTTTTTCCGGGGAGGTCAGGTCGCTCAGAATGTTGGAA
>JBEKXN010000016.1:0-71644 GCA_049511835.1 Verrucomicrobiota bacterium | reverse complement strand
TGCGACCGACTCCACCGGGATCTTCTCGTTCGTTGACTCGGACGCGACGAATTATCCCAGCCGTTTTTACCGCGGTGTTGCACCCGCACAACTGTAATCACGAATCAACAAAACCGGATTTAACATGAATGGGTCTTCCATAATCGCCGATTCGGATGTGGCGGAGGTTTCCCAGCATAGTCCGCAAACCATCAATCAGGCGGGCGGGGACACCGGTCAAACCAAACCGAAACGCTCCCTATACATCCTTTGCATTGATGATGACCCGCAGGTCGGGAAACTCCTGAATGATTGCCTCACGCATCTTGGTCATCGGGTGATGGTTGCCTCCGGCGGGGAAGAAGGGATAGAAATGTTCCGCACCGCCACGCTGAAAAACCAGCCTTACGAAGTGGTCGTGACCGATTGGGGCATGCCGGACATTGACGGCCGCGATGTGGCCCGGACGATCAAGGCTGAATCCCCCGGCACGCCGATCATTATGTTGACCGGCTGGGGCGCGACCGTGAGGGGTGACGTAACAATCGCTTCGACAGTGGACGCCGTGGTCAGCAAACCGCCGCTTATGCAGGAATTGAACGACTTGCTCCTTCGGATGGCCACGCCAGCGTAAAAAGGTTGAAGGCTGAAACGCCCGCCTCCTTGGAGCATGGAGCGGGCGATGGGAATCGAACCCACGTGTGAAGCTTGGAAGGCTTCCGTTCTACCATTGAACTACGCCCGCTTACGCTGCGCTTCGGCGCGGCAAGCCCGCAAGACTTGCTGCGCGCTGAATCGTAATCCCCGTGCTTGCGTTGTCAATTCCGCACGTGTATGCTCATGCCGCATGAACTCGCTGCTTTTGACCGGCGGGCGAGTCATAGACCCCGCCAACCACCTCGACGCTGTTGCTGATTTGCTCATCCTCAACGGAAAAATCGCCGCCGTCGGCAAAGACGCCGCCACCAAAGCGCCTGGAGAAATCGAACGATTTGATGCGAAAGGAAAAATTGTTTGTCCCGGCTTGATTGACCTGCACGTGCACTTGCGCGAGCCCGGTCAGACGGCGAAGGAAAACATCGCCACCGGCACGGCCGCCGCCGTGCGGGGCGGCTTCACCTCGGTCGTCTGCATGCCGAACACGTCGCCCGCGATTGATAACGCCGGAACCGTCGCGCTCATCCACGAACGCGCCGCTCAACACGGCGTCGTGAATGTCTTCGTCACCGGCGCCATCACGAAAAATATTGCGGGCGAGGAACTCGCGTCCATTGGCTCGCTCAAACGCGCCGGTGTCGTGGCCATCACCGACGACGGTCATTGCGTGCAGAACAACGAACTGATGCGCCGCGCGCTTGAATACGCGAAAATGTTTGACCTGCCGGTGATGGATCATTGCCAGGATTATTCGCTCGTGACCGATGGCGTGATGCATGAAGGATATTGGAGCACCGCGCTCGGTTTGCGCGGCTGGCCGGCTGCGGGCGAGGAGACGATCGTCGCGCGCAATATCCTGCTCGCGGAACTCACCGGGGCGCGCGCCCATTGCCAGCACCTCAGCGCAGCGGGCAGCGTCGCCTTGCTGCGCGAGGCGAAGAAACGCGGCGTGCCGGTTTCCGGCGAGGCCTGCCCGCACCATTTTACGCTGACAGACGCCGCCGTTTCCGGCAGTGAAAAATTCTGGGGCAACGACGGGAAAATGCTGGCGCAATTCCAAAACAGCCAGCTCCCCGAATGGCCGGCTTACGACACGAATTTCAAGATGAACCCGCCGTTGCGCTCGCCCCGTGACCGCGAGGCGATTTTGGAAGGGCTGGCCGACGGCACGATTGAAATTTTGTGCAGCGACCACGCGCCGCACTGCGATTACGAGAAGGAAGTGGAATTCGATTATGCGCCGTTCGGCATCACCGGATTGGAAACCGAACTCGCGCTTTCGCTCATGCAGCTTTACCACGGCAAACGATTAAGCCTGCCCGATTTGATCGCCAAATATACCGTCAACCCGGCGCGGCTGCTGAATTTGCAAAAAGGCACATTGACCATCGGCGCGGATGCGGACGCGACGGTCTTTGATCCGGATCGGGAATGGATTTTCGAGCGCGCCGAAACCGCGAGCAAATCGGCCAACAGCCCGTTCTTCGGCTGGAAGCTCAAAGGCAAGGCGGTGGCCACCATCGTTGGCGGGAAAAAAGTCTGGACGGAACAGGCTGAAGCGGTTGTCGCGTGAAAACCCCGCTTCACACTTGACCCGCGGCGTCACTCGCCTAGCATCGCGCGCGGTCGTTCACCGAAAATGAAAGCGATTCTGGCACTCGAAGATGGTTCCGTGTTTCACGGACAAGGTTTCGGCGCGCGCGCGTCCGCGTGCGGCGAAGTCTGCTTCAACACGTCCATGACCGGCTACCAGGAAATCCTCACCGACCCGTCCTACAAGGCCCAGATCGTCACGATGACGTATCCGCTCATCGGCAATTACGGCGTCAACGAGGTGGACGTGGAGTCGTGGCGGCCGCACGTGGCCGGCTTCGTCATCCGCGAACTCTCGCCCGTCGTCAGCAACTGGCGCGCGGATTTTTCGCTCGCGGAATATCTCAAAAAAAACGGGGTTCCGGGAATTCAGGGAATTGACACCCGCGCTCTGACCAAAAAACTCCGCGTGCGCGGTGCGCTGAATGGTTTCATTTCCACAGAGGACATTTCGGAAGCGGCCGCCGTCAAACGCGCGAAGGAATTTGTCTTCGTGGGCGTGGATTACGTCAAGGAAGTCACGCACAAGGCGGCGTTTCACTGGGACGAAAAGGACGAGCAGAGCGCGAGCTTCAAGCTGGCCATCGGCAACGAACCGGCCAACGCACGCCAACTGCGCGAGCCGCTGCCGCCGGCTGACATTCCCATCATCGCCTTCGATTATGGAATGAAATACAACATTTTGCGGCGATTGCGGCAGCATGGCTTTGCGGTGCAGGTTTTGCCGGCCGCGATAACCGCTGCCGATGCGCTTAAACACAAGCCGGCGGGCATTTTTCTGTCCAACGGACCTGGCGACCCGGCGGCGCTCAACTATATTGTGCGCGAAGTAAAGATGCTGGTGGACAGCGGCGTGCCGGTTTTCGGGATTTGCCTGGGTCATCAAATTATAGGCCAAGCCTTCGGCGGAAAAACCTTCAAGCTCAAGTTCGGTCATCGCGGCGCAAACCAGCCGGTGAAGGACCTGGAATCCGGCAAAGTCGAAATCACGGCGCAGAATCATGGTTTTGCCGTGGACGCGAAATCGTTGCCGTCCAGCGTCGCGGTGAACCGCATCAATTTGAACGATCAAACCGTCGAGGGCCTGCGCCACAAGACCAGGCCGGTTTTTTGCGTGCAATATCATCCCGAAGCGTCGCCCGGGCCGCATGATTCGACGCCGTTGTTCGCTGAATTCCGTGCGCTGATTGAGCGGCGGGGTTAAAAAATCATTTTCTCAGATTTCGGTTTGACTTGAAACGCGCCGTGACCATAATCGGCTTATCGTAAGTCCATGGCCAAACTTGTTATTCTGACTCAAGGCCTGAACGGCCGCGCACACGAGCTGAACGTGGATCGTACCACGATTGGCCGTGTCGAGGACAACCTGTTTCAAATCGCCGAGCCGTCCGTCTCCAGCCATCATTGTGAAGTGTTGTTGCGCGGCAGTGATGTCGTCATCAAAGACCTCAATTCGACGAACGGCACGTTCATCAACGGCGAACAAATCACCGAAAGCGTTTTGAAGCCCGGCCAGACGCTGCGGCTCGGCCAGATTGAATTGAAACTGGAAAACGGAAAGGCTGCTTCCGCACCGGCCTCCGCGCCAGCCACGACTCCCGCTCCCGGCCCGGCCAAAAAGCAGGCGGAAGCCACCATGGTCATACCGCGCGGCGTCAGCTTGAGTGAACTGGAAGGCGTCGGACGCCCGCCGGGCTTCGACACCAGCAAGGAATTTTCCAAGAAGCGCAACCGGGGTGGCATCTATTTCTGGATTGGTGTCGGCATTGTGGTGATTATCATCGTGGTTCTGCTGTACATGGCTTGGATTTCGATCAAATCCGGCAAATAAGGCCGGTCGCGGCCATGAAACCGCGTTTCTCCCATCAACGAACCTTCGCGCTGACTAAAATTGATGTGGTGGTCATCATTGCCGTCTTGGTAACTTTGCGGTCGTATTCCTGCCGGCACTTGCGAAAGCCAAACGCCGCGCGAGCAGAATTAATTGCGTTAGCTGTATTAAACTAACCGGCATCGCCTTTCGACTTTGGGAAGGCGACAACGGCGGCAAATATCCTATGGCGGTTTCGGTGACGAATGGCGGGGCAATGGAATTGGTTGCCACCGGAAATGTCGCAGCGTGTTTCCAAGTGATGTCGAACGAATTAAGCACACCCAAAATCCTGCTTTGCCCGGAAGACACCCGCCGGACTTACGCGACCAATTTCACGACCGGTTTCAGCGACGCCAACATCAGTTATTTCATTAGTGCAGACGCGGTCGAGACTTATCCGCAAATGATTCTTGATGGCGATGACAATCTGCTGGTGGATGGCAAGCCCGTTCAGCCGGGAATCCTGAACCTCAGGCCCGGCTCCACCGTTGCCTGGACCAAAGACCGGCATCATGGCGTGGGCAACATCGGCATGGCTGACGGCTCGGCAATGCAAGTCACCGGCGATGGTTTGAATTCCGTAGCTGGTTCAAGCACTAACGGCGTCCCTACGAACAATGCCACGAACAGGTGGTTGATTCCATGATTCCAGGTAGGGTCGCCTCGCCGAGGCGACCGGCGGAAATTCCGCCCATAAAACGGACGGCTCGGCGAGCCGTCCCTACCAATTTTTGATTCGTGCCCATTCGCGTAATTTGTGTCAAAAGTCTTTTCCTTTCCGGATTTTGGATTCTGCCGATCCCGACGCGTGACCTCCACGCAGGATTGCGTGAAATCCACGCGCTGGGGGAATCCGCATGAACAATTTTAAGCTGAAATTGCCATGGCATGGGTGATGCTAATTCTTTTTTGAGCATGAATTCCAACCGGTCCAGTCACAGAGCGGGTGCGTTCACACTGGTGGAATTGCTTTGCGTCATCGCCATCATCGGCCTCCTCGCCGCCTTGTTGCTGCCGGTGCTGAATCAGAGCGAAGCGCGGGCCAAACGCGTCGGGTGCGAAAACAATCTGCATCAAGCGGGAATCGCGTTTCAGGTTTTCACGCACGATCACGACGGCAAGTTTCCCATGTCAGTTTCGACGAATGAAGGCGGGTCAGCGGAATTCGTACAGAGTGGTTATGCCGTGGGGGGAGAGTTTTATTTTTCGTTCCGTCAATTTCAAGTGCTTTCCAACGAGTTGAACACGCCGGCCATCCTGCTCTGTCCGACCGATACGCGGCTCCCCGCAACGGATTTTGGCGCGCTTCAAAACAGCAATGTCAGTTATTTTATCGGCGTGAAAGCCGAGTTCTCAAAACCAGATTCCATCCTGGCTGGCGACCGGAATCTCACGGCCAATTCGTTGCCGAATCCCAGCATTTTGCACATCGAAGCCGACAACCGATTGTGGTGGACGCGGGAGTTGCACCAATTCAAGGGCAATATTCTATTCGCCGACGGGCACGTGGAGGAATGGAACAATGCGGCGCTAGTCGAAGCCGGGAGTCAACAGGCTGGAGCTGATTTATTCATGCCGACCGTCCTTCCCGGCCCCAATGCTCCCGTTCTCATTTCTGGCGGTTCCCGGAATTATTCCGCTGCCAATCCCAGCGTTGCAACGCTGCCACCTTCATCGGCAGCACCGGCCTCTCCATCGGCAACCCCGACCACTCCACCGGAGAATCCGGCAAACAATTCTCCCGGCAGCCAGGGCAGATTCAACCAGAAGACATTCAGCCAACCCAGGCCGCAAAGCCTGCCGGACGCAGCCAGGAAGAACCCGCCAAATTCTTTTTCCACCAACGCGCTGGCCGGAGGAACGGTCACGCCCGAAGAGACGGATTCGACGACCTCGACGTTTGATCAACGCCTCGCAAAAACACTGCGGAGGATTATCATTGGTTTCTATTTGTTGATCGGGCTGATTTTTCTGCTCTGGCTGCTGTTCGCATGGTGGCGAAGGTCGCATCGCAGGAAAATGCAGCGCGCAGGCTGACTTTGGTTTTCCCTTCTGGATTCCGACTCCCAACTCTGGTATTCTCCGCCGCCATGTTTGAAACGGTTACAACAGAAATTGCCACCGCCGCCGGGAAACTCACGCATCTGCGGAGGTTTCTTTGACGTTCCCGCTACGCAAAAGCGTCTGGGCGAACTCAATTCGCTCATGGCCGCCGACAATTTCTGGAACAACCGTGAAAAGGCGCAAGGGCTGATTGACGAGGCCAATTCCCTCCGCAATAAAATCGAGCCGCTCCTCCAGGCGGAAAAACAACTGGAGGATTTCCGCGTCATGCTCGAACTCGGCGAGGGCGAACCGCCCACCGCGCAGGCGCAGGTGGAACAGGAACTCACCCGCGACCTCGCAAAATTTTCCAAGGAACTCGACGCGCTGGAACTGAAGGTTTTTCTCAGCGGCCCGCACGACCGGAAGAATTGCATCCTCAGCATCAACGCCGGCGCCGGCGGCACCGAGGCGCAGGATTGGGCGGAAATGTTGTCGCGCATGTATCAACGCTGGGCCGAATCACGCGGCTGGGAGGTCGAGGTCACCGACGCGCTGGTTGGCGAAGGCGCGGGGCTTAAAAGCGTCACGATGCTGATTCAAGGCGAAAATGCCTACGGCTTTGCCAAGGCTGAACGCGGCGTGCACCGGCTGGTGCGCATCTCGCCGTTCGATTCCAATAAACGCCGGCACACGAGTTTCGCCAGCGTGGACGTGATCGCGGAAATCGAAGAGAACGACGAGGAAATCGTCATCCCGCCAAATGAATTCCAGGTGGATACGTTCCGTTCCGGCGGCAAGGGCGGCCAGAACGTGAACAAGGTCGAAACCGCCGTGCGCATCACGCACATTCCAACCGGCCTGGTCGTCGCGTCGCAGACCCAGCGTTCGCAACACCAGAACCGCGCCACCGCCATGCGGCTTTTGCTGTCGCGCATTTACGCCCAGCGGGTGGATGCGCAGAAGGCCGATATGGAACGATTTTACGGTGAGAAGGGCAGCATCTCGTGGGGCAACCAGATTCGCAGCTACGTCTTTCAGCCCTACCGCATGGTGAAGGATTTGCGCACCGGTGTCGAAACGAGCAATGTGCAGGCGGTGATGGACGGCGATTTGGATGCGTTTGTGAACGGCTGGCTCCGCGCCGGTTGCCCGACCAAGCGGATGCAGGGCGTGAAAGACGAGGAAGAGTAAATGACTAAATCATAATGACGAATGACTAAAGAATGCCCAAATGCTCAAATGACGAATGGCGCGCGCTTGTTAGGGATTAGGGCTTCGTCATTCTTTAGTCATTAGCGCTTAGGTATTCATCATTCCCCAATGACCATTCTCGATAAAATCGTGGCTGAGAAAAAAGCGGAGGTTGCGCGCCTGCCGGAGCGCGTGCTTGCCGCTGGCGATTTGCGTGATGCACTGCTCGAACGCGGCGAACGGCGCGACTTTCTCGCGGCGTTGCGCCAGCCACGACATGGTGACGTCGCGTTGATTGCCGAGGTCAAAAAGGCTTCGCCGTCCGCCGGCGTGATTTGCCGGGACTTCGATCCGGTTCGCATCGCGAAGGAATACGAAGCGGCGGGCGCAAGTTGTTTGTCGGTCCTGACCGATGGGAAGTTTTTCCAAGGTTCGCTGGATTATCTCCGGCAAATCCGCGCCGTCGTGAAGCTGCCGCTGCTGCGCAAGGATTTCATCATTGATGAGCGGCAAATCCTCGAAGCCATCGAGTGGGGTGCGGACGCCATTCTGCTCATCGTCGCGATTCTTGACGACGCGCAGCTTGAACGGTTTCACACGTTCGCGGTGGAAGCGGGCTTGGCCACGCTGGTGGAAGTGCATGATGAGACGGAATTGGCCCGGGCGCTGAAAATTGGCGCCAGCCTCATCGGCGTCAACAACCGCAACTTGAAAAATTTCAAGGTGGACCTGGCGACGACCGAAAAACTGGCAGCGAAACTAAATAGTAGCGCAGGCGTCCCGCCTGCAACGAACAGGCGGGACGCCTGTGCTACTCTGCTCGTCACCGAAAGCGGCATTCATACCCGCAGCGACGTGGAACGTTTGAAGAAGTGCGGCGCGGACGCGGTTTTAGTGGGCGAATCGTTGATGCGCGGGGGTTCTATCAAATCGAAGGTCCGCGAGTTGCTTGGGTAGCACCCGCCTCCGGCGGGTTCAATTCGGCGTCCCGCCGAATTGCCACGGCAAACGGAGAATGGCTGACAATCGGCCAAGCACCAGCAAACTGTGTCAGCCGTTAGTTTCGGGCGCGACGCCCGAAACGACCCGCGGGACGCGGGTGCTACCACAAATCACGCACGGCTTTTCGCCAATTGCTTCGCCAGGCGAATGGCGGCAATCGTGCTCGATGGATTGGCGATTCCTTTTCCCGCGATGTCGTAAGCCGTGCCGTGGTCGGGCGACGTGCGGATGAATGGCAGGCCCAGCGTCCAGTTCACACCGGTGTCAAACGCAACGGCTTTCAGCGGCGCGAGCCCCTGGTCGTGATACATCGCGACCACCACATCAAAATCCCCCTGCAGGGCATAATGAAAAACCGTGTCGCCACTCAATGGACCAATAACGTCGAGCCCGCGTTTTTGCGCAGCGAGAACGGTCGGGGTGATGATGTTTATTTCCTCGTCGCCAAATTGCCCGCCTTCGCCCGCGTGCGGATTCAGGCCGCAAACGGCGATACGAGCGCGCGGCAATTGCAAATCACGGCACGCTTGCGCCGCCAGCTCGATGGCGAGCGTGAGTTTTTCCGGCGTGAGTTTTTCCGGCACCGATTTGATCGAAATATGGACGGTGGCCAGCGCGACGCGCAACCAGCGTCCGCGTTCGTCGTGGCCGAGCAGCATCATGGCGGTGCGTTTGGCGCTGGCGAGTCCGGAGAGAAATTCAGTCTGGCCGGTGAATTTGTAGCCGGCGCGGATGATGGATTCCTTGTTGACCGGCGCGGTGACGAGCGCGTCCAGTTCGTGGCGGAGGCAGCGTGCGGCGCCATCACGCAGTGACGCAACGGCAGCGTGCGCAGCCACGCGTGAACCGGCGGGCAAATTTTCCGGCAGTGGTTCGGCCAATGGATTCGTGACGAAGAACCGGCCGGAGTCGCCGTAATTGGAGAAATTTTTCAGCGGCAGATTGAGCCCGGACTTTTGGTTGAGGCGGAGCACGCAATCCCTGTCGCCAATCAGCAGGTAGCGTGTTTGATCGCCGGCGGTTTCGGCGGCGATGGCTTTGAGCGCGACTTCGGGGCCGATGCCGGTGAAGTCGCCAAGCGTGATGCCAATCCAGCCAGTCATTAAAGTTGAGAGTTGTTCGTTGAGCCGTCTTCGCTTCGTTTCACCGGGCCAAGGAGTTGAGAGAAAGAATGCTCCCAACTCACAGTGGAATTTAGAACAAGCGGATGAACGTTTTCTTTTTCAACTGCTCAATCCACTGTTGTTCGAGTTGTTTCTGCGCCTGCGTGCGGAGGGTCAACTCCACGTCATCACGCACTTCATTGAGCGGTTTGACATGCGCGGGGCGCGCCTGCTCGACCAGCATGAGGTAGCAGGCTTCGGGCATATCAATCACATCGCTGACCTGGCCGGGTTTGAGCGTGAAGGCGATGTCGGCGAGTTCCTTGCGTAAAACGGAGCGTTCAATCCAGCCCCGATCACCGCCCTGGCTGCGCTGCGAATCTTGCGAATAAACGGAGGCCATTTCCTGAAACGTCGCGCCTTCCTTGATTTGGGCAAGGATTTCGCCGGCCAAACGCACCGTGTTGGTGTCGTCGCCGGAAGTTTTGTTGAGCACGATCATGCGCAATTTGACCTCGTCCTCAACTTTGAAATCGTCCTGGTGGACGAGATAGTAGGTTTCAACCTTGTAGGGCGAGATGATGATTTTTTCCGGCGCCGTGCTTTTGGCGCGCAACGCGGAAACGATGTATTGATCGCGCACGTCCCGGCGGAATTTTTCGAACGTCTCGCCCTGCGCCTGAAGCGTCTTCATCAGCGTGATGCGGTCGCCAAACTTGTCGCGGATGCGTTCCTGGACCAGTTCGTCCACGGCGGTCTCGGGCAGCCGGTAGCCCTCCGTGTCAAAATTATGCAGAATCAACTGCCGCTCGACCAATTGCTCCTGACCGTCGCTGAGCGCATCGCCTAGTTTTTGCCGGAACACGTCCGGCTGGCCGGCATAATCCCGCTGCAACGCCTGGGCCGCCGGCGCGATGAATTCTTCGACCTCCGCATACGTGACCACCCCATTATTCACCACGGCCTTGATGGCATCAACCAATTCCGCGTGCAACGGCAAGTTGAAACCAAAAGCCGCCGCCAAAATTGGAATGAAACGGAAAAACTTCATCAAAATCCGCACGCATGCTAACAACAAACCCCGGCGGGTCAAGCGCGCCGCTCAAAAGACAAAACGATTCAATAAATACATCACCGCCGCCAAAATCGCCGACATCCCCAACGCGGCGAGGGCGGACCACCTCAGGAAGCGAAGGTGTTTGCGGCGGGCTTCCCGCCCGCCCATGCCCGGCAGCAGGTAGAAACGCTCGCGCTCTTTATCGGCCTTTGAACGAAACATGCGGTTCTGATTCCCGTTCAATTCCTAGCATACCAGCCGCTGGCGTCAAGTCGCATGCTTGCGGTCATCGGCACTGACCGCTACCGTTCCCGCATGAATCTTGAAGATCATCTGGGTGATATTATTTGCAAGGCGCGGGTGATGAGCGGCGTTTCCGCTGCAACGGCGGCCGCCGCGGCGGGAATTTCCGAAACCGAACTGTCCGCCCTTGAAGCAACCGGACAACCCGGCAAGCGACCGGATTTTACGGCGCTGGCGAATCTCATCGGGTTGAACCCGGCCAAACTGGAAGGCATTGCCAACGGCTGGCATCCGGCGGAAAAGGACTTGAGCCTCTGGCGCGAGTTGCGGCAAATCAGCACGACCGCGGGCGGCAACACGGTGCATTGTTATTTGATTTGGGACGAAGTCACACGCGATGCCGCGTTATTCGACACCGGTTGGGATGCCGCGCCCGTTTTCAAGCTGATTGAGGAAAATCTGCTTCAACTCAAACACCTGTTCATCACGCACACCCACGAGGACCACGTGGCGGGACTGCAACCGATTCGCGAACGCTTCCCCAAAATTCATCTGCACACGGACGCCAAAGGCGCTCCGCCGCAACACCGCAACCGGCGCAACGATTTCATCATGCTCGGCAGCCTGCGCATCACAAACCGCGAAACCCCCGGCCACGCGGAAGATGGCGTGACCTATATCATCGGCACGTGGCCGGAGGACGCGCCGCACGTGGCGATTGTGGGCGATGCGATTTTCGCCGGGTCAATCGGGCGCGGCAACCAGTCGTGGGATCTGGCGAGACAAAAGGTGCGCGAACAAATTTTCACACTGCCGCCGGAAACGTTGATTTGCCCCGGCCACGGCCCGCTGACGACGGTGGCGGAGGAAAAAGCGCACAATCCATTCTTTTGATTGCAGATTTGCGTTTTAACTGGAATGCTAGAAAAAAATGATTAAGGCATTTTTATTCGCAGTTCTTTTTGTAATTGTCGGACTTGTAAGTTTTGCCTTACTTGCCCCATTGGTGCTTTCTGGAAATTCCAGAAAAATAGGAGCGATGGCCGCGCCCGTAATTGTTATCGTGTGTGGTGCAGCAGGCTTTTGGTTCGGATTGAGTCGTAAAAAGAAATTGTGAATAGAATTATGAAAAACACATTTGCTAAATTATCGGTGGCCGTTGCTTTGATTGCAGCAAGCTTTTCTGTTGTTGCTGGCACACTAGAAAACGCGCCTTTCAAAATATCGCTTCCCAACAATAATTGGAAACTTGCCGACTCCGTCGCTCAAGAAATGGGACACAACGTATCTCTGGTGGCGTCCATAACCAAAACCAATTCTCTATTGAAATCCGTAATCATTAAAACGACTCTTGATGGATCGCCCACATCTGCACTGGATGGACTTTCCGCTGGAATACGAGATTCGTTCGCCAATCCAGCTGTGAAAAAACTTTCGGATGAGGAGACCACATTTCTTGGTTACAAGGCGAGACGCTTTACCTATGAAGTAACCCAGAACAATCAAACGACATATAATGAAGCGGTTGTTTTTGTTGCTGGGAATACGGGGTGGACTATTGCAAGCGTAGGGCTCGCTGACCAAAAAAGTGAGGTTAAGAAAATTTTTACTTTTTACACAAAGAGCGATCGTTAGCATTATTTTGATCGCAACAATTTTGCAAATTGACCCCATTCGCTTGGGTTGTTAGCCTTTCCCTCCGTTCCAACGGGATTTTTATGCGACATACCATTTCAGTGCTGGTGGAGAACAAGTTCGGCGTGCTCACGCGCGTGGCCGGACTGTTCAGCGGCCGCGGTTACAACATCGACACCCTCAACGTCGGCCCGACGCAGGACCCCGAGACGTCGCGCATGACCATCGTCACCCACGGCGACGAGGCCACGCTGGAGCAAATCGTCAAGCAGCTCAACAAGCTGCCGGACGTGATCAAGGTGCAGGATTTTCACGAAGGCGAATACGTGGACCGCGAACTGGTGCTCGTGAAGGTGGCGGTGGATTCCAAGTCGCGCGCCGAGGTCATGCAGATCACGGACATTTTCCGCGCCAAAATCGTGGATGTGCAGCCCAAGAGCCTCGTCATCGAAATCACCGGCGCCGAAAGCAAGGTGGAGAAATTTATCAGTCTGATGGATTCGTTCGGCGTGCAGGAAATCACGCGCACCGGCAAAATCGCCCTGCCGCGCAAGTGACCCTTCTGGACGCCGGCTTTGCGGTTTTACCCTTCCCGCAGCCCAATGTCGGCCGCAGGGCGTGTACTGATTTTGGTAGGGCGCGTCACTCCGTGCGCGCCGTCATCCGTGTTTGCGGCGGGCAGAGGACTGCCAGCCCTACCCAAATAATGAAATTCAGGCCTTGGCTGCGTTTGCGTTTGACTGACGAGCACTGATGTTTAAGATTAAAGGTTCATTTGAACGAATTGAAGACATTGAACCAACACTTGGAGAAGAAAGATTGATTTATGGCAATTATTGATTTTGGCGGAACGAAGGAAAAAGTCGTCACGCGGAAGGAATTCCCGATGGCCCGGGCGCGCAGGGTGCTCAAGAACGAGACCATCGCCATCATTGGCTACGGCGTGCAAGGCCCGGCCCAGGGACTGAACCTGCGCGATAACGGCTTCAACGTCATCGTCGGCCAGGCCAAGGCGTTCAAGCGCGACTGGGACCGCGCTGTGAAGGACGGCTGGAAACCCGGCAAGACCCTGTTCGACATCGAGGAAGCGGTGCAAAAGGGCACCATCATCCAGATGCTGGTTTCGGACGCCGCCCAGCGTGCCATCTGGCCGGTGGTGAAAAGAAACCTCAAGCCCGGCGCCGCGTTGTATTTCTCGCACGGCTTTTCCATCGCCTACAAGAAACAAACCGGCGTCATCCCGCCGAAGAATGTGGACGTGATCATGGTCGCGCCGAAGGGTTCCGGCCTGAATGTGCGCCGCAATTTTCTCACGGGCGCCGGCATCAACTCCAGTTTCGCCGTCGAGCAGGACGCCACCGGCCACGCCGAGGAACGTTGCCTGGCCGTCGGCATCGGCGTTGGCTCGGGTTACCTGTTCCCGACCACGTTCCAGCACGAAGTGTTCAGCGACCTCACCGGCGAACGCGGCGTATTGATGGGCGCCCTGGCCGGCATCATGGAAGCGCAATACGACGTGCTCCGCGCCCACGGCCACAGCCCGAGCGAAGCCTTCAACGAAACCGTCGAGGAATTGACCCAGAGCCTCATCCGGCTCGTGGATGAAAACGGCATGGACTGGATGTATTCCAACTGTTCCGCCACCGCGCAGCGCGGCGCGCTCGACTGGAAACCCAAGTTCAAGCAGGCCACTTTGCCGGTGTTCAAAGATCTCTACCAGCGCGTCAAAACCGGCAAGGAATGCGCCCGCGTGCTTTCCGCTTGTGGCGCGCGCAACTACCAGGCGCAGTTGGCAAAGGAGCTGGGTGAAATCCACAATTCAGAAATGTGGCGTGCCGGCGCGGCTTCCCGCGCGTTACGTCCCAAGCAATCGGACAAGGTCATCGCCAAAGGCACCAAAGGCGTCTCCGGACGCACGGCAAACTAAATCGGCGCCAAGAATTAAAAGCCGCTGGAGCAATCCAGCGGCTTTTTTGTTTCAATATCGGAGGGGCGAGTTCCACGAGCCCCAAATTTCCCGGGCGTTCAGTCAGAGACTCGCAGAACTCGTCCCTCCGAAAGATTCATCCTCCGAGCGAACCCGGATCACCCACGTCGCCCTTGTTGAAATCCACGTATTCTTCCGTCAAATCAGCGGCGTAAATCACCGCGCTGGCCGTGCCAAGATTCAGGTTGAGGTGCAAATCAAATTCCTTCGGCGCAACGGCGGCGCAAAGTTGCTTGAACGTTGCCTTCGTTGGCTGACCGCGCCTGAGACTCCACAAAATCTTTCGACCGTCAGCAACGCTGTAACCGATGTCCACCTTTTCTTCGACGATTTTCGCCGGTGAATAACCAAGCGCACAGATAATTCGGCCCCAGTTCGGGTCGCCGCCATGCCAGCTCGTTTTGACGAGCGGGCTGTTTGCCACGGCGCGCGCCGCGGCATCGGCATCCGCAACCGTTTTCGCCCCGTTCACGCGCACCGTCACGACGCGATGCACGCCCTCGCCATCACGCACAATCATTTTGGCGAGTTCAAGACAGACGTGATTCAACGCGGTTTGGAAAACTTCAAAATCTCGTAGCCGCGTTTGTGAAAGCGCGGCTTTCCGCGAACTCACGTTCGCGGCTACAAATGGAGGATTCCCTGCGAGCCCATTGGCAAGAACGAGCACGGTGTCGTTCGTGCTCATGTCGCCGTCCACCGTGATGCGGTTGAAACTTTGCGCGACGGCTTCCTGCAAAGCAGCCTGCAAGGTTTTCGCCTCAATCGCCGCATCGGTGATGATGAAACAAAGCATCGTCGCGTGCAGCGCGGCAGGCCGTGTGCCAGTGGCGCTCATCCCCGGCTGAATCATGCCCGCGCCTTTGCACATGCCGCCGATGCGGACGGTCCTGCCGCCGAGTTTGAATTCAACCGCGATTTGCTTGGGCCGCGTGTCGCTGGTCATGATGGCTTCGACCGCGTGGGCCGCGTGGGCGGCAGTTGAACCCAATTCGACGCATGCCTCAATGATTCCCGCGCGAACATTATCCATCGGCAGCGTGACTCCGATGCGCCCGGTCGAGCCGACCAGGACCGAGCCTTTCGGAAAATTCAACGCGCGTTCGGTATAGCGGACCATCTCCTGTGCGTCGCACAATCCTTGTTTGCCGGTGCAGGCGTTGGCGTTGCCGGAATTGATGACGATGGCCCGGGCGGTTCCTTGCTTGACACGTTCGACACAAATCTTCACCGGCGCGGCACAAACCTGGTTGGTCGTGAACATGCCGGCAACCGTCGCCGGCACCTCGGACACAATCAGCGCGAGATCGCGTTTTTGCCCCTTGTTCGAACCCTTGCCGGTGCCGAGGCGTTTGATGTCGCAAAACACGCCGCTGGCGAGGAAGCCCTTGGGCGCGACGATGGAGCCTGAAATTGCTTTGAACAATTTTTTCATTTTCAAAATTATTGAACCACGAAATACATGAAATGACACGAAAAACAGACAGTCCCGGCCATGCGAAATTCGTGTAGCGTCGCGCCGGTGGCTCGACTTTATCGGCGCACGGCGCCGACACTACATCTTTTCGTGTGGTTCGTGTATTTCGTGGTCAAATCTTTATCGCGTCAATTTCCAGCCGCACCATGCGGACGTGGACGCGGCCTCCCGCATCCGGCGGATGTTTGGCCAGGTAACGATCCGTGACGGCAGCGACGAAATCGTCACGCACGTTTCCCGGTACGCGCTGCGTGTAGGGCAGCCAGGTCGTGCGCAGCCACGCCGCAAAACGGTCGCGCCCCTGATAAACCGCATCCTTGGGCGACAGCTTGACGCCGCGCGATTTGAAGCCAAAACGCGGCAGCCATTTTTCGTACTCCGCCGGACTGTGAAAGAAATATGGTTTTGGCAGCTTCCGAAAAAATTTGGACCACTGCTTGAGCCGCATCTCCGGCCTCAAAGCCACAAAAACGTCCTGCGCGTTGCCCTTGCCGCCACACGAGACAAGCAGCCGCCCGCCGGGGCACAACACGGAGGCCGCTCCGCGCAGAAACGCCGGATGATCGTCCACCCAATGCAACACCGAACTGGAAAAGACAATGTCGAACCGGGCATCTTCTTCTCCCTCGCCCCGCCCAAGCGGGGAGAGGGTCGGGGCGAGGGGTTTTGAATTTGAAGCTAATTGCCTCCTCACCCCGCCCCTCTCCTCCTTTGGCGGAGGAGAGGGAGAAAGCAAAGCTGCCGGGTTAATTTCGCGCGCATCCATTACCTGAAAATCCAAGTTCGGATATTTGGCACGCGGAAACGTTTCGCGCGCGAATTCAATCATTGGCCGGGATGAATCAATGCCGGTGACGCCGCCGTTTTTCAGAACGCGGGCGACCTCGGCCGTCACCTTGCCGTCACCGCAGCCGACATCAAGCACGTGTTCATCGCCGAGCAATGCGAGCCGCGTGATCAGTTCGCGGGCCCATGATTGCTGCGCGGCGGAGTTCGCGGCATAGGCCGCGGCGTCCCACGTAACGTTCCGGGAAGCGGTCGCCGTCACATCAGCCCTGCCGTTTCGGGGAAACCGCAGACCAGATTCATGCTCTGGATGGCCTGGCCGCTCGCGCCCTTGATCAAATTGTCCTCGGCGCTCATCACGATGAGCCGGCCCGTGCGCGAGTCGAGCCGCCACGCGATTTCGATGACGTTGGTGCCGGCGACATTTTTGGTGTCGGGCAGCGCCTTGCCTTCGAGCAAATGCACGAAAGGTTCGCCGCCGTAAGCCTCCGTGTAACACGCCAAAATCCTTTCGTTCAGCGCACTCATTTCCGCCGCAGTGGAAAAGGGCTTTTCCGGCCTGAGATAGAGCGTCGTCAAAATGCCCCGGTTCACCGGGATCAAATGCGGCGTGAACTGGATGGTGACCCTGGTTCCGGCGGCAAACGAAAGCTGTTCCTCGATTTCCGACAAATGCCGGTGCTTGGGCACGCTGTAAGGCCGCGCGCTTTCGTTGCATTCGCAAAACAGGTAGTCCGGCTCGGCCTGGCGGCCCGCACCGCTCACGCCGCTCAATGAGTCGGCGATGATGCCGGCCGGCTGGATCAACTCCGCCTGCAGCAACGGCATCGCCGGCAGCAGAATGCTCGTCGGGTAACAGCCCGGCGAGGCAATGAGCAATGCTTTCTTGATCTCCTCGCGGTAGATTTCCGGCAGGCCATAAACCGATTTCCCCAGCAAATCCGGCGCGGGATGGTCGTGCGCGTAAAATTCCCGGTAAACCTCGGCGCTCTTGAGCCGGAAATCGGCGCTGAGGTCAATCACGATGCAGCCCGCATTGAGCAAGGGCACGGCATATTCGGCGGCGACGCCGTGCGGCAACGCGAGAAACACCACGTCGGCCTGCTTCGCGAGCAGCCCGGCGTTCGGCTCGGTGAAACACAATGTTTTTGCGTGCGAATGGCCCGCAAATTTGGGGAACACCTGCGCGAGCGTTTGCCCGGCGTTCTGGCGCGAGGTCACGGCCACCAATTCCACGTGAGGATGGCTCAACAGCAACCGGACGAGTTCCTCGCCGGAGTAACCGGACGCGCCGATGATGGCGACTCTCTTTAAGTTCATATTTCAAATCTTACTGGGAGGGTCGCCGTGTCGGCGACCCAAATTTTCTTTCAGGGACGGCGACACGCCGTCCCTCCCAAAGCAAAAAACCCCGCCGGATTGAACCAGCGGGGCCTGGAAATTTCCAGTGCGATCAACGTTTCGAGAATTGGAAACGTTTGCGCGCGCCCGGCTGGCCGTATTTCTTGCGCTCTTTCATGCGCGAATCGCGCGTCAACAAGCCTTCGGCTTTCAACGCGCCCCGCAGGTTCGCGTCGAATTGCAGCAAGGCGCGGGCGATGCCGTGCCGCACCGCGCCGGCCTGGCCGTTCGGCCCGCCGCCGCTGACATTGATGCGCGCGTCGAATTTCTCCGCCGTGCCGGTGACGGCCAGCGGCTGCGTCGCGGTCACCCGCTGCGTTTCGAGCGTGAAATAATTTTCAAACTGGCGTCCGTTGACGGTGATTTTGCCATTGCCGGACGCGAGCCGGACCCGCGCGATGGCGGTCTTGCGCCGTCCCGTGCCGAGATATTCGGGAATTTTGGTTTCAGCCATCTGTCAGTTAAGGTTGAGGGTTGGGAGAATCAGGCCGCGGCTTTGAGCGGTTCGGGTTTTTGGGCGGCGTGCGGATGCTTCGCGCCTTTGAAAACTTTCAGCTTGGTCAGCAACTGGCTGCCGAGCCGGTTTTTCGGAATCATGCCTTTGACCGCGTGCAGGATGAGTTTTTCCGGATGCCGGGCGCGCACCTGGGCAACCGTGGTGTATTTCTCGCCGCCCTTCCAGCCGGAATAGGTCATGAATTCCTTGGCGGTTTCCTTTTTGCCGGTGAGCCGGACCTTTTCGGCGTTGATGACAACGACAAAATCGCCGGCATCAAGATGGGGTGTGAAGATGGGTTTGTTCTTGCCGCGCAAAATGTCGGCAACCTGCACGGCCAGCCGGCCGAGCACGGCGCCGTCGGCGTCAATCACGTGCCACTTCCGCTGGTCCAAATTCACTTTGGGCAAATACGTTTTCATCTTAAAACTGAGCAAAGGAACAGGGAATTTATCAAACGCGCAGGCGAAGTCAACAGGACATTTCGGCCTGGTTAATCCGCGGGCGCATCTCAGTTTTTATGCACTTAAAAGCCGCATTTCATTAACACCCTGCTTTTAGCGGGGTGTTCAGCAAAGGAGAGGCTTCCCAACCGCTTGAGCAGTTTCCCGTGTACCGATAAACCGCTAAAGCGGTTCTGACCCCGCGACACCGGCAAACACCCCGCTAAGGCAGGGTGTTAATGAAAGGGCTCTAAATATAGAGGCTTTCAACGTCGCGATACCCCCTCAAAAACTGAGATGCGCCCTTAATCCGCCTGAACCCTCTTGGCCAGCGGACTTGCCGCATTGATTTTGGCAAAGCAGCCGCACTTTTTATCAATTAACCGGCTTGGCCCCCGGCCAGTTATGGTTGCAGTGTGAAAACAAATTTGAGTCTGCATGGTGCTGCCGATTCTGCCGCAGTCCGGCGGGCTGGGCTATTCCTGCTTGCCAAGACCTCGCACTGGGGCGCAAACTGCGTTCAACCAAGTCGTTCCGCCCGCAGAAAGGAAACTTTATGGAAATGATACCTGTCGTCGTCTTGGTGGTTCTCGGTGTTCCCATTGCTCTGGCCGTCTGGCTGATTGTGCGCGCCATTCAGGCCCGGGGGCGCATCGAGGAGCTTTCCTTTCGTCTCAGCGAACTGGAAGCGGAAGTCATCCGGCTGAAACGGGACCAGGCACCGGCAAAACCGGCCGAACCGGCGCCAAAGCCGATGTCAGCGCCGGTCGCCGCGACGATAAAAGTTGCCGAAGTGCCGCCGATTCCGCCGTTGCCCAAACCGGTCGCCGCATCCAAGCCTGTTGTTCCGCCGCAACTGCCGCCCATCGTTGCGCCGCCGCCCGTATCCGCGGCGCCCACGCCGCCAAGGCCGGCACCGGCGCCTCCACGCCCAACCGTTCCGGCCATCAATTGGGAACAATTCATGGGCGTGAAGCTGTTCGCGTGGATTGGCGGACTGGCGTTGTTCCTCGGCGTGGCGTTCTTCGTCAAGTACTCCTTTGACAACAACCTCGTACCGCCCGAATTGCGTGTGGCGCTTGGTTTTCTTGCCGGCCTCGGCCTGCTGACCGGCGGCGTGGTGATGTCGCGGAAAAATTATCCCGCTCTTTCGCAAACCTTGTGCGCGACGGGCGTGGTGATTCTTTATGCCGTCACGTTCGCCTGTCATTCGATTTACAAGTTTCAGTTCTTTGACGTGATTCCCACTTTCCTGCTGATGGCGCTCATCACCACGGCAGCGTTCCTGCTCGCCGCGCGCCTCGATGCCATGGTCGTTGCCATCCTCGGCATGTTGGGCGGTTTCCTCACGCCCATCCTGCTTTCCACCGGTCAGGATAATCCGCTGGGCCTGTTCGGTTACATCGCCATCCTCGACGCCGGCCTGATTGTGGTGGCGCTGAACCGCCGCTGGCATTTCCTGACTGCGCTGGCCGCTGCCGGGACCGCGTTCATGCAAATCGGCTGGGCAGGAAAGTTTTTCGAGTCGGGAAAATATTTTGAAGGCAACAAAATCCTGGTCGCGCTGGCCGTCCTGCTCGGATTCAACGTGCTATATCTCGCGGCGGCTTGGTGGTCAAAAATTCGTGGACTGACAAACAAATGGCTTTCGGGTTCCACCTTCGGACTGGTTGCCGTTGCATTTGTCTTTACCGCATGGTTCCTGACCTTCGCGCCACTGGCGCAACGGCCGTGGTTGATATTCGGTTTCGTTTTCCTGATTGACCTCGTTGTTACCGCGCTCGTCCTGCTGGATGACGAAATAGCCCCCGCCCAACCCATCGCCGGCCTCGCGGTCTTTGGGTTGCTCGCCGCGTGGACGGCCAAATCCCTGAACAACGAGTTGTTGAACGCGGCGTTGGCCTTCTATTTCATTTTCGCCATTGTTCACTCGGTCTTCCCCGTTTTGCTGCAACGCCGGCGCGGCATCGCGACGACGTTGTGGGGGAGCCAGATTTTTCCGCCGCTGGCGCTGGTGCTGGTGCTCATCCCCATCTTCAAGCTCGCCGAGTTGTCGTTCATCGTCTGGCCGTTTGTGCTGCTGGTGGACGTGCTGGCCATCGGCCTGGCCGTGGTGATGACCTCGCTCTTGCCGGTGCTGGCGGTGATGGTGCTGACCCTCGCCGCCACCGGGGCGTTGATTTTCAAAATCCCCGCGGAACTTACCGGGCTGCCCACCTCCTTTTTCCTCCTCGGCGCTTTCGCGGTCTTTTTCGTCATCGTCAGTGTCTGGGCCGTGCGCAAACTGAAACCCGATTTGTCCGCCAAAGCCATTCCGTTCAACGAGGATGCCCTGCAATCGGAAAACCTGGCCGCGCTCCTGCCGGCCTGCTCGGCCGTGCTGCCGTTTCTGCTGCTCATCATGGCCACGTTGCGGTTGCCGCTGGCGAATCCGTCGCCGGTCTTCGGGCTGGCCCTGCTTCTGATTGTGTTGTTGCTGGGCGTGGCGAAGATGTTTTCCCAGGATTGGCTGCCCGCCATCGGGCTGGCCTGCGTCGCGGCGCTGGAATGCGCCTGGCACTTCAACCGGTTTGACGCGGCCAGCCTCAGTGTGTCACCGAACCTGCCGTTGACGTGGTATCTCGTGTTCTTCGCCGTGTTTGCGCTGTTCCCGTTCCTGTTCCTGAAAAAGTTTGGCGACCGGGTTGTTCCGTGGGCCACCGCCGCCATCGCCGGCCTGCCGCAATTTTTCCTCATCCACCGGCTCGTGACCGCGGCGTATCCGAACCAGGTCATGGGTTTGCTGCCCGCGGCATTTGCCGTTCCGCCGCTGTTGAGTCTGGTGGTCGTGCTCAAGAAAATTCCGGCGGCGAGCCCG
Source organism: Verrucomicrobiota bacterium (assembly GCA_049511835.1). Lineage (GTDB taxonomy): Bacteria > Verrucomicrobiota > Verrucomicrobiia > Limisphaerales > UBA11358 > UBA11358. The sequence continues at coordinate 49,818 of JBEKXN010000016.1, read as the reverse complement.
GCGCGGATGACGCAACTGGCCTGGTTCGGCGGCGTGGCGTTGTTTTTCATCACGCTCATTTTCCCGATCCAATTCGACCGCCAATGGATCACCATCGGCTGGGCGTTGGAAGGCGCGGCGTTGCTGTGGCTGTTCCATCGCGTGCCGCATCCGGGTTTGCGGCTGGTGGGCACCGGCCTGCTCGTTGCCGCGTTCGTCCGGCTCGCGTTCAATCCCGCCGTGCTCGAATACCACGCACGCAGCATCACGCCGATTTTGAACTGGTATCTCTACGCCTACGGCATCGTGACGGTCTGCCTGTTCGCCGGCGCGTGGCTGCTGGCGCCGCCGCGAAATCTGATTTTGCAATCCAATGTCCAACCTATTCTGGCCGGCTTGGGCACGGTACTGGCATTTCTGTTGTTGAACATTGAAATCGCCGATTTCTTCAGCGAACCTGGCTCGACGCTGACGTTCAAATTCAGCAGCAAAGTTTCGCCCGACATCATCTTCGAGCGTGACATGACTTTCTCCATCGCCTGGGCGTTGTTCGCGCTGGTGTTGCTGGTGATCGGCATTCTCAGAAAAACTCCGGCGGCGCGCTACAGTGCCATCGGTTTGTTGAGCGTGACGCTGATCAAACTTTTCTTCCACGACCTTGCCCGGCTGGGCCAGCTTTACCGCATCGGCGCGTTCATCGGCGTGGCGGTGATTGCGATGCTGGCGTCATTTGCCTATCAGAAATTCTTTTCTGCAACCGCCAAGGAAACGGAGGCCAAAGGTGAAACAACGAAATGAAAACTGGAGCGTGTCCGGCTTTTTGAATCGTCGCATCACAAACCACAGCCACGCAGTGGCGAAAGATAGTAGCCCACGGCGACAACTGTGGGTTGCAGATATAGAAGCAAATAAGCCCCGGCAGGGGCGAAAGACAAGATGGTTGAGAATGTTCTTTCGCTGCTCCGCAGCTTGGACGTTTTGTGTTACGAATTCCCACGGCTTGCGCCGTGGGCTACTCTCTGGCGCTGCTCCGCAGCTATTTTTTTTCCTTGCGGTGGCTTGGAGTTTCTCCGCCACCGCCGCCGGCCTGCCCGCCGATTGGCAACACGAGCAGCCGTTTAACGTGTCCGCGCCCGGTCTGATAAAACTGAATCTGCCGGTTGAAACGCTCGATGCAGCCCGCCCCGCGCTCGAAGACCTGCGGCTCTACGACGATGCGGGCAACGAAGTGCCTTATTTGATTGAACGGCCGGTCCCGGTGGTGAAGGTTGTTCAAAACGTAAAATCATTTCACATTTCGTTGACCCCGAGCAACACGGTCATCGTCCTGGAAACCGGACTGACCCAGCCGCTTGATGATGTCACGCTGGAAACCCCGGCAGCGAGTTTCCTCAAACCGGTGCGCATCGAAGGTTCCACCGACCTCAAACGCTGGCAGACCCTCGAGTCGGGGCAGCCGATTTTCCGGCAACCGGACGGCGTGAACCGGCTCCATGTTTCATTCCCCGCCGGCACGTGGCCGTGGTTGCGGTTGACGGTGGACGACCAGCGGACGCCGCCGATCCCCTTCACCGGCGCGCACATCCGCGTGGCCGTGACCGAACCGGCCCCCACCAGGTGGCTGCCGGTGACCATTGCCGAACGCGACGAAAACCCGGGCGAGACGCGATTGGCATTGAATCTCGGGGCGGCAAATTTGAGCCTCACCGCCGTCCAAATTGAAACCGCCGAGCCGCTTTTCACACGGCACGTGACGTTTGCGGTGCCGCAGATTTCGGAAGACACCATTCACGAGCAAATCATCGGCCAGGGTGTGATCTATCGCGTCGCCGTCGAAGGTCAGCCCGCGGCGGAAAGCCTTTTGGCGCCCTTGGAAAGTCAGGTCCGCTCGCGGGAATTGCTCCTGTTCATTCACAATCAGGACAGCCCGCCGCTGCCCATCACGGCGGTGCGCGTGGAACGGCGCCCGGTTTATCTCGTGTTTCTCGCGCGACAGACGGGCACCTATCATCTGCTGACCGGCAACGGTCAATGCGCCGCGCCGCGTTACGACCTGGCCGCGCTGGACATGAACCTCAAATCCATGGCCGTCGCACCGATCAAGCTCCCGCCGCCGGCAAACAACCCGGATTATCGCGCGCCGGAAGTGTTGCCCGGCATCGAGGCCACCGGCGCGGCGCTCGACGTGACGGCGTGGAAATTCCGCAAGCCGGTGAAAATCACCCGCGCCGGCGCGCAGCAATTGGAACTTGACCTGGACGTGCTTGCGCACGCATTGCCCGATTTTCAGGACCTGCGGCTTTTGCGCGGCAGCAATCAGGCGCCTTACATCCTCGAACGCACCTCCATCAGCCGTTCCTTGGCACCGGCGGTCACCGCCACCAACGACACGAAAGATCCCAAACTCAGCCGCTGGATACTCAAGCTGCCGCAATCCCGCCTGCCCGTCACCCGCCTGAGTTGCGTCACACAAACGGCGCTGTTCCAGCGCGAAATGACGCTTTACGAGGAACTGGCCGACGAACGCGGCGAAAAATACCGGCACAATCTGGGCGGCGCATCCTGGGTGCAAAAGCCCGACCGCAAGAGCCGGGAATTTTTCCTGACCCTCGACAGCCCGCCCCAAAGCGACACGTTGTTTCTGAAAACACACAATGGCGACAACCCGTCCGTTGAGTTGGAGAAGTTTCAATTCTTTTATCCCGCGACGCGTGTTTTGTTCAAAGCCGGGCCGGACGACGAACTCTTCCTGTACTACGGCAATCCACGCGCAGACGCGCCGCGTTACGACCTCAGCCTGGTTGCCGGGCAACTGTTGTCGACAGAGCGGACCATCGCGACGCCCGGCACCGAACAGCAACTCCGGAAATCGTCGTGGCGCGAGCATGAAATCCCCGGCCAGGGCGGCGTGGTGTTCTGGGGCATTCTCGCGCTGGTGGTTGTCGTGCTGCTGATCATCATCTCCCGGCTGCTGCCGAAATCGCCGCCACCGGCGTAATTGGAAAGCCGGTTCATTTCGCTGAGGACCCGGTGACGTTTGCTTGACTTCCGCCGGCGGGCACTTCATTAAACAGGCTCAAAACAAGCTGAAACTCCCCACATGAATTTGTTTCGCCGCCGAAGTGTAGCCGACCTGCAAGCCGAGGTGTTGACGGACAAAAGCCTCAAACGGGCGTTGGGGCCGGTGAACCTGACCGCACTGGGAATCGGCGCCGTCATCGGCGCGGGCATCTTTGTGCTTACGGGACATGCGGCTGCAGAACTCGCCGGCCCGGGTATTGTCTTGTCTTTTGTGCTGGCCGGGATTGCCTGCGCGTTCGCCGGACTTTGCTACGCCGAGTTCTCGGCCATGATCCCGATCTCCGGTTCTGCCTACACCTATGGTTACGCGACGCTGGGTGAATTTGTCGCCTGGATTATCGGCTGGGACCTCATCCTCGAGTATTTGTTTGCCGCCTCGACCGTTGCCGTTGGCTGGTCGGGTTATGCGGTGTCTTTTTTGTATGATCTTGGCATCAGCGTCCCGAAGCTTTCGGCGGCAGCTGGGACTCATTTGATCGAAATTCCCAAGGCCGTCGCTCAGAGCGTACACATGTACGCCGGATGGTGGGTTGCCAAGCCGGAGCTTTTGAATCAGATCAAGGCTGCGGGAATTGATCCAGCCACGCTGACGCACGTCACGGCGGTTTTCAATGTTCCCGCAGTAATCATTGTCTTTGTGATCACATCGCTGTTGGTAATCGGCATCCATGAATCGGCCACATTCAACAACGTGATTGTGGTCATTAAGATGCTGGTTATTCTGGCGTTCGTTGGAGTTGGAGCCTTCTATGTCAACAAGGTCAACTGGCATCCTTTTGTTCCGGAGAACACTGGAAAATGGGGCGAGTTTGGTTGGTCCGGCGTGTTGAGGGCTGCAGGGGTAATTTTTTTCGCCTACATCGGATTCGATGCTGTCTCAACCGCCGCCCAAGAGGCAAAGCGGCCCCAGCGGGACATGCCGATCGGCATCCTGGGTTCGCTGGTTATCTGCACCGTCCTTTATATCGCAGTTTCTCTCGTTTTGACCGGCGTCATCTCGTACACGCAACTCGATGGCCCTGCTCCCATTGCCACCGCGGTGGATTCGCTCGGCTCCTCCGTCGCGTGGCTTAGACCGATTGTAAAGCTTGGCGCTATCGCTGGGCTTTCGTCCGTGATTCTCGTGATGTTACTCGGCCAGCCGCGGATTTTCTACACAATGTCCAAGGATGGCCTGCTTCCGCTGGTGTTCAGCGCTGTGCATCCGAGATTCCGCACGCCGTGGATTGCCCAGATCCTCACCGGCGTCTTTGCGATGCTCATGGCGGCTCTGTTCCCAATCGGACTGCTGGGCGAACTGGTTTCCATCGGAACACTTCTGGCGTTTGCCATCGTTTGCACCGGTGTCTTTGTCCTCCGTTTCACCGACCCGGACATTCAGCGGCCATTCCGCACGCCGGTGTTCTGGCTGACGGCTCCCTTGGGCGTTGCTTTCTGCCTTTTTCTGATGGCTGGGTTGCCTGTTGACACTTGGTTGCGGCTGTTTATCTGGATGGCGGTTGGCTTTGTGATCTACTTCGGCTACAGCCGCCGCCATTCAAAACTGCAGGCCCCGGCGGCCCCAACCACGCCGGATTGAGATTCGCCCCTGCCGCAGGCGCTCGTCCTCGACTGGGGACTGGAAAGTCCCCGAAACTCGCGGACAGGAATGTCCACGCTACGTAGCGCAGGCTTTCCAGCCTGCGGGTTCAGGCGACTTTCCAGTCGCCCGGTCGGGCAAATCCAAGTCGTTTATTCAAGGGCGGCACCCGGAGGCGTCCCCCGTCCTTCGGAAAAATTATTTGACAATGGACTGATTTATACCTACCGTTCGGTAGGTTTATGTCCAAACATGGCCCCGAAACCAGGCGGCAGATCCTCCGGGCGGCGCTCAAGCGCTTTGCCAACGGCGGTTATGCGGCCACGTCCGTCCAGCAAATCGTCGGCGACGCGAAGGTGTCCAAGCCGGCGCTGTATTATTATTTCCGCGACAAGGCGGGATTGTTTCAGGCGCTGGTCAGCGAGGCGCACGACGAACGGCTGAAAGTCGTGCAGCAGGCGGCGGCTCGCGGGCGCGGGACGCGCGGCCAGTTGGTGGAAATTATCGCGGCGCTGTTCGATTACTTCCACAAAAACCGCGAACTGACGCGCATCGCCTTCGCCACCGCCTTTGCCGCGCCGGGCGAAGTGCCGCCGGACCTGCGCTATCTCGATCAGTGTCAGCGCAATCTCAAATTCATGCGTTCGCTCATCAAGCGTGCTCAAGCGGACGGCGAATTGAACGACCAGTTTGACAGCCGGGACCTGGCCTATGGTTTTTACGGGCAGGCGCACCTTTATATTGCGTCACATTTGTTGATGCCGGATTATCGCCTGAACCGCCGGGCGGCGGAGCGCATCGTGGATTTGTTCCTGGCCGGCGCGGGTGTCAAAAAGAAGCGGCGGGCGTGAATTTCAAGGAGAATAAAAGCATGAAACTGGAACAATTTTTACCGGCCGGATGTTCCCCGCCCAAACGTTCCCCGGCAGGGCAAATACCCGCCACGAATTCCACCCCCGGAACCAAATCCAAGCCCGCTGCCGCGCCGGCGCGTTACTCCGCAAAAGGGACACGCCATCATGTGGACTTCTTTTGCACCGCCCCGGGGGCCAAGAGTGTGAGCCTCGTGGGCGATTTCAATAAGTGGGATATCGCAGCGACTCCGATGCGCCGGATGCCTGATGGTCGCTGGATGGCCAGCCTGGAGCTTCAGCATGGCCATCATCAATATCTTTTCATTGTGGATGGCAAACCCCGGCTTGACCCGGAAGCGAGCGGCATTGCCCGCAACAGCCGCAACGAGCGGGTCTCGCTCATCGCCGTCAGTTAACCATGAGCACCTTCAATCAACCGCAAATAACGACGAACCGAAGTCCAGCCGGAGAACCGTCGGTTTGGCTTCGCGGCCAAAAGACCGTTGCCGTTACGCAGGATTCTGTTAGAACAGCTAGCCGCTCTGTATCGGACGCAAGGCACACTTGGAGAACAGCGCTGCCTTGAATCATCCGTAATTTTTAGCCAACAATTTATATGAAAAAACTATCTATTCTATGCCTTTTGGTAGCAGTGGGCGGGGTGTCCTGTTCCCGCAAGCAAGCTCCGCCTTCCGTATTGCCGGAAGTGGCGACGGTGACGGTTGCCCGGCAGCCGGTCCTGCTGACCACCGAGCTGCCCGGCCGCACGTCTCCCTACCTCATCGCGGAAATCCGGCCCCAGGTCAACGGCCTCATTCAGAAACGGCTGTTCACGGAAGGTTCCGATGTCCAGGCCGGCCAGGAGCTTTATCAGATTGATCCCGCCCCGTTTCAAGCCGCGCTGGACAATGCCCAGGCTAATCTGCCGGCTCTCCGGTTGAGGGCTGACCGCTACAAAGAAGCGCTGGTTGACAAAGCGGTCAGCCAGCAGGACTTCGATGATGCGGATGCCGCCTTGAAACAGGCCGAAGCCGCAGTGGATACGGCCCGCATCAATCTGAATTACACCCATATTGTCTCGCCGATTTCCGGCCGCATCGGGGCTTCCACGGTGACGGATGGCGCCATTGTGACGGCGTACCAGCCCACGGCGCTGGCCACCATCCAGCAACTGGATCCCATTTATGTGGATGTGCCCCAATCCACCTCCGAAATGCTGCGATTGGAGCGCCTGTTTAACGAAGGGCGGCTCAACCGTGAGGGAACGAACGTAAATCAGGTGCAGCTCATCATGGAAGATGGCACAAAGTATCCGTTGGAAGGCACGCTGCAATTCCGCGATGTCTCGGTGGATCCGACCACCGCATCGGTGATTTTGCGGATGGTTTTTCCGAATCCGAACGGCATCCTTCTGCCGGGCATGTTCGTCCGGGCGGTGGTGAAGGAAGGCGTGGATGAGGCCATGCTGATTCCCCAGCAGGCGGTCTCACGCGACACCAAGGGAAATCCCGTCGCCCTGATCGTGAACGCCGCCGCCCAGGTTGAGCCACGGTTGCTTGGTCTTGACCGGGCGATTGGCGACCAGTGGCTGGTCGCCACCGGTCTGGTGCCCGGCGACCGGGTTATTGTAGAGGGCATGTTAAAAGTGCGGCCCGGCGCTGTAGTAAAAGTGGTGCCCTTTGAAAACAGTGGGAAACAGCCGGAGCATGCGGTTCAGCCAGCCTCAACCTCGAAATAACGGAGACGCGCCATGTTATCGAGATTTTTTCTGAAGCGCCCGGTCTTCGCCTGGGTCATCGCCATCATTTTAATGGTGGCGGGGGGCCTGGCGATCCACACCCTGCCAATTTCACAGTATCCACCCATTGCTCCTCCCTCCATCGCCATCACGGCCGTGTATCCGGGAGCGTCGGCGGAAACGGTGGAAAACAGCGTGACGCAGGTCATCGAGCAGAAAATGACCGGTTTTGACAACATGCTTTATTTGTCGGCGACCAGCGATTCGTCCGGGACTTCCCGCATTGAACTGACCTTTGCCCCGGGGACCGATCCGGATCTCGCCTGGGCCCAGGTGCAGAACAAGCTTCAACTCGCCATGGCAAGCCTGCCGGCGGTGGTGCAAAACCAAGGGGTGCAGGTGAGCAAGTCCACGAAAAATTACCTGATTGTCGTGGGACTGATCTCGGAAGACGGAAGCATGGATGGCAATGACCTGCGGGATTATGCCCAGTCCACCCTGGAAAAAGTTCTTTCGCGGGTGCCGGGGGTGGGGGAAGTGCAGGAATTCGGCAGCCAGTATTCGATGCGCATCTGGCTGAACCCCGACAAGCTGACCGATTACCAGATGACGATTCAAGATGTGGTCACGGCGCTGCAATCCTATAACGTGGAAGTGTCCGCCGGGCAGTTTGGTGGAGCCCCGGCGGAAAAAGGCCAGCGTTTGAATGCTTCCATCATTGTCCAAAGCATGCTCAAAACGCCGGAAGAGTTTGCCGTGATCCCCATCCGCACCAACCCGGATGGATCCGTCGTGCGGGTGAAAGATGTGGGCCGGACAGAACTCGGGACGGAAACTTACGATGTCGAAGTTTTTCACAATGGCCGGCCCGCTGCCGGCATGGCCATCCGACAGGTTTCCGGCGCCAATGCCCTGGACACGGCCAATGCCATCCGGGCCAAGTTGAAAGAGATGAGCGCATTTTTCCCTCCCGGCATGAAGGTCGTTTATCCCTATGACACCACGCCTTTCATCCGGGTGGCTATTGGCGAGGTGGTTAAAACTCTTTTCGAGGCGATCCTGCTGGTTTTCCTGGTGATGTACCTGTTCATGGGCAACATGCGGGCCACTTTGATTCCAACCATTGCCGTGCCGGTGGTGCTCCTGGGAACTTTTGCGGTGCTGGGAATCTGCGGGTTCTCCATCAACATGCTGACCATGTTCGCCATGGTGCTGGCCATCGGCCTGCTGGTGGACGACGCCATCGTGGTGGTGGAGAACGTGGAACGCATCATGAGCGAGGAGGGGCTTTCGCCGCTGGAGGCCACGCGCAAATCCATGGACCAGATTACCAGTGCGCTGATTGGCATCGGCTTGGTGCTCTCGGCGGTCTTCGGCCCCATGATGTTTTTCCCCGGATCCACGGGCGTCATCTACCGCCAATTCTCCGTAACCATCATCGCCGCCATGCTGCTCTCGGTGGTGGTGGCCCTGGTGCTGACACCGGTGCTGTGCGCCACGTTTCTAAAGCCGGTGGAAAAGGGACATGAAGCGGCCGAGGGCGGGGTCTGGTTCCTGCGTCCGTTCTTTCGATGGTTTGACGGCCTTTTCTTCCAGACGCGAAATCGGTATCTGCATCTGGTGGGCCAGTTCCTGTCGCACAAGTTCCGTTACGTGGTTGTGTTCCTGGTGATCGTGGTGGCGATGGGATTCCTCTTTAAGCGGATGCCCACGGGCTATCTGCCGGATGAAGACCAGGGAATTCTGATGATTCAGGCCATGCTCCCGGCGAATTCAACCTTGGAACAGACCGAAAAAATCATGGATGGGGTCAAAGACTATTTTCTGAACCAGGAGAAGGACGCGGTGGAATCCTGCATGACGGTTTCCGGCATGAACTTCGCCGGCCGGGGACAGAATGCGGGCATGGCCTTCGCCAAGCTCAAAGACTGGAAACTCCGCGACCGCGCCGATTTGAAAGTCGGTCCGGTGGCCGGAAGGGCCATGATGGCATTTTCCCAGATTCGCAACGCGATGGTGTTTGCCTTTGCGCCGCCGGCGGTCATCGAACTGGGCCAGGCGAAAGGGTTTGATTTTCAGTTGCTGGACCGCGGCGGTCTGGGGCACGACAAACTGATGGCCGCCCGCAACCAGCTTCTTGGCATGGCGGCACAGAACGCGGCATTGACGAAGGTCCGGCCCAACGGGCTGGAAGACACGCCCGAATACCGGGTGGACGTGGATTGGGACAAGGCCGGCGCATTGGGAGTGCCCATCACCTCGATCCACAATACCATTTCGGCGGCCTTCGGCAGCGCGTATGTCAACGACTTCATTCAAGGCGGCCGCGTGAAGCGGGTGTATGCCCAAGCTGACGCTCCTTACCGCATGTTGCCCCAGGATCTGGACCGGCTCTACGTGCGCAACAACACGGGCAAGATGGTTCCCTTCTCTTCCTTTGCGACCGGACACTGGACCTCCGGCTCTCCAAAGCTGGAGCGGTTCAACGGCTTTCCGTCCATCAACATCCTGGGTGAGCCGGCGCCGGGGAGAAGTTCCGGCGAGGCGATGCAGGCCATGGAAGGATTCGTGAAGAAGCTGCCGCAGGGGCTCGGCTATGACTGGAACGGGCTTTCCTATCAGGAGCGGCAGGCCGGGTCCCAAACGGCTCCCCTTTATGCTTTTTCCATTCTGGTAATCTTCCTGTGCCTGGCGGCCTTGTATGAGAGCTGGCCCATCCCCATCTCGATCCTGCTGGCCCTGCCGCTGGGCGTCATCGGCGGCATCCTCGGCTCATCTTTCCGGGGTCTGCCCAACGACGTCTATTTCCAAATCGGGTTGTTGACGACTCTCGGTCTGACCACCAAGAACGCCATCCTGATCGTCCAGTTTGCCAAGGCGCGGGTGGAAGAAGAAGGGATGGGCCTGCTCGAAGCGACCCTGGAAGGGGCCAAATTAAGGTTCCGTCCCATCATCATGACCTCGCTGGCCTTCGGCTTCGGCGTCATGCCGCTCGCGTTTGCCAGCGGCGCGGGTGCGGGCGCGCAAAGGGCCATCGGCACCGCCGTGCTGGGCGGCGTGGTTACTTCCACCTTGCTGGTGACGCTGTTTGCACCGCTCTTCTACGTGTTGATCGAGAAAACCTTTGGCAAAAAACGCAACTCGCAACCCGCAGCCAAGACAACTCCCTCTGGGAATCGTTAAATGAACAAGAACGTTTTTCTTCCATTGCTGGGGATTGCCATCGTCGCAGCCGGTTGCACGATGGCCCCGAAATACACCCGGCCGAAAGCTCCGATCCCGGCCGAATGGCCGAACGGCGCCGCCTATCAGGTAGGGCAGCGCTCTCCGAGCGCGCCGGCGGCAACAAACGCTCCGGCGGTCTCGCAACTGAGGTGGCAGGAATTCTTCTCCGATGGGAAGCTGCGACAAGTCATCGGGATGGCCTTGACGAACAACCGCGACCTGCGGATTGCCGCCTTGAACGTGGAACGCTCCCGGGCGATGTACGGCATTCAAAGGGCCGAACTGTTCCCCACCATTAATGCCACCGGCAGCGCAATCAAACAACGGATTCCCGCCAATGTCGAGGGCTTCCCGGAACCGATGACGATCGAAAACTACGGGGTCAATCTTGGCGTCGCATCCTGGGAAATTGATTTCTTCGGCCGCATCCGCAGCCTGAAAAATGAGGCTCTGGCGGAATACCTGGCCACCGAACAAGCCCGCCGCAGCGCGCAGATACTGCTGATATCCTCGGTTGCCGACGCGTATCTGACCCTGGCCGCGGATCAGGAAAATCTCGAGCTGGCAGAGACCACGCTTGCGGCGCAGCGGAGCACCTATGACCTGATTAAACGGCGTTATGATCTGGGTCTCGTGCCCGAATTGAATCTTCATCAGGCGGAAATGCAGGTGGATGCCGCCTTGGGTGATGCCGCCCGCTACACCCAACTGGTGGCGCAGGATAAAAATGCCTTGAACCTTCTGCTTGGCGTTCCGGCGCCGGACGAACTTCTGCCCGCCGGGTTGAGCGGCGTCATCCCTCCGAAGGAAATTTCTTCCGGCCTGTCCTCCGAGGTGTTGCTGCGCCGGCCGGATGTGCTGCAGGCCGAGGACCTGCTCAAGGCGGCCAACGCCGACATCGGAGCGGCCCGGGCGGCATTCTTCCCGCAAATTTCCCTTACGGCCGCAATTGGAACTTCGAGCAGCGAGCTCTCCGGACTCTTCAAGGCCGGCTCGGGCGCGTGGAGCTATGCGCCGCAGATTGTGATGCCGATTTTTGACGCCCGTACGTGGTCGGCGCACAAGGCCGCCAAAGTGCAACGGGAAATCGCCGTGGCCCAATACGAGAAAGCGATTCAAAGCGCCTTCCGGGAAGTGGCCGACGCGCTGGCCACCCGCGGCACCGTGGACCAGCAGGTGGCGGCACAACAATCCCTGGTCAATGCCGCCACCGAAACCCATCGCCTGTCCGTTTCCCGTTATGACAAGGGGATTGACAGTTACCTGACCGTCCTCGATGCGCAACGGTCAATGTATGCCGCGCAGCAGGGACTGGTCTCCCTCCGCCTGGCGAAGCTCGCCAACCAGGTGCAGCTTTACGCCGTGTTGGGTGGCGGCTGGCGGGAATACCCGCCGCAACATTAACGTCCGGTTTTAATTGGGAAGACATCAAAGTTATGAACGAAAGCAAACCAATCGCCGCGCCGGCAGTGAACGGCGCCAAGCTGGCGAAATTAAATTCGCCGTGGTTCATCTGGCCCGCGACCGGCGCACTCGCCGTGCTGTTGTTTTTCGGGCTGGATTATCTCAACAGTTTTTTGACGCACGAATCCACTGACGACGCGTTCATTGCCGCGCACGTGGTTTCCATCGCGCCGCGTGTGGCCGGCCAGATTGCCGCCGTTCACGTGCTCGACAACCAGATGGTCCGCTCGAATGACCTGCTCGTGGAAATTGACCCGGCGGATTACTCAACGACCGCCGCGCAGAAACAATCCTCCGCTGACGCGCAGGAGGCCAATTACCACGCGGTGCTCGCCGCGCTCGATTTGATGACCGTGAAAGTGACCACCGCCGAGGCCACTGCCGACCAATCGAAGGCTGACGCCGACGCGGCGGAAGCCACCGATGCACGCGCCCAGGCGGATTTTCAACGCAGTCAGGAGTTGCAGAAACAGAACACCATTTCGGCACAGGAATTTGACGCCGCGCAGGCCGACGTCAAGCAGGCCGACGCGAACCTTGCCGCCGCGAAACAAAAGGCGGTTGCCGACACCTCGAAAATCAGCGAAGCCAGGGCGCAATTGGAGGCAACCAAAGCCGCTGTCGGCATGGCGCTCGCTCAATTCCGGCAGGCGCAGACCGCCGTACAATCAGCGCAACTGGATCTTTCCTACACAAAGATTTTCGCGCCAGGCGACGGACGCGTGACGCGCAAGGCCGTCGAGCCGGGTAATTACGTTCAGGTGGGCCAGCAATTGATGTCCATCGTGCCGACAGACATCTGGGTCGTGGCCAATTTCAAGGAATCGCAGTTGAAAAAAATGCAACCCGGCCAGCCGGTGCGTGTGGCGATTGACGCGCTGGGCGGCCGGAGCCTCCGGGCGCACGTGGACAGCGTGCAGGCCGGCAGCGGCGCGGCCTTCAGCTTGTTGCCGCCGGAAAACGCGACGGGCAATTACGTGAAAGTAGTTCAACGCGTGCCGGTGAAAATTCTTTTCGACGAACTGCTGCCCGCCGACCACACCATTGGCCCTGGCCTTTCCGTGACCCCGAGCGTGCGGGTGAGCGGTTTTGAAATTCCCGGTTGGGCGATTGCGTTACTGGCACTTGTTCTAGCGGGTGTGGCGCAATTTGTTTTTCGATTCGTTTTGAACCGGAAACTCAACGGTGCGCGACAATAAAAAAGTCTGATGAGTCCTCCTAAACAGTGGCACAGGCTTCCAGCCTGTGAATTTCAACCAAAACACAGGCCGGAGGCCTGGGCCACGAATTAAATCTCCCATGTCCGACGACCTGCATCATCAGGAGTGGCATCCGCGCCACGGCCCGTGGCTCATCTCGCTGGGCGTGATGCTGGCCACCTTCATGCAGGTGCTCGACACGTCCATCGCCAACATCGCGCTGCCGCACATCGCGGGCAACCTGTCGGCGACGACGGACGAGGCGACGTGGGTGCTGACGAGTTATCTCGTGTCCAACGCCATCATCCTGCCGATGACCGGCTGGCTGGGGAATCATTTTGGCCGGAAACGGGTCTTTATTTCCTGCATCGGGATGTTCACGTTTTCATCCGTGCTCTGTGGCATGTCGCTGAACCTGCCGATGCTGATCCTGGCGCGCATTTTGCAGGGCGCGGGCGGCGGCGCGATGGTGCCCATCGCCCAGGCGATTTTGCTGGAAAGTTTTCCGGTCGCCAAACGCGGCGTGGCGATGGCGACGTTCGCGCTGGCCATTATCGTGGCGCCGATCATCGGCCCGACGCTCGGCGGCTGGATTACGGACAATTATTCGTGGCGCTGGATTTTTTACATCAACCTCCCGGTCGGCATCCTGGCGATGTTCCTGGCGGAATGGCTCGTGGAAGACCCGCCTTACATCAAACGCAATCTGAAGGCGGCGATTGACTTCATCGGGTTCGGATTGCTGGCGGTCTGGCTGTTCACGCTGCAAATCACGCTGGACAAGGGGCAGGAGGAAGACTGGCTGGAGTCGACCTGGATTTGCTGGCTGATCGTCATTTCCGCCGTCTCCATGATCGGGTTTGTCGTGTGGGAATTCACGGTGGAACATCCGCTGGTGGATTTGCGAATTCTCAAGAACCGCAATTTTGCCGTCGGCCTGATGTTGATGACGGTCAACGGCATCATCCTTTACGGCACGACGGCGGAGCTGCCGCTGTTTCTGCAAACATTGATGGGTTATCCGGCGTTGCAAAGCGGCTACGCGATGAGTCCGCGCGGCATCGCCGCCTTCTGCGCCACTTTTTTCGTGGGGCGGCTGGTGGGAAAAGTCCGGGTGCGCTGGCTGTTGTGTTTTGGTTTTTCAATGCTGGCGTTGTCCACCTTCCGGTTGAGCAACCTCACGCTTCAGGTGAGCATGGCCAGCGTCATTGTACCTCTCATGCTGAACGGCATGGCCACCAGTTTTATTTTCGTGCCGCTGACGACCGCGGCCATGAGCCAGTTGCGCCAGCGGCAGATCGGCAGCGCCACCGGCCTGTACAATCTCATGCTCAACATTGGCGGCAGCATCGGCATCGCCACCGTTACCACCCTCGTCGCGCGCGGCCAGCAGGCGCATCAGGCGCTCATGGTCGGGCATTTGACACCTACTGATCCGGTGTTCACACACCAACTCCACGCGGCCAGCGTCATGCTCGCCCGGCATGGCGATCCCGTGACGGCCACGCATCAGGCTTACGCGCTCATTTACAACATGCTCAACCAACAGGCGCATTTATGGGCGTTTGTGGACACGTTCCACGTGTTCATGTTGATGGTGTTGTGTTGCCTCCCGCTGATTTTCCTGCTCAAACGAGTTAAACACGAGCCAGTCAGGGCGGTGGAAATGCATTGAGGTGCGGTATTGAACAAATCTGGCGATGGTTTCGTCCCAACTCGCAATTGGGAAAAATACCAACAAACATAACGACCTTTTCCGACTGGGAAATGAGCGTTTCCAAGGGTGATGCTCCGTTGGATTGTTGCTGGCAGTTATCGCTCCCCTTCGCTAGTCGTTATAGAACAGGGCGCAGAAAGCGATAATGGATGGTTCATCCGTTCTGGGCATGGCATTCGGCTCGGCGGGCATGACCAGGCTGCTCATGTGCGTGGCCACCAACCTCAGGTCCGGGTGTTGCGCGAGGAATTCATTGATCTGTTCTTCGAGGGCCGTCACCGGCGACTTGCCGGAGGGCAGCAGATGGAGAACGACTTCAAATGTTTTTACTTTCATTTCGCATTGCTTGTGTAATCCGGCCCTTTGCCGGTTACAAGCTCAAATTCTTGGGGAAAGATTGGATGGTGATGTCCTTTCTCACTGTCGGCTTTTGATGCTTAGAAGCCCGCCTTCGCTTCCAGCTTCGGCGCGGCAGTTTTCGTTCTCCGCCAGCGCTGCGAACGAAGACTGGCGGGAGCGGCGGGGCTCGAACCTGCCACGAATCCAATAACGACGCGGTTAAAACGGTTGCACCCTCACAAATAGCCTCACAAGGGCCGGTCATAACGGGACACGATTTGTCCAAAGTAGTCACCGCTTGGGAAAAACTTCCGGCTCCACTCAAGGCCGCAATCCTCGCCATCGTCAAATCAGCGGAGTGATTCCCACGATGAACTTTAACCTGACATCGCGCATGGACGCATCCAAATCAAATTTAACGCACCCACAGGCCGGGGATTTGGGCGGGCTGCACTTCGGAGATCGCCGCTTTGGAAAAACGTGCTGGCGAGGCTGGCAACCGACACGGCGGCGATTTGGGCGTAAGACTGACGAACTGAAAACGGAGGACGAATCATGAACTTGAATCCCGCTTAATTACTCAATCCCATTTTCAACGCGCTGGACGGCTTGATTGAAAACGACGGCGTTTATCTTTACCTGGGCTTTGTCTGGCTGGCGCTGCTGGCCATCGCTTGGATTTTCAGCGGCGGCTTGCGGGAACGGATGAAAGGAAACTCTGCCACGGTCATTCCCGCCGTCATTTTCACGATGCAACCGCCACCGCAATCCCCACCGCCAATCATCGGCATCGAGGTCGAGAAGACATGGAACGGCGACAACGAAACAACGAATTAACCATGACAACTTTTCACTCACGACAATCAGACTGGCGGCGACGTGTCCGCAAAAAGGCAAACGCCAGCACGCTTCAAATCAGCGTCACGAATTGCCCCACCAAATTGCATGGCCATGTTCACGAAGGGCGAAAAATCCAGCGCAACAACGTTTCAAGCATGGTGCAAAAGCACGGATGCAAATACTGCTTTTATGCAGAACAAGCCTTACCCCTTATCAAAACAAGGATTTTGCGGCTCGCTCAAATCTCGCCGCTGGACACGCGGAGTCCCGCGAGACGGCCACGCGATGGCCGCGAAACATCCGGCAAGACATCCGGCGAAATTTCTCGCCGCAAATCCGAATCATGTCCCGGCAATGGCCGGGCAGTGGCAACGGCAATGCCGCCGAACGTCTGGCAAGTCAACTCGCAAGGTAACTTGCGTTGCACCGGATATGGACGTGCGATGTCCGCGCCGGAAACTTGCGAGACAACTCGCAACACGGTCACGAGACAGCCGTGCGCGAGCCGCGCAACAGTCACGACAACACCCCGCAAGACAACTTGCTCAAATCTCAACCATGACATTCAAAAATTATGAACACACCAGTTAAACCAACGCCCGATCTTGAAGGATTACGGAAAGCGGTTCAGGAATTCCGGCCTAATCTGCATCGCGTGCCCTTCAATAATTTGAAACCAATCCATGATTCCATCGTGGAATTGCGCAGCCGAAAAATTTCTTATGCGTCCATTGCTGATTTGCTGATACAACACGGCGTCGGGACCAGTCGGGCGCGCGTGGCCGAATACGGCCGCATCGTCCTGGATGGTGGGAAATCCCGCAAACGGCGAAAACACGCGAAACCCATGCCGGTTGTTAATGCCCCTATTGCGCCTCAAAGTGCGCCCGCCGCGGACGCGAAAACCGCGCCGACACCAGCGCTGGCAGCAGTCACGAGCAATGTCATGCCACCGGCGAAAGAAAATTCGTCCTACACGTCACGCGGACCGCGCATTGCCAACGTGAAAATGATGAGTCCCGAAGAAAAGGCAGAACTCGATGCTTTCTTGAAATCACAAAGCGCCTCAAAACCATGACCGCCGCTTACGCACCTCGCGGCGCGTTTATCCAGTCCGGCGAATTGCCGGTTTGATTCATTGGAATTTTAACCAATGACCGTGACACTTCCCGCGTGAAGCCTTAATCGCCATCCGGTCTTTGGCGAAGCGAGCATCGTCAAGGTGGAAGTCGAAGGGCAACAGGGCGAAACTACCTTGACGACGCGCAGCGAGCCATACAATGGAAAGGCGATTCACGCGGAGTCGGAAATTGAAAGCGCGAACATTCGCAAGCTGGTTGGCAATACGCGAGGCAACATCCAAAGTAACAAAGTTAGCACCA
Source organism: Verrucomicrobiota bacterium (assembly GCA_049511835.1). Lineage (GTDB taxonomy): Bacteria > Verrucomicrobiota > Verrucomicrobiia > Limisphaerales > UBA11358 > UBA11358. Next base: position 32,421 of record JBEKXN010000016.1, on the reverse strand, counting down.
GCGAAGCATTTCGCAAGATGTCTTGTCAGCCGTTGCGCGTTCCATCTTGCGGGACTCCGCGCAATTTTCGGCGAGAAATTGGCGAGCCGCAAAATTCCCCTTAAAATAAGGGGTAACGCGTGCCCTGGTTAAAATGGGCAAATTGCTCACTGAAAATGAATCTGCGCCTAACGACAAAAGGCGGCAAATTCGTTGCCGCTTTTTGTCGCTTTTTGTCGCTCCGGTTTTTGAACGAATTTTTTCCAACGGACTCGTTGGAGGATGGTGTCTGCTCGCAAATGAGGTTTCCAAGGCGTTCATTTCAACGCCATTTCACGGTTGACGTGAACGTATCCCACCGCCGCTGTAGCTGGTGTGAACTGGTCACGGACTATCCAGGGACATAGCCGGTTCGCGGTGAGCGCATGTCCGTGGCCGGTTTACGGTCACGTCCAATTCATGTCCTGTCCACGTCTGTGCCCGGTTCGTGGCCTGTTCACGGTCACAGTCTGGCTGTGGTCGTGGATTAGTTACAGACTGCTCCTAGTTGTTGCCGGGCATCGTTAATCATCTGGGGTTGAATTTGCACCGACGCCCTTTTTGTGAAGATGGAAGATAACAGGATTATTTGAGTCTGGTTGAAATGGAGTCGAGTTTGGTAATATAGAATAGGTAAAATTGGTTCTGTTTAGGCTCGTTGCGTTGTAATACCCGTCTTTGCTTATGCGAACGTTTAGGCTTGCGCCAATTACACCAGACAGAGAAAACAGTCCTTGCTGGTCACTGATTACATTTATGCTGATCATGCCTTCAGGAGGAGGAAAAAAATGTATCCATGCAAGTTCGATTTTTGCACCTTCTATCGGCTGGTTGCTTTCATCAACGGCTTTGCCGTAGAATTCAATGATCTTCTGTGTGGTGGCCAATCGAGGGATGATAAACATTTGAAAAGTGGCGTTTGATAAGTCGCCTTGCGTCACCCCTTCCGGCAGTTTAGGCGGCGTATGACCCATCATTTCCGCAGTAATGTAACCTACGGCCAGCTTAAAATTTTTATTTGTCGCGGACATTGTTTCTATCATTTTTTGCCACTGATTGAGGTCAACAGCGCCATTGATGTTGGCGGGCGATTCAGTCACGGCATTGGTTGTCGGAGAAGCATCCGCACGACATCCGCCATTCAGGCCGAGAAGTGTGAGAATAAAGAGCGCGACTTTCCACCGAGTCCAAATAATTCGACCAACCCATGCAGCACCTGCCGCTATTGCTAAAAACGATAGAAGGAGGTAAAACGTATTCCAGCGAAAGAATGCGTAAGAACTTTTACTCAACAGGGCGTTGTTTTCTAAATCGAGTTTCTGCATTTTATTTTGGCTCTAAATATCGCGAACCATCTGGATTGATGACATAAGTAAGCCGAACACCAGCGCCGATAGATGTCTCAAGGTGAAAGTATCCGTAACGTGGCGGATTTCCAAACTTAATGTAATAATCCTTTTGCAGATTCCATGTCCAGTTTGGCTGTCCCTTCTGAAAATCAAATTGAACAACCGGTTGATAACCGTCTTCTGGCGCATCAAATGGGAATTCGTCATTTTCCTCTATAAATCCACCGTTAGGAATCTCCATTTTGAAAGACCATTCAGTGGCTTGTTTCGCTTGTAGATATTCTGGCTTGATATTGCTGAATTCTATTTGCCCATTATCACTGGTGCCGCGATTCAGTAAGTCTGCTTTAATTGGTGTCCCGTCATTCGGAACATGAACATCAAACCAAGGCGTGAAGCCAGATTTGGAAGTAATCAAATCTACTCCCGGACCCTTTTTGCGGAGATGAAACACCTCTGGCTGATTGGGGTTTGGTTGATACCCCGCGAAATCAAAATCTATCCGATTGCTTTTGAAAACATAATACCCATCCTTGTTTAACCAGACCTGTAGTAGTTTTCCTACAGCGCCCGTAAAACTAAAATACCCTTGTGAATCACTTTGCACGTTTGTCTCAACAATGCCGTTCGGACTTGCCGGTGATTCAGTGAGAATCAGATGGGCATTTACTCCTGCCACAGGCTGATTGCTTTCGTCCACCGTTTCGCCGTAAAGCTCTATGGGATGGTGATGTTGATCTGAAATGTTCGCGGCCTCTTTGACATACCATTCTGCATATTTTTGTACTTTTTGAGATTCCGTCATTTCGGGCGTAATTCCCATTTGCGCCAAGCGGTCATTGGGGGACGCGGCAGCTTGGCCGGACGTAGAGGATACAATTTTACTAGGCGCGAAATTAGTCGGCGTTTCAGTCGTAGAAACCGTCTTACCTATGGTGATGTTTGTGCCAAGGTGTGAGCGATGCCAGAAAATAGCCGCTACCGTAAATAACACGGCCAACAGAACAATTGTATAAAAGCGAAAGCGGTTCATAATGTTATGGGAACAACTTGCTTCTCAGTTGAGGATAGAACGATTGAACAACGGGGTCTTGAATGTTCCGGTAAAATTCGCCGCTATGGTCGTAATTATTAGCGCCAAAGCCTATCGTTTTCAAATCAAATGTTCCACCGTTCACACTTCCGCCCACACCACTTTGTGATCCTACAGCCAGACTTCTTGGCCGCGCTACAAACGGCATCAATTCAAATGCGTTGGTCACTGTGCGTCCCGTCACGCCGTAGTTGATATTTGTCAGATATGCAGTGGAGTTTGCCGAATTGTAAGAATAGCCAAAAAATACGAGCGGTTTTGCCAACTGTTCATTTGCTATCCAACTTGTGTTAATCGGAACGGAAATTCCAAAGAACGTTGTATTGGTTGACGCAGACACCAGCGCATAATCGTTAGTGTTGTAGAAATTGACTATCGTGCCAGCGCCACGCAGTGCATTGTCAATACCAGTCGCATAATTCGAGTAAGTATTCGGCGTCGGGAGAATTTGTTCCTCATTCGTGAAGATGTAATAACTTGCCACGGTTGTATCGTAGCAATGAGCAGGCACTGCTGCCTGCATCATCACATAGTTGTCGAGCGGCGCTTGATTTGCTGCCGCCAATTCTTTCAGCGCTTCCATCATCAAAATGTTGCCCTGACTATGGGAACACACGCTGATTGTATCGTTGGTGAATCGCTGGCGCAAATTGTTGAAATAGGCCGCCGCTCCCGTACCTGATTCAAAGGCAATGTGTTCACTTCGGTTATAGGTGAGGGTATCTGCGGGAATCTGCGTTCCAAACAAATCGTAAGTATTCGTATCAGTGTCCTTCGAGCGCGTCGGCCAACGCAGCGTGGCAAAACACCCCTGATAGCCCTGCCAGTAAAGCCGCTTGAACATCGTGTCGGAAAAATCTTGCCAATCCCATTGTGTCATCCGCCAGCCGTGAACAAACACGGCAAGTTGCTGGGCGTCGTAGGAACTGTAAGGCGGTGAATTCAGAATCTCAAACCCGCTGGTTTTAGGTTGTTGCACCATCTCTGGCCAAGTCTGGATGACATTTGTCACCTCGGCCTGTTCGTAAAGGCTTTTGATGTCCTGTAAATTCAGATAAGCGAACGTCTGCGCGATGGTTTGGCCGTTTTGAGAAATGGTCAGAGCCAGATAACCGGAGCGAGGATTGACGCCTTCAAACAGAAAATGGGTCAACAATGGTTGACCGTTATTGTCCACCGGCAAAGTGTAAAAATTTGGATACGTGTTATCGCCGATATGAGCCAGCATGTTGCCGTAGCCGGAACTGATTTGGGCAGCGGCGATGTTCGTGTCCGTCAAATAACCGGTGCCGCCATTCGTTTCGTATGCAGGGTAAAGATTGATGCTAATGTTATAGGCAAAGGGACTAAGTGTTACTGTGTAGCCTTGACTCGTCGGCAAATTCGGCAGGCCACAAATCCACAACCGGGCGAAATTCTCCAGATTCCGCTGACACCGGATTTGGCCATAAGAGGAATTGGGCTGAATTTGTCCCTGGGAATAATTCGGGAGGTTTGGTTCGATCTGAACGTCTTGATCCAACAGGCCATTAACGCCCGGTTCCGTGTGACCGTTATTGATCCAGAAATTGAAAGACTGTGGCAAAGCGGGATTATAACCGGAGCCGTATAAAAGGTCATAAGGGTTCAGTGCTGGGGTGCAATCCGGCCCGAAATAGGACAAATCCATGTTGCCATCGTGATTGGCATCCAGTTGCAGGCTTACGCAGTAAACGGTGCAGGTGCCACGTTGGTAAGGCGGATCAATATCGGGCATCGTCACCAACGCCACTGGTCCAGGCTCGGTCGGGAAGAAGTCGCCCCACGGCGAGAGGACCCCGGTTTGATTGGTAGTCACATTGCCGTTGGTGTCCACCTGGTAAGCTTTGTCAAAGTATTGAGCCACATAAACCGGCTTGCTGGTATCACCATTGGTAATGATTTTTTTGGCAAAAGCAGCGATTTGCACCGGTTGTCCCATTCCGGCAATCAACAAGGGTTGTGAATTGGTCGGGGAGAAATCGGGTTGCCCCGGCAGCAAGTCGCCAAGAATGCTATTCTCGTTCCATTGATTGTCCATGCGCCCGAAATAATACCCCACGGTTTGCAACTGCGGCTGGTCAAATTGAGGATAAAAGTAGTAGGTATCATTCGTCACGGGGAACGTGCCGCCTGCGGAAAGCACATCCAGATGGAGTGTACCACCATGAGAATGGGACAGGAGCACGGATGACAGATGCAGACCGAACCAATTGTAGATGTTGTTTGGCAGGACAAACTGGCTGGAACCATTGACGTAAATTCCGAGCGGCTGGTAGTCGGGATAGGGTTGCATATAGGTAGATTGATCCAGCGCGGGAATTGTCATGCCGTTGGTCGGCGCTACGAATTGGAACACGGGATTGGCTGGCAGGGAATAACTCCCGTCAGGATTCACGGCGTAGCCGGTGTTCAAAAACCCCGATGAATTGAGGTTGGTGGTATTGATATACAGAAAATTGCGGTAGCGGTAATTTTCGGCGAATGGAAGCTGCCAATCTTGTGGCGACATATCAAGAGGCCCATAGCCGTTATAATAAACATCGTAATAGCTCGCATAACTATAAGTATTCGGTTCATCAACTTGAAAGCCGATACCGTCGGAATTTACATAGCTGTAAGAGAAAGAATTTGTCAGACTGGCCGCCCGCAACAGGAAACTCACGTTTTGTTCCAAATTAGTGCGGCCATCAAAGAATGGAGGAGGCAGCCAATACAGGGCAGGACCTGGAGAAATCTCGGCGCTTTGGTTGCCATTGGGCCAGACTGCTTGCAGGTAAAAAATGGGTGAGCCGGGAAATGTCAATGCGGCAGGGATGGTGAAAATCCCATTCGTGAAAGCGCTCACCGGGAAAATCATATTAGTTGTCACGCCCCCACCATCGTTTCGTATCAAACGCATACTGGAAACGCCCGGTGGAATATGCGTCACCAAAAGTTCCGCAGAACCCTGCGGCCCAGGAAAACCGACCACGAAAGGCGCGTCAGTTTGGGAATAGGCAACAATCCCAAAATTCCATGAAGAAGAACCGTCCGCATAATCGGCCTGTATCTCATATTCGGACGGACTCGAATTTGTCGCGGTGTAGGGAGGGCAATTCGTATCCACAAATTTATTGGTAACACTGACATAGAAATACGTCTGCTGCCAACTTGGAAAATCTGTGCGAACAATCGTGTAACCTGTAACCGGGCCTGGGGCGGGCAGCCACGTAAGCGTCACTTGAGAAGGATTGTTGGGATTGGCTTGGGCCGTTACTCCCTGTGGCGCGGGTGGCGTGTAAAAGACATTGGGATTTAATCCCATTTGAAACTTCTGCCAGATAGTCCAGCCATCTCCTGCCGAGTCTGGCGCATCGGGATCAATCCCAGTTGTGCCGAAATACTGCAACTCCCACCAATCCGGCAATCCGCTCCCGTCGCTGCTTGCCCATGACCGGATGCGCAGGAACAGGTTGTTAGTATAGCTCAGAGCGTTGGTCATAACCATCGCTGTCCAGTTGGTCAGTTCCGAGCCGAACACAAAGCCCGAACTCAACCACTGTGTCGAGGTTAGATCATGCACATATTGAATTTCGTAAGAAACGTCTGCCGTTGTGTTTGAGACGATGCCCACCGCGTTGCCTGATGATAACGCGAAATTCGCAATCCAGAGGTTTGTGCCGTAATTAACGGGTGTGAAGTTCGAGCCGAAATACGTGTTCGTTCCGCCGCCATCGCCACCGCCGCCCGGCATCGGTGCGTCCATCGGACTCATTGCACCAGACGCACTCATCGTCGCAGCCGTCTGCGCGTTTGCCTGGCCTTGGACTTGGCCGATCAAATTCAGCACGCTGCCCAACTGCTCTTGGATGAAGGTGGAAGAACTTACGCCAAGCATGACCTGTCGTCTGGTCGGCTGCAGCACAACCCCATCAGTGGCGTCAACGAGGAAAACCCCGCTCGGACCTATGGCGTAAAAAATCGGGTTCGTGGCTGGAGGTGGACAAGGGTATGGCACGGGAAATAACCCGTTGCCATCAACTGTCCAAAACGTTCCAGCCCTAGGTAGTTGGTCTGACGGTACAAGGGCTAACCCTTGAGAATCGGCAGCTATTTGCACCACCGAATCCGGCTGGTTGGCCGACTGGTCAGCACTGCCGGAAATGGATTGAACCGGCACGGTGGTAACTTGGGCTTGAATGAAGCCCGCCAATGCAAAGAGGCCACCAATAGTTGCCAAACCGATGAGATTGCTTTTTGTTAATTTCATGGTTCTCCCTTCTGACGGCCCACGCCAGAAATTGCACGGGCCAAAATGACGATCAAGTTTTGCGACCAACTATCTCCCTGCTTGATAGTCTTCATAAGTTTAATAGGCTCTGACTCTTATTTTGATAAGTCTCTAGCGTTTTTCCTTCTGATGGCAAGTGAAATCCAAAAATATAATCATCCGTTTAGCGGTGTAGTGAGGCGCGGCAAACTCTGCTTTCGTGTCTGGCTGTGCCGCCGTCTGATTATCGCATTGTCCTCGGGGCCGCCATCCGCAAACAGCGGGAGCGGCTTCATTTGAGCCAGGAACGGCTGTCTGAAAAGGCCGATCTCCACCCGAATTATCTCGGCAGAGTTGAAAGAGGCGAAGAACATGTTTCATTGATTGCCTTGCGCCGCATTGCGAAAGCCCTTCGCGTCCGCGTCCGCACTCTCGTCAGAGACATCTAACGGGCTGGGTTTGTGCCGGGTTTGAGCTGGTCCGACATAAGATAAAATCCGCGAGATGAATTCCGATGCGCCGAACGGTTTCTCAATGTAATCCACCGCGCCGAGTTCAATAGCGCGATGCCGGTCTTCTTCATGAAGTCGTCCCCCGATGAAAATGATGGGGACATGGCGAGTCAGATGCCTTTGTTTCAGTTCGCTGCAAACCTCAAACCCGTTGCCGTGGGGCAAATCTGTGTCCAACACAATAAGGTCAAATTTGGCTTCTTGCGCCAATTCTATGCCCTTTTCCCCGCTGGACGCAGCCAGCACATCACAACCAGCCTGCGTCAGCACGTTCACCATCATCATCGCCACAGGGGTTTCGCCTTCCACCACTAGGATTCTTGCTTTGCCTGTCATAAACGTTCCCCACCACATCGCCCACCATCACAATTGCCGTCTTACGGTAATTCTCTGATTCATCGTGCTTGCACGAATAGTTTCAACCGATGGACACGCAATAGCAAGAATATATTCTTATTCATTTTCCCGCCTCGCTCGTAGCAGCGTTAGACAATGCGTCGCCGCCGTCTGGATTTTTCGGATGCTTTCGCCCTGGTGTTGCAACGACACCGGGCGGCAAAGAAATTGAGCAAACAAACCCTCGCGCAAAAGGCCGGGCTTCACCAAACGTATATCGGAAAAATCGAGGGCGGTTTGAGCAATCCAAGTTTGGACGCCGCCAATGCCATTGCTGAGGCGTTAGGGGTTTCATTTACAACTCTGATTGCCGAAGCAGAAAGGATGCGCAAGGAATCGGCATCCTGTTGACTGCGGCCAAGCTACATCAAGGAATTTCCTGATTTACATCCGCAAGAGCTGACTCCGGCGCACCTTCCATGAGAAGGCAGTCAAGTGTGAATTGAGTGGCACATGGTTTTTTTAGTCCGAATCAGACGCGTTGGCAAGGCGGGAAAGGATCGCGCTTCCATCCGAACTCGCTGCACGCAGCGGTTCACGGTTGGATCCGAAGTCCTTGCGGGAGGAGCGTGACCATCTTGTTATCGGGCTCGCCTTTGGGCGGCTCCGTCGCCGGACCGTCATCGCTCCAAGATCAGCGTCCATTCAAATTCTTTTATTAAAAGCGTTTTGTTATCGGTTCAGGCCGGAGTCATTACCAGGGCGGGGCTGGCGGTAACACGGGATTCGTAGTCCGTGCTGTGTTTCCAGAGGGACAGCAGCAGCACGGCGAGTTTGCGGGCGACGGCGACGACGGCGCGTTTCTTCTCGCGGACACTGCCGGTGCCGGCCAGGCGCTGACCGTGTTCACGCAACGCGCAGGGCGGGCCGAAGGGGCCGAGGATATAGTGCGCGGCGCTGACCAGTAATCGGCGCATCAAACCGTCGCCACATTTGCTGATGCGCAATTGTTTGTCCGTGCCGCCGCTTTGGTCGCGGCGCGGACACAAACCCAGATACGCTCCCACGTCACGCCCCCGACTGAAGCGTTTCGGGTCGCCGATCTTGAGCACAAAGCACAACGCGGTCAGCGGGCCGACGCCGGCGATCTGCTGGAGGCGTTGCGTGGCGGGATAATCCTTTTTACTGCGCTGCACGAGGTCGCGTTCCATCCCTTTGATTTGTTCGGTGACTTGGGCCAGCACGGTGAGCAACGGTTGCACCACCGGCAGGCAATCGCCGGGCACGTCGGCCAGCACCGTTTTGTGGAACGACTCGCTGGAGGGATTGCGCACGGAATGGCCCAGGCTCTTGAGCGTGAAGCGCACCGCGTTGATGAGGTTGACGCGCGTGCGGACGAGGGCATCGCGGAGTTTGAGACCGAGCAGATCGTGCTGGGCTTGGGCCGTGCCGTGCCGGATGGGATGCAGCAACGCCGGGTCCGCGCGGGCCAGCCGCGCCAGCATCTGGGCGTCGCGCCGGTCACACTTGCGTTCGTGGCGGGAGATGGCGTGGAGCTTGCGCGGGTTGGCGACAATGACCTTGGCCCCAAGTTCGGTGAGGTAACGGCTGATCCAGGGGCTGTGCGTGCCCGCTTCCAAGGCGACGGTGCCCTGCGCAAACTCGGCCATCAACTTCGCCAGCGCAGGTCGGGTGTTGGGCAATGCGCCCTCGCGGATGATCTGACCAGTGGCATCCAGGACGCAGACATGATGACCTCGATCACCGAGATCAAGACCGAGGGTGTACCCGCCGGGAACAACGGTGGCGGACGTAAGTGAGTTGGAATCGACGGAGGGTGTAGTGTTGGTTTTCATAGGCAGAGATTTTAACCCATCGCACTGCGACAGGCCTCTGCCTTCTCATCTAATCTTGTTTCGTCCATTGTATGGCTCGACTGTGCCTGTCAAGGTCGTCCAAACCAAACGAGGCGCTTCGCGCAGGTTTTCTTCTTGTGGCTCCACCTTGACAGTGCTCGTCGAGCCGGGGACGTGGCTGGTTAGGAAGGCGCGCCGGGATTTTCAGGCGGAGATTTCTGCAAGCACATTTAACCGCAAGCCATGCGCAAGACGGCATCCAAGCCGTGATGGGAAATCCAGAAATACAATTTCGAGATTTATGGTTGACAACTGTATCTGTTGTGCTACGATAGGGAATATGCCGTTTATTCAGTTTCCTTTCATCGAAGTGCCGAAAGCACTGCACAAACTGGTCGGCGAGCCGACGCCCGGCACGCGTGCCTATCGGCGTGAAGGGTCGTTCAAAGAATGTGGCGAGTGGCTGGAAAAACTCGGCGAATACTACAAAGGGGACGTGGGACTTTCAACCAGCAGCGTAGTTCTATTCGTTCCCGTCTCACGCGCCAGCGTCTATAAGCGCATCAAGGAAGGTAAATTGACGGCCTTTTTCTTTTATGTCACCCACGAGGAAACCAGATTGTTCGGCGCAAAGCGCAGAGCCAAGGAACGTCCTTTCATTGTCGTGTCGGTCAGTGAGTGCAAGGCTTGGGCGGAAGAAATAAAGCGCAGAGTCGGTTTTGTGGACGACCCGGACGAGAGTCTGTTTAAGGAAAGTGAACGTCTGTTGCAGGCGGGCGGCGGGGATGAGCCGACGGAGCAAGAAGCCAAAGAAGCCGTGGAATTTACCGAACGCGACCCGAAGGACAAAGGCAACCGGAAGGTGAAGTATCAAAAGGAAAGAAGCACCATTTACGAGGACTACAAGCAGCAGGATATGCTTTATCTGCTGACAGAATTGAAGGCGGCAATGGCTTCCCCTGAAAAAGCCGCTGCTTTGCGGAGACGGCTGCGAAAGGGAGTGGAATGGGACAAGAAAAACAAGACTTGGAAATTGAAGGAGGAGAAATGATGTTTTATGCTAGCGGAGCATTCATTTAATGACCGTTTGATCCGATTCCCGGAATTGGAGAAGATTTTCGGTGTCTGCAAGCGGACGGTGAGGCGCAGGGCGGAAAACGGCGAGCTGCCACCGCTGCGGCACATTGGCCGAGCAGTCGGAATGCTCGAAAGTCAGGTCAAAGCGTATTTTCAAAAGTTGAGTCAGCCGAGTAATTGAAAGGAGCATCAAATGATTGATTTTATTTACAAGCCGAAGGATTCACGGATTTGGCGATGGAAATTTCGCCAGCAGTCAGAGGACAAGAAAATCATAGATATTTCCCTCGAAACATCCGACAAACGATGTGCGGAGAAACGCCGAGATGACCTGCGGAAAGAAAAGCTTTACGAGCGAGAGGGTCTGATTTTGCCCAAGCCAGTGCGCGAGGCGGCACAACGTAAGCTTTCGGAGCACCTGGAAGATTTTATCGGGGACATGCGGCGGCGCGGCAAATCCGAAAAATATCTCGCAAATCTTGAATTCCGGGTCGGGGCGTTAATTCCAAGTTGTGGTTGGGAAACGGCAAGAGACGTGACCGCCGATTCATTCCAGAGCTGGCGGCGTGAGCAAAAGGAACTTTCTGCAAAGACGGCCAACGATTATTTGGAAGCGGTCCGCTGCTTTTTCAACTGGCTGATCAAAAATGAGCGTGTGCAGGTTAATCCGTTGGCATCGGTTGAAAAAGTCAGGACTGAAGGGCGGGAAACTCGCCAACGCCGTGCCTTCAACGGTGAGGAAATGCGCCAGTTGTTGGCGGTGGTTCCAGCGGAGCGCAAAGCGGTTTATCTCATGGCGGTGCATACGGGTTTGCGCCGGTCAGAATTGGCGGCGTTGAAGTGGGGTGATTTGAATCTGGATGCCGTAATGCCATTTGTCCAAGTTCGGGCTTCCACTACGAAAAACAGCAAGCCTGCGGCGATGCGCCTGCACCCTGACGTGGTGAAAGCCATCCAAGAAATCAAAGGAGACAAAGAACCGGACAAATCGGTCTTTAGCCGTTTTCCTCGAATCGAACGGTTTCGACGGGACTTGAAGAAAGCGGGGATTCCCTATCGTGATGGGGCGGGGCATTTTGCCGATTTCCATTCTTTGCGGAAGACGTTCGGCACGAACCTCGCCAACGCGGGTGTGCCGAGCCGGGTTGCGATGGCTTTGATGCGTCACAGCGACCGGCGGCTTACAGACAAAATTTACACGGATGAAAACCTGCTCGGCACGTGGTCGGCATTTGATGCGTTGCCAAACTATACGGAACCAGCCTCACAAAGAGCCTCACAAATTTTGGTCGCAAACGGTCAAAACGGGTCATCGGCTGTCACGATGAACAGCGGGGAAGAAATTGGAAAAAACATTGTGGCCATTGACGAAAGTCGTGTTGTGACACCTCTCGTCACAAATGGCCACAATGTCGAAAGTGGCGGGAGCGGCGGGGCTCGAACCCGTAACCTCTGCCGTGACAGGGCAGCGCTCTAAACCAATTGAGCTACGCCCCCGCAATGGGGCTGATGAAGTTAAAAGAAGCTTCGGAAAGCGTCAAGCGGCATTAAAAAAAATCCGGGCAGCAGACGCCAAGGAGGTGGGGGTGGGGAACCCCGCTGAAGAAACGTACTGCTACCCGAATGTTTCAGTGTGACGTTTTTGCAACTTTTTGTCAATAAGTTCCTATTCACATCCAACCTGTCATTCTTAGCATTTCTTGGCTTTGCGACGCCAAATTTTTACCATTTACAGTTTGCTCTGGCACTGTAGCGGCGGTCTGCCCCGAAAGCTTTCGGGTCTGCGACCGTCGCCATTGATTCCACCGGCGCTCACCGGGCGCCGCTACAAACGCCGCCACAAAAAATGTGCAATTACCTGCTGAAACTGGTATAAAGTGCGCTGGTGGCCGCGCTTGAATCCATTGATTTGTTTCGCAATCTGGGCCGCGACGAACTGCAGGCGTTGCGCTCTATCGCCCAGGAACGGCATTTTGCCGCCGGTTGTGAAATTTTCCATGAAGATGATCCCGGCCATGGTGTCTATTTCGTCAAAGATGGGCTGGTGGAAATCTCCAGCCTTGTCAGCGCCGGCGCCCGGCGCGTCTTTTCCCAACTTGGCCCCGGGGAAATTTTCGGCGAAATGGCCATGATCGAACATCGCCCGCGCTCGGCCACCGCCACGGCGGTCAAGGACACGGACGTTTATTTCCTTCCGCGCGGCGAAATGCTTTCGTTCCTCCAGCGCTCGCCCGCGCTGGCGTTCGGCCTGTTGCAACACATCAGCCACCGCCTCCGCGAATTCAACCATCTCTACCTCCGTGAAGTCGTCCAGGCCGAACGCCTGGCCGTGGTCGGCAATTTCGCCCGTTCCATCGTCCACGACTTGAAAAATCCGCTCAGCATCATCAGCCTCTCCGCCGAGATGCTTGACCGGCCCGACGTCCGCCCGGAAGTGCGCGCCCGGGCCCAGGCCCGCATCCGCAAGCAGGTCGAACGCATCAGCGACATGGTGGGCGACATTCTCATTTTCACGGAAGGCAAACCGGCGGACGCGGAAATCAAACCCGCCAGTTACCACACCTTTGTTCTCGATTTAATCGCCGACCTCCGCACCGAAGCGGAACTCAAGGATGTGCGCATCGAAATGCAAAACGAACCGCCCGCCATCCTCGTCCCGTTCAATCCGCGCCGCCTCAGCCGCGTTTTCTCCAATCTCGTCCACAACGCCACCGACATGATGCCCGATGGCGGCACGATTTTTCTGCGCTTTCACTGCGACGAAAAGGAAATCGTCACCGAAATCGAGGACACCGGCCCCGGCATCGCGCCGGAAATCGCCGGCCAGCTGTTTGAAGTCTTCGCCACGTTCGGCAAAGCCCACGGCACCGGCCTCGGCCTCTCGATCTGCAAAAAAATCATTGAAGACCACAAGGGCCGCATCTGGGCGCGCAATGAACCGGGCCGGGGCGCGGTGTTTGCGTTTGCCATGCCATTACCGTGATGAAGACAGGTGGTGAATTGCGCGGTTCGTCTGGAATTTACGGGTGCATTTTGACACACGCACCGAACGGAAATAACTCCCTCTCCCCGCCCAAACGGGGAGAGGGCTGGGGCGAGGGGATCGTGCTTGTAAACATTGGCCTCCTCACCCCGGCCCTCTCCTCCTTGAGGGAGGCGAGGGAGAAAAATAGTGCGGGTGTCAAGATGCGCCCGGAATTCACCGGCGACTCATAACCTGCTTGACGCCACACGCCACACGCAACACGTTTTCACCCCGATGAACCGCATCCACCTGCTTTCCGAGCAAGTCGCCAATCAAATCGCCGCCGGCGAAGTGATTGAGCGTCCCGCGAGTGTCGTGAAGGAACTCGTTGAAAACGCGCTCGATGCCCAAGCCGCGCGCGTGACCCTGGAAATCCAGGCCGGCGGACGCAGCCTCATCCGGGTGACCGACGACGGCACCGGCATGAGCCGGGACGACGCGCTGCTCTGCCTCGAACGCCACGCGACGAGCAAAATTCTGAAGGCCGAGGACCTGGCGGCGATTGTCACGATGGGATTTCGCGGCGAGGCCCTGCCCAGCATCGCCAGCGTCAGCCGCTTTACATTGACCACGCGCGAACGCGACGGCGGTTCACCCGAAGGCACGCAAGTCGTGGTCAACGGCGGAAAAATTGTCGAAGTCAAAGCCGCCGGCAGCGCGACCGGCACCAGCGTCGAGGTGCGGCAACTGTTTTTCAACCTGCCCGCGCGCCGGAAATTCCTGCGCACGGAGGAAACCGAGGCGGCGCATATCCAGCATTACCTCACGCTCGCCGCGCTGGCGTATCCCGAAGTCGCGTTCACGTTCCAGAAGGACGGACGGCTCGTGTGGCAGTTGCCCGCGCATCCCGCAAAGCGGGGCGGCGCGGCAATTTCGAGCCGCCTCGATGCGTTGTACGAACGGCTGCGCTCGCTGCTCGGCGAGGAAAAGCTTTTGTCCGTAAATTTCACCGCCGCGCTCGACGAGTCAATCCAGCCGGAAGAAACCGACATTTTTGAAACGGCGCAGCCTGAGAAATCCGCCGACGATCCGGGCTTGTCGCCTGTCACCCGTCACTCGTCACTGAAAGTTTGGGGTTTCATCGGTTCGCCCGGGGTGTCACGCGCGACGCGCGAGGGCCAGCACCTGTTCGTCAACCGCCGTCCGGTCGAGAACCGCGGACTCAACTACGCGCTGCTCGAAGGCTATCACACCGCGCTGATGAAAGGCCGTTACCCGGTTTGCTGCCTGTTTTTGGAAATTGATCCCGCCGCCGTGGACGTGAACATCCACCCGGCCAAGCGCGAGGTGAAATTCCACCGCGAATTTGAAATCCGGAAATTGGTCGCCCAGGCGGTGCAGGAGACGTTGCTCGCATTCCATGGGCAGGAGTCCAAAGCCCAACCCGTCTCGCCGAAGCAAGGCGAAGGCGGAAGCCCAAAGCCCAAAGTCGTCGGGCAGGCGGAATTTCAATCCGCGCCGGAAATTTCCGCGCCCGCGCTGCCGAATTTTCCAGAGAAATTAAAACCGTTGCCAGCAACTCCGCCACAAATTTCGCCCGCCGCACAAACCCCTTTGAAGATGGGCTTCTTGCCGCGTCGAAGTGAAGCGGAGACGGGTTCGTCATCCTTGCCGGTGGCGACCGGACCACAAGCTCCATCCTCGCCGGAGCCAATTCCGCAGTCCGCAATCCACAATCCGCAATCGCCGACCCCGCTGCTCAATGTTCCGCTCCGGCTCGTCGGCGTGGTCGGCAAATTGTATGTGGTGCTCGAATCCGACCGTGGGCTTGTCCTGCTCGACCAGCACGCCGCGCACGAGCGGATTTTGTTCGAGCAAATGCTGACCCGAATCGAGTCGGGCGGGACCGCGCCATCGCAAAAGTTGTTGCTGCCGGAGACCGTTGAACTGCCGGCGCGGGACGCGAATTTTTTGCGCGAGCAACTGGCCGTGCTCACGCGGCTTGGTGTCGGGCTGAGCGAATTTGGCGAGCGGACGTTTCTGCTGGACGCGCTGCCGCCGTTCGTGAAGACCGCCGATGCGCGCCGGTTCGTGCTCGACCTCGTGGACGAATTGAAGGCGGCGGGGCGCGAGGTGAACCTGGCGCGGCTGGGCGAGCACACCATTGCCAAGACCGTCTGCCGCCATGCGGTGAAGGCCAACGACCCGCTGGCCGGCGCGGAACTGGAGAATCTCGTCGAGGATTTGCGCCGTTGCGTGATGCCTTACACCTGTCCACACGGCCGACCGACGCTGATTGAAATGAATTACCGCGAACTGGAAAAAAAGTTTGGCAGGACGCAGTAAAGCCCGGAATGCACGTCCTCAAAAATTTTCACTTGTCAACCCGGCAGCCGGTGGCTCAATTTCACGCCGCCGGGCGGTTTGGAACGAAGGTGAAAGGGTTACAACAATGCCAATATCCTACGAATTTGATCGAACAACGCGTCGGGTGAGCACCATAGCCACGGGACCAGTCACCGTTGACGACATCCTGGGTCATCTCAGGGCGGCCTGCCAGGAACAGCTCCTGCCCTATGCTGAATTGATTGATACACGTGAGGCGTCCCCGCCGTTCCTTTCTCCGATGGACATCTGGCATGCGGCCGACCGGGTGCGGACCACGGAATTCGACCGGCGGTCGGTCGGGCCGCGAGCAGTGATCGTCAAAGATCTGGTCATATTTGGGCTGGTCCGCATGTTCGTCACACTGGTGTCTGATTTCGTCCCGATGAACGTCTTTCGCGATCCCACCGAGGCGGAGATCTGGCTGGTGGGACAGTCCGGCCGGCTGCCCGACGCCGATTGAAATGAATTACTGCGAACTGGAGAAAAAATTTGGAGGGACGCAGTAAATGATGAATCCCATCGTGCTTCAACTCGCCAATGGGAATTTGTTTTTTGTCGGCTTGGTTATGATTGTTGCCGCTTTATTTTTACGGCTCTGGTTTGAAGGCTGCATTCTGGGTTTGGTTTTAAGAATCGGTTATATCGCAGGAATTGTTTTTGTAATTTTTTCGGCTACGCCGCTGTCCATTTGGTTTTATTGCTTGTGGTTCGGTCTTTGCGTGGCAGCTGCGCTGGCCGTTTTCGGCAACAGATTTTCATTTCAAAGAAAGATGCTGGTGTCATTTGCCGTTTCGCTTTGCTCGCTGGTCATGTGCCTGGTTGAGCTTCCTTATCACCTTTCACCGACGATTAAAGCTTCACCAAAACAGCCCCTTTTTGTCGTTGGCGATTCCATCAGCGCAGGCATCTCCGCAAAGGAGCGAGCTTGGCCGGAGGTTTTGGGCGACATTTCGCATTTCAAAATAATCAATCTCGCCAAACCAGCCGCTACGGTTGAAACAGCCTTGGATCAAATCGCGGGCATTGTTGGAAGCAACTCTTTAGTCTTGGTTGAAATTGGAGGCAATGATCTTCTCGGTCATACCGACAGCAAAATTTTCTACATCCAACTCGACCAGCTTCTTGGCCGGTTGGCTGCTGGGGACAATCAGGTCGTTGTGTTTGAACTTCCACTTTTCCCATTCTGCAATGCTTTTGGAAAAGCCCAAAGAAATCTCGCCAGGAAATATAATGCGATATTGATACCGAAGCATTATATGACTGATGTGTTTGGTTTGAAAGGCGGCACTGTGGATGGACTACATTTATCTCAAAAAGGGCATGATGCTTTGGCAAATGCGATCAATAGCTTGCTCAAAACAAATTAAACCATCGAGCCAGATGGATTCATCAAGCCAGAGAAAGACTGAAACGCCTGCCTCTGACGAAGTTTGCCCCGCACCGGCGGACAAAAACATTTCCGGCGAGCACTGGCGCTGGGGTCCGCGCTGCGGCCACGAATTGATCAACGAGAAATGCAAGTTGCGGTGTCCGCGCGTTGAGAACACGCTAAAAGCGCTGAAATCTCAGCAAAATGGACCATGCGGACTCGGCGGTCCGCGCTCCGGGTTTTTGGGCAACACACCTTTTCATTGCCCCGCCAGGCATAATCCTGAAATAAATGCTTTGCACCAATCGATACGCCGTGGTAAGCCATGCTCATTCGCAGGGCAAATTCGATGAGGGCTTCACGCGCATTTACATTGATCGAATTGCTGGTGGCCATTGCCATCATTGCAATTCTCGCGGCCTTGCTGTTAACTGCGTTGGGTCACGTCAAATCACGCGTGCAGGCGGTGGGCTGCCTGAACAATCTGCAACATTGGGGCGCCGCCACGCACCTTTACGCCTTGGACAACGACGGTCTTCTCCCAAGGGATGGTTGGCCCAATCCCGGACTGGTTCCAAAGATTTCACAGGAAACTAACAGTTGGTATGTCCTGCTTCCCCAAGCAATCGGGTTGCCTTCGTATTTTGAAATGCCCTGGCGTTCCAATTCAACAATGGATGTAGGACATTCCATCTGGATTTGTCCCAGCAACACCCGGCGCAGCAATGGAACGAACCTTTTTCATTACTGTCTGAATGAACTCATTGACGGTACCGGCGCTGACGAACATCGGGTGAAATTGGAGGATTTGCCGAGGCCAGCCAGCATTGTTCATCTGTTTGATTCGAGAGATAAGCCCCCCATTGGGATATGGTCTTTCGTCCACACCAATTTGCACAATCGCGGTGCACAGTTTGTTTTCCTCGATGGGCACGCCGCCCGGTTCAATAACACGGAGTATTGGAATTTCAAAACCCACAAAGCCATCACCAACAATCCGGCCTTGGTATGGATTCCGTAGTGTGCTGACACCGCCTGAAGCATGAACGAACAATCATCAAAAACCGGAAACCAAATCATGCACTTGCGCGCGCAAAGCCTTGGCGATTTTTACAAGCGAATCCACCGAAGGCGATTCCTTCCCTCGCTCAACCCGGCTGATGAAAACGGTCGAAAGGTCAGCTCGTTCCGCCAATTTTTCCTGACTGAAGCCGGCTTTCTTGCGCCTGGCACGAATCGCCTCGCCAAGGAGACGACGATGTTGCTGGCTGGTGTGCATGGCCAGCTTAGAAAGCAAGGGCCGAACAATATCGCCATGTCGTTAACGACTAATTTTTTCCTTGCACACAATTGCCGGCGTCGGTATATATTGGGCCACTAATTATGGGTTAAACTTCGGGAACAGAAAATTATGAAAACTTCAATGAAAGTTGCGGCCGTTCTTCTGGTTCAATTAAGCCTGTGCTTATCAACTTTTGCGCAACCGATCTCCTCGACTGCGCCGTCTTATGTGCCGGGACTAAAAATGAACATTTCCCCGCCGGATGGCACCAACTTTCACCTCTCCTTGGTGGAAGCAGATTCGGCTGGCAAATACGACATTTATTTTGCGACTAATTTGATTTCAGCAACTTGGAACGACGTGCTTCAGGGCACAAACAGTCAGATCAATTTCACCCTGCCGATTTCGGTATCACAGAGCGGATTCTTTCGCGTCGCAAGGACTGATCCGGTTGTGGCTGATGCGGCCGGCATATCCTTCTACTTTCTGAGTGGTTTTGTGAATACCAACATCACTTCGGTGGCGGTAGCAGGCGGTCCAGCAGCGGCAACAGCGATACTGGTGGATTCCACCAACTTCACCGGGGCAACATGGATTCCATTCAGTTCAATGCCACTGGTGGATATCGGAACAAATGAGGGAACGCATGAAGTCTGGTTCGGTTTTACAGGAACAAATGGTATCGTCTATTGGACAAGTGACGCGGTCACTCTCGACAGAACACCACCCGTGATTGTAATCACGAATCCAATTTCTAGCACAACCTCCCGTCCCATCATTCAAGTCCAAGGTTACAGCTTAGAACCACTCTCCAGTATTTACTTTGACGTGATAAATGCCACGGGTGGCATAACCAATTTGCAAGGCTTCGTGACGGAGCAAAACTTCGACACCAACCAGTTCAAAAGCACGACAAATTGGTTCCAATGCTTCGATGTTGAATTGACGAATGGAGTAAATACCATCGTTGTTCACGCAGCCGATCTGGCCGGCAACGTCACCACGACAAACATAAACATTACTTTGGATTTTACGGGCGACACCAACCCGCCCGTCATTTCTTTAACCTGGCCGCAGGACGGAGCGCAAATCAGCGGAATAAATTTCACATTGCGCGGCGTTTTGGATGACGAGACGGCTCAAATAATGGCGCTGACTGTAGACACCAACGGCGTAACGAATATTGTTAGCGGAGTGGTGGAACGCAGCGGAACATTCTGGCTAGAAAATTTGCCGCTGAATTCAGGCGCAAACTTCGTGTCGATTATAGCGACTGACGCGGCGGGTAATACATCTGCAACCAATCTTACTTTATTCCAGAGTGAAATAACTCTTACCATTGACCCTGTTTCCGATGATCAGTTGAACCAATCTGCCACAACAATATCAGGCACTGTGAGCGATCCAAGTTACAGTGTCTGGATCAATGGTGTTCAAGCAACTGTTGATGGTTCCGGCCACTGGACAACCAACAATGTGCCGGTTTACGGAAATGGCACTGCTTGCTTTGACGCCATAGCTTATCCTTCCGGTCAATCACCCAACCTTCGCACAAAGATGATGGCAAATAGCAATGAGTCGCCTGTTCATGCATCACAGGTGAGCGAACAGCCACCAACGGTTTTTGTTAACCAATATTCGGATAATTGGGCATGGGATACTGGCTTTTATGCTGGCAGTTTCGGGGGTTCTAAAAATTATAATGCAACTGTAGATGACTCCGGTCATTTTTCATTCCAAGGAAATGGCACTTTTTTCAACCATGTGGAGCAAGATTATGGTAGTTGGACAGACACAGCCTACCAATGGTCGGATGTAGATCCAATTGGCACCCATACAACTACTGGATTTGACATTGATGGAAATCCGATCGACGAAACCGGCCCAGGTTGCGGTGATTATAACAACCCAGATCCTTACGGTGTTCCCTCAAGTTCGGGAAATGGTGTTTCACACTACTACGCTAACATTCAGTACAGCGGGGATTGGGACTGGGCTGGCATCACTGAGACTTATGTTCGGGGCTCGAAAACATCTATGACATTTCGAACCGGTGGAAAATCTGGGAAAGGCCGTCAAAATCTATTTAAAATCAATGCTAGCGCTACGGAATATGGAAAACCTGACGATGTCGGTTCGGACACTAGTCCTGATCAATGGGACAACACGCCCCGGCACGGTATTGCCCCCAATCAAATCCAAGTTTTAGGAAAAAACATCGGTAACGATGGCAATCTTTTCATTGTGCTTCCAGACAATGCAACGCTCGACTTGGGAGCCACTGCGCCAGGCAGACACTACTCGCTCGGAGCAGGTGCAAGAAAATACAAATTCACCATTATGGCAAATGGCAATGACCTTGAAACCACCACTCCAGAATTTTGTACCGGGCAGGCAGTGACATTTTCACCAAGATGGAGTCCTTCTGATCCGGGAGCTGTAAACACAATTGCCCACTGGCATTTGCCTGGCAAGTATGTGAATGAAGCCTATCAATATTCCCCTACTTGCCTCAGTTACAGGAACAATTCCGATTTGCTAACTAATTTAACAACTGGATGTTGGTATGTGAATGGGAATGGAGGCGCATGCAGCATGTTTGAGATTCTTCATTTCTCCAATGGCCAATACGTCACCATGACAGCACAAGGAAATTTTTCAGTCGTAAGACCGACGATTGACCACATGACAAGTTTCTGTAGCGGCGTGAATATGTTTACCAACACAGACGGTTCTCTAAATGAAATCGCCTTGTTCGACATGAACAGGTCAAATGGAATGGTTGTCCAAGTTTATCTAAAAAGGCCGGATCATTTTTCGGGTTCGGCATTCATTACCCAGTTAATTAAGCGCCAGTTAAATTGGAATATACCGCCGGGCATTCCATGGTCAGATTCAACCAGCGGAAATTTTTGGCTGGATACCGAAGAACGATATAGCTTAAGTTCAATGGGGTTTCCTCTTACTGAAAATGGTCATCCAGCTAATCCAGTGCGCCCCGTCACCCTTCTTGACGCTCCAGGATTGGGCAAACCGCCACTTGGTTTTTACAATTACGCCGAGGCGCAAGATGACTTTCACGATTACGTGCGGTTTCAGCCGGATGGGGGTGGTATTCCGGTAACAATCGGTCGCGTGGATTGGGGCTGGCATGGCAAAGCGACGAAGAGTGGCGGCGTGTGGTCGTTGGTTGCGGCAACTTATTATGGTCCCAATTTAGACTCATCGGATGACTCTTTTCCCCAATGGCCATATATTTATACGGGCACGTCAGGAAACTAAATTATACCGTCTTGTGAAAATTATATTTCTGTTTTGCATATTGGCCGCGCTTTCATGTTTTGCGGCGGATACGAATACCGATTATGCCGCCATTGCGGCACAAGAAGACGCCCCCAACATGATTTTGAGCGAAGAAACAAATTCTATAAGAAGCGGGGTATGGATCAATAATTCCAATCATGTGATCGTCATTCAGAACGGCAAAATGGTCAGCGAAGCCAGACTAGCCATGCTCAACACATCCACGAATAACGTCTTCTTTTGGTCATTCTGGCCTTCAACTGACTTACAGTATGAAATTAAAATGTTGGATGACCAAGAACGCGTCATTCCTAAAACTTCCTATGGGAAACAATTTGGCCGGATTCCGTCAAAAAATCCTGATAATTTGCCGGCCTTAAATATGCAAAAACTGGGGCTGCACATAGGTGGTATTTTTCCAAAAGGTGAAGTTTTCTGTGACGGCTCGAAATTTGATCCTCTGAAAGATATTCCAAAATGTTTTGAGTTGAAAAAGACAGGCAATTACAGGTTAATTCTCGCTCATCATATTTACGTAGTGGAATCGCGCGCTGATGGATACTTCTTGAAACGAGTTACTTTTTCTCCTGTCAGTGTTGATGTTAAAGTTATTAATTGAAACTGGGACGACGATACCCGGATCAACCTGAATCTGTGACAACAGACCTCGGTCACGGCGCGCGGCGGATGCGGAAGAACTTCACGTCGCCCGGCACGTTGGTCGTGAACGTGAAATTGGCGCCCGTCGCGGTGAGGTTGGACACCAGCGGCGTCCAAAAGGCCAGGTTCGATGAGACTTCAACGTGGTATTGCCGGTTGCTGATGGTTTCCCATTTCAATGAAACAAACTGGTTGGTCAAACCGATGGAAAGCAGGCGGAACGGCGTGTTGAACGGATTGGCGAAAACCATGAACACCGGCAGATGGTCGGAAGCGGTGCTGTCATCGTTGCCATAGAGACCGGGCGGCAGCGGACTGAGCAAATCGGTGCGAAATACCTGGCTGCTGACGATGTTGGAAGACAGCATCGCGCACGGCAGGATGTAATCATAGCGCTTGGTCAGGCCGTCGGTGTCCTGAATGGACCAGGTCCGTTCGCTGTCGGTGAAAGGATTGACGGCGGTCGTCAGTTGCAAACCGGTCGGCGCACTGGTCAAACGCTGAATGGCCTGCGGGTTGCTTGGCGGCGGCCGGAGGATGTCTTCATTCATGTCGCCACTCAACACGTAAGGTTGCAGTCCGTTGGTTGCGAGATAGACCGTGGCGAAAAAGTTGGAAACCGCGCCCGCCTCCGCCGCCCGTTTGGCCGACGAATCGGCGTCCTGCGCCGATTTCAAATGAACCGTGAACACGTGCAATGGCTGTGAAAAACCGGGAACGGAAATTTGCGCTTCGAACAAATCGCGGGTGAACCCCGAACTGCCATAGCCGTAAGGCGTAAGGTCGGAACCGTGCAGCCAGCTGGTCGAGGAGATGATGGGAAAGCGGCTGAGGATGACACTCCGGATGAATCCGTCGTCCATGGAGTTGGTGACGAGGTAATAGCCCGGACGAAAGACCGTGACAAAATCCACCATCTGCGCCGTGCAATTGTTGGTGACCGGGATTTCGTTGAAGGTGATGATGTCCGGGTCGAGGTATTGCATCTGGCGGCCAATGGCCTGCACGTGCCACATGTTCGTGCTCCAGTTGGTAAGGCCGTTGCCATGCGCGTTATAGGTGAGATATGAAAATGACGGGGAGGAACCACACCAGACGCTCAAAGCCACCGGGGTGCTGCCAGCGGAGCCGAGCACGTTGGTGATCACAACGCTGAAAAAACCGGCCTGGGCAAACGTCACGCCCGTTAGCGTGAGATTGGAACTGATGGCTCCCGGAAGATTTGTGTTGTTCAACTGCCATTGATAAGCCAGCGGCGGAGTGCCGGTGGCACTGACGCTGAAGGTGACATTCGCGCCGTTGGTCACGGTCCGGTTTTGCGGCGGGGAAACGATGGCGGGGCGTTCCAACACCGGCGCGTTGGTGATCACGTCGGGAAACGTTGTGCCCACGCGCAAATCATCAACGAAAAAATTCCCGATTGTTCCCGAGGAACCATCCTCCCGAAAGCCAAACGACGTGACCGTTATTGCGGACGCGGTATCGGTTGCCGTCACGCCCGCGTTGGTTTCCGCCGCGGGATTGAGCCACAGCGTGCTCACGACATTACTCACGTCCAGGCGCGCGACGATGGTGTAATCGGTGTTGGTCTGCAAATCGGAACTGATCTCAGCGGAAGGCGAACTGCTGCCGTTGGCGATGCCGATGCGGAAGGCGCCGCTGGCGGCATTCGCGGTTTGCGCAAAAATCCGGGTGCGAAAACCCGTGCCATCGTTTTTGAATTCGGCAAAGTAACTGCCCGCGCTAGCGGGAAGGTTGGTGTAGTTGATTTTGAAACTCACATAGAGAAACGTGTTCGAAGACGGAGGGTAAGGCTGTCCCGCCAGCGTCGCATTAACGTCCTCAGAATTCGCCTTGCTCAAATAAATCCGGCCGGAAATCACCTTAATCTGCCCGCTGGTGCCGCTGTAGGTTGTCCACGGACTGCCGGTCGCCGTCACCAAGGGGCCGTCGGGATAACTGAAGGAATCGTTCAGCAACAGCGCCGCGTCGGACAAAGTGGCGGAAAGAAGAAACGTCGCGATGCAAAATACAACTTTTTTCACAAAGATTCTGAAACAAACAGTGCAATTTGTCTCACCTGCCTGTTCGAGCCAATAGTCGCATGTTACCGGGAGTTGTAAATGCTTAACGTTTTCCTATAAACGCCGGTTGTGAATATTTTTGTTTAGCCAAAAATTCCACACGCTCCCGCAGCGTCCCGTCCGGCGCGAAATCCGACCACTCAGCCCCAAATTCAACACGCCCGACATCGCCCATGGCCATTTGCCAATCGGTCCGGGCGATTGCAATCCCGATGCATCGGGATTGCACTGAACCCTGGATCAACAGGCCCAATTTGTTCCGGCGCTGCGCCGCGCCGGCGATTTTTCTTCCGTGCCAGAGCAAATCGAACTTCTCATGGCCGACGAAACAGCCCATTGCAGATTGCGGATTGCGGATTGCGGATTTCTGGGAGCGTAGTGCAAGTTCCGTTGTCACGTTGAGTTTTGTGAATGCGGATTGAATCCATTCGTGAACGCGCCGGTAGCTTTCTTCGGCCTTGAGTGAATGCCATGCGTGACCCGGCGGGAAGGTGAAGCTGTAAGTCCAATCGGCATCATGCGGCACGATGCCGCCGCCGGTCGGACGGCGAATCAGCGGACGCAAATGCGTGGCGCGTTCAACGTCCGCATATTTCTGGAAATAGCCGAACGTGGCTGCCGGTTCTGTCCAGCCGTAAAACCGCAGCACCGGCCGGCCCAGGCGCGACATGCCTTCGAGCAGCGCCTCGTCCAGCGCCATGTTGAAGGCGGCGGGACCGGGGCTGGATTGCAGCAAAAGCCAGGAATTCATTTCAATGGAATTTTCAAACCACGGATGGACACAGATGCACACAGATTTGAAAAAGAAGTCTCCTCTCCCGTCCTGCGGCCACCCTCTCCCCGCCCGGGCGGGGCGAGGGGCGTGTTCATTTTATCCGCGTTCATCCGTGGTTAGACCTTTTTTGTCACTCCAATTTGCGGACATAACCTTTTAATTTCACAATTGGTGCAGTCCGGCCGGCGCGCGGCGCAGCGGCGGCGGCCATGCCAGATGAGCCAGTGGCTGAACAGCGTCCACTGCTTTTGCGGCACGAGCGCCATCAATTCCGGCTCGATTTTCTCCGGTGTTTCCTGTTTCGTCAGGCCCAGCCGCCGCGACAACCGCGCGACGTGAGTGTCCACCACGATCCCGGCGTTGATACCGAAGGCATTGCCCAAAACGACGTTGGCGGTCTTGCGCCCGACACCGTCGAGTTGCGTCAATTCCTCCATCGTTTGCGGCACTTTGCCGCCGTGACGGATGATGAGCTTGCGGCAGCAGGCCTGGATGTTCTTCGCCTTGTTGCGGAAAAAACCGGTGGACTTGATGGCCTGCTCCAGTTCGGCAAGCGGAGCGTTTGCGTAATCCGCCGCCGAACGGTATTTTTTGAATAATTCCTTCGTGACGAGGTTGACGCGTTTGTCGGTGCATTGCGCAGAAAGAATGGTGGCGATGAGCAACTGGAGCGGGTCGTTGTGATTCAACTCGCAGTGCGCGCCCGGATAAGTCCGGTCGAGCGCGGCGATGATTTTTTTCAGACGCGCCTTTTTGGCTTCAGACGTTTCGCGAGGCATTGACGCCGGAAATTTAACAACAAAGGAACCGAGACAAGAAGAAAACTTTGCGACCTTGCGTCCCAGTTTGTTCAGGAACGACTCACGCGCAAGCTTTCACACCGCGAGTAATAAACGTGCTCCTGGCCATCTTTGCGGACGCGATGCGGCTTCAGAAGCAGGCATTGATGTTTTCAAGCCTGGCGGAGCCTTGTCCAGCGGGAGGGTTGTGTCCCACAGCACTTTTGTGTGAAAGTCGGGCCAGGCAATTTTTCACCTCGTTATTGCACGATTCGCTGCGCCATAAAAACGCTTTTATCATTGACGAATTATGGATCTGTGACAAATTGTCGCTCTATTGCGACATTGTATTTATTGATTTTCTCCAATGCCAGCGCCCAAATCCAGCTTTCTCGACAAGGTGCTTGGCCGCATCGGGCGGCTGGACGCGGAAGGTCTGCAAACTGTTGTCCAGCGGCTGGCGCGGGAGCGCAGTTTCCTTGAAACGCTGTTCAACACGATTGAAGACGGCGTGCTGGTCGTGGACGAACAGGGTCACGTCATTTATTTCAACCAGGCCGTCACCCGCTTGATTGGTTTGCAACCCAGTGTCGAAGGACAGCACATCACAACTTTGCTGCCCGAGGTGGATTGGGAAAAGATTTCGCGGGCGGGTGACCCCGGTGGGGAACGCATCACCCGCCACGAATTTGAAGTGCATTATCCACGTCCACGTTTTTTGCGGCTCTATGCCGCGCCGCTGGACCCCGAAAGCCTTCGGGGCCGGAGTTCCGGCGTCGCGCTCATTTTGCACGACGAGACCGAGGCGCGGCAGAAAACCTTTGAAACCATTGAGAGCGAACGCGTGCAGGCGCTCACGCTGCTCGCCGCCAGTGTCGCGCACGAAATCGGCAATCCGCTCAATGCGCTGCACATTCATTTGCAACTCATGGAGCGCGAGTTGAAAAAACTCAAAAGTGACGAGTGGCAAGTGACCAGTGGCAAGAAAGTGGTGTCACGCATCACGCATCACGCATCACGCCAGGATATTTCCCAAAAGTTGGAGCAGTATCTCGATGTGGCCAAAGGCGAGATCAACCGGCTGGATTACATCATCACGCAATTTTTGCAGGCCATCCGCCCCGTGCCGTTGCAATTGAAAGTGACTTCGCTTAATGTCGTGGTGGAAAAAACGCTCGAATTGCTGCGGCCGGAACTCGCCAATCGCGGCCTGATCGTGAAGCTCAAGCTGGCGCGCCAGTTGACCGCCACGCCGATTGATTCCATCCAAATGCAGCAGGTTTTGGTGAACCTCGTCAAGAATGCGATGCACGCGATGACCAAGGGCGGTACGCTCACGTTGCAGACCAACGAAGGCGCGGATGGCATTGGGATGAGCGTTGCGGACACCGGCGGCGGCATTTCGCAGGAACAAATCAACCGCATCTTCGAGCCATTTTACACAACGAAGAAAAAAGGCACCGGCCTCGGCTTGATGATCGTGCAGCGCATCGTTCGCGCGCACGGCGGCAGAATTGAACTCGAAAGCCGCGTCGGTTGCGGCACCACCTTCCGCGTCTGGCTGCCGTTGTACGAACGCAAACCACGTTTGCTCGAGGAAAAAACCGCCGAGGCCCAACGCTGAAAAATTGTGACGGAGAAGCCGACATTATTGATTGTGGACGACGAGAAACCGACGCGCGACGGCTTGCGCGCGGCATTTGAGGATCGTTACGATGTTTATGTGGCCGAAGATGCCAGGGCGGCCATGGAGTTGCTCGAACGTGAAAATTTTGATGTGTTGCTCACGGATTTTCGCCTGCCGAACGAGGACGGCTTGAAGCTTATTACGCGCGCCAAGTCGCTGGCCCGGCCACCCATCTGCATTTTGATGACGGCTTATGGTTCGGAGGAACTCGCGGTGGAAGCGATGAAGCGCGGCGCGGACGATTACATTGCCAAAGGGCGGCTGCAAATTGACGAATTGGAAATGCGCATCGCGCGGGCGTTGCGCCAGCAAAATCTCGAATCGGAAAACGTTTCGCTGCGTCAACAACTCGATTCGAAGTTCGGCCTGGAAAACATCGTTGGCGAATCGCCCGCGATGCAGGAGATTTTTGAAATTGTCCGGCAGGTCGCGCCCACGCGCGCGACGGTGTTGCTGGCGGGCGAAAGCGGCACGGGCAAGGAACTGGTGGCCAAGGCAATTCACCAACTCAGCCCGCGCGCGAAACAGCCGCTGGTCACGGTGCATTGCGCCGCGCTCGCGCCAACGCTGTTGGAAAGCGAACTGTTCGGCCACGAAAAGGGCGCGTTCACCGGCGCGTACGAGCGCCGCATCGGCCGTTTCGAGCAGGCGCAGGGCGGCACCCTGTTTCTCGATGAAATCGGCGAAATTGACGCGACGATTCAAGTGAAGCTGCTCCGCTTTCTCGGCGAACGGACGTTTGAGCGCGTCGGCTCAAACAAGACTTTGACCGCCGATGTCCGGCTGATTGCCGCAACCAATAAAAACCTGGAGGAACTGGTCAAAGCCGGCACGTTTCGCGAGGACCTGTTTTTCCGATTGCGCGTGGTGGAAATTCAATTGCCGCCGTTGCGCGAGCGGGCGGGTGACATTCCGCTGCTGGCGCAAAAATTTTTGCGCGAGTTCGCGCACGAGAACGGCAAGCCGTTGAACGCTTTCACGGCGGATGCACTCGAATGGCTGATGAATTATTCGTGGCCGGGCAATGTGCGCGAGTTGCGCACGGCCATCGAACATGCCGTGGTGTTGTGCCGCGGGGAAAAAATCTCGGCGCGCGATTTGCCGGCGCCGGTGCGGGCGGGCGGTCAATCCGGCAATCTGGCGTCATCACTGGCACGCAATGATCTGACGGTGAGGGAAGCGGAGAAACAATTGATCATTCGCGCCTTGAAAGAAACGGATGGCAATCGCACACTGGCGGCGAAAAAAACTGGCATGAGCCGGCGAACGTTCCATCGCAAATTGCACCTATACCATTTGGAAGGATTTTGATCTATGCCATTGCGGGAGTTGCTTCAGAAACTGATTCACATGTCGGAGGTGGGCGCGGGGTCGCGTTATCCGCGGTTCCTCATGGTGGGCCTGGCCGTTGTGGGTCTGGCGCTGGTTTACAATTTGCGCGGGTATCGGAATCTCGCCACGCAAGAAGCGATGGACTCGGCGCAACTGGCACGCAACATCGCGGATGGCAAAGGTTACACCACGTTGTTTGTCCGCCCGTTCAGTCTTTACCTCGTGCAAAGCCACAACGAGGCCAAACATGCCGCGGCGCCGGCAACCACCAATTTGGATTTCGCACAAATCAAATACAACCCCCACCCGGACCTAGCGAATCCGCCGGTGTATCCAGTGGTACTGGCCGGACTGATGAAAGTGCTGCCGTTCCATTACCCGATCGAACTCAAAAAACCTTTTTGGAGCGAGAACAGCCTTTTCCGGCGTTATCAGCCGGATTTTCAAATTGCGGTGTTCAATGAGGTTCTTTTGCTGGTGGTGGTGCTGCTGACATTTTTTCTTGCGCGAAAATTATTTGACGTGAACGTGGCATGGCTGGTGGCGCTCTTGACCATCGGTTGTGAATTGCTGTGGCGATTCAGCGTATCGGGTTTGTCCACGTTGTTGCTGATGGTGATTTTTCTGGGGTTGACGTGGTGCGTGTTGCGGATTGAGGAAATGGCGCGCGAACCGCAGCCGCGCCCGAACTGGCTGCTGGGGCTGGCCCTGGCGTCAGGCGTGTTAACGGGCGTGGGTGCGTTGACCCGGTATGCGTTCGGCTGGACAATTATTCCCGTCACGCTTTTTCTGTTTTTCTTCAGCGGGCAACGGAGGGTATTGAACACGGTGATGGCTTTAGGCGCTTTTGTGGTGGTATTGATCCCGTGGGTGATCCGCAATTACGCGGTCAGCGGCACGCCGTTTGGCACGGCGGGTTTTGCCATCGTTGATGGAACGGGGTTGTTTCCGCGATTCCAATTGGAACGGTCGGTGCATCCCGATTTGACGCACGCGTTGGGGCTCAAGCTGTATGTGATGAAACTTCTGGGGAATGCGCACGACCTTTTGGTAAACGACCTGCCAAGGCTGGGCGGCAGTTGGGCGAGTATTTTGTTCCTGGCCGGCTTGCTATTGGGTTTTCGCGGGATGGCCGTGCGGCGAATGCGTTATTTTTTGTTCATGTGCCTGGGCACGTTCATTGTTGTCCAAGCGCTGGGGCGGACCCAGCTTTCGAATGAATCGCCAGAGGTGAATTCCGAAAACCTGCTCGTGCTGCTTGTCCCATTGGTTTTTTGCTACGGCGTGAGTTTTTTCTTCACGTTCCTGGAACAAATGAAACTGCCGGTTTTGCAACTGCGCTATGCCATCATTGCGGTATTCGCGGCGCTGTCGTGTTTGCCGATGATTTTCACACTCTTGTCGTCCAAAGCGTCGCCGGTGGTTTATCCGCCGTATTATCCACCGGACATCCAGCAAACGGTGGGCTGGATGAAGGAAAATGAACTGATGATGAGCGACGTGCCGTGGGCGGTCGCGTGGTATGGCCGGCATCAATGCGTTTGGCTGACGCTAAACGCGCGGGACGATTTCTTCGCCCTGAACGATAATGTCAAGACGGTGCAGGCGCTCTACCTCACGACTGAAACGATGGACGGCAAATTCATTTCGGACATATTACACAGCGGTGGACAGGGCTGGGGCAGTTTTATTCTCCAGGCGGTCGTTCAAAATCAAATCCCAAAGGATTTCACCTTGCGCTATTTCGCCCCCGGGCTTACGTCCGGCATGTGTTTCACCGATTGGCAGCGTTGGAAAGTTGCCCAATAATCAAGTCGATGCCCGCCGCAACCGGTCGGCAATGCCCGACCATTCCAGTGCTGTCGGCGGCGTTTCAACGACGATCAATTCCGCCCCCGCCTCGTCGCATCGGTGCAACTCTGCGTAAATTGCCCGCGCAAACGCCTCGGCGTCATGCGGAATCACGCTCACCCGCGCAAAATGTTCCGCCGATGGAATGTGCGTATGGGCAATGACGTGGCAATCCAAGAGTTGAGACTTGAAAGTTGAGAGTTGAGAATTCAAATTGGCATCATCGCGCCAGTCCAGAACCAACAATTTCGCTTTTGGCGAGTAATGCCGTTCCAGCAAACCCGGACTGCGCAACGCGGTTTTTGAACCTTGAATCCAGAACCCGGCCCCCCGGACTTTGTCGCAAACGGCGGCGAGGGATTCGGCATGAATCATTCCCGGACGCAAAACTTGCGGCGGTGACCCCGTCAAATCGAGCACGGTGGATTCGATGCCAACTTGCGATTGGCCGCCGTCCACGATCAAAGAAATTTTGTCGCCGAGCTGTTTGCGCACATGTTCGGCGTTCGTGGGTGAAACCCGCCCGGACAAATTCGCGCTCGGGGCGGCGAGCGGGAACCCGCATTCGCGAATCACCGCTTGAATAAACGGATGACCCGGCCAGCGCACACCAACCGTCTTGCCGCCCGCGGTGACCATGCCGGGAATTTCCTTTGCGCACGGCAGCACGAGTGTCAGTGGTCCGGGCCAAAATGCCCGCGCCAATTTTTCCGCCGGATCCGGCCACGCCGTGACGCAGCGTTTTGCCATTTCGACGCTCGCGATATGGATAATAATCGGGTTATTCGCCGGACGATCTTTGATTTGGAAAATTTTGGCGACGGCTTTTTCGTCCAGTGCGTTCGCGGCCAGGCCATAGACTGTTTCCGTCGGCAGTGCCACAACTTCCCCTGCGCGCAGCAATTCCGTGGCGCGCTTCACCGCGGCGTCAAACAACGCGGGCGTGTGCGTGGGGAGAATTTCCGTATTCATCGGTTTGAACGGAAAATGAAAAAGGGGAACAGCCAACATTCAATGAGTCCGCGCCGTCCGGCGGACTTCGGAGTTGGTTGGTGAATGTTGGTTGTTGGTTGTTTCTTCATCACTCGTAGCGCAACGCCTCGATGGGGTCGAGCTGCGAGGCTTTGCGCGCCGGATAAAAGCCGAAGAAAATTCCCACCGCCGCGCTGAAAACGAAGGCGAGGATGATGGAATTGGCGGAAACCAGCGTGGGCCAGTGTTTGATGAGGGTCAGCATTTTTGCGCCGCCGATGCCGGACAGAATGCCGAGGATGCCGCCAATGGAACTCAGCGTGACGGCCTCGATGAGAAATTGCAGGAGGATGTCGTGACCACGCGCGCCGACGGCCATGCGGATGCCGATCTCGCGCGTCCGCTCGGTGACGCTGACCAGCATGATGTTCATGATGCCGATGCCTCCGACGATCAGCGAAAT
>JBEKXN010000015.1:0-75641 GCA_049511835.1 Verrucomicrobiota bacterium | reverse complement strand
CGCGCATGATGATTCATGTGCATTGCCACGCCAAATCACTTGCCAATTCAGATTACATGTACCAACTGGCCACCCGGATGCCGCAGCGGACGGTGACGATGCTCGAAGCGGGCTGCTGCGGCATGGCGGGTGCGTTCGGAATGTTGGAATCGAAATACAAACTTTCGGTGAAAGTCGCGGAACCGCTCATTCAAGTAATCCGGAGCCAGCCCTTTGGAAACATCGTGGTGGCGTCGGGGACAAGTTGCCGCCACCAGATCCAGGACCTGGCGCCGGTCCGCACCCAGCACATGGCGGAAGTGCTGGCCGAAGCGCTGGTGTAAGCCATATGGGTAGGGCGGCGCTGCTGCGCCGCCGGGTATGATGTGGCCGCGCAGCAGCACGGCCCTACCGTTTGGAATATCAGCGGCAGATATCTTTCAACGCGCCGCGCAAGTCCGGGAATTGAAATTTAAAACCGGCTTCCAGAAACCGTTTTGGCGCGCAGCGGCAACCGTCCAGCGCGAGCGACGGTTCGGTCTGCGTCAGCCGGGAACCGAGCTTTACCGCCCAGGCCGGGGCCGGTGGACACCACGGACGATAAAGGGTGCGCCGCAGCGTCCGCATGAATTCCGCATTGGTTGCCGGATGGGGGGCAACGGCGTTGTAGGTGCCATCCAGGTAATTTTCCGGCTCGATGGCTTGCATAAACATCCGGGTCAGGTCCGCGAGATGAATCCAACTGATGTATTGCTTGCCATTCCCGGCCGCGCCGCCGAGAAACCACCTCGTCAGATGGGCCAGGATGGGCAACGCCCCGCCATCACGGCCCAGCACCAGGCCGATTCGGAACAGCACGCGTCGGGTGTGGAGTGAGGCGGCAGCGTGGCAGGCCTCTTCCCAAAGCCGGCAGACTTCCGCCAGCGAATTCCGGCCGTTGGGAGCCGTTTCGTCGCACCATTGGTCACGGCAATTGCCGTAGAAACCAACGGCGCCCGCCTGCACCCAGACGCGCGGCGGTTGTTTGACGTGACAAATGGCGGCGGCGATGGCGCGCACCGAATTGACGCGCGATTCGATGATTTCCCGGAGGTTTTCCGGCGTGTGACGGCAATTGATGTTGCGCCCCGCGAGATTCACCACGGTTTCCGCTCCATCCAAAAATTTTATCCACTCGCCGATATGCTCACCATCCCACTCCACTTCCCTGACCTCGTCATCTTCGTCACGTTCGCGCAGTTCGCGGGTCAGAACGATGACTTCGTAATTGCGTTGGAGCAATTCCTTGGCGAGCGCCTGACCCAGGAACCCGCTGCCGCCCGCCAGCACGACGCGTTTTTTGTTCATATTCAAACTTTAACTGGGAGGCAGCTCCAGTGCCAGTTTTGGCGCATTTCCACTGCTGAACGGATTCCTTTCAAAATGCGCAGCTTCCAGGATTCCGAGCCAGTTTCTGATCAAACCGCATACGGCGGCGACGTCTAATCGCTCATGTTGGCGCGGATATTTTTCGAGATTCGCCAGTGCGAGCTTGAACAGAGCGGCGGCGGGATACGGACGATTTTTTTGCAGATGGACAAATGCGCCGGCCAGTTGAATCAGCCCCTTGTAAAACGCTCCGTTGGGCCCGGATTTGTCCTGGAGCCACAAATGTTCCAGCACTTCGTGCGCCTCGTAAAAAAGTTGCCGGTTAAAGCAATCAAAATAGCCCAAGTAATGCGGGTCGAGTTCCTGTCCGCGGAAGGACTCGATCCGGGCAGTGATGCGTGCGCTCTTGTGACTCACGGTTTAAAGGTAAAGTCCAAAGCCCGAAGTCCAAAGTCCAAAGTCGCCGTAGTAGCCGACGCCTGCCGGGTCGTAGCACTTGGTGCAAAGACTGGTGAATCGGCTCTAATTTCCCGCCGCCGGAACGGAATTAATTGACCACGAGCTACGCGAATTACACGAAAACAAAACCACGGATTCTGCCTGCATTTCTTTCGTGTGCTTCGATATTTTCCCCCGGCATCCGGAGTGCGCCCGTCCCCGGGCGCAGCAATGTGGCAAAGCGAGCCATTGTCGGTTTGGCAAAAGCGCGGCGCCATTCTGCCGTTGCTGTGGCCGGGGACGGCCACACTCCGCCGGTCAATGTCAGCGGCCCGCAATGGGAGCGCCGGCCTCCGGCCCGGCACGATGAGCAACACGCCGTGCCGGAGGCCGGCGCTCCGAAACACGGCTTCGCGTTGACAACCGCCCTGCCCTGCGACACTCTGCGCGCATGGCAAAACCTGCATTGGGGCGAGGTCTCGGCGCGTTGTTGGGCGGCAATCCGGTTCTGACCCAACCGGCACCCGCGCCGGCAGCACCCGTTTCACAACCCGTTGTTCTGTCGCCCGCGCCCGACCTGCACGAGCGCGTGCAGCGCGTGCCGCTGGACCGGATTCGTCCATGTTCGCTGCAACCGCGCAAGGATTTTTCCGCCGAGGCGCTGCGGGAACTGGCCGATTCGATCCGCGAGCAAGGCATTGTCCAGCCGCTCATTGTGCGCGAGCGCGGCGGTCATTTTGAATTGATCGCGGGCGAACGCCGCTGGCGCGCGGCCCAGCTTCTGCAATTGCCCGAAGTGCCCATCATCGTCCGTCAGGCCGACGACCGGGCGGTGCTCGAACTGGCGCTCATCGAAAATTTACAGCGTGAAAATCTCAACGCCATCGAGGAAGCGCACGGTTACGAACAACTGACCGGCCAATTTCAACTCACGCAGGAGGAAATCGCCGCGAAAGTCGGGAAAAGCCGCGCGGTGGTGGCCAATGCGCTGCGGTTGCTGAAACTGCCGCAAGTCGTTCAGGATTTTGTCCGCGAAGGACGGCTTTCGGTTGGCCACGCAAAGGTCATTCTCGGTCTTTCCGATGAGAAAAAGCAAAAACTCGCCGCCGAGCGTGTCATCAAGCAGGGCTTGAACGTCCGGCAGACCGAGGGTCTGGTGGCCAAATTGCAGGCCCGTGGCTCGCGCAAGCTCGTGATCAAACCGGAAACGGTTGCCGCGCCGGGCGCCGATCCGCACGTGACGAACCTGGAGGACCGGTTGCGCGAAAAATTCGGCACCAAGGTCCAGCTCCGCTATGCGAAAGGCAAGGGCGCAGTGGAAATTTCCTTTTTCAGCGACGAGGAATTGGAGCGAATTTTACAAGTCTTGGGAATAACACCGGATTAAAATTGAATAATGGCATTTGCCGCAGGGCGGACAGATGAGCCAAATGACGAATGACTAAATTCGAATGACGAAAGAATTCCCGATGACAAATCCTGAATGCTCGGCCGGTGGAAATCATTTGGTCATTCGGGCTTCGGGTTTATTTCGTCATTATGGTTTGGTCATTAGTCATTTTTGGGGGTTCGCACCGATGAATCTTGTCACCTGTCACATGTTACTTGTCACCGCCTTATGATTCTGGAAGTTGTCAAATACGGCCATCCCGCGCTCCGGCAAAGAGGTGAGCGCATCGAGAAGGTCACGCTGGAGATCAAAAAACTTGCCGCCGACATGTTCGAGACCATGCACACGAATCATGGCATCGGGCTGGCGGCGCAGCAGGTCGGGAAAGCGCTGCAACTCACGGTCATTGACGTGCGCGAGGCCAAGGACCGTCCGTCCTGGCTGAAATTGGACGGCAAGCCTGCCGACGTAAATGAGTTTATGCCGCTGGTTTTGATCAATCCTGAAATCAAACCGGGCGGAGAACCGGTGGCCGGCGGCGAAGGCTGTCTGAGTTTTCCGGAGATTTTCGCGGAAATCACGCGTCCCGAGTCGGTGGACGTGAAGGCGTTGAACGAAAAAGGCAAACCGTTTGAATTTCGCTGCGGCGGTTTGCTGGCGCGGGTGGTCCAGCATGAAGTGGATCACTTGAACGGCATTTTGTTCATTGACCGGATGAGTAAAAAAACGAAGGAAGAACTGCGGCCGGAACTGGACGAACTCCAGGCGAAAACCAAGGCCGAACTCGAATCAGCGGGCAAACGGTGACTCAATAAACCTTCCGCAAATTCGACGGCAGGATGTTGAGTTCCAGGCGGTATTTGGCAACGGTGCGGCGGGCGATGACGATGCCCTTTTCGCTCAGCATCTTCACCACTTCATGGTCGGACAACGGCTTGGCGGGGTCTTCATTCTTGAATATTTCGGCAATCATGTCCTTCACACTGGTGTTGGACACGTTTTCGCCGCTGGCGGTCTGAAGTCCGCCGGTGAAGAAAAATTTCATCTCAAAAACCCCCTGCGGCGTCTGCATGTACTTGCCGGACACGGCGCGGCTCACGGTCGTTTCGTGAACCCCGACGGTTTCGGCGATCTGCGCCATGATGAGGGGTTTGAGATGCGCGACGCCCTTTTCCATGAAGTCGCGCTGGCGTTTCACGATTTGCTTGCCGATGTTCAAAATCGTCTGCTGCCGCTGATGCAGGCTTTTGATCAGGAATTTTCCAGCGCGGATTTTTTCACGGATGTAATTTTTGACTTCGGCGGAATTTCCGCCCTGCGACATCAGGTCCTTGTAGATGTTGCTGATGCGCAAGTGGGGGATGTGCTCGTCGT
Organism: Verrucomicrobiota bacterium; assembly: GCA_049511835.1. Lineage (GTDB taxonomy): Bacteria > Verrucomicrobiota > Verrucomicrobiia > Limisphaerales > UBA11358 > UBA11358. The sequence continues at coordinate 71,092 of JBEKXN010000015.1, read as the reverse complement.
TGGTCGTCACGATATAATCGTCGCCGGCCTTTTGCACAAAAACTTCGGGCAAAATGTATTGATTTGCATCCGGCAAAAAGGCGCGTCCGGGACGCGGTTCCAAACGCCCGATGCGGCCCATGGCCTCCTGCGCTTCTTCGATGCTGCAGCCGGTGCCGCGCGCAATTTCCGGGATGCGCCGCTTGCCCAGCGCGTCCATGAAATCGCGCACAATGCGATATTCGAGCGATTCCTGCCGGCCGGCGCGTTCGAGCTGAAGCAGCAGGCACTCGCGCAAGTCACGCGCGCCAACGCCCGGCGGATCAAAGGTCTGGATTACTTTGAGGACTTCGGTGATTTTTTCCGGCGGCAAATTGGTTGCCGCCGCCATCTCTTCCACCGTTGACTTGAGGTAGCCGTAATCGTCAATGTTGCCAATGATCAACTCCGCGATGCCGCGTTGTTCGTCCTTCAAGTCGGTCTCCCGCGCCTGGTCCATCAGCATTTGGGCAAAGGAGGTCCCCACCGCGAGCGAGTCGAACATGAACTGGCGTTTTTCCTCCTCTTCGGCGGTCTGACGGATGGGAATGTTGGTCTGCGAAAAATGATCGCGCCATTCCTGGTCCAGTTGCACGAGCTTGTCGAATTCCACCTGAAAATCGTCCACGGGCGCTTCCAAACCTTTTTCCGACACGGAATCAAGCGCCCCATCTTCCGTCGGCTCGGCGGGGTCGGGTGGTTCGGCCACTTCATCGGAATCGCGTTCCGACTGGTCGCGCAGGTCGATTTCCTCCGGCGCCATTTCTTCCAGCACGGGATTTTGCTGCAATTCCTGTTCGACGAGCGCTTTGAGTTCGAGGGTGGGCGCCTGCAGCAACGCCAGCGATTGCTGGAGTTGCGGCGCCAGCACCAACGACTGCGTCAAGCGCGTGGATAGTTGCAAGCCTTGTGCCATTTGTTATGGCAAGATAATCCGGTTTTGAGCGTCCACAAGCAAAAAGTGGCACGACTTTCGCTGCATGCGCAAAATCCAAGGAAATACTGGATTTCTTCGCCCGCCGATTGCATCTTGGAAGCATGAGATTGATTCTTTCGACGCACAACATCAGGCTGACCAAGGCCATCGAAGACCACGTCATTAAACAACTGGAGAAACTTGACCATTTTGACAAGCACACCATTGACGCGCGGGTGACGCTCGAACACGATCATACCCGTGCCACCGGAAAACAATTATCCTGCTCCATTCGCCTGAGCGTGCATGGGCCCGATCTTTTTGCCGAGCACGTCGAAAGCGATCTTTACGCGGCCATTGACAAGGTCACCAAAAAAATCGAGCAGCAAATCCGCAAACGCCACAACAAGTGGAAGGCCCGCAAACACAAGATTGCCGCGCGCAGCAAGCAGACCCGCCAGGAAGCGGAAGAGGAGTAAGGGTTGAACGTTGCTTCGTTGATCGTTAAATCGTATTAACCGGTTCAACGATTTGACGATGAACGATTCAACCGGGATGATTTTCCGCGCCCGCACGATTTTGCCGGTTTCACAGCCGCCCATTGAAAACGGCGCGGTGGTTGTTTCTGGAAATCGCATTCGCGCGGTGGGTTCATGGCCGGACTTGCGGCCGCACGCAAACGGAAACATTTCCGACCTCGGCGAAGTCATTCTGCTTCCCGGCCTCATCAACGCCCACTGCCACCTCGACTACACCGACATGGCCGGAATGTTGCCGCCGCCGAAAACCTTCACCGACTGGATTCCGCTCATCCTTTCCGCCAGATCCGGCTGGGGCTATTCCGACTATGCGCGTTCGTGGCTGCATGGCGCACGGATGCTCGCGCGCACCGGCACGACGACCGTCGCGGACATTGAAACCGTGCCCGAACTTTTGCCTGAAGTATGGGACGCCACGCCGTTGCGCGTCTTTTCGTTTCTCGAAATGACCGGCATCCGTGCCCGGCGCGACCCGGCGGCAATCCTCCGCGAAGCCGTCGAAAAAATTGATTCCCTTTCGCACCCGCGTTGTTCCGCCTCGCTTTCGCCGCACGCCCCCTACTCCACCGTGCCCGAGTTGCTTCGCCTCAGCGTGCGCGCCGCCCGGGAACGCGGACGGCAGCTTTGCATTCATGTCGCGGAATCCGCGCCGGAATTTGAAATGTTCATGCGCGCGCGAGGCGAAATGTTCAACTGGATGCAGCGCAACGCCCGCGACATGTCCGATTGCGGCCTCGGCTCGCCGGTCGAACACCTCGCCCGCAATAAAGTGCTCGGTGAAAATCTGCTCGCCATCCATGTCAATTTTCTCGCGCGCGGGGACGCCACGCTGCTCGGCAAACATCGCGTTCACGTTGTTCATTGCCCGCGCAGCCATGATTATTTCCGCCATCCGCCATTTCTGCGCCAACGGCTTGCCCGTGCCGGCGTCAACCTCTGCCTCGGCACGGACAGCCTGGCCACCGTTCGCAAAATCAGGAAACCGAACCCCGAACTCAACCTGTTCGAGGAAATGCGCGAGCTGGCGGCCAACGATCCCAAGCTCCCGCCAGCGGAAATTCTGCGCATGGCCACGATCAATGGCGCGCGCGCGCTTGGCCGGGCCGGGCAAATCGGCGAGCTTTCCGAAAATGCCCTGGCCGATTTGATTGCCATCCCTGCCAGAGTAAAAACCAGTGATGCCGGTGAAGCCGTGCTGGGTCACACCGGCGAGGTGAGCGCCGGCATGATTGACGGACATTGGGTCATTCCACCGGAATGATTTGAGATTTTCGATAGACGCGGGCGTAACCGGGCACTGCGGCGGAACGCCGCATTCATGCGGCAGCGAACCCGCACAATTTAACATCCTGCCGGATAAATCCGGCGTTCCTGCCGAAACGATGCGCTGGATTTTTTGCAGTATCAAGGTGCGCCCGATTGACGCATGGTTTGGCCTTTTTGCTCGTAAATCGTAAATCGTAAATCGTAAATTTCAGGCGTGAACTCGTTCGACGAAGAATTAAACCGGCGTCTGGCCGCGTTGCGTCAACAAAATCTGCACCGCGAACTGCGCCGCGTGGATTCGCCGCCGGGCACGCGCATCCGGGTAGACGGCCGGACACTGCTGAATTTTTCGTCCAACGATTATCTTGGTCTGGCCGGCGACCCGTTGCTCAAGGAAGCCGCCATCCGGGCCGTTGAAAAATTTGGCGCTGGTTCCGGCGCGTCCCGGCTGATTTGCGGTTCGCTCGCCCCGCATCATGAACTGGAAGAAGCGCTCGCCAATTTCAAAGGCGCCGCAGCCGCGTTGAGTTTCTCCACCGGCTATGCCACCGCCATCGGAACCATCTGCGCGTTGCTCGGCAGGGATGACGTGATTGTTTTGGACAGACTCGTTCACGCCTGCATCGTGGACGCCGCCCGGCTCAGCGGCGCAAAAATTCGCGTCTTCGCCCACAACGATCTGGACGACTTGGAAAAAATATTGAAGTGGACTCGGAGGGGCGAGCTCTGCGAGCCCCAAACCAGATCAGGGACTCGTGTAACTCGCCCCTCCGAAAAGATGCGCATCTTGATCGTCACGGAAAGTGTTTTCTCGATGGATGGTGATGCCGCGCCGTTGCGCGAGATTGTTGCCCTCAAGGAGAAACATGGCGCGTGGTTGATGGTGGATGAGGCGCACGCGACCGGGCTTTACGGTAAAAACCGCCGCGGCCGGGCAGAGGAATCCGGCGTGAGCGAACGGATTGAAATCCAGATGGGCACACTGGGCAAGGCGGTGGGGGCTTCGGGTGGTTACATTTGCGGCTCGCGCCCATTGATTGATTTTCTCATCAACCGCGCCCGCAGCTTCATTTTTTCCACCGCGCCCGTTCCGGCGGCCGCCGCCGCGGCCACCGCCGGCATCCGTTTTATTCAATCGAAAGCCGGTGAAGACCGGAAGAAGCAGCTTTTTGAGCGAATCAACGAATTGAATTCGCAATCCGCAACTCCGATAAATCGCGAGCACGCGACAAAAGTCGGTGTCCACAATCCGCAATTGCAGAGCGCGATCATTCCCATTTTGACCGGCGACGAAAGCAGGGCGGTTGCAATTTCCAGCGCGTTGCGCGAGCAGAGCATTTTTGTTCCGGCGATTCGTTATCCGACCGTGGCCCGCGGCAAAGCGCGTTTGCGTGTGACGCTGACAGCAGTTCACACAACTGAAGAAATCAATTTGTTCGTCGCCACACTAAACGAAATCGTCAATCGTCAATCGTAAATCAAAAATTCAGATGCACCCGCTCGCCCAACTTGATCACCAGTTCGTCTGGCATCCTTTTACCCAGATGCGCGAATGGCTGAAGCGCGAGCCGGTTGTCATTGTCGCGGGCAAGGGCGCGGTATTGCACGACATTCGCGGCCGTGAATATCTCGACGCGAATTCTTCGATTTGGACAAATCTGCATGGCCACAATCACCCCCGGATCAACGCGGCAATCCAGCAGCAGCTCAAAAAAATCGCGCACAGCTCGGCGCTCGGTTTGGCCAATGAACCGGCATCGCTCCTGGCGGCAAAACTGGTCAGGATGGCTAATCAAAAGGTAGGGCGCGCTGTCCCCAGCGCGCCATTTTCGCATACTCACGTCTGGCGCGGTGAGGACACCGCGCCCTACCTAGGCAAGGTTTTTTTCAGCGACGACGGTTCAACCGCGCTCGAAGTCGCCCTCAAGCTCGCCTACGAATTCACCCGCCGTGCTCGTAGCGCAGGCGTCTCGCCTGCTTCACGGGCAAAGGTTCAGCCGCGTTTTCTTTCGCTTGCGGGCGCATATCACGGCGACACCGTCGGCGCGGTTTCGCTCGGTCACATTGATTTGTTTCATAAAAGTTATTCCGGTTTGTTGTTCCAGACGGACCGGGTCATGTCGCCGTATTGCTATCGGTGCCCGTTCAATCGCGCCAAGCCGGAACGCGCCGACGCCCGCGAATATCGCAAATGCAACTGGGAATGCGCCGGCCTGGTTGAAAAGAAATTCGCGTCGCAAGGGCGAATGGGAAATCCCTACGCGGCGTTCGTCTTTGAGCCGTTGATTCAAGGCGCGGCGGGAATGATTCCGCAGCCGCGCGGCTGGCTGCGGCGGGTGACGGAAATCGCACGCCACCACGGCGCGCTGCTCATCGCCGACGAAGTCATGACCGGGTTTGGGCGGGCTTCTTCTGTAGCGGCGGTCTGTGACCGCCGCACGCTTCAGCAGAAATTCAGCGACGGTCATAGACCGCCGCTACAACAACAATTATTCGCCTCGCACCACGAAGGCGTACAGCCGGATTTTCTGTGCCTGGCCAAGGGCTTGACCGGTGGTTATCTGCCGATGGCGGCGACATTGACGACGCAAAAAGTGTTCGACGCTTTTCTTGGTGAATACGAAGATTTCAAAACCTTTTTTCACGGCCACAGTTACACGGCCAATCAACTCGGCGGAGCGGCGGCGCTGGCGAGCCTGGAAATTTTGCAGGGCAAACCATCCATTCGCGCGCGGCAAAATCTCGAAAAAAATCTGCACGACGAATTGCAAACGTTTTGGTCGCTGCCCAACGTCGGCGATATCCGGCAGGTCGGTTTGATTGCCGGCATTGAACTGGTCCGGGACTGGCGGACGCGCAAGCCGTTTGATTTGCAGGAACGCGCGGGCATTCGCGTTTGTGAAGCGATGGCGCGGCGCGGCGTGCTCACGCGGCCCATCGGCAACGTCATCGTGCTGATGCCGCCGTATTGCACGACAACGAAGCAGGCACGGAAGATGGTCCGCGCGGTCTTTGATTCAATCCGCGAAATATTTGGCCGCGCGGGCGTTTAAGGCAGGAACGGCTCGCCGGGCCGTTCATTGAAACGGACGCGCGGGCCGCGCGTCCTATCATTTTATTTACGATTTGCGATTTGCGATTTACGATGCACACATGGATTTAGCCGCAAATTTGGAAACGATTCGCCGGCGCATGCGCGCGGCGTGCGGACGCGCCGGGCGCGACCCGGATTCCGTCACCTTGCTGGCCGTCACAAAAACGCAGCCGCCGGAAGTGGTGCAGGCGGCGGCAAAACTCGGCTTGCTTTTGTTCGGCGAGAACAAGGTGCAGGAGGCGAAGGCGAAAATCCCTTGGTGTCCCGGCAATTTGCGCTGGCACATGATTGGCCATTTGCAGTCGAACAAGTGCCGCGATGCCGTCGAGCTTTTCAAAATGATTCAAAGCGTGGACAGCCTGTCGCTCGCGCAGGAAATCAACAAACGCGCGGAGCAGGCGGCCCGGACCATGCCGGTCCTGATGGAAGTGAACGTTGCGGGTGAAGCCAGCAAGTTTGGTTACCGGCCGGAACAACTGCTGGCGGAACTCAAGGAGCTCAACGCGCTGCCGCGAATTGAAATTCACGGTTTGATGACCATGCCGCCGTGGACGGCGGAAGCAGAAAAGGCGCGGCCACATTTTCGCCGGCTGCGCGAAATCAAAGCCCAATGCGAGCAAATTCTCGGCACACCCCTGCCCGATTTGAGCATGGGCATGAGCGGCGATTTTGAAATTGCGATTGAAGAAGGCGCGACGATGGTGCGTATCGGCACGGAGTTGTTTGGACCGCGGCCAAAAGCCAGGCCGCGCGCGGAGGCGGATTAAACCCGAACTCCGAAGTTGAATGTCTGCGTTAGCGGAGTGCGGCCGTCCCGGCCGCAGCCAAGTGGGGCGGGCGGGCGGCTGGGAAATGTTCCATGACTTGAATGCAGCCAGTTGCTGCGCCCGAGGACGGGCGCACTCCGGCAGGGCCTCGTCCCACCCGCTACCACCGGCAGCTTCGGAGTTCGAATTAAATTTTACTGCATTTTAAGTGAAATGGTTTAGATTGAATTGATGACGATTGATACTTTCAAGCGTGAAATTGCCGCCGCCGTCAAAACTTATGACACATTCATCGTGTGCCTTGACAAAACGACGGAGGATTTTGAGGCATCGCTGGTTTCGCTGATGGGCAAGGCGATCATGGCCTATGAAAGTCGCGGCGCGGGTCTGCGTCACGGCATCGCGCTGGACAACCAGGTGACAATCATTTTGAGCCAAAGCGACGAGGCGCGTCCGTTGTGCGGCATTTATTTCAACCTCCATTCGCCTTATCAGAAGAACGCGCTTCCCAAGACGGTGAAAGCATTCACTGAAAAATCACATAAGAAGGAAGACTAAGTCAATGCGGGATTGGCATTGGGTTGGTTTGATGAAAGATAGTGGGGCGGATGGCGGCCAAAATTCCTAATTCCTAAACCATAATGACGAAAGAAACCCTAAGCCCGAAGCTCGAATGCGCACAGGAAAGCCGGTTTTGTGATTTTGATATTTAAGCATTCTTTAGTCATTCGGATTTAGGAATTAATCATTCCGTTGAGCGGCACCTTTTGCGAAAATTCCCCCTGCCCTGCCAGCTTCAAGCAAAACAGCCGACCACCGGGAACTCGCAGATCTTGCCCCTCCGGCAATAAATTATTGGTCACGCACTTCGTCGCCCACCTGGGCTTCGCCGGTGACCAGATCGGCAACGATGAAGTTGTCATACTGCTTGCTGCTGTCGATTTTGACTTCGCCGACTTTCATGCCTTCACGATACAGAAAAAAGCTTTGGTCCGATTTGGGCATCTGGCCGACGGGAAAACTCAGCACGACAAAACGTCCGGCGGCATTGTATGAAACGACCCGGGCGGTGAGCGAATTATCGGGCGTGACAATGGGCTGCGGGGCAACGGCGGCGGGGGCAGCCGGGCTGGCGGTGCGCGCGGGCCGGTGATGCAGGCAACCGGCCGCCAACATTCCGGCGACGACGAGTGTCAACGGCATGAGCGATTTCATGGCGACAGTTAAGCGCGCGGCGGCGTGCAGGTCAATTCATGATTCGGCGTTTAATACGCCTGGGAGCGCTGCCGTCCCGGCGGCGGGTTGAGGGGTTGAAACCTCTGCAAAACAGGCGTAGCGGCTTTCGGCAGAAAGCCGAACAATTCAATTTTCCGGAGAAATGCGGCGGTCTGCCGACACGCCGCTAAGATGAGCCAAGGTTCTTCCAGACATGCCGATGAGACATCAGCGCTGCTAGGGCACGCTTTCCGTGATGATCGTGTCGCTGTGCTCGTAGGCTGGGGCGCAACAACACAGCAATCGCAGAGTTTCGTTGCCAATATTCCAAAGCTGGTGCTTGCGGCCGGGCGGAATGGCAATGGCGTCGCCGGTTTTAACGTCGCGCGTTTCGCCTTCGATGCGCATCCGTCCCGCGCCGTGCGTGATGTAATAAATTTCCTCGGTTTGGATGTGATAATGTTCCTGCGTGCTCGCGCCGGCCGGCAGACGCGCTTCCGCCAGGCTTTGGTTGCGAATGACGGAATTGCGATGCGCCAGCAATTCACGAATTTCCGAACCGTCTTTCGTGATGAAGGGCGGTGCTTCGTTGAGATTTTTGATGTCCATGATCTTAAATTCCGCAGTTGATTTAGCCGCAATCGAACGCAGAGATTCCAAAGAGAAGAACTTGGGCTGCCCCATTGTCAAGTTTGACGTTCACCTGCCCAATGAACCGGGCGTATGCGGGTTTTGGTGCGGTCGCGGAGTGACCATTCAAGGGCAGCCGTGGCTTTCAAGTGCAGCGCAGCAAGACAATCCGTCGCGGAGTGACGGTTGAAATCAACGCCGGCAAATGGATTCAAGCGTTGCTCCGCGACGCCACCGTGTAAACAATCTTTCCCGAGGGCTGAAGCCCACGGCTACCGTTCACCATTCCACTAACAATTAGTAATCAATCAAACAGCAAAAATGTGGATTGACACTTGTCCAAGATTGTGAGTGAATGGCATGGTTGTGAAAGTTTTACCCTTACCTTTACCAACCGTGTCTTTTACCAGAATAATAAAGTATCGCGTCAGACACTTTGTTTCACTGATTCTAACCACGGCAGTTGCTTATTTGACTGTTCAAGCAAACGCGCAAATGCTCACCTTCGAGTTTAGTGGGACGTTAACCGAAGTGGGGAACGACCCCTTGGCTGGCACGTGGGGTTCGGTTGGCGATCCGTTCTGGGGGTACCTGTCCTTTGACCCGACCTGGCAAAATTCAAATGGCAGTTCCTTCGTTGATTTGAATAATGATGGATGGTATAATTATCCCAATGCTTATGCCCAGACCCCGGCAGAGCAAGCGATAACAATGTCTCTCAGCACTCCCTCCCGGACCGCACAAACTGAAAATGCGCCATTTAACCCAACTTATCTGATCGCAGGTGGTTCCCCGGGGAATTATACTTTTTCCTGCCAGGGCAACTGGTATGGGGAGCTTGCGATGTCGTTCATTCTCACCGACGCCACGGGGGCTGGAATCTCCGGCACCTCCATCCCTTCAAATTTGGATTTGAATGATTGGGCCATCCATTATGTCGACATCGAGGGAGGAGCAGGAAATGTCCAAGGAGATATCACGTCGATACAACTTGTGCCAGAGCCTCGCGTGGAAATGATGATTGGTCTGGGAATCATTGTTTGGAGTTTGCGGCGGCGGGCGTCCAACATACTCGCCAAATTGAAATAATGGAATTACGGCTAGAGCGGTTTCAATAAAACTGTAGCCGTAAAAGCTTGGAAAACCTCAGCATTCGTGGTCTTCTGATGGCTACGAGGGCGGTGAAAACGCTCTATCCGCAAAATCAAAACCGGCCAGCAGCCATTTGATCCGGCGTGAAATTTGTTTGACCGCCGGGGTGCGCGGTTTAACCTGGTAGCATGGTTCATTCGCCCGGTTTTCTGAATCTGGTCAATGACGCAAAAAAACGCGTCAACGAGATCAGTGTCGCCGAGGCGCGTGCGCGTATGGCGGCCAATCCCAGGATCGTGCTGCTGGACGTGCGGGAGGATAACGAATGGCTGGCCGGCCACGCCGCCGAAGCCGTGCATCTCGGCAAGGGAATCCTGGAACGCGATCTGGAGAAGCTGTTTCCCGACCCGAAGACGGAAATCATCATGTATTGCGGCGGCGGCTTCCGGTCGGCGCTCACGTGCGATGCAGCACAAAAGATGGGCTATCGCAACGTCCACTCGCTCATCGGCGGCTACAAGGGCATGGTGGCGGCGAACTGGCCGATGAAAAGCGGCGCACAATGAAAAATCGAGAATCGAGGATTGAAGATGGCGGATGGCAAACGCGAAGCGTCTTGGAGTGCGGTGGCCCTCCACCGCTTTCGCAAGGGGCAACGGTTTCGTCCGGTTTCCAAAGCTCCAGAGGGCTGGCGCAGTCCAAAACCTCACGGTTCCTTTTGCTCTTCTGCCTTCTGATTTCCACCTTCTGCCTTCCGACGATGGGGCAACTATATTCCATCAACTGGTTCAAGGTTTCCGATGGCGGCGGCACAAGCACGGGCAGTGTGTATCAAGTCACCGGCACCATCGGCCAGCCCGATGCCGGCGGGCCGATGACCAACGGCCAGTATTCCCTCATCGGTGGATTTTGGAGCGTCATCACCGTCGTGCAAATGCCCGGCGCGCCACTGCTCGCGATCACTTTCAACTCCCAGCTCCCAACTGTGACCGTCTCCTGGCCGGTTTCGGCGACGAATTATGTTTTGCAGCAGAACTCCGACCTGACCACGGCGAATTGGACGCCCGTTGGGGCGTCGGTGAGCACCAATGGCCCGACCCTGAGCGTTACCATAAGTCCGCCAGCGGGGAATTTGTTTTTCCGGCTTAATAGTCCGTAACAAAACCTCCTTCCGCTGCCGCCGACATAAGTCGGCGCAAATTTTCTGTGAAAATTGAAGAAGGATCAGCGCCGACTAACGTCGGCGGCTACTTTTCAACGTGCTGTTACGAACAGTAACGGCGGGCGAAGCCGCGCGGTGGAAGCAGACGCGGTTGAGCGCGTTGGCGACCGGGACAACTTTCTCGCGCGGGCACTCGCCCATCAGGCAGATTTGAATCCAGTTTTTCCGGCGCAGATATTCGCTGTTGCAGCTCAGGAGATAGCCGGCTTCCTGCATCGCCTCGCCGATTCTCAGCGAATTCATTTCCGGCGGCAAGGCGATGGTAATGACCGCCGGTGAAGTTTGGGCACCGTTGCCAATCAAATCAAAACCCATTTCCGCCAGGCGCAGGCGCAGCCCGGCGGATAGACCGGCAACCTCGGCAAATCGTTTTTCCAGATTTGGCCGGCGGACGGCGGCATGCAATGCGTGCAGCAAATTGGACGAGAAGGTGAACGGGATTCCCTGTTGCTGCGCGCAAAAACCGAGGTCGAGATAACGCGGCAATTTGTCCGGCGCGGGCGTGACTCCGTGATGGTAAAAAACCATCGCCAGTCCCGGATACGCGCGCAGCCCCTTGCCACTGGAACATGACGCAAAGAACACGCCGGTCAAATCCACCGGCAACGCGCCGATGGTGCTGATGCAATCCAGACACAGCTTCGTTCCCTGCGCGGCACACATCATTTTGAGCGCGTCGAGGTCGGCCAAAATGCCCGTGGAGGTTTCGCAGTGCACACACCAGAGCCAGGCGGGCGGTTCGCTGGGAACGCCGGTCGTCAAACTGGCCGGAAGTTTTTTTGAAGCCGAAAAATGCCGTGCCGGAGGCCGGCGCTCCAGTCCATCCAATTTTTTCTTCACCGCAGCCAAATCCAGCGGTTCGCCCCACGGAAATTCCAACGTTTCGAATTTCAAATTGAACCGCCGGGCCTGGTCCACCAGCCGGCTGCCGAATTCGCCATTGCTTAAAACCAGGCCGGGCCGGTCGAGCAGCGACAATTGTCCGGCGACCACGTCGTTGGCCAAAGTGCCCGAACCCATGAACAGTTCAACATTTCCGGCGCGGACCAGTTCGCAGAGAATTTGTTTTGTGGCTTGAAAATCCTTTTTGAAATCTTCGCCACGGTGTGATTCGGGCGCCTGCTCGAACGCGCGCCGCACTTCGCGCCGCACCGTCACCGGGCCGGGCAGAAAATTCACCGCGCTGGGATGAAACGAACGCGCGGGCGACGAGCGCAGAAATTCGCGCGCCGTGACCTCGAACGTTTCCAAAGTCACATACATCGGTTGAAACTGCGCGTCGCCGCTGCCGACGAGCGGGCCGAAGGGCACAAAGCCGAGGTGCTGATACAATCGTTGCTGCCGGGTGGTGCCGGAAATGATGGCGAGGTCGTAGCCCTTTTCAACGCCGTGCTGCCAGAGCAGGGCGAGAATGCCCTGCAACACCTGTCCGCCGCGGGCGCCGCGGAATTTCTTTTCGATGGCCAGCAGCCGGATTTCGCAGATGGTCCGTCCCCGCGGCAAATGCGAATCGAGGTCCGGCAGTTTTTGATCGAGCGAGAACGGCCGGTTGCCGCACACGGCGAGCATCCCGGCGAGTTTCTGGTTGCTGAGACAAATCAGATAGGTGTTCTCGGCGTGGAATTTGTCCACCAGCCGCTGAGTGGGCGACGCCTGATGTTGGGGGATTTCCTCGACGAAGGTCTTGTAATTGAGCCGGTGAATCTGCTCGAATTCCCAGTCTTCCGTCGCGACCTTGAATACCAGCGGTTCCTGCGGGTTCATAATTTTGTATGTTCGGGCTTGGAGGCAACACCGCGCCGCGCCAGCAACGCGGCTATTTCTTCCGCTAAATTCCGCCAGTGCGCAAACAAAATAATTGCCGCCAGAACGGTCATGAGTGTCGCCGTCAGGTCGTCGCGGTTGAACCACCAGTCCACCAGCGGCAGACCGGCAAAGACAAACATGGCCGGAAAAAGGCTTTTCCGCGTGACGGCAAAACCGCCAAGAAACAAAACGAGCATCGTCAACGCGACCTGATAGTCAAACATCAGCAACGCCCCAAAAGCGGTGGCCACGCCCTTGCCGCCGCGAAAGTGCAGTTGCGCCGGCCAAAGGTGTCCGGCAACCACGGCCAGCATAGCCAGCGCGGCCAGGTGATGGTTATGGGTCCACTCCTGTACGCTCCAGACTGCCAGCGCGCCTTTGCCAACATCGCCAAAAGCCGTCAGCACAAAACCGGGTTTGCCCAATACCCGACCGACGTTGCGCGCGCCGGTGCTGCCGCTTCCGTTTTTACGGATGTCCCTGCCCGTGCGCGCGCGGACGAGGTAATAGCCGGTGGCGAAACAACCGAGGAGATAAGCCCCGAGCACGGAGCCGGTCGCTTGAAGCCCGTTTGCAGGCTGCAAATGTTCAATCCATGCCATGCAGGCAGTCGCTTTCTGATGTTCCGTTCGCAGTTTAACCCGCATCGGGTCGCGTTGCGAAACAAATATTTTGTCCGGTTAATGATTTTTTCGATGCGCCGTAAATGTCCAAAAGCTTGACTTATGGCGCGGAAACCGGAAGCAATGGTTTATGCGTGCAGCGAAAAAAACCTTGTTGGTGGGCGTGGACCTCGGTGGCACGAATGTCCGCGCCGGTCTGGTCCAAAACGGCAAAATCACCACGTTGCAGACACGGAGGATTTCTTCCCGGGCAAAACAGGAAGTGGTCGTTGATGAAGTTTGCGAAACCATCGCGGCGGTTTTGCCGCCGGGGGTGCAGGGCATCGGCATCGGGGTGCCGAGCCTGGTGGACCAGGGGGTGGTTTATTCGGTCAACAACATCCCGTCGTGGCGCGCGGTGCCGCTCCAAAAAATTCTGAAACGGCGTTTTGGCGTCCCGGTCTTCGTCAATAACGACGCCAATTGTTTCGCCCTGGGCGAATTGCACTTCGGCGTCGGACGCGGTTATCAAAATCTGGTGGGCTTGATTGTCGGCACCGGGCTGGGCGCGGGCGTCGTCATCAACGGCCGGCTGTATTCGGGCAGCAACGGCGGCGCGGGTGAAATTGGTGCGATTGCCTACCGGAAGAAGGATTTTGAGCACTATTGCAGCGGGCGGTTTTTTCAGCGCGAATTCGGCCTGGATGGCGCAACCCTCCAGCAGCGCGCCGCGAGGGGTGATCGCCAGGCGCAGGCGATGCTCGCCACGTTTGGCGACGACTTCGCCAGCGTCATCATGGCTTTGCTTTACGCCTACGATCCGGAAATCATCGTGCTCGGCGGCTCGGTCATCCAAGCGTATCCGTATTATGAAAAGCGGATGCGCGAAAAACTGAAGGGGTTTCACTTTCAGAACAGCCTGAAAAAACTGGTCATGGCCCAAACCCAAAGGCCCAACATCGCCGTGCTCGCTGCGGCCGCGCTTTGTCTCGACAACCAATGAAAATTGCGGCAAATTTCCGCGGCCAGGGCCCACGGAATGTGGACTTACGAACCCCGCCAGGGCCGGAAGGCAGCAACGGTAGTTTGCTCCGTATCTGCCGTGGTCACCCTGGCATTTCCATTTACGATTTATGATTTACGATTTACGATTGGCAAACAAAGAAACAACCGGCGCGTAAATCGAAAATCAAAAATCAAAAATCGAACATGGCCTATCAAGTAATCGCCAGAAAATACCGTCCGCAACGGTTTGCCGATGTCATTGGCCAGGAACACGTCACGCAGACGCTTGCCAACGCCATCGAGCAAAAGCGCATCGCGCACGCCTACCTGTTTTGCGGCCCGCGCGGCACGGGCAAGACGACCATTGCCCGCATTTTCGCCAAATGCCTGAACGGCGCCGGCGGCCCAAAGGTCAATTTCGATGAAAAAGATCCTCGTTGCATTGAAATAACCGAAGGCCGCTCGCTCGATGTGCTGGAAATTGACGGCGCGAGCAACAACGGCGTCGAACAGGTTCGCGAATTGCGCGAAACCTGCAAATACGCGCCCGCCAATTCGCCGTTCAAAATCTACATCATTGACGAAGTCCACATGCTTTCGACGGCAGCGTTCAACGCGCTGCTCAAGACGCTCGAAGAGCCGCCGGCGCACGTGAAATTCATGTTCGCCACGACCGACCCGGAGAAGGTCCTGCCGACGATTCTCTCGCGTTGCCAGCGTTTTGACCTGCGCCGGATACCGGCCGCGCTCATCACCAAACACCTCGCGCACATCGCAAAACTGGAAAAGGTGAAGATTGACGAAGCGGCGCTCCACGCCATCGCGCGCGGCGCGGACGGCGCCATGCGCGACGCCGAATCCACGCTCGACCAGCTCATCAGTTTTTGCGGCGACAAAATCGAGGAAGCCGACGTGCTTTCCATGTTCGGCCTCGCCGCCCAAAGCCAGATTCTTGGTTTGAGCCAGGCCGTGCTTGCCGGCGAAATTCAGACCGCGTTGGCCCGGTTGAACGAACTGGCGCAAAACGGCAAGGACCTCGGACGATTGCTTACCGATTTGCTGAATCATTTCCGCAACCTGCTCATTTTCCAGGTTTCGCGCGGCGATTTGAATTTGCTGGAAGTCTCCGAAGCCGAAGTCGCGGCGCTGAAAGAACAGTCCGGGCTGGCCAATACTGAATCGCTTACGCGAATTCTCGAAGTCCTGACCGATTCCGAACTTCGGCTGCGCGACACCGCGTCCAGGAAAATTCTGCTCGAAGTTGCCCTGCTTAAAGCCATCGAAGCCCGCAACGCCATCAGCCTCGATTCGGTTTTGAAGCAGCTCAACCAGTTGCGCGGCGGCCAAGGCGGCGCAGGCACCCTTATCGCGTCGAAGCAAAGCGAAGCCGCTCTCTCTGCGGAGCGCCGGCCTCCGGCCCGGCGTGAAACCGAAAGCACGCACCAACGCGCCGTGCCGGAGGCCGGCGTTCCGGCTCCTGCGCGCGCAATATCTGCCGATGTCACGCCCGTTCCCGCCGACCTGGCCGGGTTGTGGGCCAAGCTGGTGGAAGCCGTTGGCCGCGTCAGTCCGTTCACCCGCAGCTACCTCGTGGATGCACAGCCGGTTTCGTTCGACAAAAATCTGCTCACGATTGGTTTCGATCCCGAATTTGAAGATCACCTTGGCCTCGTGGACAACGCGCGCAACCACACGCTGCTCCAAACCAAACTCGCGGAACTTGGCCATGCCAGCGCGCAAATTAAATTCGTCAGAATCGAAGCGTCTGCGAGAACCGCGAAGCAAAACGAGGACGTTGGAGTTCAAGCTTCAGCTTGTTCGCCTGACACGCTAAAGCGTGAACTCCAACAAGCCAAACCGGCTGCGTCTGCCGTGCCAGCCGCAAAATCCAAACCGGCTCCCGTTGCCTTCGACAAAAACGATTTCAAAAACGACCCGCTGATTCAAAAAGCTTTGGAAATTTTCAAAGGCCAGATTGTTGAAGTCCGCGCTTGAACTGATTTTCCCCAGACCCAAAAACCAAGACTCCAGACCCCAATATATGTCCAGCATCGGCAAACTCATGAAACAGGCTGCGCGAATGCAGCAGCAAATGGAACAGGTGCAGGCGCAACTCGCCGCGCGCACCGTTGAGGCCACCAGTGGCGGCGGCGCGGTCAAGGTCACCGCCAAGTGCGACGGCAGCATTGCCCTGGTGAAAATTGATCCACAGGCGCTCAACCCGTCTGACGCGCAGTTGCTCGAAGACATGATTGTGACCGCCGCAAACCAGGCACTTGGTCAGGCCAAGGAAATTTCCAACGCCGAAATGGGCAAAGTCACGGCGGGATTGAACCTGCCGGGGCTTGGATGAAATGCGTGGGAAATGACTAATGACGAAACCCTAATGACTAAAGAATGCCAAATGCCGAAGCCCGAAATTCCGGTGGTCACCGGAAAAGATTCGTCATTAGGTTTTAGTCATTCCTTCGTCATTAGCGCTTAGTCATTCGTCATTCCTTGCCCATGCTTCCTGATTCCATTTCTTCGCTCATCGCTGCGCTGAACAAGCTGCCCGGCATCGGGCCGCGTTCCGCCGAGCGCATCGCACTGCACCTCGTCCAGGCCGATTCGGCGGTGGTGAAACAACTGGCTGACACGATGCTCCACGCCCGGGAGAAAATCCGGTTCTGCACGACCTGCGGCGCGCTGACGGAAAAGTCGCCCTGCCCCATCTGTGCCGATGCCCGGCGCGATTCGTCGCTCCTATGCGTGGTCGAGAGCGCGGTGGACATTCTGAGCATTGAGAAATCCGGCACGTATCGCGGCAAATTTCACGTGCTCGGCGGGAAAATTTCGCCGCTTGATGGCATTGAGCCGGAAGACTTGCGCATTGCCGAACTGGAAAAACGCCTGACGCAGGAACCCATCAAGGAGGCAATCATCGCGCTGGGCACAGACGTGGAGGGCGACGCGACGAGCCATTACCTCGCCAAACGGCTGGCGCGCAAAGGGCTGAAGATCACCCGCATCGCCTACGGTTTGCCCGCCGGGAGCGGATTGGAATTCGCCGATGAACTCACATTGAGCCGCGCGCTGGAAGGTCGCAGGGAGATGGATGAGAAGTGACTAATGACGAAACCATAATGACCAAAGAATCCCGAATCCCGAAATCCAAATTGGTCTCTGCGCCGCAACGTTCGTTATTGGTGCCTGGTTATTTTAGTCATTAGGGTTTAGTCATTCGTCATTCAGTTTGCGCGCGTATGCTTACGACCATGGAAACCCCAAAAATTGTTGTATTTGATCTGGGCAAGGTTTTGGTGGATTTCGACTACCATATCGCCGTTTCCCGGATGGCGGCGCGCAGCAAACTGCCGCCTGACGGAATCAAAATTTTCCTTGGCCAATCCCACGCCATCATTGATTACGAGTGCGGCCGGTTGACGCGGGAGGAATTTTTCGAGCAGGCGCGCAAAGCCACCGGCTTTCGCGGAACGATTGAGGAATTCGGCGAATTTTTCGCGGACATTTTCACGCCCATTCCGCCGATGATAGAAATTCATGCCGGACTGCGGCGGCGCGGCATTCCCACCTGCATTTTCTCAAACACGAACGACCTTGCGGTTGAGCACATCCGGCGGAATTTTCCGTTCTTCCGTGATTTCGACGGCTACATTTATTCCTACGAAGTCGGCGCGATGAAGCCCGAGGCAAAGATTTACGAGGTGCTGGAAAAGCTGGTCCGGCGGCGCGGCGCGGAAATTCTTTACTTGGACGATCGGCCGGAAAACGTGGCGGCAGGGACGGCGCGCGGCTGGCAGACGATTCTGCACGAGACACCGGAGAAAACGCGGATGGCTTTGGAGAATTTCAAGTTACTGTAGCAGCCGACGTGAGTCGGCTCAATAATTCGAGACCTATGCGAAATCGGCGTAGCGGCGTCTCGGCAGAGCGCCGTTATTTACATCCGGTTAAAAAAAATGCGGCGGTCTGCCGACCGCCGCTACGTCGCATCAACGCGGTTTGACGGGCTTGACTGGTTTGAGGCCGACTTCGTGGGCGATGTCGTCGAACTCATCGCGGCTGACCTCTTCGAGTTGTTTGCCGCGGGCCTTGAGCTTTTCGTTGATCTTGACGGCCTTCTCGGTCATCACCGCATGCGTTTCCTCCGTGCCGCCGACCAAGGCAAAGTTCGGCCCGGTCGTCAGCCGTTTATGGCCGTCGGAATCCAATCCGACACCAAGCATCATTGCCTTGCGTTTTTTCTTTTGGGGCGCGTTCGCCATGAATTCAAGCTAAGTGCAGCCACAGTCGCGGTCAAGTGCGCGGCGGTTGAGTTTCGTAAAATTTCAATCATTGGCGCCGCGAACCGGTACGGTCAGCGGCTTGCCATTGTCTGACGGGCCAAGTTTTAAGAGGAACGGTACGGCGATTTTTGCCCATTCCTGTGGGGTAGGATACCCCGAGGCCGAATCGCCGAAACAACTTTGCAGCATGTCAGTGTTGATGATGCCGGGATTGAGCGGCACGGCGGCCATGCCCGGCGGCAATTCCTGCGCCAACGCCTGCGTCAAACCTTCAATCGCCCATTTCGTGGCGCAATAGGGCGCGACTTCAGCATCGGTCGAACGTCCCCAGCCGGAACTGAAATTCACAATGAGTCCGCTCCGGCGCTTGACCATTTCCGGAACAAAATGGCGGATGACATTTGCCGTGCCCTTGAGATTCACGTCAATCACGTCGGAAAATTCCCGCGCGCTGACCTGCCAAAGCGGGGCGTTGCGGTTGATCATGCCGGCATTGTTCAGCACCAGATCCGGCGCGCCATGGGATTTCAAAATGCGTTTCGCCCAGGCCGCGACCTGTTCGTCCGCGGAAACGTCAACGACGGCGAAGTTGTGGGGCGCGCTGAATTGCTTTTGCAATTGCCCGATTTCCTTTTCCGAGCGGCCACAGCCGAGCACCACGTGGCCGAGCCGGATGAATTCCTCCGCGAGCGCGCGGCCGAGTCCACGCGAAACGCCGGTGATAAGAACCAGTTTTTGGTTTGCGGGCATAAGTTTCCTTTTCGCAGGGACGAGTCATGCAAGTCCCTCAATTTCAAACTCAAGCCTTGGGGGACTCGTGTAACTCGTCCCTCCGACGATTTTACGTTCTCGGGTTGAACCGTGATTCGCGCGCGAGCTGCTCCCACAATTTTTTCTCCGTATCCGTGACTTTGGCCGGCACGGCGATCTTGGTAACGACCATCAAATCGCCGCGCATGCCGTCCCGCGCCGGCAGGCCGCGGGCGCGCACGCGAAGTTTTTGCCCATTTTGCGTGCCGGGAGGAATTTTGATGTTCACGCGACCGTCCAGCGCGGGCACGGAAAGGTTCGCACCCAGCACGGCTTCCCACGGCGCCAGGTCGGCCTCGTAAATCAAATTATGATCCTCGACCTCGAAGTCGGGATGTTTGGCCAGCCGCACACGCAAATACAAATCACCCGCCGCGCCGCCACCCGCGCCGGTTTCACCGCGTCCGGCGAGCCGCAATTTCTGTCCTTCGGTCACGCCGGGCGGGATTTTGACCTGGTGCGTTTCCGTTTTGACCGAGCGCCCGGCGTTGTGACGGACATTGACCGTGCGCACCGAGCCGCGCAGGGCTTCTTCGAGAGTGACCAGAATGTCGCCCTCAATGTCACGTCCGCGTTCGGCGAATTCCTCATCCTCAAATCCCGCGGCGCGGCCAAAGCCACCGGCTCCTCCGCGCATCCGCGAGCCGAACAATTGTTCGAAGAAATCGCTGAAGCCCGTGCCGCCAAAATGGGTCTCAAATTCTTCACCCCCGGCGCCGCGTCCGCGAAAAGTCTGGCCGCCGGTGAAATTTTCCCAGCCGGGCGGCGGACGAAAGTCCGCACCGGACTTCCAGTTTGCGCCCAGTTCATCGTATTTCTTGCGCTTGGTCGGGTCACTCAGGACTTCGTAGGCCTCGTTGATTTCCTTGAATTTTTCCTCGGCCTTTTTTTTGTCTTTGGCGACGTCGGGATGATATTGTCGCGCAAGTTTGCGGAAGGATTTTTTCAACTCATCCGCGCTCGCCGTGCGCGGCACGCCGAGGGTTTCGTAGTAATCTTTGTATTGAACGGGCATAACGGTTGCCTTTATTCACGGCAACGTTTGGGAAGAATGTGCCGGCTGGCGGATTTTGTCAAAATTTTGCGGGCGGCGGCGCTACTTCTGCTTTTTCGTGTTGTTCACGGTGAGATAGTGTGTGCCGGCGAAATCGCCCTCCCGATGCCAGACCTTGAGCAGAATCTGATTGCCTTTGGCCTGCCGGCCCAGTCGGACCGCATCCTCGGCATTCCTGACTGGCAGACGGTTGATTTCCACAATCAAGTCGCCGATCTGTAAACCGGCTTCGGCCGAATTCGAGCCCCGGTCCAATTCACACACCAGCGCGCCTTGAACGTTGTTCGGAACGTTCAGTTGTTCGCGAACCGATTGCTCCAGATTCGCAACGGTGACGCCGTCAAGCGCGTCCGCTTGTGATTTGCCCGGACTGGTATTATTACTCCGGCTGTTGTCTGCCGGTGCAACTTCATTGCGCAATTCGGCGAGGGTGACGGTGACGGTTTTCGCCTCTCCGTTGCGGAGCAGTTTTAACGCCGCCGGGCTTCCCGGGGCGCATTCGGAAACGGCCAGTTGAAAGTTGTTCACATCGGTGATGTCCTTGCCGTTGAAACCGACGATCACATCGCCGGATTGGATGCCGGCTTTTTCAGCGGGTGAATTGGGTTCCACGTCACCAATCAGCGCGCCATTTTGATTTGGCAAATTTAATCCCTCAGCCAGATCGGACGTGACGTCCTGCACCAAGACCCCCTCCAAAACGGCGCGGATGACTTTGCCGCTGCTGATCAGGCGTTCCATGACGTGCCGCGCCAGGTTGATCGGCACGGCAAAACCAATGCCCTGATTGCCGCCATTGCTGTTCGGAACAATGGCGGTGTTGATGCCGACCAAACGGCCTTCGGCGTCCACCAGCGCGCCGCCGGAGTTGCCGGGGTTGATCGCCGCGTCGGTCTGGATGAAATCCTGATATTGGTTGAAGCCGGGGAGGCCGTTGCGCCCCAGCGCACTGATGATGCCCATCGTCACCGTCTGGCTCAGGCCAAAAGGATTGCCGATGGCCAGAACGATGTCGCCGATTTCCAGTTGGGCGCTGTCGGCAAGGGTGATGGCGGGCAGGTCCTTTGCGTCAATTTTCAAAACGGCCACGTCGGTCGGCGGGTCCGTGCCGATAATCCGGGCGGTGTATTCTTTTTTGTCACCAGCCTTGACCTTGACTTCGTCCGCCCCATCCACGACGTGATTGGCCGTCAGAATGTAACCATCCGGCGAGACGATGACACCGGAGCCGAGAGATTTATCCTTGCGAGTGACTTCGCGGCTGCCATAAGGCCCAAACCGATCACCAAAAAATTGCCGGAAGAACGGGTCGTTAAAAAGCGGACTCCGAAACAAGCGCATGTGAACGATACGCGTGGTGTAAATGTTCACCACGCTGGGCGCGGCTTTTTTGACCACCGGCGCGAAGCTGGCGCCGAGCCGGGCATCGCGATTGACGGGCGCGGACTCAACCCGGATCGCCGGTTTGGTTTCCTCGCCCCACGAAGTGAGGTGAAAAATGGCGACCAGGACCAGCGCGCCCGCGATCCCGGCAAGAAATCCAAGCAACGACTTAAAGCAATGTCTCATAGTTTCAGTGAAACTATTGACACCGATCCTGACTGATTGTTCAAGCCGCCGGCGACTATTTTGCCGGTTGGTTGGTGGAGGGTGGCTGGGTTTGGGACTGCTGGAGTTTTGCCGCGTCTTCGGGTTTAATGACTTCGATCTTCGCGCCCTTTTTCATTTCTTCAGCCGAAGGCACTTTGATGATGTCACTGGTAAGCGGTAAATTGGTTAAAACCCCCGACGCGGGCGGTGACTGAAGTTCGGTGGAAACTAGTTCCACTTCAAAAATCAAAACCGAATTTGCCGGGATACCGGGGCGTCTCCGTTCGCCATAAGCGAGTTTCGACGGCACAAACAACTGCCATTTGGAGCCGACCTTCATCTGCGTGAGCGCTTCAGTCCAGCCGGGAATCACGTTGCCAACGGAGAACTGTGCCGGTTTGCCACGCTTGATGGAGCTGTCGAATTCCGTGCCGTCAATCAACGTGCCGCGATAATTCACCGTTACGACGTCGTTAGGTGTTGGAATCATCCCGTCGCCATTGGTGATGACTTTGTATTGCAGGCCGTCCGGCAATGTGACGACCCCCGGGTTGTTTTTGTTTGTGGCCAGAAAGGCTTCGCCGTCCGCCTGGTTTTTCGCAGCCGCCTTGGCGGCCAACTCTTTTTGAAATGCCGTCAACGTCTCCTGCGCCTGTTCCAGCGTGAACAGCGTGGGGCCGGACAGCACGTCATTGACGCCGCGCGCAACCAGGTTTGCGTCAACCTCGATCCCCTGGCGCTGCAAGGTGTGGCCCATTGACATGCCAATGGCGTAACTGACGCGCGCCTTTTCGTCATTAAACACATTTGTGCCGGCTGGCGCTTTATCAATGGAAGCGACGGCAGTTGGGGCGGTTGTGCCAGCGGGTTTTCCAGCTGGTTTTGACTTGGAGGCGCAACCCACAAGACCGGCGACGCTCAGGGAAAAAATCACAGCCAATGCAATAGTTTTCATAGTTTTGATTTTTGCGCGGTCATTATCGGAATTTGGATTAAAATTGCAATTCTTTTTACGCTCGAACACCGGCGCGCTCAAAATGATTCCCTTGCTGAACGAATCCGCTTAGACTTGGTCGAAGCTGTGCTAATTGCAATGAGTCAATCAAAAATAAAAATCCTCGCCCCCATCGCGTCTGCCGTGCTGGCCGGGTCGGTCATCATCGGCTGCACCACCGCCAAAACGGTTCCACCACCCCCGCCGCCGGCAACCCAAGCCAGCGTTTCCCCGGCGCTGATGACGCAAACCAACGTTTTCCCGGCACCGGGGCCAAACGACGCGCGCATCGCCTACGTCACGGCGCGGCTGCTGGAGGAATTTCACTACTCGCAACAACTGCTCGACACGGAGATTTCAGAGAAGTTTTTCGACGGTTATTTGGAAACCCTCGATCCGCGGCGTGAAAATTTTCTGCAATCCGATATTGCCGGATACATGCACTACCGGACGAATCTTGACAACTTCACCATCGGCACCAACAACACCGCCGATCTCACGCCCGCGTATGAAATTTACCGGCGATACCTTGAACGCATCCAACAGCACGTTGACTGCGTGAACGAACTTTTGCAGGAGGGCAGATTCAAATTTAACACCGACGAACACATCCTGCTCGACCGGCGCCACGCGCCTTATCCCAAAGACCTCGACGAAGCAAAACAACTTTGGTCGCAGCGATTGCGTTACGAGTATTTGCAGGAAAAACTCAGCCGCGAGATTTCGCCGACCAATGACAATGTGGTCTTGACTTTGCCCAAATCCGCCGCCGCGGAAATCGCCGGCACATTGGCGCGGCATTATCGCTGGAATTTGCACATGGCGACCAATTTGGACAGCACGGGCGTTTTGCAGGCGTATCTCAACGCCCTGGCACATGCCTACGATCCCCATTCGGATTACCTCAACACCGAGCACGCGCAGGATTTTTCCATTGGCATGAGCCTCTCACTTTTCGGCATCGGCGCTCAACTGACCGAGGACGACGGCTATTGCACCATCAGTTCGCTGGTTCACGGCGGGCCGGCGGACAAGGGACAGCAACTCCATGAAAAGGACCGCATCATCGCCGTCGCGCAAAGCAATCAACCGCCCGTGGATGTCGTGGACATGGAACTCGGCAAAGTTGTCCAGCTCATTCGCGGCCCAAAAGGGACCGAAGTGCGGCTGACCATCAGTCCGATGGAAGACCGCGCCGTCCGCCGCGTTGTGACTTTGATCCGCGATGAGATCAAACTCGAAGACCAGGAAGCCAAGGCCCAGCTCATCGAATTGCCGGACGGCCACGGCGGCACGACGCGGTTGGGTGTCATTGATTTGCCGTCGTTTTACGCGACGGTTGATTTGCCCGGCAACACCGAGCATTCAACGGCCAAAAGCACCACCGCCGATGTCACGCGCCTGATTAAAAAACTCGAATCGGAAAAGGCCGCCGGCATCATTCTTGATTTGCGCGGCAATCCCGGCGGTTCGCTCGAAGAAGCCGTCAAGTTCACCGGCCTTTTCATCAAAGCCGGCCCGGTGGTGCTCGCCCGTTCTTCGTCCGACGGCCCGGTCAATGTGGAAAGCGACACTGATTCTTCCGTGCTTTACGACGGCCCGCTCGTCGTGCTCGTCAACCGTCTCAGCGCGTCCGCGGCGGAAATTGCCGCTGCCGCATTGCAGGATTACGATCGCGCGCTCATCGTCGGCGACATTTCCACCTTCGGCAAAGGCACGGTGCAGAATTTGAATCTGCTGCGCCCATTCTTCGTCGGGCCGGCCACCGTGTCCGCGACCAATGATCCCGGCACGGTTAAAATCACCATCCGCAAATTTTATCGCGTCAGCGGGGCTTCGACGCAGTTGAAAGGCGTGATGCCGGACATCATGCTGCCGGACGTGTTGAATTATTCGACTCAATTTGGCGAATCCTCGCTCGAAAATCCGCTGCCGTGGGACACCGTTCCGAGTGTGAATTACTCCAAATTGAACATGGTGCAATTGTATCTTGACGAATTACGCCGGCGCTCGAGTGGCCGCATCGCCACGAATCAGGATTTTATTTATACCCGCCAGGACATTGACCTGTTCCAAAAACTGCAGGCCGACAAAACCGCCTCGCTCAATGAACACGAACGCCTCAAGGAACGGCAGGAAGCCGATACCCGCCAAAAGGCGCGCGATACGGAACGGGCCGCGCGCAAGGCGTCAGGTGTAAAAATTTATGAATTGACCGTCGAAAAGGCCGATGAGCCCGGTCTTCCGCCGCCGGCCGGGGAAACCAACATCGTGACCGCGAACAAATCGCCAGCCGGCCCGCTTCCGACGCCAGTCGGATCCACAACCGTAGCCGCGGTACCACACCCCAATCCGCCCGCCTTTGACCCCATGCTGGGCGAAACGGAATGTATTCTTGAAGATTACATTTCGCTTTTGCCGTCGAAACAAATTTTGATTGCCAATTAGTGAAAATCCATGAAAACCTTCACTGCGTTTTTTTGTTTGTTGTTCGTGGCCAGCGGCGTCCGGGCCGATGTTTATTCGGCGGCGATCCGGCAGGCCAAAAACGTCGCCGCCAATGCCAGCAACACGCGGCAGGACAATCCACCGCCGCCGGTTCAGCCACCCCCCGCTCCGCCGTCGCAAACCAATCCGCCACCGGACCCGGTGCTCGATGCCACCCGGCAAAACATCGCCGGCCTCCGTGCCGATTTTGACGCCTTCGGTGACCGGGCCGACACCAATTCGGCCGCCGCGCAAAAGCCGTCGTTGATGAATAATCTGACAGCGGCGGCCTTGGGCACGAAACCGTCGCCCGCGTCCATTGCCAAACTGGCGGATGACCTGATGACCGCAATGGCTGGAAATGAAAAACTGCGCCCGCAACATCTGAAGCTGGCGCAGGACGTCCATGCCATCTTCAACAGTTCGCATCTTTCGCCGGCGCAACAGCAGAAAATTTTTGCCGACGTCCAAACCCTTCTGCAAAACGGAGGAGTGTCGCCGGACGATGCCACAAACATTGTGAACGACATCAAGACAATTGCAGCAGAAACCAAATGAGTCCATTCACCGGATTGAATGTCCGGTTTGCAAAAAGAAAGGCGACTGGCTGGCCGGGGCGTATGGCCCGTTTTGTTCGCACCGTTGCCGGTTGATTGACCTCGGCAAATGGCTCGGCGGCGAACACGTGATTTCCGGGCCGTTGCGCCCGGAGCATTTTGAGAAATACGCCGGCCTGCCGCCGGGCGAACATTTGGATTTGCCGGAAAAGGAATGATTTTTGCAAATGGGGAAATGAAACAAACAATTTATCTTTTACTGGCCGCTGGTGCGCTGAATTTATCCGCGCTCGCGCAACCCACTGATTCCATGAACACAAACAAGACTGAATCCGCCACGTTTGGCGGCGGCTGCTTCTGGTGCATGGAAGCCGTCTTCGAGCGGCTACCCGGCGTCAGGTCCGTCACCAGCGGCTTTGCCGGCGGCCACACCGCCAACCCGACCTACGAACAGGTGTGCACCGGCACCACCGGCCATGCCGAAGTCACACAAATCGAATTTTATCCCGCAAAAATTTCCTATGAGAAACTCCTCGACGTTTTTTGGCAGGCGCATGACCCAACCACGCTCAATCGTCAGGGCGCGGACGAAGGCACGCAATACCGCTCCATCATCCTTTATCACAGCGAAGCGCAGAAACTGGCGGCGGAAAAATCAAAGGCCGGGGCGCAGAATAATTTCAAGCACCCCATTGTCACCGAAATCGTGCCGTTCACCAAATTTTACCAAGCCGAGGGTTACCACCAGAAATTTTACGACCAAAACACCAATTACGGTTACTGTCAGGTCGTCATCGCGCCCAAACTGCGGAAGCTGGAAAAGGAAAAGGTGATTGAGAAGGAACCGCAAGACCGGCCCGGCCATTGAGGGAGAGATTGAGAAGTTTGGGGTGTGTTTTTATTCAGCAAGCGCCTTGCTGGAGTGTGCCCGTCTCCGGGCGCAGCAACGTTCAAACCACAGATCCCCTAAAAACCCCGGGGATCGTCGGCCACAAGTTCTTTGCTGTGGCCGGGGACGGCCACACTCCGCATTTTGAACCATGCACAAAATGCGGCAGGATTGCGCTGCCCCGCTGAGTCAGTTAAAACTGTCCCTACAAACCGTCCGGTGTGAGACTGGATTGCCGACGGGAAATCCATGAACCGTTATCTCGCCCTGAAATGGCCGCCGTTCCTGTTGCTGGGATTGGCGACCCTCCTGATTTGGGGACAGACAGTGACATTTGACTTCGTATGGGACGACGAATTTTTTATATGGAATCTGCCCAGTGTCCGTTCACTGAAGCACGTCCCGGAAATGTTCTATCGGCTTGATGCCCAGGCAGCGCATCCGAATGATTTCCGGGTTTTCCGGCCAATTCGCACGGCGCTCTACGCGCTGTTGCATTTCCTGGGCGGCAAGGAAACGCCGCAACCGTGGATTTACCATCTGGCCAACGTGCTCGGGCATGGCAGCACGGCCATGATGTTGTTTGCGGCATTGACACTGCTGCTGCCGCGATGGCGCAATGGTTTCACGGAAGCGAAAACGCGATGGTGGTCTTTTTTTATCGCGCTGGCATTTGCCGTGCATCCGGTCGTTTCGGAGGTTGTTTGCTGGGCAAAGTCGCTCGATGATATTCTTGCCGCGTTTTTTACGCTCGCCGCGTTGCGGGAACTGCTGCTGCCGCCGGGAAACAAGGCGGCCCACTGGCGCGGTTTGCTCTTCTTTGCGCTGGCAGTCTATTCCAAGGAATCCGCCGTGCCGTTCGTGGTCGTTCCGCTCGTGATCTTTCGCAAAATTCATCATCTCGGCTGGAGGCAAAGCATCAGCCGCACGGCAGGGTTTCTCCTGGTTGCCGCCATTTACCTGGTCAACCGGCATTTCGTCCTCGGGCGCAGCAGCCAGACCGCTCCGATTTCCGGCAGCTACGGACAAACGCTGATTGATATGCTTCCGGTGGTGCCCAAATACTTTCGTTTGCTCTGGGGTGTGCCGCCCTTCTTTATTGATTACAGTTATTTGCCTGGGGGTTGTCAGTTCCGGTCGCCGGAGGTTTTAGGCGGGTTGGCATTGCTGATTGCGCTCGTTTTGGCCGGGGTGATTGCCGGGCGCAAATCCGGATGGGAATTGCTTGGATTTGGATTGATGTGGACCGGGTTGTTCCTGCTGCCCGTCTCCAACTTATTGCCCATGCTGCAATATATGGCCGAAAGATTTCTTTATCTGCCCCTCATCGGCTGGCTGATTGCGTTCGCTGCAATCGTTTCCGCCTTCCCCCGGCAAAGCATCGTTCGCCTGGCTGCGTTCGTCGTCCTATTGTTGTGGGCGATGACCGCGTGGAACCGCTCGTGGATTTGGCGGGACCCGGTCACGTTGTTTGTCCGCAGCAGCCAGGAAGGCCCCCGAACCCAGCGCGTTGAAGATAATGCGGTGGCCGCCATTATTTACATGCCGCAGGTTCAACGTTTCTATTCCGGCAATCAAACGAACGCCGTCCGGACATCCGCGAACATCGCGGACGACAGCGCCGCCCTGAGCACGCTGGAACAGGCATATCATTTGTTCCCGACAAACCATGTTATTCTTTCCTATTACGGCACGAGTCTGGCCCTGACCGGCCAACCGGAAAAAGCCCTGCCGTTTCTTGAAAAGGCCGCACAGTTACAGCCCCAAAAATTGGATTACTGGCTGAACCTTGCCCGGGCGGCCTTGGATGCCGGACAACCCGCCCCGGCCCAATCTGCGCTGGAAAAAGCCGCTGCCCTGGCCGGCGACAATCCGGCCGTGCTCCAGTTGCGCTTCAAATTCTGCTGGCAAACCGAAGATTACGCCGCCGCACGCGAAATCATGCTGCGGTTGAATCAAATCGCCCCCGGCGACGAGCATGCTTATTGGTTGTCGGAAGTGGAAAAGAAATTGCAACCCGCCGGCCAGTCCGCGACCAATACGGTGTCCGGCACGAAGAATTGAACAAAAATCGCAAAACATAACCGCGGATTACACGGATAACGCGGATATTATTTTAAACCCACTTCGCCTGCATTTTTCCCGCGTTTTTCGTTTACCACACGTTTCCATTCAAGCTTGGCATTCTTGAAATTGAGGAGTAGCGCCACCTCCAAACCGGTGATATTCAGACAACCAAGCATCTGGGCTATGTGGGTTTCATTGAAGTCGCTGACAACTTTGGGATCGGCAATGACCTTGCCATCCATGATGAGATCCGGGATGAGCTTGCCAATGAAATGACCACGATAATGCACCGGATATTCCCTCTGCTGCTCAACCGAATGATCGCGTGCCTGTAATTCGATGACGAGTGCATTCTCATACAACTTTTCGTCCAACCCGGGTTTGAGTTCGTTCAGGACCGCCATCGCGGCGCCGATAATGACTTCGGTGATTTCTTTGTGGAGCATGAAAAAATTAACCGCGGATTTTGCAGATTTCACGGATAAATTCTTCTCCATCCGCGTCATCTGCGTAATCCGCGGTTAGAAAATAAAGATGGCGACCCGTTGCCGGATCGCCGTCTTGAAATTTTCAACCGCGATTAAATGCCCTTTTTGATCATCAGCTTGACGAGGTCGCCCACGCGGCAACTGTAACCCCATTCGTTGTCATACCAGCTCACGAGCTTGAAGAACCGCTTGTTCAGTTCCATGCCCGCGCCCTGGTCGAAGATGGAGGACAGTTCGCAATGGATGAAATCCGAGCTGACCACTTCGTCTTCGGTGTAGCCCAGAATGTCCTTGAGGTAGGTCTCGCTGGCCTTCTTCATCGCAGCGCTGATTTCCTTGTAACTGGTTTCCTTGACCGTGCGGACGGTAAGGTCCACGACTGAGACGGTCGGGGTCGGCACGCGGATGGACATGCCCGTCAGCTTGCCTTTCACTTCCGGCAGCACCAGACCCACGGCCTTGGCCGCGCCGGTCGTTGACGGAATCAAATTGATGGCCGCACTGCGACCGCCCTTCCAATCTTTTTTGCTCGGGCCGTCCACGGTCTTTTGTGTGGCCGTGTAACTGTGTATCGTCGTCATCAAACCTTCCTCGACGCCGAATCCTTCCTTGAGCAGCACATAAACGACCGGAGCCAGGCAGTTCGTCGTGCAGGAGGCGTTGGAAACGATGTGATGCTGTTTGGAATCATATTTGCCGTCGTTTACGCCCATGACAACCGTGAGGCAATCGCCCTTGGCCGGGGCGGAAATGATGACTTTCTTCGCGCCGGCGGTGAGGTGGCCCTGCGATTTCTCGACGGCGGTGAAAAGACCGGTGCATTCGATGACGAGGTCCACGCCCAGCGCCTTCCACGGCAGTTCCGCCGGTGACTTGGCGCTGACGACCTTCATGTCCTTGCCATTGACGACGAGGATGTCCGGATCGGCGTCCTCGGCCTTTTTGCCGGCGGCCTTGGCCTTGGCCACGGCGTCCGGGGAAGTTTTGCTGTCCACCTTGCCCTTGAAGCGGCCCTGAATGGAATCGTATTTGAGCAGATACGCGAGGTTGTCCGCCGGAACGATATCGCCGACGGCGACCACCTCGATGTCCCTGCCCACCATGCCTTGTTCGACCAGCGCCCGGAACACCAGGCGCCCAATGCGGCCGAACCCGTTGATTGCTACTTTGACTGCCATATTTTTTATCCTTTTCTAAAAAAGTTTTGCGAAAACCGAAAACCGAAAGGACAATTTACCGGCAATCGCCTCAGCGTCAATGAAGAATTCAGGAACGAAATTGCAAAAACCTCGCCAATTTTTGCCTTAGCCGAAGAATTCAATGCACCGCCCAACGCCCGAATGAAAAAGCATGAATGGACTCAAACACCGTTGATATGTACCAGCGAATACTGATGGTGACGCAACTGAAAGACTATGCTTGGAAATCAAGTTTCTCATGTCGTTAAATTCAATCGGGCTTAATTCACCCAACCGCCATCCGAAAAAAACGAAAAAGTTTGCGGCGGTCTGCCGACGCGCCGCTACGGAAAAGGAGAATCGTCCGCCGTCCACTTAAAATTCGCGCGCCGGGATTGGCCGGCCATCCGTTATTCCACCCATCACATGATTTCCGGGAAATTGGTGGATTGCGTGGGCGGCGGCGGGGCATGGGTTGGGCGCGTGGCTGCCGGAGCGTTGGTTGAGGCCGTTGCACCCAGCACGGTCAATTGATTGGTGCTGTCCAGCACGATCTCCGGCTTGTCATGGAAGTTCTTGATTTTGCCTTCTATTTCCACCGCTTTTCCGTCCAGCGTTTTCATGTCGGCAAGATATGTGCCCGGAAATATGACCACGGTGAACGGCGAGTCCGGGTAGGGCCGGTCCAGATTCAGAAATATCACCTTGGGCCGGATGGTGACTTGCGCCACCTTGCCCGTCACAATCATTTCCTGACCGTAATGTTTGTCCGCCTCGCCCGTGCCGATTTTCAACAGGGTGGAAGCGTTGGTTTTCGACAACGCGGGTGCGTTGGTGTCGGCGGCAGACAATTTGATTGCAAATGTCAGGACAACAAGAATCGAAAGAAATGTTCTCATGCAAACAGTGGATGCGTTTTACCCTGTTTCGGCAACAAAAAAACGGAAATGGGCCTCCTCATGTTATCGGCCACGATGAATTGTTCGCCGCCGCATCCCCGGCCCTGGTTTCACTGATTTTCCGCCTCCAGAAATCTTTCCGCGTCAATCGCCGCCGCGCAACCTGAACCCGCGGCCGTGATGGCCTGCCGGTAAACGCGATCCGCGCAGTCGCCCGCCACAAACACGCCCGGCACACTCGTCATCGTGCCTTTCCGGGGAAGGATGTAGCCGCTGGCGTCCATTTCGATTTGCCCCTTGAAAATTTCCGTGTTCGGTCCGTGACCGATGGCGACGAACACGCCCGCGCAGTTCAAGATCGTCTCCGCGCCGGTCTTGAGGTTTTTCAATTTCACGCCGGTGACCTTGTCCTGCTTCACATCGAGGACTTCCGTCACGACGGAATCCCAGACCGGCTTGATGGTTTTATGAGCGTGGACCCGTTTGGCCATGATTTTTGATGCGCGCAACGTGTCGCGCCGATGCACGAGATGAATGACCGAGCCGAACCGTGTCAAATAAAGCGCCTCTTCGCACGCAGAATCGCCACCGCCGACCACGACCAGCGGTTGGTTGCGGAAAACGGGCAATGCGCCGTCGCAGGTCGCGCAATACGTCACCCCTTTGGTCTCCAGCAAATCTTCGCCGTGCACGCCGAGATGTTTGTGGCTCGCACCGGTGGCGATGATGACCGTTTCCGCCCTCACTTTTTCGCCATCCACCGTGAGCGTGAAAGGGCGTTTGGAGAAATCCACCGCCTCAACCGTGCCGAAGCGGGCGCGCGCGCCAAATCGTTCGGCTTGTTTCTGCATCCGCGTCATCAATTCGTAGCCGTCCACGCCTTCGGGGAAGCCGGGGAAATTTTCCACGATGCTGGTGGTGGTGAGCAGGCCGCCGGGCTGGCCGCCGACAAGGACGAGCGGCTGCAAATTGGCGCGCGCGGTGTAAAGTGCCGCCGTCCAGCCCGCGCAACCCGAACCGATGATGACCACTTTCTCCATAAGCGGGCGAAAGGTAGTGCGGGAATGCGGCGGATGCAAGTTCGGCGGCGCGAATTGCATTTGCCGGATGCGCCTTTTGCGGTTTTACTGGTGCGGATGAATCGCTCAACGCTCACGCATTTGGCCGGGATGGTTGCCGGTTCATTTTGTTTGAGCGCACAGCTCATCGGCCACGCGCAATCGGCGCCGACAAATTTATGGACGCTCCCGCTGCCGCCTTACAACGCCGATGCCTCTCCAGCCATTGCGCCGGACGGCACGATTTACCAGGCGACTTTTACAGGCTATTTGCTGGCGGTTACGCCTCAGGGCAGGGTCAAATGGACTTTTCGGATTAATTCAGAAATAAAATCAACCCCGGCGATCGGTGATGACGGAACGATTTATTTCGGCGCGCGCGACCGGAAATTTTACGCCGTCACCCCCCGCGGCAAACTCAAATGGACTTTTCCGACCGGCGCGTGGATTGATTCTTCACCGGCGATTGCCGGGGACGGGACGATTTATTTCGGCTCGTGGGATGCAAATGTTTACGCGCTCAATCCCAACGGCTCAAGGAAATGGGTTTTTGCCACGAGCAACATCGTTGTTTCGTCACCGGCGATTGGGAAGGATGGAACCATTTACTTCGGTTCACACGATAAAAAGTTTTACGCGCTAAGACCGGACGGGAGCCTTTTATGGTCGTTTCCAACCGGTGCACCAGTCATCTCCTCACCGGCAATCAATTCGGACGGGACAATTTATTTTACTTCGACGGATGGCAATCTTTATGCGCTGGGGCC
The DNA here is from genome assembly GCA_049511835.1 of Verrucomicrobiota bacterium. GTDB lineage: Bacteria > Verrucomicrobiota > Verrucomicrobiia > Limisphaerales > UBA11358 > UBA11358. The sequence goes on along the minus strand of JBEKXN010000015.1, from coordinate 37,793 downwards.
GGAGGGTTCGGAACACTGGCGTTTGCATACTGGCGGCGCGACCGAGTCTTCGCCCGTGCTGGACGAAAAGGGCAACCTCTATCTGACGGCAAATAAAATCGGGATTTCCGTCGGCAGCGACGGGAAAAGGCAGCGGGAATATAATAATAGCCCGGTCTTAATTGACGCTTCTCCTGCCGTTGCCGCGAGCGGCGAGGTGTATTTTATCGCACCGTGGGTAAGGTTGGCTGCTTTTCAATCCAACGGCCCTGAACTGTGGCACGTTGACACGGTCGCGATCCCCGTCGCTTCGCCGGTCATTGGCAACGACGGAACCATTTATATGTCCGACGGCCAGTTTTTGCGCGCCATCAATTCCACCAACGGGCTGGCACCGCCGGCGAAGAGTTCATGGCCGATGTTCCGCGCCAACGCCCGCCACACCGGCCGGGTGCAAAGCGTAAATTGAACGGCGTCCAGGGTTTATCCCGATTTCCGGCAACCATCGGGTGCAGCGCAATTCTTGGAAGGCCGGCGTCCCCAGGCGTTACAGCCGTTCGCGGCCCCTGAAACCGGTATCGAGGTCGTGCCAGAATTCAATGTCTTCCTCGTCCTGTTCCCAGCAAAGAAAAACCTCTTTGCCCCCCCTGATGGCGGGAAAATCAATCAGGCCGCGCTCCAAATCCTTGACGAAAATCCGGCGGCGTTGAAATTCGGCGAGAACCTCCTGCATGTCCGCGAGCGCGCGAATCCAGTTGTTCACCGTTTCGCCGCCGATGTCGTTCCCCTGCTCCGTCAAACCACTCAGCCGTTTGTCGAAGCGTTCCAATTCATGCCGCAGCCGGTTGAGTTGCTCCAGCCATTTGCGAATTTGCGGCAAAAGTGCGCGCGCTTCGTCGCGGGTGTAATGCCTGTCAAAACGATGTTCCATGGGTTGGGGCCGCCCGGCTGGTGAAATAAACACCGTTCGCGGCGGCGCGGTGAGGCAACCGCGCGCGAACGGATGGAATCAATGCGCGAGGCAGGTTACTTCTGCCAGGTGCGCTTCTTGTGACGATTCAAGCGCAGCTTCTTGCGCCGTTTGTGCTTGTTGATTTTTGCCTTGCGGCGTTTTTTTAATGAACCCATAAGGTAATGGGGTGATGGATTAGTGGATTGATGGATTAATGCAACTCAAATCTTTCAACAATCCAGCCATCCAACAATCCATTTTTCAGTACACCACCTTGTTCAGCGGATATTCAATGATTCCCTCCGCCCCGGCGGCCTTGAGTTGCGGAATCAATTCGCGCACCACATGCTCGTCAATGATCGTTTCCACCGCCACCCAGCCCTTCAGGCTCAGATTGGAAATGGTCGGGTTGCGCAACGCCGGCAAATTCTTGAGCAGGCTCGCAAGATTTTTCTCGGCAATGTTCATTTTCAAACCGACTTTTGATTCGGCATCCAGCGCGCCCTTCAGCAGCATCGAGAGCGTCTCGATTTTTTTCCGCTTCCAGGAATCCTTCCACGCGTCGTAATTGGCGATGAGCCGCGGTGTGGAACTGAGCAGCTCGTCCACAATGCGCAGCTTGTTCGCCCGCAGCGACGAGCCTGTCTCGGTGACTTCCACGATCGCATCCACCAATTCGTGCGCCTTTACCTCGGTCGCGCCCCAGGAAAATTCCACCTCGGCCGACACGCCGTGCTTTTTCAGATACTTTTTCGTCAGGTTGACCACCTCGGTGGCAATGCGCTTGCCCTCAAGGTCCTTCACCGATTTCACCGGCGAATCTTCCGGCACACACAACACCCAGCGGGCCGGGCGGCGCGAAACCTTGCTGAACAGAAACTCGCCCACCTCGTGAACTTTCGAGCCGTTCTCAATGATCCAATCGTAACCGGTAATGCCGCAATCGAGATAGCCGTGCTCGACGTAGCGGCTGATTTCCTGCGCGCGAATCAGCCGGACTTCCAGCTCGTCGTCGTCCACATACGGGATGTAGGAACGGCTGCTGACCTGGATGTTAAAGCCGGCCTTGGCCATCTTTTCAATGGTGGCGTCCTGCAAACTGCCCTTCGGCAGACCGAATCTTAATTTCTTGCTCATTTTCAATTTCTCACCGGCCAATTTGCCAATTCCAGCAAAGGAAAGCCACATCCTTCTTTTCCGGGTAATGGGTTGTTTTGATTTAAACCGGTTGGACGGGGCAGCCATGAAAGGCGCATCTCGATGGAATGACGAATGACGAAACCATAATGCTTAAAGAATAACGAAGCTCGAATAACAAAATGATCTCCCGCGCCCGGGCATTCAGGATTGGTCATTGGAAATTCTTTGGTCATTCGGATTTAGGAATTAGCAATTTCGTCTCCGTTCGCACATCATCTTTTATCAAACTGACCCACTGCTCCCGCCCGCCCCTTTCGTCCCGTGTACCGATACACTACTTTGCGCTTTGAATGGTCCACTGGCCATCCACTTTCACCAGCACGAAGGCACACAGCCCCGACACCGCCTCGCCTGCGTACCAGGTGCCGATGGCTTCGGACACATCGTTCGTCGGGTCCATGGCTTTCGCGCTCAGGATCAGCGCCGGTTTGCCCGTGTCCTTGTCAATCGGCGCCTCGTTCGGACGCAGTTGCACCCGGTTGCTCGGCTTGATGGGCGGAACATGATTGGGAAATTTCCGAATCAGCGCCGCCAACCGGGCATCGCTGCCTTCAAGGAAAATCGCCGTATATTCACCGTTGTCCCAAGGGTGTTTTTCCAGCAAATAGCCGTAAACCGCCGTTTCGATTTTGAAATCGTCCCGGCTCTCAAGTTTTTGTGAATGGCCGCCGCCGGATTCTTCCGTCTGCTTTCCCGTGCGGCAGCCGGCCAGCAAACCAAGGCAAACGGCGGCGACAATGGAAATGGTCTTCATTTTTTATTTTTACCACGGATGGATAAGGGGCAGGCTGGAAGGATGGAATATCGGAGCAATGTGCTTTTCCCAACACTCCAGCGCTTCAGCAATCCATTTCCCCATCCGTGTTTATCCGTGTTCATCCGTGGTTGATTTGCTTTTTCCGAATCACCCGTCGTCCCACCACCGAAATTTCCCCGCGCGCAATGGCCGCGATGCATTTCGGATAAAGCTCATGCTCGGCAGCCTGAATCCGGTGATGCAGCATCTCCGGCGTGTCGTTGTCCAAAACCGGGACCGATTGCTGCCCGATGATGGGCCCGCAATCCACGCCCGCATCCACAAAATGCACCGTGCAACCCGTCAGCTTCACGCCGTGATCCAGCGCCTGCTTCCAGGCTTCGAGGCCGGGAAACGCCGGCAGCAGCGACGGATGGATGTTCACGATGCGCCCCTCGAACGCGCGCAGAAATCCGCCCTTCAGCACCCGCATGAATCCCGCGAGCACAATCAAATCCACCTGCATCGTTTGCAATGCCGTGACAAATGCGCGCTCGGCGTCTTCATCCAGCTTCGTGCGAAATTCCCCCGGCGGGATGAAGTGCGCGGGGATTTTCCGCTCGCTCGCCCGGGTCAAAATTCCCGCGCTTTCAACGTCGCTCAAGACGATGCCGACCTCCGCCGGAATTTTTCCGGCGGCGCAGGCAATGGCCATCGCGACAAAGTTCGAGCCTTTGCCGGAACCCAGCACGCCCAATCGAAATTTATTGCCCACGGGGACTTGAATAACAGAGTGAACGCTTAAAACAAGTGGAAAGGTGAGGATGCCCGTGGCTCTCCTAGCAGATGGAACAGCACGTCTGAGTTTGTCTCAAAACAATTTCTCGTCGGAGGGGCGAGTTACACGAGCCCCCATTTTCAGAAGCATTCGATGAGTCAGGGGCTCGTATAGCTCGCCCCTCCGATACTTTGAGACGACTCGTCTTGCCTGTCCTACAACCCGAGTCAGTTTCCTCCGCCCTGCCCCGCCGGGTCATACACTAGGCCCATGAACAAGATGGATTTTGTCGAATCGTCGCCAATCACAAAAATGAACGGTCGATCCACAATCATCTCGAACGGCTTTTCGGGTCTGAACACCGCCAGCGCGTGCATGGTTACCGTCGTTACCGCCGCCGCTTCGGTTCCTTCTTCGTTCACCTCGACAAAACTTTTTTGTTTCACCTCGCTCACAAAGAGCGGCTCATCAGCCATTGCCGAGAAATCTGCCCCGTTGCTAAAAGCCCGGCGCATGCCCAAAGCTTCGAGCGGGTCATTCAATATCACGTCGTAATCCAGTTTGAATCGTGGAACGGCAAGTGTTCCCGTCTTGTCTTGAAATCCTGGCAGGATTTTGTCCCGCCACGTGTCGGCGTTCAAATCAGCCAGGAACTTTATGGGGCTGGAATTTGTGTCCGGCAAAAAGAGATACATCTGCAAACGTTTGCCCGCGTAAGGCAGCCGCACGGCTTGAAAGCCGTCGCCTTGCTGGTAATTGAAGCGCCCGTGCTGCCACATCATCGGTACCTGCTTGGGCGTTCCGCCGGGCAGGACGCCGAAGGTGTGGTCTTTGGTCGCCTGTTTGTCAAACGGGCGGTCCCACTTGCCCTTGAAATAAATGGCATTGGCCAGAATCACCCGCGTCAATGGATCGAACGGCCATTGGACGACCTGTTTGATTTTCCCATGCGTGCTGGTGTCCGCCCAATCGTTGATAATCTGTGCCGATTCGGGTTTCGCAAAGTCCACACCAGCCAGTTCCGCCGAGAAAAAATTCCGGTTGGCGGAAACAAACCCGGGCTTCAAGTGAAACCCCTCTTTATACCAAATCGCGTTGGCCAGATTTAAAATCACGTTGGTTTGCGAATTCAGGGACTGATTCAAATTCTTGCCGGCGGCATTCAGTGTTTCCGCCGGCAAAGCGGTCGTTTTCAAGACGCGCTGCATTTCTGCCTTGGTATCGCCGGCGGCGCCGTTGGCGACCATTTGCAACACGGTCGAAACGCTGAAAGGCGAGATGAAAACATTTGTGCCCGGCTGTTCCCCGGCGATTTGTTTCAGCAAATCAAACGCGAAGCCCGTGTTGGCCGAGGCCAGCTTTTCCTGATCGGCTGGCGCCGCCGCCAGCACCGTCAAGCCGGCGAAGCACAGCAAAACACCGAATCCAAGTTTTTTGCTCATGACAATTGGCATAACAGAGCGTGCCTTCAAAACAAGTTAAAAGGTGAGGATGGGTGCATTTTACCATCCTCCTGGAAGCGCTGGCGTCCCGCCGGCGCTCCCCGCCCCCATTCCGTATTCGCACAGCAGATTTTTGCCATACCGCTTTGTGGCGTAAACCATGCGGGGGCAACGCATGACGGTCACATTGTTCATTCCTTGTTTTATAGATGTGCTCACATCTGTCCGGTTAAGAAACCCGGCAAACCCGGGTGATTTTGTTGAATATTTTTATTGAAACCGGCGCCGCTCCTGCGCAGTGTCACATCATCATGAGAGCGAACTCTTTCCCTCTCCTCTGCGGCTTGTCCGGCACGGACAAAAGTTCCATAACCTCGGCAGGGCTATTTTTCGGGTTCCAACGCACTTCACGAGCCTATGAATGCTGAAACAGCCATTCCAAGTGGCAAAAAGATTTTGGTGGTGGATGATGATCAGATCATTCTGAAAACGTTGTCCATAACATTGATCTCCAATGGTTATCAGGTGTTCACGGCCACCGACGGTCCGGGAGCTGCCACCATCGTTACCCAGGAAAGGCCGGATTTGATCCTGCTCGACATCCTGTTCCCACCCGATGCGGCGAATGTCGGCGGGGCGTTACAGGACGGGTTTTTCATCATTGAATGGCTTCGTCGCATGGGCGAAGCCAAGGACATCCCCATTATCATCATTTCGGGGGACAAGTCGGTGAAAGACAAGAAGCACGCCTTGGCCACCGGAGGAGTGGTGGGGTTCTTCCCCAAGCCGATTGACCGTGTCGCATTGTTGGCCACCATTCGCGCCACGCTCGGCGAGGATGGGGGTGACAAGACGCCCGCCTCAGGCTGAATTTCGAGGACCGGGTTGGGTGGTATCGCGTCAGGGGAAAACAGAGCTTCCTTGCTTCGGCTCCTGCTTTTTACACCCCGCCAAATCGCCGGTGGCGGCGCGCGTATTCCTCCAGTGCGGCAAAGAATTGCGGCTTGCGGAAATCCGGCCACAACGTGGGCGTGATGACGAGTTCGGCGTAGGAAATCTGCCACAACAGGAAATTGCTCACCCGCATCTCGCCGCTGGTGCGGATCAGCAGGTCCGGGTCGGGAATGTTTCGCGTCCAGAGATGTTGCGAAATGACTTCCTCGGTAATGTCAGCGGGTTCAAGCTTCCCGCCCTTCGCTTTTTCCGCGATACGCCGTACGGCGTCCACGATTTCAATGCGGCTGCCATAGCTCAACGCCATGACGAGCGTGAGGCCGCTGTTTTTGGAAAGGGTCTGGATGGATTTCTGGAGAGGTTCCTGCACGTTTTCCGGCAGACGGTAAATCTGCCCGATGACTTCCAGCCGGACGTTGTTTTTGTTTAACTCCGGCGTCTCGGTCTTGAGATAGTGGATGAGATATTTCATCAACGCCTCCACTTCATCCTTGGGGCGGTTCCAGTTCTCGGCGGAAAAAGCGTAGAGCGTGAGATACTTGATGCCCAGTTCGCCCGCCGTGCGAATGATCGTCCGTGCCGATTCCGCGCCCTGCCGATGGCCTTCGACGCGGGGCAGACTGCGCTGCTTTGCCCATCGGCCGTTGCCATCCATGATAATGGCCACGTGCTGCGGCAACGAGGCTTTGGCTTCGGCGCTCAAATGTGGAGTTGCGGAACTCATTTGCCTGTGCCTCCGACAATTTTGATTTCGTCTTCGGTCAAACCGTAGAGACGATAGACAATTTGGTCAATGAGTGTGTCTGTGAAATTGATTTGCGAATCCAATGGAACCAGTTTGGCTTTGCCTTTCAGGAACCGTGAGCGGATTTTTTCTTCGTCAGATTCCTTGATCTTGATTTTGTTCGCGTGCAAATGGGCAAACAAGTCGGCGGTTTCCAGTTTCCAAAATTCATCCAGTTTGGTTTTGGGCGTGAGGCTGCGGACTTCGATGCCGTAAAATTCTTTTAGATCGGTCAGAAACGATTTGGCAGTGGTTTGTTTGTCCTTGTTCAAATCTGTCATTTGCCCGGCCAGATACGCCAGAAAATCGTGAATCACATCGGCATGATTGGCCGCGAGTTCCTTTTCGGCGAAATCCAGAATGGCTTCTGCTTTGGTGGGGAGGCTGCTTTCATATAACGCGCGGGCTTTCGTGATCAACCGTTTGCGCCCCGATTCCGGCGTGGAGAATTCGATTGGCGGAAGCGGCACGAGAGCCAAATGAATTATTTTTGTTTCCGTGAAGAGATCGCCAAAGCGTGGCGCGAGATAGAGCCGATTGTATCGTTGTGCGAATTTAGAATTCAGTATTGTTTGCACATACCGACAACTTATATTGGCATTCTTCGGATTAATTTTGAACGAAAACAGGTTGTTGCTGGCGTAGTGGCAATCATCGAAAAAGCTGTAGAAATCATCACCTGTTCTTGTGACGTAAAGTTTCTCGCCGAGAAATATATTTTCGTCACGAAGTGATGCATATTCACCGGTATCTTTGCCAATCAAGGATGGATCGTAAATTATCCAGTTTCGATTCGGAATGCAGAAATATCGTCCAAATTCATCGCCATAACTACTGCCAATCAAACATGGCTTAACTTTTTCGGGCATTGAATAGCTTGGTTTCGTGCGATGAAAAAGTTTATCCCGAATGTTGCCCGTATGAATTCCTTCGTGAAACTCACCAACATCGCCAACTTTTGGGAACTGTGACAATCGGCGGTATAGTTTTGCATTTGAAGCATTCAGGTTCAGATTAAATCGGAATTCCAATTCTGGATTATTAAAAATATCTCGCTGAATCGGTGAGACAAATTTTTCAATGGCAGTTTTGTTGCGAGGCACTATCCCAACTTGAAGCTCAAGCTCTGAAATGATTCCACGGGAAAATATTATAATGGTCGAATCGTGATTCACTCCTTTGAATGCCCGCTCAAGATAAACAATTCGAGTAAGCGTGTTCTCTTGTAAAAGGACGCGCCGCGTCTGAGCGTAGTCTTTAACCAGTATGCTATCAGGGACGATAAAGCCTGCGAACCATTTTCGACGCGTAAGAAGTTCGCCCTGGCGGATAAAATAAATATAAGTATTCGGCGTGCTCGTATCCGTTTCCAGAAGCCGGAAAAACTCTTTTTCTTCCTGTGACATTTTCGCACCCCAAGGCGGATTGCCAACCACAGCATCAAAACCAGCGTTATCTTTGCGTGAGCCATCCTCACCGAAAAAAACTTCCGGAAATTCCAGTTCCCAGTGGAAGTAAGGTTTTTCCGGTTGGTAGCGTGCCGCCGCTTCCTGCAACCGGTCAGCGCCCTCCTTGGCAACAACAAGAATTTCTTTTGCCGCAGCCAAATACTCCTCCTCACTCAGCGGTCCATCAAAAAAAGCATTTACCCACAAATCAGCTACTTTTTTGTAGGAAGCGAGACGTGGCAGAACTTCAATTTCCCAGCGCTTTTCCTTCGCCTTGACTTGCGCCACATCACTGCTGGCTTGAGATTCGATTTCGTTAATCTGCCCAAGCGTCTCGGCTACGACACGTTTGAAATCCGGGCCGAACGTGAAATGAATCTGCCGGTCTTCAAGGCGGCCTTTTTTCTGCGGCAAACTGCCAAGCTGGTCAAGCCGCGCGCCAATGAGTGAGTTGCCGCAACGCAGGTGATGATCCAAAAAATTGAGCGGCTTATCACTGGAAATAGTTGTAAGCCAAAGTGAGAGTTTAGCCAGTTCAACAGCGAGTGGATTCAGGTCAACGCCGTAGATGCAGGCTTCAACGACGCGGCGACGCCATCCGGCGATCTCGGCCTGTTCTTGCGATTCACCCTTGCTGAACTCCGCCTGAAATTTTGTTGTCGGGTGATAAACGATATGATCGGCGAGATAAATCGTGGCTTCGACGAGGAAATGGCCGCTGCCCATTGCTGGATCGCAGATGTTCAGCTTGAGAATTTCATTGGCGAAGGAATTATCCTTGCCAGCTTTGACATCGGCACGTTGCTCGACGGGCAGCAGCAATCGGCCTTCCGCGTAGAGAATGAAAAGCAGGCGGTAGAGATAAATCAGACAGTTTTCGTAGAGGCGTGGCAGATCGGCATCCGTGATATTATTTTCCGGCCGCTCGGCAAATCCATTGGCGAGAATCTCAACAACGGTGAAGATTCGCGCACGCAAATCAGCTTCCAATTCCGCCTGCGTTGCCAATGCGACTTCACGAATCTGGTCAAGCCGGCATTTCCCCTGCGCATCGCGTGCGAACGCGGCGGCGCTAAAAAGAACAAGGAACACTTTGAAATCCGCAAGCGACTTGATTGCGATTTCAAAATTGAGCCCAAAGAATTGGCTTGGTTTGGCATCGCGCGTATAAAGCCGCCATTCATTCCCGTTTGTGAGAATGCTCCACGTCAGGACTTGGGCCTCGTTGAGATAATCGCGGATTTGCTGGTGAGGGTATCGCTGCTGGTGCTTGCTGATTTGCGAAAGTGGATGGTTGACTTTCTTTGCTTCGAGAATTCCAACGGAAGCCGCGTAGCGCTGCTGCTTGCCGGCTTCAATCACTTTTTCCTTTTCCTCGGCGCTGGAAAATAAAATGTAATCAGGCTCGGCATCCTGGTCAGGCAAACTAAGATTGTCCGTCCACGCGAAGCCAAGCTTCTCCAAAATTTTGTCGAGAAGTTCCTGACGGGTGAATGCCTCGTTGTTTTTGGCGCAGGCGAGGTAGCGCTTTTCGTAAAGCTCTTTGCAAAACCGCCAAATCGGTTCGGCTTCGGCATCCGACGGCCACCAAGAATTATTTTGAAGACGCGCTTTAAGATAATGGTCGGAAAACAATCCTTCCGTCTGCCAAAGCTTGCGAACTTCGGGAAGCCCAAGTTCAGGGTGTGTTCCTAGATTCTTTTTTGGTCTCGGCACGCGAAAAAGTTAGCGGGTTGCGTGATGTGAAACAATGGCGGAGTTTGCCGATGCCTCAATAGACAGCGGCAAAAAATTCCTAATTTGCGGGCTTCTTTTGCTTCAAACAAAAATCGTCTGGTCGCGGCTCGGACCAACGGAAACAATCGCCAGTTCCGCGCCGGTCAATTCGGCAATCGCTTTCAAATACATGCGCGCTTTGGCGGGCAAATCCTTCCATTTGCGCGCCTTGTCCGTTGGCGTGCGCCAGCCTTCAAATTCCACATACACCGGCTCGCATTCCGCGAGCGTCTGCGCGTCGTTCGGAACAAAATCGTACCGCGTCTTGCCGCGACGATACGCAACACAAACTTTAATGGTCCCCAGCGTGTCAAGACCATCGAGGTTCGTAACGGCGATTTTATCTATGCCGTTGACCATCGTCGCGTGCCGCGTGGCCACGGAGTCAAACCAGCCGCAACGCCGCGCCCGTCCGGTCGTCGCGCCGAATTCGCGGCCCATCCCGTGCAGCAGGTCGGCGATTTCGGCGTTCTCCGTCGGCAACGGTCCCTCCCCCACCCGCGTTGTGTAGGCCTTCATCACGCCGATGACTTCGTCCATTTTGTTCGGCGCCACGCCGGAGCCGGTGGACGCGCCGCCCGCCGTCGTGTTCGACGACGTGACGAACGGATACGTGCCGTGGTCAATGTCGAGGAACGTGCCCTGCGCGCCCTCGAACAAAATGTTGTCGCCACGCCGTGCCGCCTGATGCAGCAGCACGACGGTGTTGGCGACGAACGGCTTCAAATAATTTCCGGCGGCGCGATATTCGGCGTGAACTTGTTTGAACGAAAGCGGTTTGGCGCCGAACGCGCGCAGCACCTCGTTGTTTTCCTTGATGCGCTGGCGCAGCTTTTCCTCGAACCGCTCCGGATTAATCAGGTCAATCATGCGCAGGCCGACGCGCGCCGCCTTGTCGCCGTAGGCCGGGCCGATGCCGCGCTTGGTGGTGCCGATTTTATTTTTGCCTTTGAGAACTTCCCGCTGCGCGTCCAGTTCGCGGTGATACGGCAGGACGAGGTGCGCTGTTTCGCTCACGACGAGGTTGTCGCCAACCTTGACGCCGAGCTTGCGCAGACCGGTGATTTCCTCGACAAGGCTCACGGGATCAATCACCACGCCGTTGCCAATGACGCACAATTTGTTTTTGCGCAGAATGCCGGACGGTACGAGGTGCAGGACATATTTTTGCTTGCCGATGAAAACAGTATGGCCGGCGTTGTTGCCGCCGGCGTAGCGGACGACGATGTCCGCATCCTCCGTCAACACGTCAATGATTTTGCCTTTGCCTTCATCGCCCCACTGGGCGCCAACCAGAATTGTGTTTGCCATATTTTTTAACGGGACCGCGCCGTGTATTCGCAATAAAAATCCCCGAACGTGAATTCGGGGCAAAGCGCGTGTCTTTGCGTTGGGAAGTTAGAGACGGAAAAGACCGATGTCAATTCCGCAGCGGAAATTTTATGGCGGAGAGAGGGGGATTCGAACCTCACGATTCCGCACGCCAATAAAGGGGAATCTCACGGAGACTCCCGAATAGACTCCCGAAATCCAATCGCGTCTTGTCCCGACCTGTCTCAAATAGTCACGGCTTGGGCTAAACTTTCCCCGCCAATCAAAGCTGCCATTCTCGCCCTTGTCAGGACGGCAAGCTGATTCTCCAAACAAACCGATCAGCATGACCACGAACATTACAAGGCACTTGGGCGCGTCGCAATCGCATTTTACGCGCCTGCAAACCCACGACATGGACTGGCCATGTGCTTCTGTCGGAAAACATGCTGGCGAGGCTGGCAACCATCACAGCCACGATGGGGACAGAGAGTGAAAAACTGAAACGAAGGACGAACCATGAACTTGAATCCCGCTGAATTGCTCAATCCCATTTTCAACACGCTGGACAGCTTGATTGAAAACGACGGCGTTTATTTCTACCTGGTATTTGTCTGGCTGGCGCTGCTGGCCATCGGTTGGATTTTAAGCGGCGGACTGCGACGGAAACGGCTACAAGGAAACTCCGGCACGGTCATTCCCGCCATCATCTTCACGATGCAACCGCCGACGCAATCCCCGCCGCCAATCATCGGCATCGAGGTTGACCAGACGTGGAGCGACGACAGCGAAACAACGGACTAACCATGACAACTTTTCATTCCCGACAATCAGACCGTGGACGACGTGCCCGCAAAAATGCAACCGCCGACACGTTCAATTTCACGGCACAAATTCCACCATCAATTTGCGCGGTCATGCACATAAAGCATGACAAACGCGGTGCAACAATTTTCAAATCACTGTGCAAGCGCACGGCTGTCAGCAAATGCTTTTATAGGGTAGAAGCCTTACCCCTTGTCTGGACAAGGTTTTTACGGCTCGCCAATAGCTCGCCGAAAACTGCGCGGAGTCCCGCGAGACGGCCACGCGATGGGCGCGCAACATCCGGCAAGACATCCGACGAAATTTCTCGCGCCATATGCCGCCATTGCTGAATTGCTAGAACAACATGGCGTCAAGACCAGCCGGGCGCGGGTGGCCGAATACGGCCGCATCGTCCTGGAAGGCGGGAAATCGCGCAAACGCCGGAAACGGGCGAAAAATGCGCCGGTCGTCAATGTCCCGGCCACGCCTCAAGGTGCGCCAGTCGTGGCCGCAAAATCCGCGCCGGCCACGCCGCCGGCGCCGGCGATCACGAGCGATGTCCCGCCGCCACCAAAAGAAAGTTCGCCATACCATTCACGCGGACCGCACATTGCAAATGTGAGAATGATGAAACCAGAGGAAGCCAAAGAATTTAATGACAGCCTGTTGCACATTCCATCTTGCGGGACTCCGCGCAACCATCGGCGAGATTTTGGCGAGCCGTAAAAACCGTGTGAAACTACGGGGTAACGCGTGCCTTGACTCATTTCTGATTTTTTCCGCTCCCTTGCGTTTGTCCTGGGTGTGGCTTGACCGGACGATTCCAGCGGCATGAACGGCTGATGTTGAACTGTGTTGAGTTCCGTTGAGCCGGGGCGTTGAATACCGTTGAACCTGTCAACAGCTTTCAACGCTTTTCAACGGTGCTTGACCGTCGCACTTCTCCGGCCTCTACCAACGTAAGGGGATGGTGTCATTAAAATACAAGGCTTTCAAGTTTCAGAAAGCCGTCAGAAATCACGTTCGGCTGAACGTATTGAAATTGAGTGGTGGATGTCGGCGTAATGTGTTCCGACTGGAACTGGCCGATGTTTTTCTCTGGCGCACTGAACGTCCGTTTCTGAAATCGGAGCGGACGGAACGGTTGTGGAGTCGCGGGATTTTGGAAACGGACGTTGAGTGCGCTGTCGTATAGGTTCAATTGAGAGGCGATTTGTTTGCGCGGTTTGTGAGGCACGAGCAAAATCGGGCAGTCAAAGCGCCGGGATGCCGGCAAAATTAACCGGCTTGGACTGTATTTGTCCTACCTATGTGTTAAAATACGCCTATGCCAAACATGAAAAAGCACGTAACGGTTGCGGCGGGAGTTGGGGGTGGGGCAAATCTGGTGTGGCAGCTTTACAAACTGTTTAACTCACCGAACCCGCCAATAGATTTTTGGGAAACACTCCGCCGGATTGATTATCTTGAAATGGCTGCGTTTGCAGTGATAGGAGGAGCGTGTGGCGCATTGCCAGACATTATTGAACCTGCCGACCATCCGAATCACCGCACATTGTTTCACAGTCTTGCGTGTGCTGGCGTATTGACCTACGGAGCGTTTGGCAAGCACACGGAGAGTTTGAGGCCAGAGGATAGACACACCCTCAGAATTGCTGCTTTGTCATACCTCTCGCATCTGTTCTTGGACTGCGAGACGCCCAAGGGACTCCCCATTATGTGCGAATCATGGTGGTTGACATAGATGTCCATAATCTATGGTGTTGGAATCATTCATATCGCAAAGCCTCGATGGGATTAAGTGCAGCGGCCTTGTGGGCGGGATAAAATCCGAAGAAAATGCCGATGATGGAACTGACGCCGAAGGCAAGAAGAATGGAGCCGGTGGAAACGATGGCCTGAAAATTGGCCACGACACCGACCAGTTTCGACGCGCCGATGCCGCACAGCACGCCTATCAATCCGCCGAGTAAACTTAATGTGACGGCTTCGATCAGGAATTGCAGCCGTATGTCGCCCGGTTGCGCGCCAACGGCGATGCGAATGCCAATCTCGCGGGTGCGTTCGGTCACGCTGACGAGCATGATGTTCATGATGCCAATGCCGCCGACGAGAAGTGAAATGCCAGCCACCGCCCCAAGCAGCAAAGTGATGATTGTCGAAACGGAATTCACCGTGTCGGCGATTTCCTTCTGGTTGAAAATATTGAAATCGTCGTCCTGGCCGGCGATCAAGTGATGGCGCTGGCGAAGCAGGCTGGTGAGTTGCTGCTGGGCAATTCCCATCCGGTCGGAACTGACGACCTGGACGTTTACAGAGCGCAGATATTTGTCACCGGTGAGGCGTTTCATGGCGGTCGTGTAGGGGATGATGAGGCGGTCGTCCTGATTTTGACCGCCCATGCCCGAGCCCTTGCTTTCGAGCAGGCCGATGATGACGAACGGGATGTTTTTAATCCGCACACTTTGGCCAACAGGATTGAGCGGTCCGAAAAGTTCATTCGCAGTTTTCGAGCCGATGACAGCGACCTTGGCCGCGCCACGCACTTCGCGTTCCGTAAACATCGAGCCGGAAGAAAGTTTCCAATCGCGGATTTTCAAATAATCTTGTGATTCGCCGACGATGCTGGTGGACCAATTTCGTCCGTTGGCGATGGCTTGGGCGGTGGTGGAATCTTCGGGACTGATGGCCACGACATCCGTCACTTCGCGGGCAATGGCATCGGCGTCCGCCAGTGTGATGGTGCTGGCGCTGCCGAGGCCGGAGTTCACGCCGCCGGAATGTTTGCTGCCGGCAAAAATGGTCAACAAGTTTTGGCCGAGAGCGGAAATCTGGCTCGTGATGCGCGCCTGCGCGCCGTTGCCGACGGCGACCATTGCCACGACCGAGGCTACGCCAATGATGATGCCCAGCGCGGTGAGGCTGGAACGTAATTTATTGCGGCGCAACGCCCGCAGGGCGATCAACGCTGTCTGCCCTGCCTGGATAAATAAAATTTGCATCAAGGTAAACATGGGCTTCATGCGAGTTTGGCTTTTTGCTCGGCCTGATCGAGCGCGGTGAGTTCCTGCCGGGCAACGCGGCGTTTTTCATTTTGCGTGTCGCTAATCACCTGGCCGTCGCGCATGACGACAATGCGTTTGCAATAGGCGGCGATGTCCAATTCGTGCGTAACCATGACAAGGGTGATGCCGGAGTCGTTGAGTTCCTGAAACAGCCCCATGATTTCGATGCTGGTGCGCGTGTCGAGATTTCCGGTCGGCTCGTCAGCCAGAACCAGTTCGGGGCGGTTGACCAGCGCGCGGGCGATGGCGACACGCTGTTGCTGGCCGCCGGACAACTGGCTGGAATGATGGCCGCGCCGGTCGCCGAGACTGACTTTTTCCAGCGACTGCACGGCGCGCTGACGACGGTCGCGCAGTGACACGAGCGGGTGGGTGTAAAACAACGGCAGTTCGACATTCTCCAAAGCCGACGTGCGCGACAGCAGATTGAAGCCTTGGAAAACGAAGCCAAGTTTTTTGTTGCGCAGCCTGGCCAATTGTTTGCGGTTCAGGCCGGCGACCGCCACGCCGTCGAGCAAATAAGTTCCGCTCGTGGGTTGATCGAGACAACCGAGCGTATTCATCAGCGTGGACTTGCCCGAACCGCTGGCGCCCATGACGGCCACGAATTCACCTCGCTGGATGTCCAGCGTGACGCCGCGCACGGCTTTTACCTCGACCTCGCCGGTTTTATACGTTTTGACGAGATCGCGAAGTTGGATGACCGGTGTGCTCATGAGGGCTATTGCGGCGCTTGTGGCGGTGGTGAACCGAAGCCGCTGCTCTTGGCTTCTGCGGCAAGCGTTGAGGTGACGACTGATGTGCCTTCGCTCAGACCGTCGAGAATTTCCGTGTTCACACCGTCGGTGATGCCGGCTTTAACAATAAGCGGCTTGAGTTTCGCGCCATCGGCGCTGGTGGCGTAAATAAGCCGCTGGTTGCGTTGCAGGGTTGCGGGCGGTCTTCCTTCATAAATCGCGTTGTCGGGCGGCGTGAAACGCAACGCCGTGTTGGCAATTTTCAAGGCGTTCTCGCGCTCGGCGACCAGAATGGAAACATCCGCCGTCATGCCGGGAAACAGTTTTTGCTCCGGGTTGTCCACGGAAATGATGGTCTGGTAAGTGACGACGTTTTGTGTCGTGGTCGGCGATTTGCGAACTTGCGTCACCGTGCCGTGGAACACGTCGTCGGGAAAGGCGTCCACGGTGAAGTCCACCGGCTGGCCGTCCTTGACCTGGCCGATGTCCGCCTCGGAAACGTCGGCTTTGATATTCATCTTGGTGATGTCCTGTGCGACGGTGAACAGAATCGGTGTGGTCATGGCAGCGGCCAGTGTCTGGCCGAGGTCCACATCGCGTGAAATGACGATGCCGTCCACCGGAGCGGTGATTTTGCAATAGCCAAGATTGGCTTGGGCGCTTTCAAGCACCGCTTGTTTGATTACGACTGTGGCTTCCGCCTGCGCCAGTTCGGCGGTGGCTTGATCCAGATCCAACTGTGACGCGGCTTTCAGCGGGACGAGAATTGTCTTCCGCTCCAGATTCTGGTGCTTGAGCGTAACGTCAGCCTTGGCGCTGGCGAGGTCGCCCTCGGCCTGGCGCAAGGCGGCTTGATAAACGGTCGGGTCAATCTCCGCAACGAGCTGGCCCTTTTTGACCGGGGAGTTGAAGTCCACATATAGTGCGGAGATTTTGCCGGAAACCTGGCTGCCGACATCCACGCTGACCACGGCGCTCAAGGTGCCGCTGGCAGTGACATGTTGGACGATTTTGCCGCGCGAAACGGGCACGGTTTCGTAACGAGTCGTGCCGCCGGACGGCTTGCAGCCGGTGAGAACTACAAGGCCAAGCGCCGCGAGAAACGCCATGCGTCTTATGATTTTCGGCTGGTGACGGCAAAGCGCGGCAAGGTTCAAATTTGCGGTGCCTTTGTTAGGGGCAAAAATACGCTTCCGCTCCGTTCTGGTGGCAAATGAGCAGCGCGGGCGGGCCGCCGGTTTCACGGGAATTCTTTCCGCCAGTTCCGGCAAAAATTGGATGTTTAGTTTCATGATTTTATTGGGGCAGTCAGGTTGCGCTTGGATTTTCGGCGGCACTGGACAACGGTTGCTTTCCGGTTTCTGTGGCAGCCAAGGCCGGTTTGGTTTTGCTTTTGAAAACTTTTCGCACGACCACATAGAACACTGGCACCAGAAAAATCGCCAGCACGGTGGCTGTAATCATGCCGCCGATCACCCCGGTGCCGATGGCGTTCTGGCCGGCTGAACCGGCGCCCCACGCCACGGCCAGCGGCGTGACGCCGAGGATGAAGGCGAACGACGTCATCAGAATCGGCCGCAGCCGCAGATGCACGGCTTCGAGCGTGGCTTCAATCAGGCCAAGGCCGCGCGCTTGGGCATTCTTCGCAAATTCGACGATCAAAATGGCGTTCTTGGTCGAAAGCCCGATGATCGCCAGAAATCCAACCTTGAAATAAACGTCATTGGACAGACCCCGCAATGAAGTAGCGGCCAGCGCGCCGACAATGCCCAGCGGCACGACCAGCAACACTGCCGTCGGAATGGACCAGCTTTCGTAAAGCGCTGCAAGGCACAAGAATACGACGATGAGCGAGAGCGCGTAGAGCATCGGTGCCTGCGAGCCGGAGAGCCGTTCCTCGTAGGACTGGCCGGTCCATTCATAACCCATGCCGGCGGGCAGCTTCCCGGCCAGTTCTTCCATCGCCAGCATCGCCTCACCGGAACTGCGGCCAGAGGCGGGGGTGCCGACGATTTCCACGGATGGAAAACCGTTGTAGCGTTGCAGGTTAGGCGAGCCGTAGCTCCATTTCAACGTCGCCACCGCCGAGAGCGGAACCATCGTGCCCATGCTGTTGCGGACATAGACCCTGCCGATGTCATCGGGCTTCATGCGGAACGGCGCGGCGAGTTGGACGATGACGCGCTGGACGCGGCTGCCGTTGACGAAATTGTTGACATAGTCCGAGCCAAAGCAGGAGGACAAAGCGGTGTTCAGGTCGCCCAAGGTGATTCCGAGTGCGCTGGCTTTTTCCTGGTCCACCTCGATTTTGAGTTGCGGTTCGTCATCCATGCCTTGAGCGCGCACGCCGGAGACGCGCGGGTCGGCGGCGGCTATCTGGAGCAACTGATTGCGAGCGGCCATGAGCTTTTCGTGGCCAAGCCCGCCGAGGTCCTGCAATTCAAAATCAAACCCCGACTGAATGCTCAATTCCGTAATGGCGGCAGGCACGAGGGCGAAGATCATGGCGTCCTTGATCGGAAAGAACGCCCGGTTGGCGCGGGCCACGACGCTTTGCACCGAATGATTTTTCCCGGAACGCTGGCTCCAGTCCTTGAGTTTGGCGAAGCAGGCAGCCATATTCTGGCCGTTGCCGCTGAAGCTGAAGCCGACGACGGACATGAAACTTTCCACCTCCGGCTGCTGGCGATAAAACGCCTCGACCTGTTTCAACACCTCGGTGGTGCGTTCCGCCGTGGCCCCCACCGGCAACTGGATGCTGGTCATGAAAAAGCCCTGGTCCTCCTCCGGCAGAAACGAGGACGGCAGCCGGAAATACATCAGCGCCATCACGCCCAGGATGACCGCGTAGAGAACAAAACTGCGCACCGGTCGTTTCAACCATTTAGCCACCCAGCCTTGATACCTGGTCGTGCTGGCGGCGAAACCACGGTTGAACCAGCCGAAGAACCCGCGTTTTTCGTGCTTGTGACCCCGCTCAACCGGTTGCAGCAACATGGCGCACAAGGCCGGCGTGAGCGACATGGCCAGGAACACCGAGAACAACATGGCCGAAACGAGCGACAACGAAAATTGCCGGTAAATGGTCCCCACCGACCCACCAAAGAACGCCATCGGAATGAACACCGCCGTCAGCACCAGGGTGATGCCAATCAGCGCTCCGGTGATCTGCTCCATTGCCTTGCGCGTGGCTTCATGCGGCGGCAAGCCCTCGTCGTGCATGAGGCGTTCGACATTTTCGATCACGACGATCGCGTCATCCACCAGAATGCCGATGGCCAGCACCACGCCAAACAAGGTCAGCACGTTGATGGAAAAACCGAACGCATACAGGCTGGCGAACGTGCCGAGCAGGGCCACCGGAATCACGATGGTCGGGATCAGCGTCGCCCGCAGGTTTTGCAGGAACAGATACATGACGAGGAACACCAGCACGATGGCGATCACCAGCGTCTTGATCACTTCCTCGATGGAAATCTGAATGAACGTGGAGCTGTCCATCGGGTAGCCCACGCTAATGCCCGCCGGGAAAAACTTCGAGAGTTCCGCCATTTTGGCCCTGACACCGCCGGCGGTGGAGAGAACATTGGCTGAAGGCGAGAGCTTGATGGCAATGCCCGTGCCCGGCTGGCCGTTGGCGCGCGCCGCCGTGGAGTAGTTCTGCCCGCCGAATTCCACCCGGGCCACGTCCCGCAACAACACCCGCGAGCCGTCGGCGCCGACCCGCAACAGAATATTCCCGAATTCAGCCGGCGTGCGCAGGGTGGTTTGCGCGCGGAGCGTGACGTTGAGTTGCTGGCCGGCAACCGCGGGCCGGTCGCCCAACTGGCCGACCGAGACATCGTTGTTCTGCGCCGAGATCGCGGACGTCACGTCGTTGGCGGTCAGTCCGAAACTATTGAGCTTGTCCGGGTCCAGCCAGACGCGCATGGCGTATTCCGAGCCGAACATGTCGGCTTCACCCACGCCGGGGACGCGCCGGATGGAATCCAGCACGCTGGACGCCACAAAATTGCCCACGGCATATTGATCCATGCTGCCGTTGGTGCAGCAGAGACTGATGATCAACATGAAATTGCGCGTGGCCTTGGCCACGGTGATGCCCTGCTGCTGCACGGTCTGGGGCAGGCTGGGCGTGGCCAGTTGCACCTTGTTCTGCACCTGCACCTGCGCCGTGTCGGGGTTGGTGCCCGGCTTGAAATACAAGGTCAGTTGCGACTGTCCGCTGGCGCTGCTGCTCGCCATCATGTATTGCAGATTGTCAATGCCGGTCATTTGCTGTTCCAACAGCGTGGTGACGGTGTTCTGGACGGTTTCGGCGGAGGCGCCCGCGTAGGTGGCGGAGACCGAAACCGACGGCGGCGCGACATTGGGATATTGCGCCACGGGCAGGTGCGTAATGGCGAGACATCCCACCAGCATGATCAGGATGGAAACCACCCACGCAAACACCGGGCGTTCTATGAAAAACTTGGGCATGATCGTTTAACCTTTCACCGGAATGTCACTGGACGGATGCCGGCGGAGCGCCGGCATCGCCGGCCTGGAACGGAACGGCAACCACCGTCGCGCCGGCACGCACCTTCTGAAGCCCTTCAACAATGACCCGGTCGCCCGCGTTGAGGCCGCTGCTGACGATCCATTTATCACCCGACACCGAGCCGGTTTGAATCGAACGCTGCTCGACCTGATTCCGCGCGTTCACCACCAGCACGCTGGCCTGGCCGCCGGTATCGCGCGAGACGCCGCGCTGCGGAACGGTGATGGCTTGAGTTTCAACCGCCACTTCAACCCGTCCCCGGACAAACATGCCCGGCAGCAGAATTTCTTCGGGATTGGGGAACTCGCCGCGCAGTGTGACCGAGCCGGTGTTTTCATCCACTGAAATGTCGGAGAAAACCAGCCTGCCGGTCTCGGCATAGGTCGTGCCGTCTTCCAGCAACAGCGCGATCTTGACCTCTTTTGGGGAAACGCCCTGGATCTTCCCCGATTCAAGCGAACGGCGCAATTTCAGCATCTCCGCGCTGGACTGGGTGAAGTCCACGTAGATTGGATCAAGCTGGCGGATGACGGCCATTTTGGTGGCATCGCTGGCGCTTGCCAGCGCGCCTTCCGTGATCAGCGCCTTGCCGATGCGCCCGGAAATCGGCGCGGTAACCTTGGTGTAGCCCAGATTTAATGCCGCCGTTTCCAGCGCCGCCTTCGCGGCCAGCACGTCCGCCTCGCTTTGCAGCGCGCTGGCCCGGGCGTCTTCGTATGCCTGCTGGCTGACGCCGTTGACTTTTACGAGCGCCTCGTTACGTCTGGCCTTGGCCTGCGCCTGTTCAAGTGTCGCCTCGGCCTTCGCCAAGCCGGCCTTGGCGCTGTCATAACTGGCTTGCAGCGGCGCGGGATCAATTTCAAACAGCGCCTGATCGGTCGTCACGTCCGCGCCTTCCTCGAACAGCCTCTTCAGAAGAATGCCCGTGGCGCGCGCCCGCACTTCGGCCTCGCGCACGGCGTTGACGCGCCCGGGCAATTCCGTGGTGACTGTCACCTCACCGGGAATCACGGTCACCACGCTGACTTCGGTTGGCGGCATCGCCGCGCCCGGTGAACCACCCGCTCCCGGCGGTCCGCCCGCGCCGCCAGTGTTCGAGCCGCGCCCGCAACCGGTGACAGCGGCCAAAGCCAGACATAGGAGCGGCATTGTGCCAAATTGATGGACCTTCAATGTCAGGAGCATTTTTTGAATGACGCAAGTGAGGAGCTTCATAATTCGTCAATGGTTATTTCCAGCCGCCCCCCAGCGCCTTGTAGAGCGAAATCTGGCTGGTGAGTTTGCTGTATTGAGCTGCGATCTGGCCTTGCTGCGCGCTGTAAAGGTCCTGCTGCGCGGAAAGCACGTTCAAGTAAGTGTCCTCGCCCTGGCGATACCGGAGATTGGCGAGGTCATACCGTTTTTGTTGCGCGTTGATCAGCGCGGCTTCCGCCACGATCTGGCTCGCATAACTGCTGCAGGCGACGAGTGCATCCGCCACTTCGCGGAACGCCGTCTGAATGGCTTTCTGATAATTGGCGACTTCAATGCACGTGCTCACCTTCGCGGCGTCAAGGTCGGCGAGGTTCTGCCCGCCGGTAAAAATCGGCAATGTGACTTGCGGCGAAAAGCTCCACACTCCCGTCCCTGAACCGAAAAGCTGGGAAAGCTGGGAACTCGTCGAGCCAACGGAAGCGGTCAGGCTGATGGTCGGGAAAAACGCCGCACGCGCCGCGCCGATGTTCGCATTCGCCGCCTTCAACGTGTGCTCTGCTTCGAGAATATCCGGTCGGCGTTGCACGAGTTCGGACGGCAGTCCCGCCGGAATTTCCGCTACGAGATTGGTTTCATCGAACGACCGAGGCGCGGGCAGATCGGTTGGCAGTGGCTTGCCAACGAGCAGGACCAGATAGTTCTCCGCCTGCGCTCGCTGGCGTTCATAGGTCAGCACATTTATCTTGGCAGTTTCCACCTGGCCTTCCGCCGTGCGCAAATCAAGTTCGCTGCTCGCGCCAGCGTCAAAGGTGGCCTTGTTGAGATCGTAGGATTCCTGCACCGCCGTCAACGTCTGCCGCGCCAGCAGAAGTTGCTCCTCTGCCTCGCGCAACGCGAAGTATTCATCAGCCACTTCAGCTACGAGGGAAATCTGCGCGCTCCGTTTCGCCTCGGCGGTTGCAAAATATTTTTCCAACGCCTGCCGGTTCAAACTCCGCACCCGACCGAATAAATCCACTTCATACGCCATCGTGCCCAAACTGGCGCTCCATTGATCGGACGTGACACCCGCAGCACCCGAACGCGTGAAACTGCCGCTGCCATTCACAGTGGGAAATGACGCCGACCGCGTAATCCGATATTGCGCCTGGCTCTGCTCGACGTTAAGCACGGCGACGCGGAAGTCGAGGTTGTTGGTTAAAGCCAGCCCAATGAGTTGTTTAAGCCGTTCGTCGGCAAAGACATTCTGCCAGGCGATGTCGGCGGCGTGGCTTTCATTGGTCTGGGTGACGGCGGGATACTGCGCCGCGACGGGCGCGGCCGGGCGTTCGTATTTTGGAATCATCGTGCAGCCGGATAAAACCAGGGCCACGCACAAAATCGAAATGGAATGTTTTGGGATCATAAAAATGCGACTAAAAGCGGTAGTTCAAGGCGAACCGGACATAAGCGCTAGGATTGAATTTCACCTGTTGATCAAGTTTCGTATAATCAATCTGGCGATATACCGAGGCACCCGCCTCAAGCTCGGCGTTCAGTTCAGAAATGATATGATAACCAACCCCAAGCCCCAGCCGGACATCACGATAAGTGGCCAAAGCATCGTTATATTCAGTCATGCCGATTTTTGTGCCGAAATTGTCGCTGGTGCGAAAGGTTGTCCCAACCATGTCCAGACCCGCGTAAAGCGTCAATTGGCGATTGATCTGGTAAAGCAAGCGCGGCTTGGGAAACATCATTTGGAGAGTGAATTGGTTATTAATCATCCAGTTGACTCCTGCCATTGGTAGCACCGGCAAATCACTGTCAGGTGCGACCATGATTCCGAAAGACCACGTCAATTTGGAATTGGCTCGATAAAACGCCAGCAGGCCGCCAGAAATCCCGACATCGCTGCATTGAATGTCATCGAAGCTATACAGCGTCGGATTGACCATGCCGGTCACCGTCCACTTGTCATTCAAGTGATAGCCAATTCCCGCGCCGAATCGCATCGTGTGGACTGCATCCGGAATTGGCGCACCGGCAACTGTGTCCAGAAATAAATTGTCCGACCCGAAATCCAATTGCAGAAACCATTTGTCGTTGAGGGTGAATTTTTTTCCAACGCCAATGTTGACATCAAAAGCATCAGAATTTCCCAATCGAGTTCCTTGGAATTTTGCTGCGCTCGGCGCAGTGTAGGACGAATTGAGCATAGTCTCCCAACCTGAATCAATGTTTGTTGGAAAAGCGTTGGGACCGATGAAATCACCTGCAACAGAAGCGGTCAGACCGTTTGTTTGCCCACTGGCCTTTTCGGAAAGCAGCGCAGCAACAGCGAACAAGACGGCGATGAAAAACTTGAGGTCGTCGTTTTTGTTCATAGTCTTAATTTGTTGCGCCTGACTATGAACCCGTTTCCCGCCAAGCGACGGCGGTCCGGGATGAAACTCGCTTGAAATGAGACGAAAGTCTGAAAAGCCGTGATGAACCGCTGCTGCGTCCGCCCGCAAAATCAGCGGGTTTCCAGCTTTTCTTGAATTTCCCGAAGACTTCGCGACGTTGGGATGGCCCGGCCGTTTTTGAGAATGACCACGCTTTCACCCCGGAACATGGGCTGCAATTCCTTGACGCGATCTAGATTCACAATGGCCGAGCGGCTGATGCGCAGAAATTTACTCGACTGCAGCTTCGTCTCTAGATTCGTCAACGTGTCGCGCAAAACGTGCTCCTCCTTGCCAACGTGAGCAACGACATAGTTTCCGGCTGATTCAATCGTATCAATGTCGCTGATGGCGATGAACAAAACTTTTTCGTCGGTCTTGATGGCGAGTCGCGTGAGCTGTGTCGTCGCAGCACGTTCCGCCAGCATTTCCAACAACCCGTGCGCGGCGGTGCCGGCTTGTTTGCTGGCAATGTGATCGCGGACGCGCTGCACTGCTTCCTTGAATCGTGCGGGCTTGAACGGCTTCAACAAATAATCCAAAGCGTGCGCGTCAAAAGCGCGCACGGCGTATTGATCGAAGGCGGTTGTGAAAATTACCGACGGCAGTTTTTCCGCAGGAAGATGTTGCAGCACCTCGAAACCGTCCATTTCCGGCATCTGCACATCGAGAAAGAGCAAATCGGGATTCAGCCGATCGATTTGCTCCACGGCTACGGCACCGTTGGGGCACTCGCCGACAATCTCCACATCCGGCTCGTCGCGGAGCAAATTGCGAATGCGCTCCCGTGCAAGGGGTTCGTCGTCCACAATGAGCGCGCGAATTTTCATGGCTTGGCCGGTGCCGGGCGAAACGGGATTTTGATTTCCACCGTCCAGCCGCCCAACTCGCCCTGGCCGATGGAAAGCGATTGCTCGTTTCCGTAAAGCTGTTGCAGGCGCGCCTGCGTGTTGGCCAACCCGATGCCGCGCTGCGCGGATTTTTTCTCTAGCACCGCAAAATCCACCGGCCTCTTTCCGTTGTCACTGACCGTCAGTGTTATTTTATCGCCGTTCCGCAACGCGTGAATGGCAATCCTGCCGGCAGCCGTTTGCGGTTCAACGCCGTGGCGGATGGCATTCTCGACGAGCGGCTGGAGAATGAGCGTGGGCACCAACGCATTGAAAACTCCGGGCGCAATTTTCTGTTCGACCAACAGCCGTTCGCCAAACCGCCGCTGTTCAATGGCCAGATAGCAGCGAAGCAGTTCCAGTTCGCGCCCGAGCGGGATTTCCTGCTCATCCGAGCTTTCGAGAGAAACGCGGAATAATTCGCTCAAATCCGTGATCATATCGTCGGCGACGCGCGGGTTGGTATGCACGAGCGAGGAAATGGCGTTGAGCGTGTTGAACAGAAAATGCGGATTGATTTGCATCCGCAGCGCCTGAAGTTTGGCTTGTGCCAGGCGAGCTTCGAGTTCGATGGCGCGGCGTTCGCGATCTTGCGATTTGCGGAAGTGCGCAAAAGCCACGCACGCGCTCATTGTCGCCAAGTAAATCAGGATGTCAGGCGCCGCGAGCATTCCCGGTGAACCCATTTCCCGCGGCGGGGCTTGCGAAGCGTCTGGCGGTGGTCGGTTTTCAGGCGGCAGTTGCGGCAACGGCATGAAGGTCCGATAAGCCAACTGGCTGACGGCAATGATGAGTGAACAGGCCGCCACATGGGCGCCGATTTGGAAAAATATTTTCGATCGTTCTAGTGGAAATCGCAACGAGAGCCAGACAACCACCGGAAGGAAGAACAACCAAAGCAGCCAAAAGGAACAGGCACGCGCCAACGAACCGGACCAGGATTCGGAATTCACGACGACGGCCTGAACGGTGAACAAACTGACCAAGCCAACCCACAAACCCAGCGCAATCCACAGCGGCATGAGCCTGTGCCGGAAACGTCCGTCTGTGGAAGAAGCGTTCAATGTTTTCAGCATAGCTGTAATGAGAAAGCATTCAAACAATGAAATCGTTGAACCGTCCAGTTGAAGTTCATAATCATTGAGGACACGATAACTCAGTGTCCCAATGCCAAATTGCCTATTTGAGATGAAGGCCGACAAAAACGAGGTGAACCGGGTAAAAAACAAGATAACGTGGCCGTCGCGTTAAGTTTGCCGGCGGATGCGTCTTGGACGGACCGAACACGCCCCAGGACTCGCTCGACTTGGCGAAAATTTTCACTGGCGAAATAAACTTGACGGGCACTTTGGAGTAAAATGCGCCGTTTATGGGATAAACAACGATGTAAATCGTGATTGGATTTTTTGAAGATTTTTTCAGGACTTTCCAGCAGTTTCCATTATCCTTTCACTGTTTGAACAAAAAAACTCCGCGTTCAGTTATGCACCGGTGGTTCTATTACATTTTGGCGGCGGTGGCGGCTTGGGGTGTCTTCATTGTTCTGGTGAGCGCCATGCCCGTTTTAGGCGGCGTATTTACATGGCAACAGGCGGTCCGCATGGCCCTGAATCAATGGCTTCCTTGGATGGTGCTCTCGCCGTTGATTTTCTGGTTCATCTTGCGATTTCCCATTGAGTGGACCGGTTGGCGGTGGCGTATTTCCGCTCATTTGATTGTTGGCGTCTTGTCGGTGGCGGTATGCACCGGATTGAGTGACTATATCTTTGTTCCATCCTTGCCGCCTTTTAGTCGCGACGAGAGAGAATTTGTGAATCGTCCGCCGCCAACGGGAAACCCGCCATTCGAAATGAATCGGCCTCCGCCGCCATCCAATGATGCGCCGCCCGCTGATTTCGACCGGAATCGTCCGCCGTTGTGGGGTCGCGTCCGTTTCAATGTTCCAATTTACCTGACCCTTTTAAGTCTCTGTCATACGTTAGTCTATTTTCGCCGTTCGCAGCAGCGGGACCGCCGCGCCTTGGAACTGGAATCACAGCTTGGGCAGGCGCGGCTTCAGGCGTTGCGGATGCAACTCCACCCGCATTTCCTGTTCAACACCCTGAATGCCATTTCCACCCTCGTTCAAACCAACCCGCCGGCGGCCAACGAGATGATCGGCAGCTTGGGCCAGATGCTGCGTTTGTCTTTGGACAGCGGGTCAACACCGGAAGTTCCGCTGGAACAGGAATTAAAGTTTTTGGATTGTTATCTCGAAATCGAACAAATCCGGTTTGGCGACCGGCTGGCGATCAAGCGCGCCATCGCCCTGGAAACGCGCGGCGCGCTGGTGCCGACGTTCATTCTTCAACCGTTGGTCGAAAACGCGGTCCGGCATGGCATCGAGCCTAGTTTGTCGCCGGGAACCATCGAAATCAGCTCCCGTCGCGATGGCGACGTATTATCCGTTTCCATCTGCGACACCGGCGTGGGATTGGCGGAAAAGGAGGTCGCGGAGTTGATGGCGCGAAACGGAATTGGCCTCTCAAACACCAAGGCACGGCTTCAGAGTTTGTATCCCAACCAGCATCGTTTTTCGGTTCGCAACGCACCAAGCGGGGGCTGTATTGCGAAATTGGAAATGCCGTTTCATACGGAACCAATGTCCACTTTGGGTGTTTCAAAGGAGTCGTGAAGATCCGCACGCTCATAGTGGATGACGAACCGCTGGCTCGGCAAGGTGTGCGCCTGCTCTTGCAAGAAGAGTCAGATATTGAAGTTATCGGCGAATGTGCCAGCGGTTCTGAAGCATTAAAACTCGTTCAACGAGAGAAGCCGGCATTGATGTTTCTTGACGTGCAAATGCCCAAGATGAACGGCTTCGCGCTTTTGGCCGCCATCCCGCTCGAACAAATGCCGGTGGTAATTTTTGTCACGGCTTACGATCAGCACGCCTTGAAAGCATTCGAGGTAAGCGCGACCGACTATCTGTTGAAACCGATTAAACCCGCGCGCTTTCGGGAGGCATTGCAGCGGGCGCGACAACTCCTTCAGTCACGCGACTCGGACGCCTTGAATCAACGCCTTCAGGCATTATTAAGCGTGGTCAAACCAGAGTCTCTTTATCCCAGTCATCTCTCGGTAAAAGCCGGAGAGCGGACAATTTTTGTCAAACTCCATGACGTGGACTTCATCGAAGCCGCAGCCAATTATGCCATTCTGCATGCCGGCACGCAAAATCATGTTTTGCGGGAATCACTAGCCAATTTGGAGTCCAAGCTCTCGCCTAAAACCTTTCTGCGCATCCATCGTTCGGCCATCGTCAATCTGGAACGAGTTGTTGGGGTCAAGCCGGCTCCACGCGGGGAATACATGGTGGTGCTGAAGAATGGCAAGGAACTCCCGCTGACACGGGGGGTGCGGGAGATTCAGCAGC
This sequence comes from Verrucomicrobiota bacterium, assembly GCA_049511835.1. GTDB lineage: Bacteria > Verrucomicrobiota > Verrucomicrobiia > Limisphaerales > UBA11358 > UBA11358. The sequence goes on along the minus strand of JBEKXN010000015.1, from coordinate 9,359 downwards.
GGCTGGAATTTCTGTAACGCCCTTTTCGCGCGCGTTTTTCCAATTGCCGTCTCGTTTGACCGCCTTTTCATCTCGTTTCTTCGTAGATTCATCCCAATTGGAACAACCAGCGGCAATTCGCGGTGTATTTCCCTGTAATTGTAAGATGAAAATTGAAATTCAAAAACCGCCAATGGAAGTGGGAGTGATGACTCTTTACGACAGCGTCTACACTGGCAAAAACGCAAAAGGACTCTGCGACCGGCTCCAACAGCATCTGGGTTCGGAGTATGAATTAAATATCAGCCTCTGGAATCTGGCCGCTCTGAAAATTTCCACTTTGTCACAAGCCATCGCAAAAGCAGCCATGCAACCCGGTTTGTTACTCATCGCCGTGAACGGCAACGAGTCATTGCCGCCGTTTGTCAGAAGCTGGGTCAGCCGGGTTGCACATCATGCCCGGACCGCGGATAGCGCAATCGTGGCGCAGTTCCACGGCATTCTTCGCATGGAACAAGAACTTGCGCCTGCCTACAGCGATCTGAAACGAATCGCCCGCGAAGCAAGCATGGGGTTTTTCTCGGAGACAGTAGAGTCGGCGGACAGCAATCTCGATGACTACATTAAGGAAATTCACGAGCGCGCTACCATGCGAACGTCAGTGCTGGAGGCGATCCTTCAACAACATTTCTAACTTAAAATTTCAATGAATAACTCAACTCCAATCCAAGGTCGTGAGCAGATGTTTGTCCAATCGTGCTTGGAATCAGCACCGGCTGGTATTGCGCCGAAAAGATTTCCCCGTTTCGTCGGAAACGGCGCGAATGGACATGCACATCCACAGTTGCACCAACTCAAGCAGAAATTACTTCACTCGGCACTGGAGAAAACAGCCGATGCGGCGCTTTTCAAGCACCTTTGTGGAGCGGCCAACGAGGCATCGGAACTGGCGTGGGAAACCGCCTATCCCTTGTTGATTTTCCCATACCTATTTGAAGAAATGGCTCAAGCCATCCGAACTCGTCTTCAAGAGGGACAACTACAGCGCTCCGACGCCGAATTGTCACCCGCGTTTGAGAAAATTGATCCCGGATTTGATAGCGTTCATCCCGATTCCTGGCGGTTTAATCCCTTTTCAGGCATCAAAACACTCCCAGTGTTGTTTACTTCTACGAGCGGCGATATGATAAAAGCTGTCTCTGAATAACGTGAACTATATGCCTGCCGATATTGACTTTTCAACATTGCCATTACGGGCTCGTCTTCCGACCGCCTTTGACTTGACCGTTGCCTCTCAAGGAGTCGTTGCTTGCCTGAATAGTGGTTCAAGTTGCTCGTATTTTCCGTCGGGGTTCAGGGTTGGGCCAGTGGACGACCTTGCAGATCGGCCCCCCGGCGGTCCCCAAGTTGGTCGGTCTACCCTTCTGAGCGTCGCGCCTGGCGCCGTCGTCGTCCACACCAGGCATTCCATTTGCAGAGCCATCAACTTAGCAAACGTTTCTGGCCGCCTAACCAAAACAACAAAACAACCCGTGGCAACCGCACTGCGGCCAGAGAGTGCGGTTGCCACGCATCGAAAAACTAAATTATGAAAAACACCATAATGCTCGCCCTTGTCCTCGGACTGGCAACTACAGCCTGTCTCGCCCAGCCACAGGGGGGACCGCCCAACGGAGGACCGCCGGGCGGCAGACGTCCACCACAACTTCCTATCATCGCTGCGCTGGACACAAACCACGATGGCATCATTGATTCCAACGAGATCGCCAACGCCAGCGCGGAATTATTAACGCTGGATAAGAACGGCGATGGCAAGTTGACCGCCGACGAATATCTGCCGGCGCAGATGGCCAATGCGCCCAAGGGTGGTTCGCAACCGCCGCTGCCGGCAATTGTAAAGGCGCTGGATGCCAACGGCGATGGAGTGATTGACGCGGATGAAATCGCCAACGCGCCCGCCGCCCTCAAGACACTCGACAAAAACGGCGACGGCAAGTTGACAATGGATGAATTGATTGGGCATCCACCCGGTGGATTTGGCGGGCTACCTCCAGATGGCCAGAACTGACCGACCTGAGCGAGGACTGGCGACTGTCACCATTCTGTCGCCAGCCTCTTGTTGCGACTGCGCCCATTCTCGCAGTCTGCAGCAGACATAAACATCCATGATCAAGATGAATCAACCGTTGGCGGAGAACTGGGATGTCCCCGTGATACAGGATGAAGATTTTCCTCATGCGCTCCGGATTCTCTGCGCCGATGACGAACCAATGATATGCCGCACGGTTACTCATGCTCTACGGCGTGCCGGATACACGGTCATAACAGTGAACGACGGCCAAATGGCTTGGGACAGGCTAAAAATGGAACCTTTCGATCTGTTGATTACTGACAATGAAATGCCGCATTTGTGCGGGAAAAAACTTGTGCTCAAGGTTCGGCAAAATGGACTAAAACTGCCGATCATTGTTATGTCAACTCAGTTTGAGTTTTTTCTCAACCACGATAACGACTGGCTGCAAATTGTCAAAGTGCTCCCCAAACCGTTTCCCCTCCACGAACTCGTGGATGCCGTCAATTTCGCCCTGCGCGCAAGCAAGGCGAATTTTTTGCCCCGTTCTATATGATCAAATACAGTAAATACTTAAACGTCGCCGTGTTGTTTAGCACGATCCTCGTCAACAATACCCTGTTTGCCCAGGGCACGGCATTCACCTATCAGGGCAGGCTTATGGATGGCGGCAGTCCGGCCACCGGCAATTATGACCTGACGTTTTCAATCTTTGATTCGGCCAGTAATGGCAATCAAGTCGGAACCACTCTGGCGAATTCGTCAACCAGCGTTAGCAACGGGTTGTTCATGGTGGCGTTGGATTTCGGAATGGGAATCTTTTCCGGCTCCCAACGCTGGCTGGAAATTGGCGTCCGCACAAACGGGAGCAGCGGCGCATACTCCATTTTAAGTCCCAGGCAGGAAATAACGGCGTCGCCCTATGCCATCACGGCGGGGAATTTCACCGGGACCATCAATGGCAGCCAAATTCAAAGTGGGACGATCAGCGGCAGCCAGATTGCTGGCGGAACTGTCACCAGCACCCAACTCGCTTCTGGGGCCGCAGCGGATAATCTGAACGCCTCCGGTCAAAGCGGCGTGGCTTCGGGCGGTATTGTTCTCTCCTCCAGCGCCAACGCCACCAATCTCCTCGACAATGGTTACACTAAAATCGGCCAGACCGAACTGGGAGAACTCTGGACCACCCTCGGCTTGGCGGTTGCCCCGAAGCCACGCTACGGCCAGACCGCCATTTGGACGGGCACGCAAATGATTGTCTGGGGTGGTTATGACGGGACAAATTATTTTAACGACGGACGCATTTACACGCCGACTGTCAACACTTGGTCGTCAATTACGCCTTACGGCGCTCCCACCGGTCGTATCGGCCACACTGCGGTCTGGACGGGAACGAACATGATTGTGTGGGGCGGTTACAATGGCAGCAGTTATCTCAGTGACGGCTGGCTTTACAACCCGGCCAGCGATCAGTGGACACCCATGTCCAACATCAATGCGCCGACAGCGCGGGAATACCACACCGCTGTCTGGACGGGAACGGAAATGATCGTGTGGGGCGGGTATAATGGCAGCAGCCGGCTCAAGGACGGCTGGGCTTACAATCCTGTTACCGACCAGTGGACATCCATTTCCACCAACAACGCGCCGACAACGCGCCAGAATCATACGGCGATTTGGACCGGAACGAACATGATTATCTGGGGTGGTTACAATGGCAGTAGTTATTTGAGCAACGGCGCAAGCTATAATCCAGCCAACGACACGTGGGCCACAGTCACTACAAACGGTGCGCCCACCGCACGTCAAAATCACACCGCCGTTTGGACGGGGACGAACATGATTGTGTGGGGCGGTTACAACGGCAGTAGTTATTTGAGCAACGGTGCGAGCTATAATCCAGCCAACAACTCGTGGACGGCAATCACCACTAACGGTGCGCCCGCCGCGCGTCAAAATCATTCGGCCATCTGGACGGGCAACATGATGGTAATTTGGGACGGCAAGAACGGCAGCACGGAATTCAACTCCGGAGGAAGTTACAGCCCTTCAGCTGATAGTTGGACAGCCGTTGCAACGAACAACGCACCGACGATACGATATGGACACACGGCGGTCTGGACCGGCGCGCAGATGATTATCTGGGGCGGCACGACCAGCGGAACCGGCGGACTTGATGACGGCGGGCTTTACAATCCAACGACCAATTCATGGAGCATGATGGCTTATTCCGCACCAAGTCCGCGAAATTCGCAAGCCTTCGTCTGGACCGGAAACGAACTGCTCATCTGGGGCGGTTATAATGGGAATGCCTTGAGCAACGGCGCATCGTATAATCTTGCGACCGACACGTGGACACCCATGTCCACTTCTTCCAATACACCTACGGCGCGGTATGGGCACACGGCGGTGTGGACCGGCAAGGAAATGATCATTTGGGGCGGTTACAACGGCAGCAGTTACCTCAATAATGGCGCGCGATATAATCCTTCCAACGACACTTGGAGCGCCATTTCGAGCACAAATGCTCCCGGTACACGCGAGTATCACACCGCCATCTGGACGGGCAGCCAGATGATCATCTGGGGTGGTTACAACGGTAGCTTCTTGAGCACTGGCGCAGCATATAATCCCACATCTGATACTTGGATCACCCTGACCAACAGTGGCACGCCCGCCGCTCGCGATTTTCACACCGCCATTTGGACGGGCAATAACATGATTGTTTGGGGCGGTTGGAATGGCAGTTATCTGAACAGTGGCGCAAGCTATAATGTTTCGTCCAACGTTTGGACAACACTCCCTACGACTGGCGCGCCCGGCGCGCGCGCGATCCACTCTGCGGTTTGGACGCAGAGCCAGATGATTATTTGGGGCGGCTATAACAGCAACGCATTGAGTGACGGCGGCCTTTACAATCCATCCGCCAACTCCTGGTCGTCATTGAACACCAACAGTACTCCCGAACCGCGATATTATCATACAGCGTTGTGGACGGGCAGCCAGATGCTTGTGTGGGGTGGGGAGTCAACAAACACGACATTCTTCAATGATGGCGGATACTACAGTCCGACGGCCAACTCCTGGCAATCCATGACCACCAGCGGCGCGCCGGCACAACGGGGGTTGCATTCAGCCGTTTGGACAGGCAATGAAATGCTTATCTGGGGCGGCGCAAACAGCACTTTAGATCTGAACGACACCGCCGCTTACACGCTCCCCCAAATCATGTATCTCTACGAAAAACAGTGAGGATGAACGCAAAGATCAACCGAATGAAATCATATACCATCCCGCTGTTTACGCTATTGCTGTCGGCCATGCTTGTGGCTGGTGTCCGTGCGCAAAGCTATTCGATTGATTGGGCTGCAATCTCCGGCGGAGGCGGCTCAAGCACTGGCAGCGTATTTTCCGCTAGCGGCACGATTGCCCAGCCTGCCGCCAGTGGCGCGATGAACGGTGGCAGCTATTCATTGACTGGTGGATTCTGGGCACTCTACGCTGTTCAGGCCGCAGGGGCGCCGTTATTGTCCATCTCTATCACGAACAGCGCCGTAATGGTTACCTGGTCATCCACAACCGCCAATTGGATACTTCAACAGACCACTAATCTGAACGCTGTAAACTGGGAAGTTTCCTCCGCCACGATCAACACCAACGGCACAGTCAGCTTTATTATCGTGACGCCTCCTCCAGGAAATAGATTCAGATTCTATCGTCTTTTTCATTCCCAATGAAGGCGGCTATGAACCTAAAACACAATCTTATACTCGGAATTATTGTTTTGTGCCTGCTGGCGGCAATCACTTCATCCTTTGCCGCAAATACCGGCTTGAAAATTTTGCCAGGCCATTTGCCACAACTTCCAGCCAGTTTGGTGTCCAATGGTTACTTGTCAGGAACGAACCAATTGCGACTGGCTATTGGTCTGCCGTTGCGCGACGAGAAAGGCTTGGGTGATTTCCTGGCGCAACTCTATGACCCGGCCAGCACGAATTATCAGCATTACCTGACATCGGAAGAGTTTACCGAGCGTTTTGGGCCCACTGCCGGAGATTATCAGGCGGTCATGGAGTTTGCGCGGACGAATGGCCTGACTATCACCGCGACTCACGGGAACCGCCTGTTGCTCGACGTGTCCGGTTCGGTAGATGACATTCAACAGGCGTTTCACATTACTTTGCTGACTTATCATCACCCGTCGGGAAACCGCGACTTTTATGCGCCGGACATCGAACCGTCGGTTGACGCGCGGTTGCCGATTGCTGACATCAGTGGCTTGGACAACTACAGTTTGCCACGACCGCTGCTTAAGATTAAGCAAACCGCCGCAAACAGCGTTCCGAACGCCACCGGTTCGGGACCTTCGGGCACTTACCTGGGCAATGATTTTCGCGCGGCTTACCTGCCGGGAGTGACAATCACCGGCGTCGGCCAGATGGTTAGCCTAGTTCAATTCGACGGCTTTTATGCAAGTGACATCGTGGCCTACGCCTCAAAGGCGGGATTGCCCACAGTGCCGGTTCAAACAGTTTTGCTGGATGGTTACGGCGGTACGCCAACCAGCAACGGCAACATCGAAGTTTCACTGGACATTGAAATGGCCATGTCCATGGCGCCGGGACTTTCCAAAATCATGGTGTTTGAGGCCGGACCAAGCGGAATCGTCAACGATGTTTTGAATGCCATGGCCGCGAGCAATCAAGTGAAGCAATTGAGTTGTTCGTGGGGATGGTCAGGCGGTCCGAGCACGACCACGGACAGCATTTTCAAACAGATGGCCGCGCAGGGACAGTCTTTCTTTGCCGCTTCCGGGGACAGCGATGCTTACACCACTGGGTCAAGCTCGGCAAATGGCGTTGATAACACCTCGCTGGCCAACGCTCCTGCCAGCAATCCCTACATCACCGTTGTTGGCGGAACCACTTTGACGACGACCGGCTCCGGTGGCTCGTGGTCGTCGGAAACGGTTTGGAACTGGGGATTGCACAGCGGCAGTTATTACGGTAGCAGCGGCGGGATTAGTTCTTACTATTCCATCCCGACCTGGCAGTCGGGCATCAGCATGTCAGGCAACGGCGGTTCGACCAGTTACCGAAACATTCCCGACGTCGCGCTTACGGCGGACAATGTTTATGTCACATATGGCAACGGCACCAACGCCACAGTAGGAGGAACAAGTTGCGCCGCCCCCTTGTGGGCCGCCCTGACGGCTTTGATCAACCAACAAGCCGTGTCAGCGGGCAGAACCAATGTTGGATTTCTGAACCCCGCTATTTATACTCTTGGCAAGAGCGCGGCCTTCACCGCCAACTTCCATGACATCACGGTTGGCAATAACACCTCAAGCAACAGTCCGAATCTTTTTTATGCAACAAACGGCTATGACCTTTGCACGGGTTGGGGGACACCAGCCGGACAAAGTTTGATTAACGCCTTGTCCGGCGTGACCAATTGGCTGGGGGCGCTGCCGGCAACCGGATTCACAGCCGTCGGGCCGGTAGGCGGTCCCTTCAGCCCAAATTCAGAAACCATTTTGCTCACCAACGCTGGTTCGTTTTCGCTGACGTGGTCACTCATCAACACCTCGTCCTGGCTGAATGTTCCTTCAACCAACGGCACGTTGGCGGCTGGCGGCACCCTCCCGATCTCGGTCAGTCTGGCAGAGGCCGCTGACAATTTTACGCCGGGCATATACAATGCATCGTTGCTGGCAACCAACAGCGGCGGCGGCGCGCTGTTTACCCCGTTCTCCTTGTCCATCGGCCAGTCTTTGGTTCAGAACGGCGGTTTTGAGACGGGAGATTTTTCGGGCTGGACCCTTTCGGGGAACACTGTTATTGGAAGATATATTTACAATGCTGTCGAGAGTTCCTCGTCGGGATATTCCATCGTTCATTCGGGAACTTACGGCGCATTTTTGGGCGACACGCAATTGGCATCGCTGTCACAACCCATTTCGACAGTTCCCGGCCAATACTATTTGCTGTCGCTTTGGCTGGACAATCCATCCAGTGGAACGGTACAGCGATTCATTGTCAATTGGAACACCAACAGCACCGCAACCAATACGCTCTACGCCATTCTAAATCCATCATCGTTCTCATGGACGAACCTCCAATTTCTCATCAATGCCACCGCCACCAACACCATTCTTCAAATCCAAGCGGAGAATGATCCCAACTATTTTGGCTTGGATGATGTCAGTATAACGCCGATTCCATCGCCCGTATTCAATACGTCGGCAAAATCCGGGAGCAGTTTTCAGCTTTCTTGGATCACCACCACCGGCTTGGTCTATCAGGTCCAATATAAAACCAACCTTCTACAGACGAATTGGATCAATTTGAACAAGGCTTTTGCGGCGACAAACTACGGCGTGACCCTGCTGGATACCAACGCACTTGGCTCCTCGCCACAGCGGTTTTATCGCCTCATCGTTTCTCCGTGAATCTGAATGCCGAACTGTTCTATGTTTTTTGCTTGGTGGACGCAGGCAAGATGAACGCGGGAATTCGCGTGGAGTGGATGTTCGCAAATGCTCGCTGCCAATACCAAACCGAATTTGCTTCTGATAGTTTTGCTCAACATGCAAACCAAGAAGTTCCCTGATTTGCATCCGCAAGGGCTGACTCCGGCGCGCCTCGTTTTGTCCATTGTATGCTCGACTGCGCCTGTCAAGGTCGTCCAAATAAAAACGAGGCGCTTCGCGCGGGGTTTTCTTTTTGTGTCTCCACCTTGACAGTGCTCGCCGAGCCGGGACACGGCTGGTTAGGAAGGCGCGCCGGGATTTCCAACCGGAGATTTCTGCAAGCACATTCAACCGCAAGCTGTGCGCAAGACGGCATCCAAGCCGATGGCGGGAAATTTTGGAATACAATTTCAAGATTTATGGTTGACAACTGTATCTATAATGCTACGATAGGGAATATGCCGTTTATTCAGTTTCCATTCATCGAAGTGCCGGAAGAACTGCACAAGCTGGTCGGCGAGCCCACAAAGCCCCCAAGACCCTGAATGAATATCTGGCCACGCTCTCGGCCTTTTGGACATGGTTGCGCAAGCAAAGCCGCGTCAGCGTAAACCCCTTTGAACTGGTGGAACGGACGGACACGCGCGGCAAGGAACGGGTTCAACGGCGGGCGTTGTCGGATGCGCAAGTCGTCCAGTTGTTGCAAGCTGCTGGAAAGAATCAACTGGCCTATATGCTGCCGTTGTATGCGGGTTTGCGGCGCAATGAAGTCAAAACGCTGCGCTGGTCGAATCTGGTGCTTGGCGAATCCGGCGGATTGCTGCGCATTCATGCCGC